>JAMPEY010000026.1 GCA_023664665.1 Lachnoclostridium sp.
AAAAGTTAATTCCACCGCATAAGTGGGTGGTGGAATTAGCCTTTGAAATTTTCATTTTAAGCAAGCATTTCAATCAGTTCTTTTCACCTGATTTATATTGTGCTATAATTCATGACAAAGAAAACTTGTGCAGCAAGTTTTTCTTGTATGTCATGTGATTTTGTTTCCCTTAAAAATCATCAAATCACAATCGGGATTTACGGAGAAAATATATGCAGCAAATATATTTACATGGTTTGGGTCAGACACCGGATAGTTGGGAAAAAACGATTATGCAATTAGAATCTGCTGCGCATAGTGAATGTCCTAATTTAGCGAAGTTGATCCAAGGACAAGATGTGACTTATCAAAATTTATATGAGGCTTTTTCAAAAATATGTGATAGCTTTGAATCAAAAATCAATTTGTGCGGCTTATCTCTTGGTGGAGTGCTGGCTCTGAACTATACTTGTGAGCATCCGGAAAAAGTAAATTCCCTTGTTCTTATTGCTGCACAATATAAAATGCCTAAGGGTTTATTGCGTATTCAAAATATTCTTTTTCAATTCATGCCAAAAACCATGTTTCAGCAAACGGGTTTTAGCAAAGAGAATTTTTTGCAACTTTGCAAGACCATGATGGAGTTGGACTTTAGTAATTCCATCCAGAAAATTACCTGCCCCACATTAGTAATTTGCGGCGAGAAAGATTCTGCAAATAAAAAAGCAGCAGAGGAATTGGCACACATTATGAAAAATTGTGAATTTCAAGTGATTAACGGTTCTGGGCATGAAGTGAATATTGATGAACCAGAAAGATTGGCAGAAGTGCTTCGTGTATTTTATAAGCAAGTATAATAAATTCCTAGCTGAATAGAAGTATCAGGAGATTATCACATAATGGAAAAGGTAGTATTTTTTCCCTTTGCAATTATACTATTTTTTATATTTCGTGCGATGATTAAGCGTGCCGTATTTTATCATTCCGGAAGGAAAGAGTGGATTACCGATATAAAATGGTATCATTATGCCATGTATTATGCTTTGATGGCTTTCTTCACGGGGGTGCTGTTGATACCGTTTTTTCCGGAAACATTCAGGCAGATTGGCAGATTTTATGAATTGCATCAGGGTAAAACTTTTGTATCCATATCGTCTGAAAATGATAAGGAACTTTATGAGCTAAATAAAGGCTTGCCAGGACTGCCATATAAGGAAGAAATTTTTAAATATGAAGTTCTAAGCAGTGTGAAGCCGGAAGAATTAGTTGATGTAGTAATTCCTGAAACGATAGAATACCAGCGCCAGCTTAAGCAATTGTGGGTTGATATAGGACTATACAGTGCAGTTCAATACGATTTTGGCAAGGAGTTTACCATCAGTTATGATAGCGAAACTAAAAACTATTACATATTGGCGGATGGCGAAAAGTTTGCCGACATGGAAGTGAAGCGGACACTGTTTTTCAAAATCATATATGCTCACTACTATTGGAGGGTACTGTTAGATGATTAAAAACAGCCATTACCTCAATGACAAAGATGATGAGTTCTTACAGGAACATGATTTTAGCCGGGATGAGATAAAGTCAGGTGTAAAAGAGTTGGTGTTCCGATATGGTCTAACGGGAATGACGGAAGTTTTTTGGTCAGAGGACAACGCTTTTTAGTAGAAATTTCCTTAAAGACATTGACAAATTTGTTTAATGTGGCAGAATATTGAAGGAGAGCCGTGTCCTTGAGGAGTTTAAGCACTTAGACAAGCTGTGCGGGGAACTTTATGGAGAGCAGCATGGCATTTCTAAATATATTGATGACATGAGGAATGTGCAAGGAAATGACTGTCGGAGAATTCCCGGATGGAATGCAGACTTGGAACAACTGGTTCGGGTCCGGCATATCAGAAACCACCTGGCACATACGGAAGGCGCGTTTCAAGAAGAATTGTGTAAAGCTAAAGTAAAAAATGTCTTTGACAAATCCCGGCAAAATGAGTATACTAATTATAAATGTGTAGCGTAATTGCGTAAGTCCAATTTTGCTGCATGTTTATTTTTTATGTATTAACTTTAATATTATTCTAAAAAGTGCGTGGCCAAAGGGGCGTAAATCCAGCTTCTTCAGCCGCGCATTGTTTTATGTAAGGAGGAATCTTTATGGAACAGAAAGCAAACGATTTTTTGGAAAAGCAGCCGATCGGAGCGCTGATGAGAAAATACGCAGTCCCCTGTGTGATTTCGCTGCTGGTGGCGGCGCTCTATAACATTGTGGATCAACTTTTTATCGCCAACGCCGATTATCTCGGATCTTATGGTAATGCCGCTAATACGGTGGTATTTCCTATGACAGTGATAGCCTTGGCAATTGCCGTGATGATTGGTGACGGCTGTTGTGCCTTTGTCAGTATTTGTCTCGGCGGAGGAAGAAAAGAGGATGCACATAAGAGTATTGGGAGCGCAATATTATTGTGCGTTATCGGAAGCATTATCCTTGCTGCGGTTTATCCTATTTTTCAGGAACCCATTTTGACGCTTTTCGGCGGGCGGGTTAACGAGGAGACATTTCTCCAATCTAAGGAATACTTTTTTTGGATTAGTCTGGGCATTCCTTTCTATATGTTCGGGCAGGCAATGAACCCCGTTATCCGTTCTGACGGAAGTCCTAAGTTTGCTATGATTTCCACTCTGGCAGGCGCAGTAGTCAATATTATTCTTGACCCTGTTTTTATTTTTATATTTAAATGGGGTATGATGGGGGCCGCAGTGGCAACTGTGTTAGGACAGGTTTTAACGGCGGTATTGGCTGTGTGGTATCTGTGTCACATGAAAGCGGTCAGGCTGGAAACAGGGAGTTTTCATATTCACCGTCAATTGACCGGGAAGTATCTGGTGCTTGGAATCACAAGTTTTCTGTCCCAGATATCTCTGGTTGCATCTATGGCTGCTATCAACAATATGATTCAAACCTACGGCGCTCTTGACCCTGTGTTTGGGCAGACGCAGTATGCGCAGATTCCGATGGCTGTTGTGGGGATTGTCATGAAGTTCTTCCAGATTGTTATCTCTATTGCGGTGGGAACGGCTGCAGGGTGCATCCCCGTGGTGGGATACAATATCGGAGCGGGCAGAAAAGACCGGGTGAAAAGTCTGTTTACCCGTCTGCTCACTATAGAGGCCATTGTGGGGGCTGTTGCCCTGCTGATTGTGGAATTATTCCCCGGACAGCTAATCAATCTGTTCGGCGCGGCAAACGAGAGTGTGTATTACACGCAGTTTGCCATAAAGAGTTTCCGCATTTACTTATGTATGATGATTTTTGCCACAGTCAACAAGGGTACTTTCATTTTTCTGCAGTCTCTTGGAAAAGCAGCGGCATCTACAGCAATTTCTTTGGTGCGTGAGGTAGTATTCGGAGTAGGCTTTGCTTTGGCGCTGCCCCGCTTCTTTGGGCTGGATGGCGTACTTTACTCCATGCCGGTATCCGACATTTTGACTTTCCTGATTGCGGCGGTAGTCATTGTACGAACCTATCGGGAACTTGCCCCGTAACACCTAAGCTGCGGTTAAAATGCGGTGGTACCGTTCAGAACGCGCCTGATTTCCTGACAGAGTTTATCCGTATCTATAGGTTTGGCGGCATGACCGTTCATGCCTGCGGCAAGGCAGGAAGCGATATCCTCGGCGAAAGCATCCGCAGTCATTGCGATGATAGGGATATTTTTGACATAGTCCCGCGATGATTTGCGGATTTCCCTTGTCGCATCCCTGCCGTTCATGATGGGCATTTGCACATCCATCAGTATAAGGTCATATTTACCGTCCGCCGCGTTTTGCATCATTTCCACAGCCTGTTTTCCGTTTTCGGCATGTTCGGTAATCACTCCGAACATACCGAGTATCTCGCTGGCAACCTCCCAGTTGATATCATTATCCTCGGCTATGAGTATGTGCAAGCCCTTGAGATCTTCGTTCTGGCTTTCTGAAATGCGACCGCTTCCCTCTTCCGTTTTGAGCACACGCCCTATCTTTTCGGACAAATACGACTTAAACAAAGGCTTGCAGATAAAGCCGTCCGCACCGCTGCTTTCTGCCTCTTCCTCTATATCCGCCCAGTCGTAGGCGGTTACAAGTATGATGGATGTATTTTTGCCTACTATATCGCGTATGGCGCGTACGGTTTGCGCCCCGCTCATTTCCGGCATTTTCCAATCAACCAAGGCAACGGCATAATCATTTCCCGTTTCGTGCCGTCTTTTAACAAGGTCAAGAGCCTTTTCCCCGTTACAGGCAGTTTCTGCATTTGCCCCCATTTCTTTTATGACATCTTCCGTGATGGTAAGGAAGATCTCATCATCATCCACAAGCAGCATGTCAATCGGCGGAAGCGTATAGACACGGTTGTCATCTGCACCTATGGGCAGCTTAAGTTTTACCGTAAAGACAGTTCCCTTATCCGGTTCGCTTTTGCAATCTATCGTGCCGTCCATAAGCATAACCATCTGTTTCACGATGGCAAGTCCAAGCCCGGTACCCTGTATTTTGTTGGTGCGGCTGTCGTCCGCGCGGGTAAACGCCTCAAACATATGTCCCATATATTCCCGGCTCATACCGATTCCGTTATCGCTGACAACATAGGTAAGCTGTACCGTTTGATTGTCTGCGCGTTCCTCATACAAGTCAAGTATGATTTTGCCGCCTTCCGGCGTATATTTGACCGCATTGCTTAAAATGTTGATAAACACCTGACTGATACGCAGTTCGTCGCCATACAGTATCTCACAGTCTATGCCGTGAATATGCACATCAAATTCCTGATTTTTGGACTTTATCATAGGGCACACAATATTCACGAGATTTTCCACTACCTTGCGCAGTGAAAAATGAATCGGAGCAAGCGTAAGCTTACCGCTCTCTATTTTGGAAATGTCGAGGACATCGTTTATCAATGTCAAAAGATGACGGCTTGACAGCGTTATTTTATCAAGGCAGTCGTCTAATTTTTCTCTATCATCCGTATGCTTTTTGGCAATATCCGTCATTCCCACGATGGCATTCATGGGGGTTCGGATATCGTGGCTCATGCTGGACAAAAAGTTCGTCTTTGCCTTATTTGCCGCATCAGCCATTTCAAGAGCATTTTTGAGCGAAAGCTGCATTTCTTCCTGCTGTCTGTTATATGCGCGGGATTTTCGTATGTAGAGAATGAATGCCAGCGCGATCAAAGCGACAAAAACGGCAAGAACTATCATTATAAAATAAGCATACCGTTTTAAAAAGTCTTTAAAGATAAACTGCGAAGATTTATCAATACTTGCATATTGAAGTAATGTGCCCGTTATTTCCTCTCTGTTAATCTGATTTATCATCTTGTCGAGTATTACGGATAAAACAGCGCTGTCCTGACTTACCAGCAGGCAAAGCTCCTCGGTTTTGTCAAGATAGCTTACATTAAGCTCATCAGCCTTGTCATAACCGCTCAGCTGCCGCTGGACTATGCTTGAATAGGCAATAAAACAGCCGGCCTCGCCATTGTACACAGCCTCGAAGGTATCATGAAAATTATCATATTCCGTTACAGTCGTATCCGGGTAATTGGACGGAAGATAGTCCCTTAATCCCAGCGACATTTTGGGCATGGCTAATTTTGAGGTAGTATCGCTTGTGTATTCGCCGTGATAAACTATCATCATCCTGTCGGTAACAACGGCTTTTGTCTGGAGCAAGCCCTTGCTCTCGGCAAGCCAAGAGTCTGAATACATCGGAAATCCTATATCGATTGTATGGTCTTTCAATGCATTCTCCATATCCCAGACATAATCGAAGCACACAGGAATGACTTCTATGTCCGCAAATTCTTCAAGCTGGCGCATAAGCTCGCCCGCAAGCCCAACAGGATTGCCATCATCGTCTTGACCCGAAAACGGAAGATGATAGCGCGTATATCCGAACACCAAGGTTTTTTTCTGAAGCAGCCACTGCTCCTCTTGCTCTGTCAAAGACAAATCGGATGCTTCATTAAAATATTTCTGCTGCAGTTCGATGGTAAATGTCGGAAAAACCGTATCTATTTGCGCCATCGCATCATCCAATTCATCAAGCAGCCCGGTATCGGAGTTCTTGACGGCGAAATATCTGCCATCATACAAGCCCATATCCGATGATGAAAAGTTAACCTTGCCGGCAAGGGTGCTGTCTGCTTTAGAGGCTCCCGCCATTATATCAATGTCGCCGTCTATGAGCATTTGGCATATTTCTTCTTTGTTTCCATATACATATTCATATTTCCAGCCCGCATACCGTGCCAGCATCTGATAATAATCATATGCATATCCCGATTTACGCCGGTCATCGGAAAAACCGTCTTGAAACGCCGGTTCGCCGTCATCATAATAACCGACGCGTACCGTAGCGGCAGATACAGGCATTGTAAAAAAGGCAATGCTTGTCATCAAACAAAAAGTGAAAGTGATTATCTGTAATATAAGTTTTTTCATACATTTATCCCTCTGGTACTTTAATTCAACAGTATTATGCCATAAATTAAGGCATTTATCAAGAAGCGCACGGGATTTTCGGCTCTTATTTAATACCCTTGATGATTTCCTTTTTCATATTCCGCAAAAAGTTCCAGACAGCGGGTTCTGTCCAACTCCGTAAGGGTCAGCTCTTTACTCTGTCCGCGGAGATAGTCATAGAATTTGCTGTCACGGAATCCGATATCTTCCGTGTCCTTGATATTGCATCCATAATAGACCTGTCGGATATTGGACCAGAGGATTGCGCCAAGGCACATGGGGCAGGGTTCCGCAGTGGTATAGAGGTCACAGCCCGACAAATCGTGGGTTCCCAGAGTACGGCAGGCGTCCCGGATGGCCTCCATCTCCCCGTGACAGGTGGCGTCCTTTTTCAGCAGGACACAATTATGTCCCCGCCCTACGATTTTGCCGTCCGACACTACCACGGAACCGAAAGGACCTCCGTGATGATTGGCGATTCCCTCCGAAGCTTCACGAAGCGCTTCGGACATAAATTTCATCTTTTCCTTCATTACCACACCTCTTTTCCTATCCCAAACAACACCCTTATTATAACAAATACAATCTTCCGCTGCAATGAAGAATGTTCTTCTCACGCTAAAAACAGTAGACATTTTATTTTGAGATTACTATAATAATACTGCGGAATAATTCTGCAGAATTATTCTGTGCATATGGTGTGATGAAAAGGATTCAGGGTATGATGAAAATTTTTATTGTGGAAGATGACGAGGCGCTTTTGAAGGAGATTGCCGGATATCTTAACAAGTGGGGATATGAGACCCTGCAGGCGGAGAATTTTGCCGATATTGCGGGGGAAGCGCTTTCCTTAAACCCCGACTTGATTTTAATGGATGTGAATCTACCGAATTTTGACGGTTTCTATTGGTGTGCGCAAATCAGGCAGATTTCCACGGTACCGGTTATTTTTATCAGCAGCCGGAATGATGATAAAGATAAGATTATGGGAGTCGCCTGGGGCGGAGACGATTATGTGGACAAGCCTTTTCGGCTGGAGCTTTTGAAGGCAAAGATAGAAGCGCTTCTGCGCAGAACTTATCATTATAGGGAGAAAAAGGAAATTTACCTCTGGGGCGAACTTCATTTTGACTGTACTTCCCAGATAATGTTTGTGGGAGAAAAGGAAGTGGAACTGACAAAATCCGAGAGGAAAATTTTGTCAAAACTCATGGCACAGCGCCCCGGCATTGTCACAAGGGAAGAGTTGATGCAGGAATTGTGGAGTACGGATGAATTTATCTCGGACGGAACGCTCACTACGCTAATTTCCCGTCTCCGTGCCAAGCTCAAGGAGGCGGCAGGGGAAGAAATCATCTGCACCAAGAAAGGAGTGGGATATTCCATACCATGAAATATATAAAGGTATATTGGAGGAAAAGGGCAGGGACAATTTTTCTTGTTATCTGCCTGATTTTATTTTTTAATCTTTATTACGGGCTGCTGGTGCCTTATATTTCCGTCAGGTATGCAGTCTATTTTAATTTGCTGTTGACGGTGACTTTATTGTTTCTTTTGGGAATCGATTTTGTGCGGTTGAAAAAATGGGAGCATGAGAAGAATGCGGCGCTGTCGCTGGAGGATGTGATTTTTATGGAATTGTCTCCTTTTGAAAATCAAGATATTGTGCTGCATGATGTGGAAATCCTGAAAAAGTGTTTGGCAAAGCGAAGTCAGGAGAATCGGGAGTTGCAGGATTATGTGGCAAAGTGGTGCCATGAAATCAAAATCCCGCTGGCAGCAGCGCTTTTGATGGACGAGGAAATTCCCGATGCCGGGCAGCGCGGGGAATTGCGGGGACAGTTGGAAAGAATCAGCGGACAGGTCAATTCCATGCTCTTGGGATGCAGGCTTTCGGGGGAATGGCTGGATTTACGGATCAAGGCAGTGAGTTTGTCGGACTGTGTGAAAACTGCCGTCAAAAATAACAGCTTTTTCCTGATACAGAAAAAGTTTACTCTGGATATCCGTGTAGGGGACGAGAAGGTACACACGGACCCGTCGTGGCTGGTTTATATTCTGGATCAGCTTTTTTCAAATGCCATTAAATATGCTCTGGAAGAGCCCCGTTTGATTATCTGGTCCGAAAGCGCTCGGGACGCCGTGACACTGTATGTAGAAGACCGTGGAGAAGGAATCGTGGCAGAAGATATCCGCCGGGTATTTGAAAAGGGATTTACCGGAAGCAGTCACCATAACGGAAAATACAAATCCACCGGAATGGGATTATATATGGTGTCTAAAATTATAGAAAAGCTGGAACATGAAATTCATATAGAAAGCGAACAGGGAAAATATACAAGGGTAAGTATATCGTTTGGAGAGCCAACCTTACAAAAACTGTAAGAAATCCCCTTTGTTTTGTAAGGAAAGCGTAAGGATTTTTTTACACAGACCCGCTACAATATATTTTAAAGCAACAACAAAATGCCGCTGGCGCGGCGGAATGGGAGGTAAAGATGAAAAAAGTAGTTGAGGTAGCGGGACTGCAAAAAAGTTATGGAAGCCGCGGTTTTACGGCAACGGTTTTGAGGGGGATTGACTTTTGTATTTATGAAAATGATTTTATCGCCATTATGGGGCCTTCCGGCTCCGGCAAAACTACCTTGTTAAATATTTTGTCCACCATAGATAAGGCGTCTTCGGGGAGCGTTTGCATGGACGGAAAGGATATCACGCATATTTCCAACAAGGAACTTTCCAAGCTGCGCAGGGATAAAATAGGATTTATTTTTCAGGATTATAATTTGCTGGATACGATGACCCTGCAGGATAATATTGCGCTGCCCCTTTCTTTAAACGGGGTTTCCGGCAAAATCTGTATAGAAAAAAGCGAAGAGCTGGCGCAAAGATTCCGGCTGGAAAATCATTTAAAGAAATATCCTTATCAGTTATCGGGAGGGCAGAAGCAGCGGGGAGCCATCTGCCGTGCGCTGATTACAAACCCGCAGATTATTTTTGCGGATGAGCCTACGGGGGCGCTGGATTCCAAGGCGGGCAGGGAATTATTGGAATGTCTCTCCAATGTAAACAAAAACGGGCAGGCTACTATTTTAATGGTCACACACGATCCGTTTTGCGCTTCTTATGCAAAGGATGTATTCTTCCTGAGTGACGGCTCTTTTAAATGTAAAATCAGCCGCGGTGAGAACCGCAAGGAGTTTTATGACCGCATCATCCAAGTGGAGACATCCATGGGAGGTGATTTTTTATGCGAATGAGCAGATTGGCGTTTCTGAATTTTAAGGGCAGTGCGAAAAACTTTTTGTCGCTGATTTTTTCATTGGCATTTACCATAGTGGTTTTCCTGAATTTTCAAAATATTATTTATTCCGATACTTTGGTACAGATAGGACAGCGCAACAAGGAGTATGCGGATATCATTATCCGGGTGCTCTGCTTTGTGATGGGTGTGTTTTCGTTTTTTTATATCTGGTACGCCACCAATGTTTTTTTGACCAAGCGCAAAAAGGAAATCGGCATTTACATTTTTATGGGGCTTTCCAATGATAAAATCGGAAAAATGTATATGATAGAAACCTTGTTAATCGGCATTGTCGCTTTGGTGCTGGGGCTTGTTTTCGGCAGTCTGGCGGAAGGACTGTTTCAGATGATATTATTGGCGGTGGCGGAGATTCCCGTTGAAGCCCGTTTCTGGGTATCACCGAAGCCGATTCTTATTACCGGTGTAGTATACCTGATTATCTATGGCATTTTTGTGTGGAAGGGCTATTTTAATATTGTCAGGAGCAGTGTGCTGGACATGGTTTCCGCAGCGAGGCAGAATGAATATGTGAAACAGAATTCCTTTCTTCTCTTTTTGAAAACCGTTTTGGGATGCGGAGTGCTGGGAACCGGCTTTTATCTGTCAACCAAAGCGAATCAGCAGACATTTATGGCATATATTGTAGGCGCGGTGGTTTTGGTGACTCTGGGGGTTTATCTGATGTTCGGAGGACTGCTGCCCTTTGTGTTCCAGCGGCTTGCCAAAAACAAAAATTTTTTATATCGGCAACAGAGGAATTTATGGGTTAATCAGATGATTTTCCGCATGAAGAAAAATTACCGCACTTATGCCATGGTCAGTGTGTTGGCACTTTCCGGCGTAACGGCTCTGGCAGCGGGATTTGCCGTAAAAAACAGATATGATAACATGAGACGGTTTGACAATTTTTATACTTTCCAGCTTGTCACCAATCAGGAAAACCTCGGAAATCCCGCGGAGGCAGTAATATTGGAGAACACCGGTATTTCCTGTAAAACACAGATTGCGGGAGTGGCGCTTACGCCGCAGGAGGGAGACAGCGGAGGGGGAACAAAAGGATATCTTATGTTTTCCTATTCCGAAATGAAAGAGCTTGCGGGGGATGCAGGGCTTGATTTTACCTTTTCGGAGCCTGCGGAAAACGAAGTGGTCGGGTTAAGTAATATGCCGTTAATGTCCTTTATCGGCTACGAAAAAAATGAGGAGATAGTCATTGCCGGAAAGCGTTATGAGCGGATTTTGACCGTAAGGCAGCCTTATCTCGGATATTTGCAGCAAATGGCAGGAGTGGCGTTTTATGTGGTCAATGATGCCGTGTATGAAAAATGGCTGGCTGAGGGACAGGAAATACTATATACTTTTAATTATCGGATTTCGGAACCGGAGGATTTTGTTAAGACAAGGGATGCGGTTCGCTTATTTGCAAATGAGAATAATCAGGGGGAGAAGAATTATGCGGGAAGTATCGCCGTAGACCCGTCTCAGGACGACATTGTGTGGGTGAAAGTGCTGTATGCCCTCTGCGGTTTTGTGTTTGCGGTATTTATCATGGCAAGCGGCTGCATTATGCTGATGAAAACCTATAATGATTCCACCGAGGAAAAAGAGAGGTACGGAGTCTTGAAAAAGCTGGGATTAAGCGAAGATACACTGAAAAAATCCATTGCCTGCGAGTTGGGAACAGCATACGGACTTCCTTTTGCGGTGATGGCGGTTTCTTCTTATTTTTCCGTCAAAGCCCTTGCAAGCACTATGCTTGTCAGCCTCCTTTCGGTAAATGTGGTGAGTGTTTTGATTATATTGGCGATATTTATTGTGTTTTATCTGTTTTCCCTGTCGGCGTATTGGAAGAATTTATCTTAGGCAGTTGCGAGACTCGGATTTTGGCAAAGTGTCGTTCGTGCAAAACATACATTTTGTGTATATTGCACATTCTACCGCAGGCACGCTCTTGCTCCGTGAAAAACGCAGTGGTACATAAGATGCTAAAATACGGCATCCAAGTACCAGCGTTTTTCAAGGGTCTGCTTGTGGAACATGCAATGCTTATGCAATAAGCATTTGTGCCCTAACTCGTTTTACGAAAGCAAGAGTTTTACAATCACCTGAAAAGTTTACATCAACGAGAAGCATTTTTCAGTTCAATGGGAATTTCATAGAGCACCTCGTAGCTGTCGTCCGTGATGTGGCCATAAGAGTCTGCTTCCAAACCGCTGCGGATTACCTTCAGGGTCAGTTGTGTACCCATGGTCACCGGCTTGGTAAACCAGTAGCCCACGGCATCATGATCTTCATAAGGATAAACCGTATAGTCATTGCCCAGTTCATCGGACAGGACAAATTCATATTCATCCCCATCATGCCCGATGGTATCGCAATCAATGAACATGGTCACATACAGAGCGGATTCCTGAATGGCGTTTAACCGAATTTTGTGTTCACCCCATTCATAAGTTTGATTGAGCTGAAAACTTTTGCCGGAAAAACAGCTTTCCGGAGTAAAGGTACTGACAAAACCGTCCCCATCCTCTGCATAGAGCAGCCGGACGGTCAGTTCCCTGCCCAATAATTCTCCGCCGTTTATTTTTCCCAAGTCGATGCAATAAATATTTGTCGGTCTTTGGCGGGCAATTCAGAGAGAAAATTGTTTCAGGCTTCCCTTATTTCGTCCGTGTCCTCGCTTAATGCGGCATTTGCGGGAATGCAGTCCGCCAATTCGTCCAAAGCTACCAGATAAACGCCACCGCCGCGCTTCTTTGCCGTCAGGTAGCGGATGCGGTCCACCGCCCGTCTTCTGGTAAGCGTGACAGCATAGGCTGCAATCGATGAGGGATGCTTTGGGGGAACGGTATTCCATATGTCCAGCAGGACATCGTTCACACATTCCTCAATATCCTGTGCCGAGGAAAGGATATGCCCTGCAAAATGCTTTAATAATCTGCCGTATCTGCGCAGAATTTCATCCAAGGCGGATTCCCTGCGCGCTAAAAGCAGTGAAACAATTTCGGTATCTTCCATAAGCTTTTCCAATTCTCCTTTTTATTTCTTTCGTTTCCGAGTATTGCCGCTTTCAAGGCGTTCTTCTTTTCATTATATCACCATGCCTTTCCGTAATCTGCAAATTTGTGCTTTTCTGTCTTGTATGGCATCTGCAAATGCGTTTCATCTGTTAAATCGCAAAAAGAGAGCCATACTTTCATAAAATGAAAAAATTTTTGCAGGAACCGCACTTTTTATAGTCTTTGTTCGTTATACATTGTATAATCGCAGATAGATTATCGGATGCTTGCGGAAAGGAGGTTTCCCTAGGATGTCCATGGACATGGAAGAGCAGTATGACAAAATATACCGTTATTGTTATTTCCGGCTGCAGAACAGGCAGACAGCGGAAGACATTACGCAGGAAACCTTCCTTCGCTATTTTGAAGCCTATTCGGATATAAAGGTTAAAAATAAATTTTCAAACTCTTTATCAGTAGCCGTATCGCAGGTAGAAAGCTGCGATATGCGGGGGCATAAAAATGAAACCGCGCTAAAATACTTATACACCATCGCGCGGAATCTCTGCATAGACGAGTATAGGAAGCACCCCAGAGAATCC
The DNA here is from genome assembly GCA_023664665.1 of Lachnoclostridium sp. Classification (GTDB taxonomy): domain Bacteria; phylum Bacillota; class Clostridia; order Lachnospirales; family Lachnospiraceae; genus Acetatifactor. Next base: position 13,397 of record JAMPEY010000026.1, read on the forward strand.
CTAAAAATGGAGAGGATGCAGGATAAATTTCTGCAGGAATCACAAGACATTTCCAAAGAAAACGGATTCTTGGAGGAAGCAGTTGTCACAAGCCTTGCGGTTCAGTCGGCATTGTTCCAATTGGAAAAAGAGGAGCAGGAGTTATTGCTTCTGCGGTATGTGAACGAAGTGCCTGTTTCTGCCATTGCAAAGGCATTCCATATTTCCCGATTTGCCGCATACCGCAGGATAGGCGCAGCATCGAAAAAATTAAAAGAAAAACTTGGGAAGGAGGGACTCGATTGAAAAATACATTACAAGAGGAATTAAAAAATGCGTTTGAGGCACCTAAACCGCTTCACAAAAAAGAATTTTTAAAAGGACTGCCGCAGCCGAAGATAGGGATGCTTACCTTTATTTTTATACAGATTGGCTATATCCGTAAATGGGTCTGGGTGGTGTCAGCCTTTATTTTTGGCGTTTCATTGTTTGGCGCAGTGCTGCTTTCCAAGGATATGCTGTGGAGCATCGCGGCGTTCACGCCGCTTCTGGCATTAGCCGCTGTTTCAGAGAGCGGGCGCTCGGAAAGTTATGGAATGGCGGAGCTGGAAATGGCGACAAGGTTTTCCTTAAGAAGCGTTCTCCTTGCCCGGTTAGGGATTCTTGGAATGGAAAATCTGCTGCTTATGGGACTGCTGCTGCCTCTGGGGTTGTGGAATCATTTGTCTAATCCTATACAGGCAGGCGTTTATATGCTGGTGCCGTATCTGCTGACCACATGGGCAGGGCTGTGGATTATCCGTCAATACAAGAATCGGGAAGCTGTGTATTTCTGCGGCGGCATTGCGGCTTGTGTCAGCGTTTCCGGCATATTCTGCCATATGGAATTTCCGCTGATTTACCATGAAAATTATTTCGTGTGGTGGTGTCTGGCAGCAGTGGCATTTATGGTGGGAATTGCGAAGCAGTCCATTGGCATGATAAAGCAAAACGAGTTGATGTAAATAGGTGGTTGCGAAAACCAGGGTTTCGCAATCACCAAAGGAGCATAAAGAAGGAGGTTACTATGGAACTTGTAATAGACCGTGTATCAAAACAGTATAAAAACCGCATTGCGGTGGACCGGGTTTCCATAAAGCTGCAGAAGGGAGTGTATGGGTTATTGGGGGCAAACGGCGCCGGGAAAACTACATTGATGCGGGTCATCTGCGGCATTTTAAAGCCCACCAGCGGCACCGTCACCTTTGACGGCATGGATGTGGGCGAGGAAGCTTACCGTGCCATCCTCGGATATCTGCCTCAGGATTTCGGGTATTATCCGGAATTTAGTGCATTGGATTTCCTTTTGTATATGGCGGCGTTAAAGGGAATCCCAAAGGCGCAGGCAAGGCGCAGGGCACAAGAGCTGCTTGAGCTGGTATCTCTGCAGGATGTGTGCCGCAAAAAAATCAAAACCTTTTCGGGGGGCATGAAACAGAGGCTGGGAATTGCGCAGGCATTATTAAATGAGCCCAAGCTGTTGATTCTGGACGAACCCACCGCGGGGTTAGACCCCAAGGAGAGGGTGCGTTTCCGGAATTTAATCGAGGGTCTAGGGAAGGAGAGCATTGTCATATTGTCCACGCATATCGTTTCGGATGTGGAGCATATTGCCAATGAAATCCTTTTGATGAAAAATGGTCAGTTGATTTACCAAGGGGAATGGGACAGCGAAAAAGGGGATTTGGAGGAATTTTATTTGCAGCAGTTTTCATAAATTCATTGTTTGTGCCGCTTGTGCGGCGGAATGAGAGGTAAACATGAGTCATTTTAAAACCCTTTATTTATATGAGATGAAAAAAATCCTGAAGCGCAAGCTTATATGGATTACCCTGCTTATCTGTCTGGTTGTGCTGGGCATGGTGGTGACATCCAGCCTTTTTGGAACCTATTGGGTGGACGGGAAGGAGGTTGATACGCATTACCATATGTATCAGGTGGACATGGCATATCGGAAAGCCTTGTCCGGGCGGGCAGTGAATCAGGAGCTGCTTCAGGAAACCATGGAAGCTTATGGGAAAATTCCCAGAGAAGAAGCGCGCTATACCTTGACGGAGGAGTATCAGACTTATGCCCGTCCCTACAGTGAGATTTTTAATTTCATCAGAAATGGTCTGGAGAGGAATATGGATGATATATGGGATTGGAGTCCCAATGAGGAAGAATTTTATGCTGCGAGGCTTGAGCAGTTAGAAGAAAATTGGCGTGCCTTACGGCTTTCAGAAGCGGAAAAGGAATTTTGGAGAAAAAAGGAAGCGCAAATCCAGAAGCCCATTACTTATTTTTATCAGGATGGCTATATCCATGCGCTTTATACCTTGAATACAGCCGGGGTGTGTATGCTTTTGTTTGTTGCCATTTCTTTGTCCAATCTCTTTGCGGAGGAGCATGTACGAAGAACCGACCAGATGATACTTTCCAGCGCAAAAGGGAAAACCCTTGCTTTTTGGGCAAAGATATCGGCCGGAATCAGTGCTGCCGTGCTGGGAGCAGCGTTAATAGCAGCGGTTATTATAGGGCTTGCATTGGGAATTTTTGGGGTAGCAGGCTTTCAGGCAGTTTTTCAGTTTTGCTATTTTGACTATTCGTATCCTTTGACGGTTGGGCAGGCATGTCTGCTGGCTTATGGCATTTTCATTCTGACAGCTATTGTGCAGGCAGTGTTTGTGATGGTTTTATCAGAGGCGCTCCACAATAATCTGGCGACATTGGCTGTCGCTGCCGTTCTTATCATTGCTGGAGGGATGTTTGGTATTCCGGCGCAGTACCGTGTGCCGTTCCAAATCTGGAATTCTCTGCCCATAACCTATTTAAACATACAGAATATTTTTGATGAGAGGACGATTCCCATATTCGGGCACTGTTTTGCTTCATGGCAGATTGTGCCGGTTATTTATATACTCTGCAGTGTGGTGATTGCTGTGATAGGCAGACGGATTTATTCGGGGTATCAGGTTACGGGGAGGTGAGGAAGGCAGTAATTGACTGAAAAAAGAATATGTGTTATTATAAACGCATAAAATAGCAACTAAATTAGAAACATATTTTAAGGGAGCTGGATTGACAAACTCCTCCGTTGCTCAAACGGAGGAGTTTCGTTTCGTTGATTTATTTTATTTTTGCTGTGTAAGTTACTCTGCGCTCATGTCGGCTTTGAGCTTTTCGATGCTTGCGTAGTTGTAGTTTTTGCCCTTGAATGAGATGACGATGCTGTGACTGCAGCCGTCAAACGCCTTATCGTCAATGTCCTTAACGGTGTCGGGGAGTTCAAGCTTTGTCACATTGGGATTTACCTTCATAAGCACATTGTCGGTGATTATGCAATCCTCATCGCCGAATTCGGCAGTAATGGCGTTCTGCGCTATGGTTTCACGCAATGTCTTGTAATCGCCAGACCCCTTGTAAACAGTGCCTTTATATACCAACTCTATGTTATACTCAAATGCATTTGTGCCCAGCTCTGTCACACTGTCGGGGATAGTTGCGCCTGTAACCTTGGCATTTTGGTAAAATGCAAAATCGGCGATTTTTTTCACATTGTCGGGTATCGTTATGTTGCCCTCGCACTCCAGCCCCTTATACAAAACATCTCCAATGATGAAAAAGTCGGGGTTTTCCTCTTTCTTTGCCTCTAGCCACGGCGTTCCTTTAAAAGCATTAAGCGCATTCTTGGAACCATCCTTCAAAATCGGTGCGCTGCCCTCGAATGTTATCTCGCTGAGATTCAGGCAGCCGGCAAAAGCCTCTTCGTCAATTTCAACAATGGTTGCGGGAATGGTCACGCTTGTGATATCTATGTTGCTCCGAAATGCGCCGCCCGATATCAGAGTTACCTCTACACCATTTATCTCTGCAGGAATCTCGACTTTTTCGTCCGTTCCCTTGTAATAGGCGATTCGGAGCGAGTTTTCGCCGCTATCAGTTTTATAAGTTCTGTAATCCCAATCTGCCAAATTCACCTCGGGCGTGTTTGTGCTGCCTGCCTCGTCTGTCGGTGAGGCTTCCGGCTTGCTTGTGCCAGCTTCCGGTGTTGATGGGGCAGGGGAGGTGTTTGTGTTCACGCTCGCTGTGTTTTCCATCGGGCGGTCATTTTTGCTGCCCGCGCATCCCGCAAGGCTAAGTACCGTTGCCGCACAAACAAACGCAGCTAAAATTTTTTTCTTCATTTTTGTTGTTCCTTTCTTCTAATGTTTTTGTTTTTTTACTCACATAATTATAAACCTGTGCCTATTGTAAGTTTTCAGTGTAAGTTTACAATTTGTCTATTAGATATTAAACGAAAGCCCAGATGAAACTTGACAAACCAAAAGGAATCAAATACAATTATCCAAGAAACCAAGAATATTGTTTCCTTGATTTGCATATCATAAGAAGGAAATGTATATAACATATAGCTATGGTGAAAGGTCGTGTTCCTATGGAAATGAAAAGAGTGAGCATTTCTTCAAAACGGCAGATAACCATTCCGCAGAAGTTTTTTGCTATGCTGGGGTTTGATACGGAAGCAGAGTGTATGGTGCGCGGGAATGAGTTAATTATCCGCCCTGTGAAAACAAATACGGGTGGGGAGTTTGCAGAGCAGATACTGGCAGACTTGATTGAGCAGGGATATACAGGAAATGAACTGCTTCAGCATTTTAAGCAGGCACAAGGTCAGGTGCGCCCGGCTGTGGAGGAGATGCTTAGTGAAGCAGGGCGTGCTGCGGCAGCAGAATCCGAATATGAGTCCTATGAGGATGTTTTTGATGGGGAGGAGAAAGAATGACAGAGGTTCGTTTTCTTCCTCCCGCAGCAAAATTTATAAAGAAATTGAAAGATAAAAAGCTCAAAAAGCGGTATCAGGAGGCTGTTGATAAAATACGGGAAGATTATACGGTTGGCGAGGCAAAGACAGGCGATTTGTCCGGAGTGTACGGATATGATATTTATTACAATAAAACAAATTATGAACTTGCATACACGGTAGAATATCTGGAAGATACAGTGGTGGTAGTGATTATGGCGGGAACAAGGGAAAACTTTTATGACCAACTGAAGCAGTATATGAGAAAAATGTAAACTCGTACACATAATATATTAATGGGGAGATACGATGAACAATATACACCATGATATTTTCAGAGCCATTCATGAGGGGAAATGGCTAAAGATAGAATATAAGAATAAAAAAGAAGAAGTTACAAAGTATTGGATAGGTATTCGCAATTTAAATGCTGCAAAGCGTACTCTTGCTGTCGAGGGTCTGCATTTAGGCAGATACACAACAGATTCTTATGATACCATCTATATAGATTCTATTATATCCTCGCAAATCGTAGAGGGGTCTTACTGTCCGGTAAATCAGAAATTGGTACAGGACATTTATCTGAATCCCCATAAATATAAGATGTTATTTGATAATATAGCCAACTTAAAGATTTTGAATTATCTGGAAATGTGTAACCGTATGGATACCACGCCGTATTATTCGGACTTTGAGCTGGTTAAATTTTTGGATGGGGATAGTTTTCAAGGAGAGAGCTACCAGCTTAGTACAGAGCAGTTTCAGACGATTGTGAAAAATTTCCAATATAAGATGGATGAAAAAGAACGAAAATCCGGGAAGTTAGTGATTCAACAGCTTGCCTTAAATGTTTTAAGCATAAATACGAATAGGGGATTGTATGTGCTGGCTTACAGGAAGCTGCAGCTTGATGTAAAGAATAAGGTTCTGCGGCCGGATGATGAAATTACTGTTTGTACAGAGTTCTATTTAGGTGAAACCAAAGAAAATATTCGCAAATATCTGGATGCGGAGGAGTATGAGCTTTTAAGGGATTTTGAGAAAAATCAAGAGCAAATCAAAGACTGTGTGACAAGGCATACCAATCAGGTCATGGGAGTGGATGATATGCCATATATAATCGGGCTGGGAATGGAGGTAGTGCTGGATTTACATAGTGAATACCGGGCAATTATTGATATGTATAGTGAGGGAAAAGCGACAATACCTATCAAGGCATTTTTCGGTGAACTTTTGAAACCGCCTATCCGAAGAAAAGAATATCCTATTACTCTGATTGATAAGCGGATTAATCTGGACCAGCTTTTAGCAATCAATAATGCCATGAAATATCCCATAGCGTATATTCAGGGACCTCCCGGAACAGGCAAGACAAATACGATTATCAATACGATAGTGACAGCCTTTTTCAATGAGAGGACAGTGCTTTTTGCTTCTTATAACAATCATCCCATCAATAGTGTTTTTGAAAAACTGCGAAGTATGGAATATAAAGGGAAAAAGATTCCTTTTCCCGTGCTGCGCTTAGGCAATCAGGATAAGGTAAAAGAAGCTATAGAATATATCAAAAAAGTGTATGCACAGGTAAAAGATGTTACAGTGTATGAATCCACATTGGATAAAAACAAAGATGACCGTTCGGAGCGGGCTAAGAAGCTGTCCAATTTATTGAAAAAATATGAAGATGTCTTGGACTTCAAAGAGAGGCGGGAAACATTAAACAGAATGCTGGAATATCAGAGAAGGATGACAGCCTCTTTGGAAATGGTTCCTTTTCAGTCGGATTTACAGGGAAGACAGCTAAATCAGGTTCAGGAAAAGATAGGGGAGCTGGGAGAAACAACCGATGAGGAAGCCCTTGCATTGTTAGATAATAATTTGGAAGAACTATACAAATATTTATTTTATACTTCTGCCCGCTATATTAAAAGATTGGGTGAGGAAAAATACAAAGAGTTAAGAGATATTTTATTTGAGGAAAAAGAGGAAAAGCAAGTAGCGGATTTCCAAGGATATCTCAGCAATACAAGTAATGTGAAAAAGCTGCAAAAAATTTTTCCGGTTATCATTACTACATGTATATCCGCCCATAAGCTGGGAGAGCCGAAGCCTATATTTGATATGGTGATTATTGATGAAGCGAGTCAGTGTAACACAGCGGTTTCCCTTGTGCCGATTATCAGAGGGGAAAATTTGATGCTGGTAGGGGACCCGCAGCAGTTGAATCCCGTAATTCTCTTGGATGAACTGACAAACCAAAAACTGCGTAAAAAATATAATGTGGCAGACGAATATGATTATAGGACAAATTCTATTTATAAAACTTTTTTGGCATGCGATGCGGTAAGCGATGAGGTTCTTTTGCACAATCATTATCGCTGCAATCGGAAGATTATCGAGTTTAATAATAAGAAATATTATAATTCCAAGTTAAAAATCTGTTCCGACAGTAAGGAACAAAATCCTCTTGTGCTTATCAATGTAAAAAGCAACCGCAGTGATGCCAAGAACACTGCTGACGGCGAGGTGGAGGAAATCGTTAGATATGCATATCAAAATAAAGACAAAACGATTGGCGTGATTACGCCTTTTGTAAATCAGAGAAAATTAATAGAGCAGGCAGTACAATGCGAAAAGCTGCAAAATGTAGCATGCGGAACGGTGCATGCCTTTCAAGGGGATGAGAAGGATGTAGTGCTGTTTTCCATGGCGCTTACGGACCAGACTCAGGCAGGTACTTATGAATGGTTGAAAAATAATAAGGAACTTATTAATGTAGCGACATCCCGTGCAAAAGACAAATTGATTTTGCTTTTGGATGAGGATAATCTGGTGCGCCTGCATCAAAAGAACAGCGAAGATGACCTTTTTGAGCTTGTCCAATATGTAAAAGAAAAAGGGGAATCCCTAGTGACTCCAAAACATACGAATTCCAGAGCCTTAGGTGTGAAACCTTTTAGTACGGCAACGGAAGAGGCTTTTTTAGAAAATTTAAATCATGCATTGGAAAATATATGGCTGTCACAAAGCCGTTACAGCGTGCAAAAGGAAGTAGCAATTTCTCAAGTCTTTGAGGATAACATCAATTATAGTGATTTATTTTATTCAGGGAGATTTGACTTTGTGGTGTATGAGCGTCAGGGGAGGGATAATATTCCCATTTTGGCAATAGAGCTGGATGGGAAGGAGCATTTTGAAGATGAAGTGGTGCAGAATCGCGACCGAAAGAAAAATGAAATCTGCCATGCGCATAATCTGCAGATTATCCGTGTAGAAAATTCTTACGCAAGGCGTTATAACCATATTAAAGAGATTTTGCTTAACTATTTCTCTATTAGGCATTAAGCCGCAATACACAACTTTGACACATCTGTGTGGTATAATGATTCTGCTGGCACAGAATCCAAGTCAGCTTGTGCTGCCTTGCCCTCCCAAAGCAAAGAAACGCTTTGGGAGGCATTATACTAGAGCCACAGCTTGAAAAGTAAATGCCCCTACGGGACGCTTCCTTTTCTGCGCTTGTGGTATAATGATTCTGCTGGCGCAGAATCCAAGTCAGCTTGTGCTGCCTTGCCCTCCCAAAGCAAAGAAACGCTTTGGGAGGCATTATACTAGAGCCACAGCTTGAAAAGTAAATGCCCCTACGGGACGCTTCCTTTTCTGCGCTTGTGGTATAATGATTCTGCTGGCGCAGAATCCAAGTCAGCTTGCTATATAATATTTATGAGGACAACACAGATGCAGAAAATACTTGTGGTGGAAGACGAGAAGGCGATAGCGAATTTAATAAAGATGAATCTGGAGGCGGAGGGGTATCGCTGCACCTGCGCCTACGATGGAAAAAGCGGTGCGGATTTTATTGAGCGGGAAAGCTTTGACTTGATTCTGCTGGATATTATGCTGCCGGAGATTGACGGGTACGAACTTTTGGAATATGTAAAGCCAATGGGGACTCCCGTTATTTTTTTAACGGCAAAGAGCGGGGTAAGCGAGCGCATCAAGGGATTGAAGCTGGGGGCGGATGATTATATCACTAAGCCTTTTCAGGTGGGAGAGCTGACGGCAAGGGTGGAAGCCCTGCTTCGGCGGTATGGGAAAATCAATAAGCGCCTGACCTTTGCCGATGTGGAAATTGATATCGCATCCCGGACCGTCACCAAGGCGGGGCAGAGCGTGGAACTGACCATGAAAGAATTTGATTTGCTTGTGGAACTGGTGCAGAATAAAAATGTCGCTTTATACAGGGAGCGGCTGTACGAAAAGGTCTGGGGCGAGGAATTCATGGGCGATACACGCACGCTGGATTCCCATATTCAGCGGCTCAGAAGGAAGCTTTCCTGGGAAAATTATATTAAGACCGTCTTTCGGATAGGATACCGCTTGGAGGAAGGGAAATGAAGCTGTTTCACAAGATTTTTCTCTGCTTTGTGGTGATATTCGGGCTTACCTTTCAGATTTCCGGTTATCTGCTGATTCATTTTGCTTATGAAAACGCCATGGAAAGAGAAAAGGAATATGCCTTTCAGGAATTTCAGCACAACAAATATATCCTGCAGTCCATTTTATATATGGAGCCGGACTTGTTTGAGGAAGATGTTGCATCTGCCCAAGCGTATGAATCGGATAATAATAAGATGTCACGCCTTATGGAAAATTTTACCACGAAAGCAGCCTTGTATAGGATGGATGGAACTTGCCTTGTTTCCAATATGGCAGCGCAGCCGGAAATCGTTGATTTTGAAGGGGAGGATAATAAAATCACCTTTCAGGTGTGCAGGCAGGATGGGGGAAGTTCTATTTTGATTGCCGCCTGCATCCTGCAGGGAGAAACAAAAATCGGGCTGGTGACGGAAACGGACATTACTTCCGTGGTGGACACCCAGAGAAGCATGATGGCTTATTTTCAGAGGATTTACCTGATTATTATGGCGGTTGGGTTTCCTGTGATTTTCCTGCTGACCCAGATGCTTACCGGTTCCATCAAGAAGGTCAGCAAAGTGGCGAGGAGGATGGCAAAGGGAAATTACGCGGAGCGGATTCCCATTGACAGGCAGGATGAAATCGGAGAGCTGGCGGCGGATTTTAACCAGATGGCAGAGCAGGTAGAAAAGAGGATGGCGGAGCTATCGGATGCGGCAAGGCAGAAAGAGGATTTTGCGGCAAATTTTGCCCATGAATTAAAAACGCCCCTGACATCCGTGATTGGCTATGCGGATATGCTGTACCAGAGGGAGCTGCCTAGGGAACAGGTGAAAAATGCGGCGGAATATATTTTAAATGAAGGTATGCGGCTGGAAGCCTTATCCTTAAAATTAATGGATTTATTTGTTTTGGATAAGCAGGATTTTCTTTTGGAGGATACCTCTGTGCAGGATATTTTCGAGAATCTGCGGCAGGGCGTGGAGCCCATATGTGAAAAGCGCGGCGTGAGGCTGCATATGGATATGGAAGAGGGAAGGATAAAAACGGATTATGACCTCTTTAAAACCATGATGCTAAATTTAATAGACAATGCGATAAAAGCGGATTGCAAGGATATCTGGATATTGGGAAAGAGAAATAAGGGCAGATACCAAATCTGCATTAAAGATAACGGAAAGGGCATACCGCCCGAGGAATTAAGCCGCATCACGGAAGCCTTTTATATGGTGGACAAGTCCCGGGCGAGAAAGCAGCACGGGGCAGGCTTGGGCTTGGCGTTAGTATTAAAAATTGCGCAAATCCACAAGGCGGGAATGCGGATAGCAAGTGATGGGAGAAGCGGGACAGAGGTTTATGTTGGGTTTTAGGCGTTTCGCAAATGCCAATAGGGAGAAATCATGAAGAATAAATACACCATATTAACGCTGCTTGCTTCTTTTGCCTTTATCGCAGGGAGCATGGCCGGCATGAACTTTATTTTGAGAATCGAGGAAGAGCAGCTATTAAAGGGGAGCGGAGAAATCCTTATAGAATCCCCGGTTTTGGCTTGGCAGGGATACGGGAACGGGGCAGACGAAAAAGAAAAGGATGCCGACAGCAAGATGCCGATTCTTACCATGGAGCAGATAGAGGATGCGGTAAAATGCTGGAATAATCGCAAGGGCGAGATTCTGCACAATCCTGTGGAAGGGCAGCTTTCCATGGAGGAAGCCGTTCAGGCAGGGGAAGATTGGCTGGCAAAGACAGGATTTGTGAAGGAAGAGAAAACAGGCGGGGAAGTGTTCAAGGTAAAAGCGACATTGGGCATGGGATATATGGATGCATCTGCAAAAACGCAGTTAGAGCCCTATTACAGCTTTTGGACTATAAAGTTTGCCAATGAAAATCAATACATTATTTTGTATCTGAATGCCGTTACAGGGGGGGTTTGGGGCGCAGAAATTAATCTGTATGAAGGCACCTTTTCAAGCAGGGCGCTTTATGAGTTTGTGGAATCGGCGGGATTTCAGGCATCGGAGCAGATGGTGGCGGTAAACCCGCAGGCAAATCAGACCATAATAGAGATTGAGGAGAGCAATTTATGTGCGAAGGCAACGCAGTACAGTCTGGCAATCGCAGAAACAGGGTATTATGAGATAGGGCAAAATTCATCGGCGAAAAGCCGGGAGGTGATGATTTATAAATTAGATATTTCCGAGAATTTACAAGAATAACACAACTTTGCCGGAAGCAGGACACAACACCCAGGTAGGATTAAAGTATCTTATCTGGGTGTTTTTTAGGTGATTGCGAAACTCTGGTTTTGGCAGAGTGTCGTTGTGTAGCTTGCACATTCCACCGCAGACACGCTCTCGCTCCGTGAAAAACGCAGTGGTACATAAGATGCTAAAGTACAGCATCTAAGTACCAGCGTTTTTCAAGGGTCTGCTTGTGGAACATGCAATCTACGCAACTCGGTTTACGAAAGCCTGAGTTTCGCAATTTCCTATTATGTTTTTTAATGGAAAGGAGCTGCTTTATGACAAAGCCAACAGACTGCGAAGCGAATGAGGGGAAGCAGATTATCATGGAAACGCCGGATTATGGCGCGGTTGCCCGATATCCTATTAAAACTCATGTGGTTATGAGCGGGGAAGATTTATTTCAGCTGATGGACAAATATGTAAAGGGAAGGGTCTGCAGCGGGGATTATGTATTTATCAGCGAGAAATTAGTTGCCATCTGTCAGGGAAGGGCATTTCCCATAGAGGACATTCATCCCCGCCCCTTGGCGAGATTCTTATGCAAGTTTGTCTACCGCTCGCCTTACGGCATCGGGCTTGGCTCCCCGTGGACCATGGAGCTTGCCTTAAGGGATGCGGGTGTTCTCAAGATTTTGCTTGCATCCTTCTGTTCTGCTGTCACCAAGGCATTCGGCATGAGAGGCATTTTCTATAAAATCGCAGGCATGAAGGCAAGAGCCATTGACGGTCCCTGCGACTGCACCATTCCGCCCTACAATCATTATGCCAAGATGGCGCCTGCGGCGCCGAATCAGGTCGCGAGGGAGCTTTCCGAGTACATAGGCTGTCCCGTGGTCGTCATTGATGCCAATGATTTGAATGTGGAAGTGCTCGGAAAAAGCAGTATCAGTATTCCCGTAGCTTTTTGTAAGCAGGCCTTTGCGGACAATCCCTTGGGGCAGTCGGCACAGTCCACGCCCATGGCGGTGGTACGGCAGATGTGGGACATTGATGGGTAAAATCGCCCCTAAAAGTAAGATGTAATCCTTGACATTACATCAACCCGGCAATATAATATTGGTCAGTAAGAAATTTAGAATCAAGCTTTTAAACTGCTGATGAGATGTTTGTTGAAACGAGGAAAAAGGATATGCAGATTTCAAGTCGGTTTACAATAGCGCTCCATGTGTTTGCGTGCATAGATACCTTTCAGGACAGTCATAAACTGACCAGTGACTTTATTTCCGGAAGCGTGAATGTCAATCCGGTGGTTATCCGGCGGATATTGCAGCAGCTCAAAGCGGCGAATCTGGTAACTGTGGCAAGGGGGACGGGGGGCTGCAGGATAGCCAGACCTTTGGAGGATATTACATTTTTGGATGTTTATAATGCGGTGGAATGTGTAGAAAGTGGGGAATTGTTTCATTTCCATGAAAATCCTAACCAAAACTGTCCTGTTGGCAGAAATATTCATTATGTATTGGACGAAAAATTGGAGCGTATTCAGAGTGCAATGGAAAATGAAATGACAAAAATCACCATTGCAGATGTTATTGCGGACACGAAAAAACGGATACAAGAATAAGAATGATTCACGACAATGTATAAGTTTTCCATATCTGGTCAAGGTATGGAAAATTTTTTGAAAAATTCTGTTGTAACTATTGACATTACAACAGAAGAGTGATATATTTTTATTGTAATAGATGAAGTTACAACAAAATCATAAGGAAAACAGGAGGTAATTGAAATGAAAATTGCAGTAGTTTGTGCGAATGGAAAAGCCATGGTTGATGAAGCGCTTAATACGGACGGCAGCCATATTCAGAAGCGTATCAGTGTGGTGTCAGAATAAAAATGCAACTAAAAGGGATAAGACATGAACCAAAGTGAAAAAAGGCGCTTTTTAATCAGTGAACTTTTGAAGGAACATACTCCCAATGAGTATGAGGATTATCAGAAAATGCAGATACCCGCACGGGCGGACGAACAGAAAAGGCTTCTCAGGGCTTTAATGAATGTGCGTCTTCCCGGCGCGGTTTCACAGGAGTTTCTAAAAGTGCAGGATGACTATCTAAAAGAGGAACTTTCTGAGAAAGGAATTGTGAAGGTTACGGATTTAGAACCGCTGCAAAAGGGAATTTATCTGTGGCAGGGCGATATTACAAGGCTTGCCACAGATGCGATTGTAAATGCTGCCAATTCCGGCATGACAGGATGTTACCAGCCTAATCATACCTGTATAGATAACTGTATCCATACCTTTGCGGGGGTGCAATTAAGGCTGGAATGCGCCGACATTATGGAAAAACAGGGGCATGAAGAATTGACCGGACAGGCAAAAATCACTTCCGGTTATAATCTGCCATGTAAATATGTCCTGCATACGGTGGGACCGATTGTAAACCGAACAGCCTTTGGTTCGGTGGGACTGACAACCAAACATTGCAGTCAGCTTGCCTCGTGCTATCAGTCCTGTATGGAGCTTGCCGACAGAAAGAACTGTAGGAGTATTGCGTTCTGCTGCATTTCAACGGGCGTGTTTTGTTTCCCCAATCAAAAAGCGGCAGAAATTGCGGTTCAGACGGTTATGGATTACAGAGCAAAGACGAACAGCGGTATGGAGGTAGTGTTCAATGTGTTCAAAGATGAGGACTATGAAATCTACAAAAGACTACTCGGATAAAATAGAGCGCCTGAAGCGTGAAGTGACAAATGCGGACGCAGTTTTAATCGGCGCGGGAGCAGGACTGTCCACTGCGGCAGGACTGACTTATTCAGGAGAGCGTTTCCGGCGGTATTTTTCTGATTTTGCCGAAAAATATGGCATTAGGGATATGTATTCCGGCGGTTTTTATCCGTTTAGCAGCCGGGAGGAATATTGGGCGTGGTGGAGCAGGCATATCTGGTATAACCGTTATGAGCCGGGAAGCTGTGAGGTTTATCGTAATTTATATGAGCTGGTAAAGGATACGGATTATTTTGTGCTTACCACGAATGTGGACCATCAGTTCCAACTGGCGGGTTTTGATAAAAAGAGGCTGTTTTACACTCAGGGGGATTATGGGTTTTTTCAATGCAGCAAGCCATGCCATCAAAGAACATATGACAACAGAGAAATAATCCGGCAAATGATGGAAGCGCAGGAAGATATGAAGATACCTACAGAATTGATACCGAAATGCCCTGTCTGCGGAGAGCCGATGAATGTAAACCTACGCTGTGATGATACTTTTGTGCAGGATGAGGGCTGGTATCAGGCAAATGACAGGTACAACGATTTTGTGAGCAGACATAAAAATCTGCATATTTTATATCTTGAGCCGGGCGTCGGAATGAATACCCCCATCATCATAAAATATCCGTTTTGGCAGGCAACAGCCCGCAATAAAAAAGCAGTATATGCCTGTATCAATTATGGAGAAGCGTACTGCCCGAAAGAGATAGAAAATCAGGCAATTTGTATAGATGAAGATATCCAAAAGGTCATATCGGAGATGATATGAAAGCTTCCTCTGTCCCGGTCGGAAACGGGGCGATTTCTTCCAGATATTTTTAATTGCAACATTGCTTTTCATAGGTTATAATCTGAATATGAGAATGATTCAAAGGAGGAAGCGCTATGAATTTAGTCATTACCATGAGCCGCAGATTTGGAACGGGAGCCAGCGTTATTGCACAGGAATTGTCGGACAAACTCGGAATTCCCGTGTATGATAAGGCTTACATTGAACATGAAATGCAGGGTAATGACTTTGCCTCCGAGACGGAAATCATCAAAAAGCTGGCGCAGGAATCCTGTATTATTCTGGGACGCTGTGCGTCTGAGATATTAAAAGATCAGGTGAATGTGTTTAATGTGTATGTCAGTGCGGCAAAAGAAGACCGCATCCAGAGGATTATGAAGAAGGAAGCCCTTTCCTATGAGGAATCCAAGGCAATGCTGGAAAAGAATGACAGGGAGAGAGCGGATTATTATTATGAACATACGGGGAAGGTCTGGGGTGATGTGAACAATTACCACATGATTCTGGACACCACTACATTGGGGATAGAGAATTGTGCGGATATTATGATCCGATATTTTGAGCGGGTAGAGATTATTTGAGTTTTTGGTGGTTTGCCGTCGGTATCCCTGATGCTATGTACCTGTTGCCGTGCAGGACCGCAAACGATGGTCATGTGTGCCTGCCGTGATAAGGGATGCCGGAATGGCACAAAGGAAAGAGCAAATCATAAGATAACCCATAAAACAAATCATTGTATAAATCATAAAAATCAATACATAAAATCAAATGGGCAGGATAAAAATCCCTGCGAAAATCCACACGAAAACTGTCTTATGGCCGGCGTTTGGGATAAGAGCGCGCCAAATATATGACTAAAATAAATCAATAAATAAGATAAAATTGATACTTGCGGAACGGTTGGCTAAGTGTTAGCATAGAACAATAGGTTTTGTAAAGCAGACAGGGAGGTATTTATGAAAAAACCAAGCGTTCGTGAAAAATATGGAAAGACATATTTTATGCCGCCAGAGGTGACATATGATTGGGTGAAGAAGGATTCTATTGAAAAGGCGCCTATCTGGTGCAGCGTGGATTTGCGCGACGGAAATCAGGCGTTGGTGGACCCTATGGGGCTGGAGGAAAAGCTTAAGTTTTTCAAGCTTCTGGTGGAAATCGGCTTTAAGGAGATTGAGGTGGGATTTCCGGCGTCTTCCGATACGGAATATAATTTTATCCGCGCTTTAATTGAGAGGGACATGATTCCCGATGATGTGACCATTCAGGTGCTGACGCAGGCGAGGGAACATATTATCCGCAAGACCTTTGATGCGGTAAAGGGCGCGCCCAAGGCGGTGGTACATCTGTACAATTCCACTTCCGTGGAACAGAGGGAACAGGTATTTAAAAAGGATAAAAAGGCAATCAAGAAGCTGGCGGTGGACGGCGCGGCGCTGCTGAAAAAGCTGGCGGACGAGACGGAGGGCAATTTTATTTTTGAGTACAGCCCGGAGAGCTTTTCCCAGACAGAGGTGGATTATGCTTTGGAGGTCTGCAATGCGGTGTTGGATGTATGGAAGCCGGATGCCGAACATAAAGCAATTATCAATCTGCCCACCACGGTACAGGTGGCAATGCCCCATGTATTTGCGTGTCAGGTAGAGTACATGAGCAAACATATGAAATATAGGGAAAATGTGGTTTTAAGCGTTCATCCCCACAATGACAGGGGCTGTGGCATCAGCGATGCGGAATTCGGCATTCTTGCCGGAGCCGACAGAGTGGAGGGAACCCTTTTTGGCAATGGTGAGCGCACCGGCAATGTGGATTTGGTGACGGTTGCCATGAATATGGTATGCCATGGTGTGGAGAGCGGATTGGATTTCTCGCATATCATGGAAGTAAGGGGGGCTTATGAGGAATATACCGGCATGAAGGTTCACGAGCGTACACCCTATGCGGGAGATTTGGTGTTCACCGCGTTTTCCGGCTCCCATCAGGATGCCATCAGCAAGGGCATGGCTTGGTTAAAAGACGGAAAGAGCGGAAAGCGTTGGGATGTCCCGTATCTTCCCATTGACCCGGCGGATGTGGGAAGGGAGTATGAGTCGGATGTGATTCGCATCAACAGCGTATCCGGCAAAGGCGGCGTGGCATTTGTGCTAAAGCAGCAGTTCGGATTTACCCTGCCCGCTTCCATGAAGGAAGAGGTGGGATATCTTATCAAGGGAGTCTCCGACAGAAGGCATCAGGAGCTGTTGCCGAAAGAAATTTTTGCGATTTTTGAGGAAAATTATATTTATCCCAGAACCATATTTAATATTCCCGAGTGCCATTTTAAACAGGAGAGGGGAATTCAGGCACAGGTAACCATTGAGCAAAACGGGACGCAGCGGGTGATTACCACTCAGGGCAACGGTCGTCTGGATGCAGTCAGCAATGCCATCAAAACTTTTTTTGGCATACAGTATGAGCTGTCCATCTATGAGGAGCACGCTATTTCCAAAGGCTCTGCGTCCAAGGCTGCCGCGTATGTGGCTATTATGCAGGGCGGAAAGCTGTATTGGGGCGTGGGCGTGGATGAGGATATCATCAAAAGTTCCATTGCCGCATTGGTGTCCGCCGCCAACAAGCTGACCGCAGAGCAGCATATTACGGACGGCAGGGAAGAGCGGCTTGTGGAAATTATCAGTTATATCCAGCAGCATTATGAAGATATTACTTTGGATGCTTTGTCCGAACAATTCCATTTGTCCAAACCCTATCTTTCCAAGTATATCCGGGAAAAGGCGGGAATGACTTTTCAGGAAGCGGTAAAACAGGAGAGAATGAAGAGGGCCTGCACCCTATTAAAGGAAACAACCAAGAGTGTGGAGACCGTGGCGGAAAATGTGGGATATGAAAATGTGGAGCATTTTAACAGGCTTTTCAAAAAGATGTACGGCATGACTCCCATGCAGTATCGGAAGGGGAA
Organism: Lachnoclostridium sp.; assembly: GCA_023664665.1. Lineage (GTDB taxonomy): Bacteria > Bacillota > Clostridia > Lachnospirales > Lachnospiraceae > Acetatifactor. Next base: position 31,322 of record JAMPEY010000026.1, read on the forward strand.
AAGTTAAAATTGTGTGAAAAGACTTCACATTTTAAGAAAAATGCTGTAAAATAAGGCGGTATGCGTGAGATACGCGTGAGGAAGGAGATATTTTCCCATGTCTGGAAAGAAGAACACACAGCAAAATGCAGAGCAGAAAGAGCAAAAGGTTGTTACAAAATATGATTTGAAGGTGCAGAGAAGAAAGGCGGAGAAGGAGCGGGAGCAAAGGCAGACGCGTATCCGGCGTGTCATTGCCATAGTGGCGGCTGTAGCGCTGGTATGTCTGGTGGCTTCTTTCCCCATCCGCACTTATCTGGCGGTCCATGAGACCTATGTGAAGATAAACGGGGAAAACATTACCCGGGTGGAGTTTGACTACTATTACAATCAGGCAAAGTTAAGTTATCAGAATCAGTATGGATATTATTTGAGTCAGTACGGATTTGATATGAATGCGGACCCCGCTACAGAGATGTATTCGGAAACCTTGACCTTTAAGGATTATTATGAGAATATGGCGGTGGATGCCATAAAGCAGGATAAGGCGCTGTTGGCGGAGGCAAAAGCGGAAGGCTTTACTTATGACACTTCGGAAGAATATGCTGAGTTTGAAAAGGCTTTGAAAGAAGCGGCTGCGGCAAACGAAACTTCCGTTAAAAAGTTTGTGCAGCAGCAGTACGGGACATATGCCACCCAGAGCAGAATCAAGAAATATCTGGAAGAAGCCATTTTCCTAAGCGCTTATTATGATCATGTGACGGAAGTGAAGACTCCATCCGATGCAGAGATTGAATCTCATTATGCAGAAAATAAGGGTACCTATGATTCGGTGGATTATCGTATATCCACGATTACCGCGCAGCTTCCGACAGAGCCGACGGAATTGGCGGACACGGCTGACAGCAGTGACACAACCGACAATGCGGCAGCAGGCAGCAGCGATACGGCAAATCAGGCTTATGAGCCTTCGCAGGCGGAAATTAGTAAAGCGATGGAGGACGCCAGAGCTTTGGCGGATGTGGAAGAGCGGGTCGTTGCAACCACCGGAGAAAGGAATCAGGGTGTTCGGAGGCAGCAGATTAATTCTTTGGTGAGCGTATGGCTTTTTGAGGATTCCCGGAAAGCAGGAGATACTACAGTTATCGAAGATCTTCCGAATAATTGCTATTATGTGGTGGCATTTGAAGCCCGCTACCGCGACGAAACGCTCCCGGTAAATGCCCGGGTGCTGATTACCGATACCATGGAAGGGCAGGCAGTTCTGGATGAGTGGAACGCCGGCGGGGCTACGGAGGAGAATTTTGCCGAGCTGTGCAAAAAATACAGCGTTGATACTGCGGCGGAGCAGGGAGGTTTATACAAGAATCTCGCAAAATCGGATATGGACGAGAGAATTGCGGAATGGTTGTTTGACCCGTCAAGAAATCCGGGGGATACTACTTCCATCAAGGACGAAGAAAGTGACACATATGTCATTTACTATGTGGGTACGGGAGACGGAGACCCGGAGTGGAAAGCAGACGCAAAAGACACGCTCTTAAGCACTATTATGTCGGATTATCTCGTGGGCATTACAGAGAAGGTTACGGTTGAAGATCCCAAGGGGAAATTAAATTATTTAAAGGTGCAGGAAGCAGAAGCAAACGAACAGGAAGCGCAGCAGGATACTGACAGCGAAGAGAATGCTGACAGCACACAGGATTCCGGGGATTCGGAAGGCGCGCAGGAGTCCTCACAGGAAGGCGCCGACGCAGCGCAGTAAAAAAGCAGATACAAAAACATAAGAGATGGGGCGGGGCTGCCGCATTATGGTATGGCACTTGGCATTTACACATAATGCGGCAGTTTCCTTACAAACTCTTCATTGGTAGCAGAATGCAGGGGGTATGAGCATGAAGATCAGTGAGATGAATCCGCAGGAAAAGGTAGCATATATGCAGAGTGAGCCGATTCCGCATCTGGTCTGCCAGATGGCGGTGCCCACAATTATCAGTATGCTGGTGACTTCCTTTTATAATATGGCGGATACCTTTTTTGTAGGCAAAATCAATACGCAGGCTACGGCGGCCGTGGGAGTGGTGTTTTCGGTGATGGCGCTGATTCAGGCATGCGGTTTCTTTTTCGGGCACGGTTCCGGCAACTATATCTCCCGCAGACTGGGCGCAGGGGAGTACGAGGAAGCCAATAAAATGGCGGCAAACGGATTCTTTTGTGCTTTTACTGTCGGAGTGGTCATGGGAGGGCTGGGACTGCTCTTTCTGGAGCCGCTGGCAGTGCTTTTGGGCTCTACGCCCACCATACTTCCTTATACAAAAGAGTATCTGGGCATTATTCTGGTAGGGATGCCTTTTATGATGTCTTCCTTGGTGCTGAACAATCAACTGCGTTTTCAGGGAAGCGCTTCCTATGCCATGGTGGGTATTGTGTCCGGCGCGGCGCTTAATATTGCGCTGGACCCGCTGTTGATTTTTCGGTTCGGCATGGGAGTGTCCGGCGCGGCTCTTGCCACGATTCTCAGCCAATTTGTAAGTTTTGTCATATTGTTTGTTATGTGTAACAGGGGCGGAAATATCAAAATACGCTTTCAAAATTTCTGCCCTACAGGGCATTATTTAAAGGAAATCGTAAATGGCGGACTGCCGTCTTTATTCCGTCAGGGAATGGGCAGCGTGGCGCAGATATGCATGAACCACTCGGCGGGGGCTTATGCCGGAGAATTCAGCGACGCCGCCATTGCGGGGATGTCCATTGTCAACCGCATCACCATGTTTGCCAATTCCGCCCTCATCGGATTCGGGCAGGGTTTCCAGCCGGTCTGCGGCATGAACTACGGCGGGAAAAAATATGGCAGGGTAAGGGAGGCATTTTTCTTCTGCGTGAAATACGGCGTTGTATTTTTGATAGTGATTTCCGCGGTTGGATTTGCCTTTGCGAATCCGCTTGTCACACTGTTCCGCAAGTCGGACCCGGATGTCATTCGGATAGGCACTCTGGCGTTGCGTTTCCAATGTGCCGTATTTCCTTTAAATGCATGGATTGTTATGAGTAATATGCTGTTACAGTCCACAGGAAAGGCAGTGAGGGCGTCTATTCTGGCGGCGGCGAGACAGGGATTATTTTTGATTCCCTTTATTTTGATTCTTCCTGTCTTTTTAGGGCTTTTAGGCGTGCAGATGAGTCAGATGTGTTCGGATATCTGCAGCTTTTTGATAGCGATTCCGCTTACGCTCAGCATGTTAAAGGAACTGAAGGCGGGAGAAAGCGAAGCGGTGTAAAAATCAGAGTTTTGGAAATGCTAAAGCATACAGAAGGTATCCATATGAGAATTGAAATACCCAAAAAAGCACAGTTTATTATCAATACCATTATGGCGGCGGGCTTTGAGGCTTATGCGGTGGGCGGCTGCGTCAGGGATTCTCTTTTGGGGAGAGCTCCTCAGGATTGGGATATTACCACTTCCGCCACGCCAAGTCAGGTCAAATCGCTTTTTGACCACACCATTGACACGGGCATTCAGCATGGAACGGTGACGGTGATGCTGGACAGGGAAGGTTTTGAGGTTACAACTTACCGTATTGACGGAAGATATGAGGATAACAGACACCCGCAGGAAGTGACATTTACCCCCAGCCTTGAGGAGGATTTGAAACGCAGGGATTTTACCGTTAATGCCATGGCTTATAACGAGGAGTCGGGGCTGGTGGATTTGTTCGGCGGGCTGGAGGACATGCAGAAAAAGCTTATCCGCTGTGTGGGAAATGCCGAAGAGCGTTTCGGGGAGGATGCGCTGCGCATGCTCCGTGCCATTCGCTTTTCCGCACAGTTAGGTTACTCCATAGAAGAGCAGACAAGAGCGGCAATCCGAAAGTTGGCAGGCAGTTTAAGTCAGATCAGCGCGGAGCGCATTCAAATGGAATTGGTAAAGCTTTTGGTTTCTCCGCATCCGGATTATCTGCGGGATGCCTGGGAGCTGGGAGTGACCCGGGTGATTTTGCCGGAATTCGATAAGATGATGGAGACGCCTCAGAATCATCCTCATCATCAATATAATGTGGGTGAACATACCCTTCATGCTTTATTGGAGGTGGAGGCGGACAAGGAGCTGCGCCTGACCATGCTGTTTCACGACATCGGAAAACCCGCGTCCCTTGTGACGGACGAAAAGGGAATTAGCCATTTTTACGGGCATCCGGCGGTCAGCGAAGAAATGACAAGCAAAATCCTGCGGAGGCTCAAATTTGACAACGACACCATTCACAAGGTATGTCATCTGGTGAAGTATCATGATTACGGAAATACCGTAACGCCGGATATGCGGGTGGTGCGCAGGGCAGTAAACAAAATAGGGGAAGAAGCATTTCCGAAGTTTTTACAGGTAAAAAGAGCTGATGTATTGGCACAGAGCATGTATCTGCGGGAAGAAAAGCTTCAAAGCCTGAAGGAGTGGGGAAATTTTTATGAGGAAATCATGTCCCACAGGCAATGCACCTCTTTAAAGAATCTGGCGGTTACCGGAACGGACTTGATTGCCGCAGGAAGAAAGCCGGGGAGGGAGCTGGGAGTCCTGCTGAACGCCCTGTTGGAATGGGTGTTGGAACATCCGGAAGATAATCAAAAGGAATTGTTATTGGAAAAAGCAAAAGAGCTTTCTTAACATACTTTTCAAAGTCTCTTCATAAGATAGGTTAGGAATCTGGCTAAAAAGGTTCCCAGCATAGATTAGGAGGGACAAAAGGTGAATGATAGAGCTGTCGCTTTGCTGGAACAATATGATGTAGAAGTGCTGCGTGTGTGCAAGGGAAGGGGAGCCATTTTGTGCGACACCGATAAGGGCTGCCTGATATTCAAGGAGTATACGGGCAATTTGGACAGAATCCGGATGCAGAATACGCTTCTGCAGCATATCGGCGGATTGCAGAAAGTGGCAGTGGAGAGTATTGTGCCCACCAAAGAGGGCGAGCTGTTTGTCAAGGATAACGATGAAGTCCGTTATGTGCTTAAGACTTATCGGGAGGGCAGGGAGTGCAATATTTATGACAAAGCCGAGTGCATGGAGGCGGTGAGGCTGCTGGCGCATCTGCACGACTGCACGGAGCTGCCTGCGGATACGGAAGGGCTGCCCCATGCGTTTTCCCAGACAAAAGAATATGAAAAGCATAATAAAGAGTTGAAACGCGTCCGAAAATATTTACAGCAGCGGAGCCAGAAGTCATGGTTTGAAATCAGTCTGTTAAATGCCTATCAGATGTTTTTGGAGCAGGCGCTTACGGTTACAAAAGAGTGGAGCGCCTATGCGGAGAAACTGGGCAGGGAGTCGAAAGACAGCGCCCGTATTTACTGTCATGGAGATTATCAGTATCACAATATTTTGCGCAGTGAAGAGGGATGGTTTTTAATTAATTTTGAAAAGTGTATGCCGGATAATCCTATTCGGGATTTGTATCTGTTGATGCGTAAGCTTCTGGAAAAAAGCAATTGGTCCGTTCCCCTCGGAAAGGAACTCTTAGAGACTTATGAGAAGGAAAGACCGATTTCTGCGATCAGCAGGATAGATTTATATTATAGATTGGCATATCCGGAAAAATTTTGGAAGATAGTGAATTTTTATTATAATTCCGGAAAGGCATGGATACCTGAAAGAAACCGGGAAAAATTAGAAAAATTAGTGCGGCAGGAGGAGAGTAAACAGCATTTTCTGGATGAAGTGTTCCGGGATGTGTCTCAAATGAGGGCGTGAAGAGTTTTTGACCGCGCGCAGAAAGGCTGAATATGGACAAAGGAAGAAAAATCAAAATGTATAGGCATATAAAATATGGGGCGATTCTTTTGATTATGACAGTGCTGTCATTTTCTGCCTGCGCAGGACAGGAGGAAAACCATATATTGCCGGAAGACGGCAGCTTGGGCAGCATTCCCGGTCAGGATTCATCAGAAAACCCTGTCGTAAAAGACGATACGGGCGAGGCGGATTCTGCCGGGGAAGACTATACGGTAAACAAGCTTGCGGGCTATAAACCGGGGGATTATGATTCGGCAGATACGCCCATATTAGTGGCGAAGAATCAGGATGAAAATACCTTGACTTTTTTAAATCTGGATCTTGGCAGGAGATATACCCTTACCATGGACGGAACCACAAAGTTTACCAATAAATACGGAGAAGGCATTTCTTTGGATCAGATTGCGGTGGGCAGCATTGTGGATGTCACTTTCATAAAGTCCGTAAAGCATCTGACCGGCATGCAGCTTTCCGGTCAGGCATGGAGTTATGAAAGTGTAGAGAATTATGAAATCAACAGTTTGCGGAACGAAGTGACCATAGGGGAGCAAGTTTATAAACTGAGCAAGAATACGCAGTATCTTTCCGGGGGCAGGAGCATTGACAAAATGGATATCAATGCGGCGGATGTCCTGAGTTTTCAGGGAATTGACAAGACGGTTCTGAGTATTTCCGTGGAAAAGGGGCATGGATATCTGCGGCTGGCAAATGACGAAAATTTTGTGGGCGGCTGGATTGAAATAGGACAATCCCGCATACAGCGCATTACGGAGGATATGCTTTTGACGGTGCCGGAGGGCAGTTATCAGGTCAATATCAGCAATAACGGGAGCGGCGGCGTCAAGAATGTGATTATTAACCGCAATGAAGAGATTACGCTGGATATCGGGGATTTGGAAGTGGCGGCTCCCAAGACGGGCATGGTGCTGTTTTCGTTAAGTCCTACACAAGCCATGCTTTATATTGACGGAACCGAAACGGATGCATCCCAGCCCGTGGTTCTGGAATACGGAATCCATCAGCTGATTGTGAAAGCTTCCGGTTATAAATCCATCACACAGTATCTGCGGGTGGGACAGGAATCCATAGGAATCAATATCGTGCTGGAAGCGATGGATGCGGACAGCAGCGAATCAAGCAAAAGCAGTACAAGCAGCACTACGACTTCCGCGGATACTACAACGGATTATTATAAAGTAAATATCGATGCGCCGGAAGGAGTGGAGGTTTTTCAGGACGGCAGCTATGTGGGCATTTCGCCCTGCAGCTTTAAGAAGGAAGCAGGCACCCATGTACTCACCCTGCGCAAGAATGGCTATATCACCCGGAGTTATACCATACAGGTGGATTCGGAGGATAAGGATATTTCTTTGTCCTTTGCGGATCTGGTGCCGAGCGTAAGCTCGTCGGATGCCTTAAGTTCCCTTGTATCCGATGCGCTTAATGTGTTGGGCGACTGACAGAGACAGGCTGCTTCGCAAAGAACTTCTAAGCTTCACACCGAAAAACGCAAAACAGCGTTTTTCATGCCTATTTGTACCGCCAACTGAAAGGCGGCGAAATGGAGGATTCATATGAGAAAAGAGATGCACAAGCCCCCTTATACTTACGAAGAATTTCTGGAAATTATAGAAGTTCTGCGCGGCGAGGGTGGCTGCCCATGGGACCGGGAACAGACACACATGAGCCTGCGTCCCTGCATGATGGAGGAGGCCGCAGAGGTTACGGCGGGAATCCGTATTTATGAAGAAACCGGAAATTATGAGAATCTGAGGGAAGAATTGGGAGATGTGCTGCTTCAGGTGGTAATGCATGCCCAGATTGCAAAAGAAGAAGGGCTTTTTACCATGGAGGATGTGGTGAGCGAAGTAGCGGAGAAGATGGTGCGCCGCCATCCCCATGTGTTCGGCAACACGGATGCGAGGGATTCCGCTCAGGTTTTGGAAAATTGGGAAGAGATTAAGAAAAAAGAAAAAGAAGGGAAGGCGGGGAGTGTTTCTCCCCTGCGTGAAATCCCTATAGAGCTGCCTGCGCTGACCCGTGCCGTAAAGGTATTAAAAAAGACGGACAGGCTTTATGAACCGGCGGAGGATTATAAGGCTTCCGTAGAACGCCTTCGGGCGGCTGCGGACAGACTGTCGCAAACAGAGCCTCAAAGTTATAGTCCGGAGGCGGCGCTTGCTATAGGAGAGCTTCTGATGGCATCCTCCAATATTTCGAGAATTTGTAAATTATCTCAGGAACAAATTTTGTCGGATGAGATAGAAAACCTGATAAAACGGCATGAAATATAGCATGAGAGGAAAAAGAATTACAAAAAAACGCAACAAAATTGTAATAATCTTGAAAAACACCTTGACAAAGCCTGTAAAAACTGATATGTATATATAGAAGTTCCTATTTTACCAGAGAAATCTGTGTAAATTACAATTTAAGAAAACATATCACAGGAGGAATTAAAAATGAACAAGACAGAATTGGTTGCTGCTATTGCAGAGAACGCAGCTATTTCCAAAAAGGATGCAGAGAAGGCAGTAAAGGCATTTACTGAGGTTGTTACTGCAGAATTGAAGAAGGGCGGAAAGGTTCAGTTAGTTGGCTTCGGTACTTTCGAGGTAGCTAAGAGAGCTGCAAGAGAGGGCAGAAATCCTCAGACCGGTAAGGCTATGAAGATTAAGGCTTCAAAGGCACCTAAGTTCAAGGCTGGTAAGGCTTTAAAGGACGCTTTGAACTAATTGTTCTGACAGTCAATAGGAAAAAGGAAAACGCATCTGCCGTGTTACTGCATGGAGGGTGCGTTTTTTGTTTATGACAGTTGAGAAAGCGGGGATGATTATGAGACTTGATAAATATCTTAAGGTATCGCGCCTGATTAAGCGCCGTACCGTGGCAAACGAAGCCTGCGACAGCGGCAGGGTTCTGATCAATGATAAGCCGGCAAAAGCATCCGCCAATGTAAAGGAAGGGGATATCATTACCATTTCCTTTGGCAACAAGGATGTCAGGGTGGAAGTGCTTTCCGTGCAGGAGACCGTGAAAAAAGAAGAGGCAAAAGAACTTTTCCGGTATATATAGAACAAGTTCCTAATATACTTTAACAGGTAAACAAGGTATATCAGGAGGATTTATGGAAGATTTAAACGGTGTTTCCCGTATGCATAAGGTCGTCATGACAAATAGGAAAACATGCAGCATCAATGGGGTAAATGATGTGTTGTCCTTCGACATTCATGAGATTTTGCTGGAGACGGAGCAGGGGATGTTAATGATTAAGGGGGAGGACCTTCATGTCAGCCGTCTGACCCTGGATAAGGGCGAGGTGGATGTGGAGGGTAAAATAGACAGCTTTACCTATTCGGATGTGGCAGGCGGCGCTCAGAAGGCGGGTTCCCTGATTGCCAGATTGTTCCGGTAAAGGGGCGGTCTATGGCAAGTGAAAATATTTTCCTCGTTTATGCCCTGCTCATGGGCATTTTTATTACATTTATATATGATATCCTGCGGATTGCCAGAAGAGTGTTTCCCCATGGGGGATTTCTGGTGTCTTTGGAGGATTTGGGATTTTGGGTTTACTGTGCTACGGAAGTATTTATGTTAATGTACCGGTTCAGCGACGGAGTGCTCAGATGGTTTGCCGTATTGGGGGCGCTGGTAGGAATGTTTCTTTATAAAAAGCTGGTAAGTCCTTTTTTTGTCAAATATGTATCTCTGGGACTGCTTAAGGTAAAAGGATTTTTGGGGAAAATCATCGGTTTTCTCCTAAAACCCGTAAGATTTCTGGGGCGTAAGGTAAAGCTGTGCATGAAAAAGGCCGTTGCCATAATGAGGGCAAGAGCGTTTCGTTATAAGCAAAGAAGTACAAGAACCGTAAAAAAGAAGTTGACGCATTTGCTAAAAGTGCTTAAAATGACTATATAAGCAAGACAAATAATAGAAAAAGAGGAATCCGTATGGCAAGGCACAGGGTAGTTTACCGGAGCCGCAGGCAGAACCGGTTCAGTATGTTTATGGTAATGCTTATCGTAACAATGATTATGATAGCGGTTGCGGTGCGCAGCGTAGGACTGCGGCAGAAAATCAAAGAGAAGACCTTGGAAGAGGAGGCGCTGAAGGCTCAGATCACACAGGAGGAAGCCCGCAGCGAGGAGATAGATCAGTACGGCATTTATACCCAGACGAAAGCCTTTTTCGAGGAGGTTGCCAAAAATAAATTAGGATTGGTATATGAAGGTGAGATTGTATTTAAAGAGGAGTAAGTTTTACTCCTCTTTTTTTGTCGCAAAATATAAAGGGCGGAACTTCCCGGTTTTGACAAAAAACCCGATACACAGCGGATATAATGGAGAATACTTCAAAAAGAAAAGGGAGGGTTGGATTGTATGGTGGAATGGAAGCAGGGCATGGGCAGAAAACAAAGTCCGGGAAGAAGACAGAATCTGAAAAGGCAGAGAAGGAACCGGACGGAGGAGTGGGAACTGGCGGCGTGGACGCCGGAGTTTTGCAGACAGAAGCTTTTAGGGTATGCGGATAGTTTTAAAGAACTTTCTAGGGTTTTTTGTCAGGAGGAACAAAATACACCAAAAGAGCATTATCATAGAAGCCATATTTTGGAAGAGCAGCGCATTCATGAGAACAGACGCTTAATGGGGGATAATTTCAGCGTAGTAGCCCGGATCATGAAGCATATTGCGGAAGAAATGACGGCGTATCGTCCTATGGAAGAAAAGAAAAAACGCTTTTTGGTGCAGGCATTGGAAACCGAAGGCATTTACATAGAAAGTCTGTATTATCTGCAGAGGGAGGATGATTCGGCGGAGGGCAGCAGGCGTGGGATTGGAATGACCATGTATACGGCTCCCGGCAGGGGAATGTCTGCCAAAGAGGTGGCGGACATGCTTTCTGTTTTGTTGCATAAGCAGATGAAGCAGTCTGTGACAAGTCCCTATCTGGTGGATCAGACAAGTAAATCTTTTGAGTTTGTGGAGGATACGGAATATATAGTGCTGACAGGATTTGCCCGTGCAACCAAAGAGGGAGAAACGCTTTCGGGGGATCATTATGCCATTGTGGAATCCGAGCGTGGCAGGGTGGCGCTGCTTTTGTCGGACGGGACCGGCTCCGGTGAGGAGGCGGGCAGGGGCAGCGAACAGGTGTTGGATCTTATGGAAAAAATGATGGAAGCGGGCTATGATACGGAAAATGCGGTGAACATGGTAAACGCAGCCTTTTTTGCCATGGGAGAGGAGAGCAGCCATCCTACATTGGATATCTGTGAACTGAATCTGTATCAGGGAAGCTGCGATATCTGCAAAGTGGGAGGAGCGGCAACCTTTTTAAAGCATGGGGAAGAGGTGGAGCAAATCGAGCAGGAGTGTCTGCCTCTGGGAATTTTTCAGACTCTGGAAACGAAATGGATTCACAGACAATTACAGAGCGGGGATTCCATTATTATGATGACGGACGGAGTGATGGACATACTCAGCGAACACCCCTTGGAGAACGCTGTGGCAGAGGCGGTCCGCAGTCTGGGGGAGAGAAGTCCGGCGGAGATGGCGGAAAAGCTTTTGCAGATGGCGCTGCGCGCCGGCGGAGGGCACATTCGGGACGATATGACTATCCTGACCGCATGCATATGGGATAACAGCTCTTCCATAGAATGATTTTAAACGGTGTTAGTGTATAATTATAGTTGGCAAAAAAGGAAGCAGAGACTAAATCCCTACT
>JAMPEY010000027.1 GCA_023664665.1 Lachnoclostridium sp.
TCCGGGTGGCTCTCAAGAGGGAAACTGGTGGCTCTGAAGCGGGATAATATTCAGTTTCAACTCCTTACATTATTATTATCTCACATTAGTGACATAATGCATATAGACATTAGTGACAAAATGTACACACGCTTTTTGTACATTAGTGACATAATTTTGAATCTACACTTTCAAAAGATAATTTGAATCTGCACCTTCAAAAGACGGGCGCAAAAAAGCACCGCCATTCCTGACGGTGCTTTCCCTATGGGATACCGCTATTCACTTTTTCCCTCTTCATCCGCTGCATCCGGCTGGAATCCCTTGGAGTGTTCACGGATTGCGCGGTTCATTTCCCTGACTTCATCAAGGCTCTGGCATTTATCCGTTGCCGTGGTGATGAGCCATGCAATGAACTGCATCTGCTTATCTGTCATGACTTCCATATCTCCTTCCTTCCTCTGGGGCATCTGTTTTCCATGATGGTACCATTATACCACGGAATGCTTAGAAATCAAAGATAATCTTGAGAACGACAATCATGACGAAAGCCAGCATGCCTAAAACGGCAAGAATCTGCGTCAGTTCATTCCATGTGGGAAGCTGGTTTATCAGATGCCCTTTTTCCGCAACATTGATTGCAAATTCAATCTTCATTCTCAATCACCCCCTTTTCCTATTCATCCCAATCCAGCCGCTGTCCACAATGCTCACAGTACGGGGACTTATCCGACGACCAGACCGTAAGGTTACAGCAGGGACAGTTATAGGCAGCCTCTATGCTGACGCATTCCCCATACACGGCACCACGCTGCCGGAATTTTGTATCATAGTAAAAAGGCTTTTTTGCCACCTGTTTTTCCAAGGCTTTTTGGAAATCAATTTCAGCCTTTTCAAATTCTCCCATTGCCCGTTCCGCATCGGCAAGGCTTAAGAACACCGTCCTGTCAATGTCATCGAAACTGCGGTACAAAACAAAATCCCCACACTCCAGATAAAGGTTGCATACCCTGCCATGCAGGAAACAGCCATAGGGAATGACTTTCCTGACCCTCATTTCCGTGACATGATAGGTCCCGTCACCGTCATGGAAGTCAACACAATATACCCTATCACCCTTCTTACAGGGAAGGAACTGAAGAATTTCCATATCAAGGAGCTGCCGGCATTTTGCCAGAAAAATCTTATCATCCATAATCATCTTATCTACCTCCTTTTCATTAAGCTGATGAAACTGCCAACGATTGTAATGCCAAAGGAAATCGTAACAACGACCGTGCCCAGATACGGGATACCCAAATACTCAATCGAAAGATCGTTCATCAAGAAAGTAACAACAGGAACAAAAATACTGAAAACAATAATTGCTAACGAAAGCAACAGCAAAGCCATCATCCATCACGCTCCTTTTTCTTTTTTGCCATACAACCGGAATGGTTAAAACGGCACACATCACACAATATGAAACTGCATTTTTTGAATGCACCATTCAGACAGCCAACGCCTACTATGCATTTATCAAGATAACGGCACACGAATAAACCACATTCATTTCCCGGCAAGGCGGACACCCCCTTTACGGAAATCCCTGTCAAAAGGGGAAGGTTCTATCAGGGGAAAAAAATCCGACAAATAAAGGTCAATGGGCTGCTCATAGTCATATTGCTCGGAATATACATGCACCGTATGAATCCGGCGCAGGAATGCGAGCCATGTTTCATAACATTCATCCTGTATGAACCGATACTGCTGTCTGATATCAATGTTGCTCAAAAGGTATACTTTCGTGAAACAGGCAATCCTGTTCATATACCGGGCAGGCAGTTCCAGAGGGTAACCGTCAAGATATTTCAACATATCCTCTATTTTAAGGCTGCTGCGGAACTCCTCAAAAACCAAGACATCCTGCCCCTTATAGGAATCAAAGGGATGCTCATAATCCGTGACCCGGTATACATTCCCGTAACCGTACTTTTCCATGATTCCCCGTGTCTTCCCGGAACCTGTTGCGCCATATACATAAGTCACTTCCAGAGAACGCCATTTTTCACGGTAATCATTCTCGCGGATGGTCTGCCTCACCTTTTCAATCTTATCAAGGTGGAGCATGTAAGTAGGGTTATCCTCGATGATATCATAATTGCACAGGCCGCCCTTTATCATGTCGTACAAATCATCAAGGTCACTGCGCTTGCCTTGGCGTTCCACGGGAAGCTCCCCGGATTCCTTATGGGTTTCCCTATGGTTGGTTTCACTTTTATCCGAACCGAGCCATTTCCCTTCCTTGAAAACATAATCACGGTTTTCCGCACAGGTGCCGCGGGCAATGTCACAATGCGCTCCCTTAAAATGTTTCAGGATGGTACTGAAGCGGATGCCGCCCGTGGAATACAGGAATACATGCGTATGGAAAGTACCTTCCGCACCCGTTTCGTCTGACAGGCACCAATAGACAATGCTCTTTAATTTTGAAAGTGCATTTTCAATTCCCTCATGGGAAAATCCTTTTTCAATGGGGTTATTAATCGTTAAGAGCCATTTACGGCTTTGGGAGTTTTCCGTCATAAAACACACACCCCCTTAATGTGACATGAATATTGCGACTGCGACAGGATAATGTCGCATTTTGAAATGCTGATTCCGCAAGGGCTGGAAACCACTTTGCGACACGCAACAGAAGTCGGGGGTAATACTAGCCCCGACTTTGGGCTGATTGGGCAGGCTTTCCGCTTGTGGTTGTCTGCGGGGCAGACTGTCCACAAGCGGAAAGCTTCTGCGGAAGTTTTAGCTTGTGAAATAGGGAAAAAGTCGGGTTCGATTCCCATCACCCGCTCTTTCTTATGTCTGATTTTCTTTGTGCATGTAACAAATCCGTTACAGGAAAAACCGGTATCCCGCGCATCTTTCCCTTGCCGATTCCACCAAAGAGGAGTATAATAACCTTTGCCAAAACAGAGAAAGGAATGATTGACATGGAGCAGAATCATCAGAAGAATGAGCATAGTCCCGTACACGCTCCCATTCCCGGATTGGGGCTGAGGAGTCTGAAAACGGCGTTTGCGGCAATGCTTACGGCGTTATTGTATGCTTTTTTTCCGGGCAGCAATCCCACATTTGCCTGTATCGGCGCCGTGTTTGGCATGGGACCGGATATGGAGACTTCACGCCGGAGCGGGGGAAACCGATTTTTTGGTACGATTATCGGCGGTTTTATCGGTCTGGCTCTTTATTGGCTGGAGCATGTGGCTTATCCGGAGGGCTGCTATTGGCTGCGGCTTCCGCTGGTGTTTTTAGGAATTATTCTTTTGATTATTATGTGTGTGCTTTGTCATTGGCCGGGTGGTGTACAGCCGGGAGGCGTAGTGCTGTGCATTATTCTTTTCAACACGCCGCCCCACTACATAGGCTATGCGTTGTACCGTATGCTTGACACCGGCATAGGAGTGCTCATTGCCTTGATAGTAAATTATTGGTTTTCCAGAAGCCGTCTGGAAGATTGGTTCCATCTCAAACATTTGAAGCAGGAAGAGGATTCTGCGACTTCCGAAATTTCCGGAACTATGTAAGGCTTTTGCGCTGTATAACCTCTCCGTTGCACTCCATAACCGGGTCGTCCCATACAATTTGTCCCACGGTGTCCGCAACGATTTTTCCCGATTTGGGATTTTTAACGGATAGGATATCTCCTTTGATGTCGGCTTCTACATCGGAATACTCAAAAGATAAGTCTGCATCTTCCATGGTGCAGTTTATCAGCTTCAGATTTTCACAATAGCAGAGAGGCTGTGTACCGATGATTTTACAGTTGATAAGAGTGAGTCCGTCGGAAAACCAGGCAAGATATTCACCCTTTACGATGCTGTTTTTAACCGTCACATTTTTACTGTGCCAGAAAGCGTCCTTGGTGTCAAGCTCACAGTCTTCTATCATGAGATTTTCCATATATTGAAAGGAGTATTTGCCTTTCATTTTTACATTTTTAAGAGTGACATCCCGACTGTCCAAAAAGAGATACTCCGATGTAATCTCCGAGTCCGTAAGGGTAATTTTCTTGGATTTCCAGCCGAATTCCTGAGAGATAATTTTACAGCCCAGCAAGGAAATATTGCAGCATTCCCGCACGGCTTTGATGCCTTCCAGAGTGCAATTTGCAATCGTTCCGTCATCTGCG
The DNA here is from genome assembly GCA_023664665.1 of Lachnoclostridium sp. Classification (GTDB taxonomy): domain Bacteria; phylum Bacillota; class Clostridia; order Lachnospirales; family Lachnospiraceae; genus Acetatifactor. The sequence continues at coordinate 4,151 of JAMPEY010000027.1, forward strand.
TACCAGATAGCGGCTCTGGTCAGTTCGTCCATGGAAGAATCGGACATTTCAAATTTTTTGACATGCCATAAGGGATAACGCAGGGAAAATCTGCAATCTCGGATATTGACATTCCGGGATTCCTTTAAAACGGATTCTCCGTCTGCGGGTCCCGCAAAAATGCAATTTATCACATCCGAATCGGTCAGGTTATATAAGGCTCTTTCTTCGTCAAATTGTCTGTCTGTGATTGCGTTTCTCATATTAACCTCCATGCTGCCTATATTATAATTTTATCATAATACTGAAATAGCAGTCTGTTGTCAAGTAGGAAAAATTTTTCCGCTATGATGCAACATGCCCTAAACACAGCAGATGGGATTTGGCAGGATGCTTAGTGTCTGAAATGGCAAAAAATGTCGGATTTAAAGATATAATTGACATTTAGGCACAGAAACAGTATAATGACTACGATAAGTAATTAAATATCAGGATTTCATAATTACTTGTTATTATAAAACATAAGAGGAGAGATAGTTATGAGTTTTTGTAAAAATTGTGGCAGAGAACTCGGACCCGATGAGGTTTGTGACTGCCAGAAGACACAGGAGGCGGAGGCAGCCGGTGCAACGGCGGCAACAACCGGCACCGATGCAACGGCAGCACCCGATGCAGGAGCGGCAGCAACCGGCACCGATGCAACGGCAGCACCCGATGCAGGAGCGGCAGCAACCGGCACCGATGCAACGGCAGCATTCAATACAGCAACAGCGCCTTACAGTCAGACGGCGTCTGCTTCTGATGCGGGTACAGGCAGCAACGGGAAAAAGGGTCCGATTGCTTTGATTGCAGGCGCAGCGGCAGTAGTATTAGTTCTTTTGGTGGTTCTTGTTGCGAGCCTTATGGGTTCCGGCAGTTATAAGACGCCGGTAAAGGATTTGGTAAAGCTGATTAATAAACAGAGCACGGATGCGTTTGCTTATATGGAGCTGACAGACCCGATTTCTACGGATTACACTCGGAGCGTGTATAACATTCTGAAAAAGAACGAAGATATGAAAGAGGAATTTGACGACCTCAAAAACGATATAGCGGACTTTTATGAGGACATAGCCGGGTTTAAGATTACCAAATGTGACTTTGTGGCTTCTAAGGAAATGAAGAAGAAAGATTTGCGCTCTATTGAGGATTCGGTTAGCAGTAGTTATCTTGAGGATCTCATTGAAGAAATCGATGAGATGGACAATGCCGATTATGAGGATATGGCGGATGAATTGGACATTTCCAAAAGTGACGCCAAGAAGTTTGCCAAGGAGACCAAATCTTACCTGAAGACTCTGAGTAAAATTAAGGTGACCAAAGGATATGAGGTGACGATCCGCTTCTATGGCAAATATGATGGCGAGACGGATAAGACAGACAAGATTGATGTTAGAATCATCAAGGTGAACGGTAAATGGCGTATTTATAATATGTCTTCGCTGTTCAATCAATTGGACTTTGATAAAGATTTGAGTGATGTTGATTTAAGTTCGCTTTATTATTTGATAAACGATGTGGATTTGGGCTATTTTCGTTAAACAGCGGTAAATCAAAATTTTGTCGGACAGAGATGGGGCTGTCGCATAAAGAAATGCGACAGCCTTTTCCTATAGTCCTATGTTGTCAAACCATACGCTGAGGACTCCGCTGCAGATAAGCCACAGCAGAAGGGCAAGAATCATGGATAAATCATTCTCTCCGCCCAGAAATGCTAATATGCCGGCCGCTGAAAATAACCCCAGAATTATGGCAAAAACGGCGCCAAATATCGAAATTCCGCTGCTGCAGGGGACAGGTTCACTGAAATCTCCCGCTCCGTTATGGTTCCAGTCATAAAATGTCATAACAAATACCTCCATAGTCATTTGTAGTTCTGTTTTTGTGTTAAAACCATTATCCCATGAGAAGTGTCCCATAAGATGGACTTAATTTTAAACCCGATTGAAAGATAAGGATTCCGTTTCAGAGGAATGTGAATCCGGATGACGGAAAAATGCGGGAATGATTGTATTTGGAACTTTTTTGTGCTATAATCACATTTAACGGAAAATGTCCGGAGAGAAAACATAGAAATGAGGATGATTTATGAAACATAGATTTACGAAAACCAAGATTTTTTTAGCGGCATTTTGTCTGGCGGCAGCTTCCGTATGTTTGGCGGGCTGTTCCAAGGCGCAGCCCAAACAGCTTCCGACGGTTAAGCTTTCCGTCTGGTGGAGTGATGAAGGTGACAGAGACCTGTTGAATCAGACCATTGAGGAATTTAAAAAGGAATATGCCGATGAAGCTGTTTTTGAGATTACAATCAGCACGGAGAGCGTTTTGACTTCGCGGGACACCATTCTGGCAAATCCGCAGGCAGCAGCGGATGTCTATATGTTTGCGGACGATCAGTTTGAGGTTTTAAGACAGGAGAAAGTGCTTCTTGAGATAACGGAAAATGCGGACGAGGTAATCGCTGCCAACGGCGGCGTAGATAACGGAGCCTGCAAGGCAGCAATGCATGACGGGAAATTATACGGCTATCCCGTAACGGCAGGAAACGGTTATTTTTTGTATTATAATTCAGCATATCTGACCGAAGAAGATATTAAAGAACTGGACAGAATTTTGGAAGTATCCGCCAAGAACGGAAAGAAAACAACGATTGATTATTCCAGCGGCTGGTATATTTATTCGTTTTTCCGCGGAGCGGATCTGGATTTGGGAATGAATGAGGACGGCGTTACCAATCATTGCAACTGGAATGCAACGGATACCCATTACAAGGGTGTGGATGTTGCCGAAGCAATGTTGAAAATTGCAACAAACGACGGTTTTGTGCATTGTGACGATACCGGGTTTTTAAACGGTGTGAAGGACGGAAGCATCATTGCGGGTATTAACGGCGCGTGGAATGCCGAGACCGTAAAGGAGGCTTGGGGAGAGAACTTTGCGGCGGCAAAGCTGCCCCATTATACGGTTGCGGGGGACAGTGTGCAGATGTGCAGTTTTTCGGGATATAAGCTGTTAGGCATCAATCCTTATTCCCAAAATACTTACTATGCAATGAAGCTTGCGGAATATCTTTCTTCCGAGGAAATGCAGATAAAGAGATTTGAGGTTGTGGGAGAGTGCCCGTCCAATGTGAATGCGGCGGCATCTCCGGTGGTTCAGGCGTCTCCGGTGATTGCAGCGCTTGCGGAGCAGTCACAGTATGCGGACACCCAGCGCATTGCCAATACATTTTGGAATCCGGCTTACATTTATGGAATTACCATTGCGGGCAAAAATGCGGATAATCAGGATTTACAGGCATTGTTAGATATTATGGTGAACGGTATTACCGCCCAGCCCACGGAGCAACAATAGTGATTTTGACATAAAGCAGGATGCTTTTGGGAGATTGCCGATGAAACTGATGAAAAGAATTCCTTTTCAGATATTTGTGCTGATTCTTTGTGCGGGAATCGCAGGAATTTCAGGTATGCTTATTATGCAGCGCAATCTGAACGAAATTGTGGGAAATTATGAACTGATTATAGAAGGAAGCCTGCAGGAAAGGCTTGACATGTATGATTTGTGCAGATTGATGAACAGGCATAATATGATCATATCCTGGTATGCCCTTTCGGATTCCCGGGAAGAAAAGCTGGCCTATGAAGAGGATGCGGCGGAGCTTAAGGCAGAAATTCTGGAGATTGTAAAGGCGCTTAATCAGAATATTTCAGGAAATGAAAAGGAACAACTCTTCCATACGGTATACTCTAATACCATCAACTATTTCAATAATGCGGAAAATGTTTTCAAGATGGATTCCGAGAGCGGCAGCGGCACGGTGAAGTATTATATTGTGTCCTATCTTGCGAATTACATTGATAATATCAATGCTGATACCAACACGATGGACGAATATATTACGGCAGAGGTGGATGCGGTCAGCCAAAAGATGGAAAGAAGCATCGAGATTGCCCAAATCAGTGAAATCGTCTGCATCTTGTGCATCGGCATTGTGGCGGCAGTCTGTATCGTCCTGTGTGTGAGCATCACTTCACGGCTGGAAAAGTATAAAAACCAGTTGGAGGAAGAAAATGAGCGGAAGACCCAGACATTAATGGAGCATAGCCGGAGAATGCTTGCCATTCAGGACAGCACGGTTATCGGTATGGCGAATCTGATAGAGAACCGGGATCAGGATACGGGCGAGCATGTGAAGCGCACCAGTAAATATGTAGAGCTTCTGGCGAGAGAAGCGCAAAAGGCGGGGTACTGCAGGGACATTCTTACAAACGATTACGCCGAGCTGCTTGTCAAGGCGGCTCCCCTGCATGATATCGGGAAAATTTCGATTTCCGACAGCATTCTGCAAAAACCCGGGAAGCTTACTCCGGAAGAATTTGAAATTATGAAGGGTCATACAATTGCAGGCGGGCAAATGGTAGCGGAGGTATTGGCAAATATCGAAAATCAGGATTATATTGATATAGCGGCACAGATTGCGGAGCGGCATCATGAGAAATGGGACGGAAGCGGTTATCCGGGCGGACTGAGCGGAAATGACATTCCCATCTGCGCAAGGATTATGGCGGTGGCGGATGTGTTTGACGCACTGATTTCCAAACGCTGCTATAAAGAGCCCATGTCCATGGACGAGGCATTTTCTATTATCGAAGAATCCGCCGGAAGCCATTTTGACCCTGTACTTGCGAAGCTCTTTTGCGGAATCCGCGGGGAAGTGGAAAATGCGCTGAACCATATGGGTGAGGATTTATCCGGAGCTTATCAAAACTGATGAAAGGAAATTCCGGGTATGATGAGTATAGAAAACAAGATGTCCTTTCAACAGGAGTATTTTCCGGATAAAACACCGGTTGACCCGTGGTTTTATGATACGGAAATCCCAAGTCTTGCCGATTTGGGGACGCCCTATGTACTGACCGATTACGGTATTTGTGACGACGGGCGGATTTATACAAAAGAGATACAGAGTTTAATTGATTTGGCTGCCGCACAGGGCGGAGGGGTGGTTGTGGTGCCTGCCGGAACCTATGTTACGGGTGCGCTTTGGTTTCCGCAGGGCGTACAATTGTATGTGTCTGAGGGCGGCGTGTTAAAGGGCAGTGATGATATTTGCGATTATCCTGTGTGCGAGACTCGTATAGAAGGGGAAAGCTGCCGGTATTTTGCGGCGTTGATCAATGTGGAAGGGGTGGACGGTTTTACGATGGCGGGCTCCGGAACCATTGATGGAAACGGTCTGAAATCATGGAAAGCTTTCTGGCTTCGGCGGCAGTGGAACCCGCAATGCACCAACAAAGATGAGCAAAGACCTCGTCTTATTTTTATTTCACATTGCAGGAATGTATTAGTGGCAGGACTTCATCTGCAAAATTCCCATTTTTGGACAAATCATATTTATTATTCGGATCATATCAAGTATATCGGCTGCCATATTTTTTCTCCGGCAGAACCGGTAAAAGCGCCCAGCACGGACGCCATTGATTTGGATGTATGTAAGGATGTCCTTATCAAAAACTGCTATATGGAGGTCAATGACGACGCCGTAGCGTTAAAGGGAGGCAAGGGTCCGTGGGCGGACGAAGCCAAGGAAAACGGCTCCAATGAAAGGATTATCATAGAGGACTGCGAGTATGGTTTTTGTCACGGATGCCTGACTTTTGGGTCGGAATCCGTTCACAACAGAAATATTATTATGAGGCGCATCAAGGTATCCCGTGCCAATAATCTTTTATGGCTCAAGATGCGTCCGGACACGCCTCAGAAGTATGAATATGTGTTGGTGCAGGATATTGAGGGTTATGTAAACAATGTGTTAAACCTCAATCCCTGGAAGCAGTTTTTTGATTTAAAGGGGCGCAAGGATATGCCGCCCTCCACGGTAAGCCATATTACAATGCGAAATTGCAGATGTGAGTGCAGGACCCGTTATAATGTTACAACAAAGGAAGAACAGTATCTTTTGTCGGATTTTGTGTTTGAGAATATGCCCGATTGGGATTGTGAAAAAAGGAGTTCGGATTTGTGAAGGACAGAATTTATGTATGCCATACTTATTATCATGTTTATGTTACCGTTTTGAAAGAACTGAAGCTGAGGGCAGTGGCCGCACAGAGCGCGGGGGACGCTGCTTTAGTGCTGTCCCAAATGTCCACGGATTTTGAGAATCTGAAAGAGCGGGTGGAGCGTACGGGGTTTTTCCGGGAAGTGATTGCGTTTGACGAAAAGAGGGAAGACTTCTTTCCGCAGCTTCAAAAATTGCGCAGAGGGAGCAGGAATCCGATTGTCAGTCTGTTGCGCCGGATTCGCTTTACCAAGATGTATGCCCGATTGGAAGCGGACTATATTCCTGTGGATTTTCGGGAATATAAGGAGAGATATGTCTATTGCGATTCCGACCCCATAGGTTATTATCTGAATCAATACAAAATACCCTATCATGCCATTGAGGACGGCTTGAACTGCCTGAAAAATTTTGACGCCGCCCGCTATGACAACAGGGGAAATTTTAAGTTGAAGGCGTTTTTGTCCCAGCGGTGCAATTTGATTTTTGTACAGAACGGTTACGGAAAATACTGTCTGGATATGGAAGTGAACGACAGCTCACTGATTAAGTATCCCTGTCCCAAGTACATTGACGAACCGAGGCAGGCTTTGGTGGACCGCCTTACCGAAGAGGAAAAAGATTTGATTCTGAGGATGTTTGTCCGCAATAAGGAGGAACTGCAGAAGCAGATAGAGGAGAGCAGCCGATTGGGCGATAAAATATTGATTCTGACAGACCCCTTGTGTACGCTGGATGTAAGGGAGCGCATCTTCAGGGATATCATACAAAGGTATGAATCGGAAGGTACGATATTTTTAAAGCCCCACCCCAGAGATGAGCTTGACTATCAGAAGCTGTTTGCCGAATATCCCCAATTTGACGGGACGATTCCCATGGAAATCCTGAATTTTTTCCCGGGACTTCGATTTAAAAAGGTAGTGGCGGTATTTACGGAGCTTAAGGCAATTCAATTTGCGGACGAGGTGGTATGTCTGGGGGCGGATTTCATGGATGCCTATGAAGACCCCTTGATTCACCGCCAGAACGAACAAATTTAATATGGATAATTTTTATAAGAAAGGAAATAATAAGATGGACAGTAATCAGTTTAACAACGGGCAGCAGCCCAATCCGTATTTTAACGACAACAGCGGGTATCAGCAGCCGCAGAAAGCGCCGAATATTTTTCAGCAGCTTGCGTTTTCCTTTGTGCCGCCCAGGTATGAGCGCCTGACAAAAGTAAAGACCGGCCCCATGATCGGTTTTGTGACATTGCTGGTTTTGGTGGTTACGGTTGTGGAGTTTATTATTTTTTCTGTGGGATTTGCGCTCATTACAAAGCCTGAGACGCTGGAAGAGTATGTTCCGGAGTTTTCCCTCAAAAACGGAGAACTTTCCATCAGCGAAGAAGTGGTGTTGGATCAGGCGACGATGCTGATTTATATTACGGATGAACAGGATTATTTCACACGCGAGGAAACACAGGCCCTGATTGACAAAGGTTATACTCAGGTGATGCTGGTGGGAAAGAAAAATTTCACCCTCATGCAGAATGAGTACTTTTCGCAGGTATCCTATAAGGATTTGGGAAGCGATTTTTCCATTGACAGGGATTGGTTTATCAACGAAATGATTTCCCTTGTCTGGGTATGCTGCGCTATCGGATATGTCTTTTACTTCGTGGGCAGGATATTTTGGTATTTCCTCTGTGCGGCCGCCTATCTTCTGCTGGGGCTTATCATCTGTTCCGCTATGGGCAAAAAGCTTCCGGAAGGCGCTTTGTACAGGGTGGCGGTATATGCAAAGGTTCCCATGTTCCTGATAGCTTTACTGTTTTCGATGATTCCTTTTGTGGGCAGCGGATTATTGGCTCTGGTAAGACCTATAGTGACTATTGCGCTGATGGTATTTGCAATTCAAAAACTTTAGGTACAAAGTTTGAAAGGATCAAATTGTCTTTATGAAAGAAACGCTTTTGGAAAAGTTTGCGGAAGTATTCGGAGACGCCTGCGGCGCAAATGTTTATTTTGCGCCGGGACGGGTGAATCTGATAGGGGAGCATACGGATTACAACGGAGGGCATGTATTTCCCTGTGCGTTGACCATAGGAACCTACGGCGTGGCGAGGAAAAGAGAAGACCGCAAACTGCGTTTTTATTCCATGGATTTCGAGGATTTAGGAATAATTGAATCTTCACTGGAAAATTTAGTTTTCCTAAAAGAAGCGGACTGGACCAATTATCCGAAGGGCGTGATGTGGGCGTTTGAGGAAAAGGGCATGAAGATTCCCTGTGGAATGGACCTTTTACTAAACGGCAATATTCCCAATGGTTCGGGGCTTTCTTCTTCCGCTTCCGTGGAGATTCTCACAGGATTTATTTTGCGGGATTTTTTTCAATTTGATGTGTCCAATCAGGATTTGGCGCTGCTCGGCCAGTTTTCGGAGAATCGTTTTAATAGGGTAAATTGTGGCATTATGGATCAGTTTGCTATTGCTATGGGGAAAAAGGACAATGCCATTTTTCTTGATACCGCCGATTTGTCTTATGAGTATGCTCCCGTTCATCTGAAAAATGCGAAAATTGTCATTGCCTGCAGTAATAAAAAGCGGGGTCTGGGGGATTCTAAGTATAATGAGCGCCGCAGCGAATGCGAGGAAGCGCTGGCGGAGCTGCAGCAGGAAGTGCAGATTGCGTCTCTGGGGGATTTGGATGAAGAGACTTTTGAAAAGTATAAGGATTGTATCAAGAGTGAGGTGCGCCAAAGACGGGCAAGACATGCGGTTTATGAGAACCGGCGCACCATTCATGCCGTAGAGGCTTTGCAAAAAAATGATATTCCGCTTTTTGGCAGGCTGATGAATGCTTCCCATGTATCCTTAAGGGACGATTACGAAGTGACCGGAACCGAGCTGGATACCTTGGTGGAGGAAGCTTGGAAAGTGGAAGGAGTGATTGGCTCCCGCATGACGGGAGCGGGATTTGGAGGCTGTACGGTGAGCATTGTGGAAGACGGGGCAATCCCCGCCTTTATTGCTCAGGTAGGCAGGGCATATCGGGAAAAAATCGGTTATGCCGCAGATTTTTATGTAGTGGAAATCGGGGACGGGCCCAGCGTGCTGTAGCGCACTGTAAAGCGCAGAATGCTGTGGCTCCGGTATTCTGCATATGGTAAGGCGGTTCGGGGGAATCGGAATAGCGTAAAAGGTAAGGGGAAGGGATTATGATTCAGGCGGATATTAAGAAGCTGACGGCGTATGGGGTGCGTACGGGGCTGGTGCCAAAAGAGGACATCGTTTATACCGTGAATCGGCTTTTGGAGCTTTTTTTGCTTAATGGGAAATTGCGACAGTATAAAATAACCCAAGGAGAATGCGAAGCATTCTCGGAATCGTCGCTGCCGGGCGACGATTTTTTGCAGGATGCGTGGGAAGAGGGCGGATTGGAGCAGGCAGTAAAAAAAGAGGCGGAAAACATGGATGCCGACAGCTTGGAGGATATTCTGAAAAGAATGTTGGATTATGCCTGCGAGAGGGGATTGATTGAAGAAGACAGCATTGTCTACAGGGATTTGTTTGACACGAAAATCATGGGGCTTTTGATGCCCAGACCCAGTGAAGTGATTCGTCATTTCCGCAAGTTGTATGAGACCTTTTCCCCCAAGGAGGCAACGGATTATTATTATCGGTTAAGCCGCAGTTCGGACTATATCAGGGAGTATCGTATTCGCAGAGATGAGAAGTGGGTAACTGCCACAGAGTATGGCGATTTGGATATTACGATTAATCTGTCCAAGCCGGAAAAGGATCCCAAGGCGATTGCCGCCGCAAGGAATGCCGGGCAGTCGGGATACCCCAAATGCCTGCTCTGCAGGGAAAACGAAGGTTATGCGGGGCGGGTGGATCATCCTGCCAGACAGAACCACAGAATAATTCCCGTGACATTAAACGGAAGCGAATGGGGATTTCAGTATTCTCCCTATGTGTATTATAACGAACATTGCATTGTATTCAATTTCCGGCATGTTCCCATGAAGATAGACCGTACTGCTTTTTGCAGGCTTTTTGATTTTGTGGAACAGTTTCCCCATTACTTTGTGGGCTCCAATGCGGATTTGCCCATCGTGGGAGGTTCTATTTTAAGTCATGACCATTTTCAGGGAGGATGTTATGAATTTGCCATGGCAAAGGCTCCCGTAGAGCATTCTTTTTCTGTTCAAGGATTTGGGAATGTGGAGACGGGTATTGTGAAATGGCCTATGTCCGTCATTCGTCTGCGCAGTGAGGATAAGGAAGCGGCGATAGATTTGGCGGAGCTGATTTTAAATCATTGGCGGGAATACACGGATGAAGAGGCTTTTATTTATGCGGAAACGGAGGGGGAACCCCATAATACCGTTACCCCCATTGCCAGAAAGCGAGGCGCCGCTTTTGAATTGGATTTGGTGCTGCGCAATAATATCACTACAGAGGAACACCCCTTGGGAGTGTATCATCCTCATGAAAAGCTGCATCACATCAAAAAAGAAAATATCGGACTGATAGAGGTTATGGGACTTGCCGTACTGCCTGCCCGGCTGAAAGGAGAGATTGCCCGGTTGAAAGAGGCGATTTTGCGGGGCGGCGATTTGCGCGCCGATGAGAACCTTGCCAAACATGCTGATTGGGTGGAAGAATTTATGCCCAAGTATGATAAAATAGACGCTTCCGATATTGACAAGATACTTCGGGATGAAATCGGGCTGGTTTTTATGGAGGTTTTGAAGGATGCGGGTGTGTATAAGAGAACCGAAGCAGGGCAGCAGGGATTTATGCGGTTTTTGGAAAGCCTGAACGGTAGGTGGACGGCGTAAGGCGGAGTGGAGTGCCGGAGCAGAGAAATAGGCGCAGGCGATGAACCAAGGGAACGGAATTTCACGCAGATGCATATGATAGGGTAACGGAAACCGGAGAAAATCAACTATGGATTTTTGCAAAACCATCATACACATCGTGCAGCAGGGAGATACCTTTTACCGATTGGCACAGCGCTATCAGACCACGGTGCCGGACATCATACTGCGCAATCCGGGAGTGAATCCCTATAATTTACAGATAGGAACCAGACTTCGCATTTGTTCGGGGCTGGAAGAATCCATGGGCTCCCCCATGCAGAAGGATGAAATCGACTTAAACAAGGACATGAGGAAAGCATGGGCACAGCACGGATTCTGGGGTACTTTGTATCTGGTAAGTCTGTATCATGATCTGCCCAATCAGGATGAGACACAGAAGCGCCTGCTGCAGACCGCAGGGGATATTGCGGAAGTATTTGGAAAATTTTATTCCCAAACCATGGAAAACCAGCTTAAGGTTTTGCTTACAGAGCATATCGAGCTCGCAGGAGATCTGATGAAAGCCCTTAAGGACGGAAATGAGCAGGAGGCTGCCCGGCTCGAACAGGAATGGCGGCAGAATGCGGATAAAATTGCGGGAATGCTTGCCAGTGCAAATCCCAACTATGATTATGAGGAATTGCAGAGAATGTTGCAGATGCATTTGGATTTGATGAAGCAGCAGATGACGACGGACCTTGACGGCAATCATGAAGAATTTGTCAAGGCGACGGATGAAAATGCCGAACAGTTGATGAAGATAGCGGATATGCTGACAGAGGGAATCATGAAGCAGTTTTATCGGTCTTAGGAGAAAATTGTGTAGATTGTGTATCTCAAAGCAGACGCACAATCTACACCGTTCGGTTTACACAAAGAAAATGTACTATGGAGGCGGAAATGACAGATACATATGTCTGCGTTGATTTGGAGACTACGGGTTTGAATCCCAAAAGAGACAAAATTATAGAAATCGGCGCAGTGAAGGTGGTGCAGGGCAAAAAGGAGGAAATCTATTCTTCCTTTGTAAATCCCGGCAGAAAATTGGAAGAACGAATTGTAGAACTGACGGGAATTCGGGATGAGGATTTGGCACAGGCGCCGGATATCAGCGAGGTATTGCCGAAGGTAATTGATTTTTTGGGAGAGTTTCCCCTGCTGGGACACAGCATTCTTTTTGACTATTCTTTTTTAAAGAAGGCGGCAGTGGACCGAAAGCTGGATTTTGAAAAGAAAGGAATCGATACTCTTAAGATTGCCCGGAAATATCTGGCTTCTTTAGAGAATAGGAGTCTGGATTATTTATGTGAATATTATGGGATTCCACATCAGGCTCACAGGGCGCTGGAAGATGCGGAGGCTACCTGTACGCTGTACGGTAAGCTGGCGGAACAGTTCTATAAGGAAGAAGAAAACCTGTTTTGCCCGGCGCCATTGATTTTTTCGGTAAAAAGGGATACCCCCGCCACGCCAAGACAAAAAGAAGCGCTATACCGCCTGATAAAACAGCATAAAATAATTCCGGATATGGATGTGGAAAAGCTTACCCGCAGCGAGGCGAGCCGTTTTACGGATAAGATTTTTTCAGAGTACGGACGATGATATTTCCGTTGAGGGAGCGTAGGTCTTCTGCGGTCTTTATCAGCGAGGGAATGCGGGAATCCTCCCCCCGGGAATGATAATATTCAGCCAGTTTATAATAGCAGGCGCTGACATCCGTGTGGGTTTCCAAGGCAAATTCCATAATGGACACGGCTTCTTTTTTGTAATCGGCGTTCCAGAGCACATCCGCCCATTTTTGAAGGGTGCTTGCCAGTAAAGTATAATTCTGGTCATATTCCGACAGGTCGGAAATATTGGCGGCGCCGTATTCCAGCTTTAAATCCGTGTTGGTATAGCCGGTCAGGTTCACGATTTTGAGGGTGGACAGGTTTTCTAAAATAGCAAGGCAGTCGCAGACAGTCGGGTCATCCGTCATAAGGTGTGTGGGAAGCTTCTCTAAAGGAATTTGAATATAGTCTAAATGGTCAAGGGACTTTCGTCTGACGGTATTTGCCTGCTGCTCCCGCTTCCAAAAAGCTTTTTCTTCCGATTCCTGGCGGTTGCGCAGCAGATGGATTCTTCGGGAGAGGACAATGATAAAAATAAAAAAGCTTGCCAAAAAGGGAAATTTCATATATAATATCCTTTCAAGGTAAATATATTTTATATGCCGTTTTCGGGCATGCCATGTTGCGGTGTGCCGTAGGGCGGATAGGAGGCGCTATGTTTAACTTGCACAACAAAAAAGCAAAACAACGCATATCTGCAGCAATCATTATTTTTCTGGTGATTGCTATGATAGTACCTACTTTAGCATATATTTTCTAGTAATTCAATATACAAAAGTAAATGGTTGTAAGGATTAAAGTTTAAGTGAGGAAGTATAGTTATGAAAAAAGGGATGCGGAATTTTTGTTATAGTATGTTATTGTCCAGTATGCTGCTATCTTTCGGGTTGACGGCGCAGGCAGAGGAAGCGGCTACCATAAAAACCGGCGTTTATGCGGAAGAGATTGACCTGTCCGGCAAAACGGGCATGGAAGCGGAATCCGCCATTGCGGCATATGTGGAGAGCCTTAAGGATGTGGAAATCACTTTAGTTGCCGCCAACAATAAGGAAGTTACGGTTAAGGCGGGAGATTTTCAGATTAGCTGGGGGAATCCCGAGTTAGTGACGGAAGCTTTAAATCTGGGAACGAAAGGAAATGTCATAGAAAGATACAAAGTTATCAAGGAAATAGAGCAGGAAGGCAAGATTCTGGACATTGAGCTGGCGTTTGACATGCAGGCAATCAACGATGTGCTGATAGAAAAGTGTTCCAAATATGACCAGAAACCGATGAATTATTCCCTCAAGAAGGAGAATGATACCTTTGAGGTAGTGAAGGGTCAGGTCGGCTATACTATGGATGTGGAGACTTCCATTGACGCGGTATATGATTATCTGACGGAAGAATGGGACGGAAAGCCCTGCCGGATTACCCTCAATATAGTGACGGCGCAGCCCAAGGGAAGTGCGGAAGAATTGGCGCAGGTAAAGGATGTATTGGGCAGTTACACTACTTCTTATAAGTCATCCACCGGCGGCAGGGCAGCCAATGTAGAGAATGCCGGAGAGAAGATGAACGGGATTACTGTGTATCCCGGGGAGGAATTTTGCTCCCAGCCCCTCATGGCTCCTTTTACGGAAGCAAACGGGTATTACGCGGCAAGCTCTTATATTAACGGTAAAGTGGTGGACAGTATAGGCGGAGGTATCTGTCAGGTATCAACCACGCTTTATAATGCGGTATTGTTGGCGGAGCTGGAAGTCACGATGCGCTACAGTCATTCCATGACCGTGTCCTATGTGGATCCTTCTGCCGATGCGGCGATTGCCAGTAGCGCGGGCAAGGATTTCAAATTTGTAAATAATACGGAAGCGCCCATTTACATAGAGTGTTACACCAAGAACAAGGAGATTACTTTTAATATTTACGGCAAGGAAACCAGAGATCCGGGGCGCTCCATACGCTATGAAAGCGAGATTCTGGAAACTACGATGCCTCAGGCGGATGAAATCATTGCAGACCCCGCCCAGCCCCTTGGCTATATTGCCAAAGAGGGCGCGCATATCGGTTATAAGGCAAGACTGTGGAAGATTGTGACAGAGAATGGCGTGGAGGTCAGCAAGACACAGGTAAACCGCAGCACTTACAAAATGTCGCCCAGAAGCGCCGTGGTGGGTGTTGCCACAGCGGATTCCCATGCTTACGAAGAGATTATGGCGGCTATTGGGACTGCTAACATCGAGCATGTAGAGGGTGTGATCGCACGCCTGACTACGCCGATAGTGCAGGAGATGGATGAAGAGTAAAAGACCTGAATTTGGGGGCTTTATGAATATTGGCAAAATATCGGAAAGTGTGTTAAGACATTCTGTATTACATCAGATTCATACAAAAAAGGATGAAGTTTTAGAGGGCGCAGGCATAGGGGAGGACTGTGCCCTTTTTGCGTTTTCTAAAGAAGAAGCGGTGGCAGTAAGCGTCAGGGAGGCAGCAGTCGCGACAAAGGCGGCTCTGGATTTTGCGGACACGGAAAAGGTCAGCATGGCACACTTGATTCAAAAATGTGCCAACAACCTTGCAGCCCGTGGAGCAAACCCCATAGCTGCCATGATAGTCCTGCTTTTGCCGCAGACGGCGGAGCCGGAGGATGTGAAAGAACTGATGGCGGAAGCGGAGGAGACCTGTGCCGGATTGTCCATGCAGATTGCGGGTGGGCAGACCAGGATATCGGAAGCGGTGACTGCGCCCTTTGCCATGGTAAGCGGTTATGGTACGGTGTCAAGACAGAATTATGCTACCTTGAGAGAGGTAAAGCCGGGGCAGGCAATCGTCCTCAGCAAATGGGCGGGGCTGGAAGGCACGGCAATCTTAGCCCGAAAATGCAGGGATAGGCTGGGGGCGAGATATCCCGCTTATCTGGCAAAAGAGGCGGGAGGTTTTGACAAATACCTCTCCATTATACCGGAGGCCGCTACCGCCATGAAGTCCGGCGTGTGCGCCATGCATGATGCTTCGGAAGGAGGTATTTTTGCCGCTCTCTGGGAGCTGGCGGAAGGCGCAGGCATCGGACTTGACATAGATTTACGAAAGATTCCCCTGCGGCAGGAGACTGTGGAAATATGTGAGTGCTGCGGCGTAAATCCTTATGAGCTTTTGTCGGGCGGCTGCCTGATCATGGTTACGGAAAACGAGGAAAGGCTTATAGAGGCTTTGGAAGAGGAAGGGATTCCGGCCGCAATGGTGGGAAGAACCACGGGCAGTAACGACCGTATTTTACATAACGGCGAGGAAGTGCGCTATATGAACCGCCCTCAAACGGACGCTCTTTATAAAGAGCCGATTGGGAACGGTACATGACACAAATTCTGAAAGATGGAAAGCAGTATAGAAATGGAGGAAAATATGAGAGAAGAATTATTGGCGATTATCGAAAAGAACAGCCGTATTGATTTGAAGGAGCTGGCAGTGCTGCTTGGCGTACAGGAAATTGATGTGGTAAACGAAATGGCAGCATTGGAAGCGGAAGGTATTATCTGCGGATATCATACCCTGATTAACTGGGAGAAAACTTCCATTGAGAAAGTCTCCGCATTGATTGAGGTGAGGGTGACGCCCCAGAGGGGACAGGGCTTTGACAGCATTGCGGAGCGCATTTACAAATATCCGGAGGTGCGCAGCGTTTATCTGATGTCCGGCGCTTATGATTTATTGGTCATTCTGGAAGGAAAGACCTTGCGGGAGGTTTCCACATTTGTGTCCGATAAGCTGTCCACATTGGATACCGTGTTGAGCACGGCAACACACTTTATTCTGAAAAAGTACAAAGACCACGGTACTTTTCTGAATTTAAAAATAAATGACGAAAGGGAGATGATTACCCCATGAGAAATCCCTTGGCAGATAAAATCGTTGACATAAAACCATCGGGCATCCGTAAATTTTTTGATATCGTAAGCGAGAGGAAAAATGCGATTTCCTTGGGTGTGGGAGAGCCGGATTTTGATACACCGTGGCATATCCGGGACGAAGGTATTTATTCTTTGGAGAAAGGAAGAACCTTTTATACCTCCAACGCAGGCCTGAAGGAGCTGCGGCAGGAAATTTGCGCCTATTTGAAGAGGAAGCAGGGACTTACCTATGATGCCATGCATGAAACCATCGTGACCGTAGGAGGTTCCGAAGCCATTGATATAGGGCTGCGCGCCATGGTGAATCCCGGCGATGAAGTGCTGATTCCCCAGCCGAGTTATGTGTCCTATGAGCCATGCGCCATCTTGGCGGGAGCGGTGCCGGTGATTATTAATTTGAAAGCCGAAAATGAATTCCGGCTGACGGCACAGGAATTGGAGGAAGCCATTACCGATAAGACCAAAATATTGATACTGCCTTTTCCCAATAATCCTACGGGAGCTATTATGGAACGGAAGGATTTGGAGGCGATTGCAGAGGTCATTATAAAACATGACATATTTGTCATGTCGGATGAAATTTATTCGGAGTTGACTTATAAGGAAAAACATGTCTCCATTGCATGTATTCCCGGTATGCAGGAGAGAACTATTCTAATCAACGGATTTTCCAAAGCTTATGCCATGACGGGCTGGAGATTGGGTTATGCCTGCGGACCCGGACAGATTTTGGAACAGATGATTAAGATTCACCAGTTTGCAATTATGTGCGCTCCGACCACCAGCCAATATGCAGCGGTGGAAGCACTAAAAAACGGTGACGCGGACATCGATATAATGCGCACGGCATACAATCAGCGCAGAAGATTTTTGCTGAATGCCTTTAGGGAAATGAATCTGGAATGCTTTGAGCCTTATGGGGCATTCTATGTATTTCCCTGTATTAAGGAGTTTGGCATGACCAGCGATGAGTTTGCCAACCGTTTTTTGGAGGAAGAAAATGTGGCGGCGGTGCCGGGAACGGCATTTGGCGACTGCGGAGAAGGATATCTGCGGATTTCCTATGCCTATTCCTTAGAACAGCTCAAAGAAGCCATGAGCAGGCTGGCGCGTTTTGTGGATAAGCTGCGTTCGGAGAGGTAGCGTATGCGGAAAGCAGCAATTCTTTTAGTGAGTTTCCTATGCCTTTTCCTTTCGGGGTGCAGGATGGATGAAGAGCCGGGAGAAAATTCCTCCGGGGCAGAATATCAAGCAAAGATGCCTGCGGAAGGTGTTTCTGCGGCAGAACTACCCGTGTTTCTGGCAGATTCCAAAGAAGCAACGGAAACCTCCGGAGAGAACCTCCCGGGGAGCTTTGCAATCAGTACCTATTATTGCACGAATCGTAAGACAGCAAAGAATCAGTATATTATCGATGAGAACCAAGTACTCTGGGGTTATGGATACAATGACTTCGGGCAGCTCGGAAACGGGAAGACAGATGCGGGCGGAACCGTTTATACGGAGCCTGTAAAGATGGCGGAGAATGTAGTATCGGTGGATGCTTCCGGCAACGGTTTCTTTACCATTTACCTGACGGAAGACGGAAAGCTCTATGGCGTGGGTTCCAACAGATCCGGGCTTTTGGGACAGCCCTATGAGACATGCTATTTTGATGATAATTACCATAAGGTTACGGAACCCGTGCTGCTAATGCAGGATGTGGCTTATGCAAGCGCGGGAATGGAGTCGATTTTAGCGCTGAAAAAGGACGGAACCGTATGGTGGTGGGGAGAGTACCGCACCACTGATTCAACCAAGGCATATGCGCATGCTTCGGAGTATTATTGGCAGAGCGAGGAGGATGAGAAGAATCCCGTTAAAATGTTATATAATGCCCCCAAGATGATTCTGGAAGACTGCGTTTATGCAGTAACGGGAGACTGGCATGGGGCAGCCATTACATCGAACGGAGAGTTATATACCTGGGGATTAAACATCTATGGGGACTGCGGAGTCGAAATGGGAGAGGATGATTATGTGCGCAGTCCCACCAAGGTATTGGACGGAGTCAGGATGGTATGGACGGAAAGGATAGACGCCAGAGGGACGGGGCAGGGAATTTATGATACCGGTACACTGACGGCAAAGTATGATTTTAATGTGTTTGCGCAGTTAAAGGATGGCACAATGCTGGCAGCCGGAAGGGACTTGGGAAGCTTGGAAAAGACCATTGCATTTACGGGGGACATTGAGACTCCCAGCACGGCGACATATTCCGACATATTTGTGCCGATTGCGGTGTACTCGGAGGAAGACTATTTTGTATTACTTAGAGGTTTGAACGGAATGTTGGAACATGCCATATTGCTGATGTTAAGAAATTATTCAAATGTGTTGATATTATAGGGGTCTTTATAATATCCTGAAACAAGGATTTGACAGAAAGAGTATGAGCCTAACGATGGATTGCATCAAGGCTCATATTTTTGTCGTGGCAAAATATTGAGAGCTCATACAGAGAAGGGGATGTGCATTGCTTAATGATAGGTGTAGCAATCTAAAAAAGTACGCTAAAATCATCACAAGGATCATTATATCTTCTGGGGGACTAGGGTATGGTTTGCCATGAACTAACTATGCAGGGAATTTTTACAATTTATGGTATATGTCAGAAAAGCAAGAACAATAACTTTTGAAGAAATTGCAGTGTAATATTGTGAAATAAAACGGTTGTTCTCTGCTATAGGTATGCCTAATAGAACAATAGCTGGTTTAAATGTGCAGAGATTGAACTATAATTTTATCAAAAGGGTTCTCATGATTGGTAGAAAGGAGTTTGATATGTTTATAGCATTTGATGGAATTGATGGAGCAGGAAAATCAACACAAGTGGAGATATTGGCTAATAATTTGAAAATGCAAAGAATGGATGTCAAAATATACGATATGGGAAAAGAAGGGTTTTTAGATGAGATATTTTTGGGGATTAAAAATAAAAATTTGAGTTGCTCCTCTGAAATTAGAGAAATGCTATACTACTTCGAAGGTATACTCTTTGGAGAACATATTAAGGATCAAAGAAAAAAATGTAATAAGAGAATAGAAGTGGTAGATCGATACATGTTATCTTTTTTGTCTTATGGACCTCTAAACGGGGTCAAAAATGAGACAATTAGTAGAATAATATCTAGAATGCCTTGGCCGGATATATATTTTTATATTGATATTTTACCAGAGAGTACTTTGGAAAGAATTAAAAAATATAGGGACATAGATCTTCCTGAAATAGGATATAAAAATGCGTTAAGTAATGATAAAAGCACTAATGATCAAAACTTTTTAATATATCAAACACAGGTTCGCAAAAATTACATTAATGCAATAGAATGTTTAAGAAAAAAAGGAAATACAGTTGTTGTGTTAGATGGAACATTACCAACAATAGATATAGAGAAGATAATTTTGAAGGAAGTTAATTCTTGGATAAAGCAAGAATGCAATTTTGTTGGATTATAGAAAACAAAAGTATATTAAATATGAGGATGCTTATGGGACAAGTTGTTATTGGCCACTTAACCATGGATAATATTTGGGGATTATCAGAGAACAAAGTTCAAAAAGGGATACCTGGTGGGGCTGCTATGTATGCAGCGTGTGGGGCTGCTATATGGAACAAGGAGGTAACAGTGGTTAGCAAGATGGGGAATGATTATGTATTACACAAACCATTTAATGATAATTTTGAAGGTAGAATAAATACTTCATGCGTTACAAGAGTGGATAAACCAAGTATTCGTTTGAATATTAAGTATGATAGTAAAAATGAGCACATATTTGAACCATTGACAGGTGTAGAGTCATATTCAGAAATGGCACCAAGTGTATCAGAGATATCTGATTATATAATACAACACAATCATGTTTTTCATATTTCACCGTTGCCGATTCAGCATCAATACGATATTATTGGTAAAATTAGGGACATTGAGCAACAAAAAAAGTATATTACATTGGATCCTGATATATTAGATATTTCATCTAAAAATATTAAAAAGTGGCAAGATATATTAACCCAAATAGATGTATTAATATTGAGTCGGATAGAATTTGAGAAATTTGAAAGTTTGTTTAATTCGGTGCAACATAAACATTGCATATTTAAGCGAATCTGTACGATAAAGCAATTATTCACTATAAAGAATATCATATTAAAGATGGGACATCAGGGTGCATATCTAGTAAAGGAAAATGGAGAACAATATTTTGTAGGTACTATTGAAAATAAATATAAAGATTATACTGGAGCAGGGGATGCATTCGCTGGAGGTTTAGGGTATGCGTTAGATATTGGGCTTTCTTTGGAAAGAGGATTAGCTTATGGGACTGTAGCAAGTTCAATAGCTATGAAAGATTTTGGATATAAGCATATGTTGGAAACATCTCAAACAGAATGGCAAAATCTGATAAATTTTATAGAAAGGGATATTCAACATGAAAAAGCAAATATACATTGTAACAAGGTTATTTAATGTGCATGATAGAATTGCGGCATTAGAATTGTACGAAAGAATATGCATGCACATTAAAAAAGGAGAGTTAATAGGAATTGATACATGCTATTTACCTTATCGGGATTCTAATGAAAAGGTAAAAGATAAGGAAGAAAAGACTTATGAAATCTTTAAAATGGATTGCGAATCTATTAAGAATTCATTAGCATTAGTTGGTTATTTGGATGGACCAACATATGATTCAGGAATTGGGTTTGAGATAGGATATTCATTTGTTTTAGGTAAGAAAATTGTTATTATGAATTCGGATTACTTTTGTTCTGAGAGGGATCGGGGAGAAAAATATTCTGTTTGCGCATTGCTTCAGTCAATAGCAAAAACAATTCATGTAAAGGAATGTAAAGAGAAAACGGATTATAAAAGTAGCTTACTAGCATTACGAGAAGAATTATGGGAGAAGCTAGTGAGTGAACTTAATGAAATTAATGATAAATCAGATAGAAGAATAAATGAATCAGAGAATGGCTATAAATATTATATTGACCCAGCGTTTAATTATAACGAACCGGGTAGAGAAATTCTTAAAAAAATCGAACTCTTATTAAAAACAGAGGGAATTACCTATTATATTGGAAATAGTAAAGACTATATTAATGGCAATGATTTATTGAACCGGTTGCAACAATGTGAAAAAATAGTCGTTTATAGTGAGGGATTTGAATTAGGTATAGAGTCTGCCATTATGCAAGGTATGGCTTATGCAATGAATAAGAGGATATATCTGTATGCAACTGATAACCTCAGACTATTTCAGAATGAAGAGTTTATTCTGTTTAAAAACCCAATGATTGAACACTCTGCAGATAAAATATTATCCTCATATAAAGAATTAACTTGTTGATTATTCATGAAAAGAGGATAGTATATGTTTGACACAAAAATGACTAGTGAAAAGTTTGAATTAAGTGTTGAAGAAGCTAGATATTTAAAACAAAAAATAAAAGTAAGTGAAGATATTTTACCAACAAAAATTAGTGAGCGAAAATGGGGAATATATAGTGTGTGTGCCTGCTGGATAGGTATGAATGTATGCATATCTGCATATCAAATGGCATCTTCTGCAATAGCTATGGGTATTGATTGGGGAATGGCATTGTTTCTTGTTTTGCTAGGAAACTTGCTTATTCTAATTCCAATTCAGCTAAATTCGTATGTAGGGCTAAAATATGGAATATCGTTTCCTGTATATGCAAAACTTTCATTTGGTATTAGAGGAGCTGTTATTCCTACAGTATTGCGTACAGTTATTGGTCTTTTCTGGACAGGAATACTAATGTGGAACGGAGGTGAATCGCTATATGTTATAGTTTCTTTGCTTCTGAATTGTAAAGGTGCTAGAGTAATGGGAATTTGTTTTTTGATAGTATGGATTTTGACTGTCGTGGTTGGATATGGTGGTGAGAGAATATTAAGATGTTTTGAGGGAATATGTGCACCAATACTTATTTTAATCTTTTTAACTTTTTTTATTATAATAGCATATAAATTAGAGCAAAAAGGAATTCCCTTTTATGAACCTTTGGCTTTCCGCAATACAACAAGAGACATAATATATTGGAAGAATACATTAGCGTGTCTAATTGCTAATATTTCATATTATTCTACTTGGGCACTAAATATTCCGGATTTAAGCAGATATGTGAAAAATGTAAAAAGTCAGGCAACCGGGCAATTATTGGGAATGCCTAGCTCTATGCTGTTTATTGCGTTTATTGGGATATATGTAACATCTGCATCAAGAATACTTTTTGGTGAAGCTATTTGGAATCCAAATCAAGTAGTTACATTATTAGGAAATGAGGTGTTAACTCTTGTTTTTGCCACAGGAATTTTATTAGCAACAATGACTACAAATGTCACAACAAATTTATTGCCATCCTCAAATGGCATTTTGAGTTTATTTTCAAAGAAACAGACCCACAGGTCAGCAACTATATTAGCGGGTGTGATAGCATTAGCAATACAACCGTGGCGGTTAGTTGCCGACCCTAGCGGATATATATATAATTGGCTAGGTATGTATGGCATATTGACGGGTCCCGTCGCGAGTATATTTATAATTGATTATTTTTTAGTAAAACATCAAAGTATCAAATTACTTGATTTGTATATTAGCGTAGGCGGAAAGTATTGGTACTCTAAAGGTTATAATTACAAGGCAATTTTAGCGTGGTTATTAGCAGTTCTTCCTTCAGCAATTGGTTTCATTTATGAACCATGGAGTTGGCTTGCCAAATGGGGATGGGTTACAAGTTTTATAATGGGTGCAGTGTTGTATTTTATGCTTAATATAGAAAACAAGCAGGGAGGAAAATATAATGAAAGTTAATCCAATCTATAGAGTGGGAGAATATCCATACTGGCCAAATAAAATTAAAATTGGAGCTGGATCAAGAAAGGACATAGTTAATGATGTTAGATCATATGGTGGAACTAAAATTATGTTTATCACGGACAAAAATATTATAAGTTTGCGTGAGACTCAGGCATTAATCAATTTACTTAATAGTGAATGTGGTGAAGTGTATATATATGATGATGTTGAAGAAAATCCTTCCAATATTTGCGTAGATAAAGCCGTTGCATATATGCATCAAGTAAAACCTGAGGTATTAATATATTATGGTGGTGGAAGCGTTATTGATTTAGGCAAGGCTGCCAATTTAATATATACACACAGAGGAAAAATTAATGAGTATGAGGATTTGGCTGGTGGTATTAGTAAGATCAAGAATATATTGGTTCCGGCAATTGCAATTCCAACTACAGCAGGTTCGGGTTCGGAGGTTTCTTCGGTTAGCGTTATAACAGATTCAAAAAGAAAGGTTAAAATGGGAATATTAAGTCCATATATTGTTCCGCAAGTCAGTGTTTTGGATGCAGAGGTAACGGTTGATATGCCACCAGACTTGACAGCATATACGGGTATGGATGCATTAACTCATTGTATAGAAGCGTATGTATCTAACATTTGCTTTGAACCGGGACGAGGAATTGCATATCAAGGTATTAAACTTATAAAAAAATATCTTTATAAGGCAGTTATTGATGGTGGCGACTTAGTGGCAAGAGAAAATATGTTAGTTGCATCTTCATGTGGCGCTATGGCATTCAACAATAATTATTTAGGAACTGTTCATGCGTGCGCCCATCAGTTGAGTTCAGTAGTAGGTATACCCCATGGTTTGGCTAATGCAGTTATGCTGTTACCAGTAATGAGATGGAATCTTGAAAGTAATATCCAAGGGTATGCTGAAGTGGCTCAAGCGCTAGGGACAAATATTTATAATAAGCCAATAGAAGAAGTAGCAAAAAGTGCTCTTTCTGAAGTAGAAGAATTAGCATCACTTATAAATATTCCTCAGCACCTATCTGACCTAGGGGTTACAGAGCATATAATAAACGAATTAACAAATAAAGCATATAACGACCATAATAATCTGTCAAATCCACGAGCAGACGGAGTATTGCCTAATCCTGTATCAAAAGAATCAATCCGAAAATTGTTTTTAGCAGCATTATAGGACAAAAGAAATTGAATTTCTTATCTAGAGAAGTATTATTAGTAATCTCAATAAATGTTAAGGTTTCGACTACAAAGATTGATTGTATAGTAAACTCTAGTATAAAATTAAATTATAGAGTACATATAAAAATCCCTTTTTTCATGCTTTGTGGATGAACGGAATATAATAAAGGGCATTCAACTATTTGAAAACAAAACTGTGTGGCAAACAACTGGTGCTTTAGTATGGCAGGACTAAAGACCAGTTGTTTTTGTTAGTGATTATAGATGAAATAGGTAAGGCATTCGCTGTCAAAGCAAAGTTTATGAATTATTTTTTAAACAGTTCAGGATCGATGGAACGGCGACATGCTGTTTAAGATTGCTATTACTGCTGAGTTGATGCGGTTTATAAGTTATAGGCGATCCATTGGGTGAATGTGCGCAAAATTTTCTTTGAAAAGTATACAGTGCTTGTATTTATGGTTTTTCTTACGCAATTCTTCTATTCAGAATCCGGCGGGGCACAATAGTAAATAATTGTTCTGATGGCATTATCACTGCTGGTTTACATGTATCTGTCTAATTTGGAAAAATTGTTTCTCCTGCTTACCCGGATGATGAGGAACGGGTTGAAAAAATCTATTGTTTTTTCGAACTAGTGAGATAATGGTGATAGGCTAAGATTGCTTTATAGAAATAGAGTTTCTGGCTGTATTGGACTTTTGGGGTAGTCATTGTAAACATAGGAAACTCTTAGGAGAGTTGTCACCTTATAATTGCAATGCTTCTTAAACAAGGTGTTTTCAGTCTTTCTTGGAAATTAAAAATAGACCTTTGCACAGGCATTTTATAATCTCAGAAAAGAGTATATTCTTGCCGGGATAACCATTTTGATAACCATCATTTGTATAGTGTTGCATGGCAGAAAAACTGATGGTATACTATTTGTAGTAACTTATTGATAAACAATCCGTAGAATTAGCCTATTATGAAGGAGAGCATTTAATAAGGGATTATGATATTGTAATTATTGAAAAATATATCATTCCAAGGTGCTCATTTAGGAGGATTATATATATGATATTATCAGATAAAACCATATTGTCCTTAATTAAGGAGGGCACTTTGGTAATAGAACCATTGGAAATACGGCAAATACAGCCAGCGAGTATTGATATAAGACTGGGCAATACATTTAGTATTGTGGAAGACTCTTCTACAGGGATAGTTACATTGGACAAACCTATTGTTTATAAAGAAATAAAGGCAGAAAGGTATCTTTTATTACCAGGGCAGTTTGTGCTGGCAACAACAATGGAGTATATTAAGCTGCCCAATGATTTGACGGCATTCGTAGAAGGAAGAAGTTCTTTGGGTCGAATGGGATTATTTATTCAAAATGCGGGATGGGTCGATCCTGGGTTTGCAGGAGAGATTACCTTAGAGTTGTATAATGCAAACAGATGTGCTATTGAACTGCAGGCAGGCAGGAGACTTGGACAATTAGTATTCGCAAAAATGGATCAAGCTGCAGTGGTTCCATATGCTGGAAAATATCAAGGACAAAGAGGAGCAACGGGATCAAAAATATACTTGGACGAGAAATAGAATAATATCATTAAGACGATAATGGTAAATAATGTATTTTGGAAATATACAATTTTAATAATAACCGAACTATTCATACATAAAATCGTTCTGTACAACAATTCTTTGTTATGAACTTTGTATTTGTCTATGGTAATATCGTTTTTTAGTCTTGTTAATTGTAACTATCAATTAATTCCATGTTCTATGATGCTCCATAAATCAAATGTTATTTATGATAGAAGCAAATACATGCTTATCTCCCAAGGTATATGCTTACCTGTAAAATCAAACATAGTCCATTATTTGTTTGCGCTTAAAAAATATTGTACCTTATGTACAGACTTTTGTGAACAATAATTGGTTTATTAAAAATATAAAATGGACTATTATTTTTCAAAATGGACTATTACAAAAAGAAAACCATAAATTCCCCATTCATATTTTATGAAAATTAGTAGAATAGGTGTTGGTAGTACACTGATTATTGGGAAATATAATGTGGTTAATAAAGAAAAGCTCCATTTTTATAAAAATATAAGAAAGTATAGAGGGCTTACTATGGGAAAACTGTTATTTCATTTAGCTGATGCAACTATGCCAAAAGAAAAGTTTAACTTTCAAAAGGAAGACCAAGAATTGCTTTTAGGAGAAATTTGCATAAATAGAATTGCAAGTATTGCTTATAGAAATCTGGTGAATGATTCGGAAATAAATATATCAAACGAAGTATTAAAAATTCTTAAAATTATTTATGAAAATAATCTTAAAAGAAGTAAACAGTATTGTGAAAATGTAAAATACATTTCGCAAATCATGAAAGATGTTGACTTTGGATATGCGTTATTAAAAGGTGCTTTTTTAAATACATGTGTATATGAAAAAGGAATGAGAACATCAAATGATATTGATATATTGATTGAAGAGGAAAATGTATCAAGATGTCAGGATATATTAACTCAAAATGGTTTTATACAAGGAGAATTTGTGTCTGAAACAGAAATTATGCCTGCAACTAGAAAGGATATAATATTTGCAAAATTAAATTTTGGTGAAACCATTCCGTTTGTAAAAATGCAGAATGGAGCACCGTTAGTTATTGATTTAAATTTCTCAATTGATTATAAGCCGGAAAAGGAAACAAGAATAGTTAAAGAATTATTAAACAATATAGTGGATGTTACATATGAAGAAGTTATTTTTAAGTCTTTAAATATAGATGATTTCATTATACATTTATGCTGTCACTTGTATAAGGAAGCAACAGTATATGATTGGGTAAATCGTAGAAAAGATTTATTATTATATAAGTTTAGTGATATAAATGTTGTTTTTAATCGCTATTTAGATGAGCGAAGAGTAAATGCGCTAATAAATAGGATAAATTATTTAGGACTAAATAAAGAGTGTTATTACGCAATATATAACACTGGAGAGATATTTCCACGGTTATATGATGTAACAAATATTCAAAAAATTTTAGTAAGTATATGTCCTAATGATTTAACTTTTATGAAGCAAATTTATAATCCGATGGAAAACAAATTGTATAGTTACAGGTACAGTTTTATCGAATGGTTTGAACTAAGAAATAGGATAGAGGCGCTGGAGTTGATTGAAAGAGAGTAGCATATTTGGGAGGGGAGGGGGTAGAGGTAGCTATGAAATTTAAGGAAAGTTATTTTCATAATGAATATGGCTTGTCCTGCATTGAGGATTACATCATATACATTTTGTGTAAAGATACTTTCAAATGGGCGCGAATCTTCTACAAAAGCTATTTTGATATTGAAGAAATAATAAATTATCTTCTTTTTTGGGGGCAGGAGTATAGCTCTATAAATTTTATAGAACGAATTCAAGATACATTGGTTCAAAAGGGGCTATTGAAATTAGTTTGTCAAAATCTTAAAAATATGGGTGATGTTGATTCGAAACAATTTTTTTTAATGGAATTGAAGAGTGGTGCGACAAAAGAATTGTTAGATATAGATACATGGCGGAGTGATCATTTTGTTATGGTTTGCAAAGATGCCCATGATAAGTATTCATATGTAAATGATCGACCATATATTACTGGTAGTTTTGAATTCAAGGATTTGTTAAAATATGCAGCAAAAGAGTATGTTTTTGATATCCAAGTTATCAATAAAGATATTGGAGCTGTAATCAGTAATAAAAAAGTAGTTCAACTAGAACAGAAACTAAAGTCTGAGACTTTATTAGGCGGAGATTTATACCTTGGATTTGAAAAAATTAGAGATAGTGTAGGAGTCTACAGAGTTGTAGCAAGAAGATTACAGGCTTTTTTCTGTTCATATGGTACAAGTAACTTTATTGAGGATGAAATAAAAAGGTTAGACAATATATATTTAAGATTAGAGTATATGAATATTCGGAAAAACTTCAATTTAGGTAAAGTAAAGGCTCTGATTAGTGAAGCAATATATGTTCAAAAAAATGTCAAGAGAAAAGCATTAGAAAGGATGGATATTATATATGATCAATGTAGATGAGAGAGTTATTAAAGTAATTGGAGAAGTTGCAAATACAGGTATTGTGGTTCAAAAAGGAATGGCATTAAATAAAATAGGGTATGATTCTTTGAAAAATGTTGAGCTTGCTGTATTATTGGAAGAAGAATTTGATATTAGATTTGATGATTCCATGTTGTCACAAAGCAGATTTTCTACAGTAGATAGTGTTATTGCATTAGTAGTAGAAAATATAAGGTGATGTCTATGTTATGGGATTTTTTGGAGAGTAATATAGATAGACATAAGAAGTCTTGTGTTATGGACTTTCAATCCGGAAGACAAATTACATATGAGCATTTAATTTGTAAAGTTAATGAGTTATATGAAAAATTTTTAAGTCTACTTGTATCAAAAACAAAGTGTGCAATTTTATGTAAAAACAAGACCAATGAATGTACAATTATTTTATCCTGTTTAAAAGCAAAAGTAATACCTATAATTATGTCTGAAAATTATGGAAAAGAGCATTGTATCAAAATAATAGAAAGAACGCAGCCGGACATTGCAGTTGTTGATTCTGCGGAGTATAGAAATCTTTTTGAAATTCCTGTATATAATATTATTGATCAGAAGCAACCATCTATCAAATATAGTTCTGAGAAAAGTTATCTACAAGATGTAGCCTTAATTATGTGTACTTCAGGAACAACAGGAAGTCCCAAGGGTGTGATGATTAGCGAACAAGGATTAATCTCTAACATACAGGCAATACAAAAATATTTTGATATAAAGGAAAGAGAAAAAATCTTGATATCACGCCCTTTTTATCATTGCGCCGTTCTAACAGGTGAGCTTTTGGTGTCGTTAGTTAATGGATTAGATTTAATATTTTGTAACGGAAAGTATGATCCGTTTTTGATAAAAAGAGTTATTGACAATTTACATATTGAGGTTATGTGTGGAACGCCTACAATTTTTAATCAATTATCAAAGTTGTACAGAGGAACAGAGACAAATAGCACTATTCATAAAATGGCTTTGAGCGGGGAATGTTTATCCAAAGAAATTGCCATCAATATAAGAAAAGCATTTCCAAATGCTGAAATATATAATATTTATGGGTTGACAGAGAATTCACCAAGAGTAAGTTTTTTGCCACCTTCCAAGTTTGACGAGTTTCCTGAATCAGTAGGTATTGGTCTGGTAGATACAATAATCAGAATAGTTGATGACGATGGGAACGATGTGGAAAATGGCAAATCAGGTCATATAGTCGTAAAATCAAAATCGATTATGTTAGGATATTATAAGGAACCGCAAGAAACCAATGACAAAATTCGGGATGGATATTTGTGGACAGGAGATATGGGATACAAAGACTCAAACAATAACTTATATATATTGGGAAGAGCTGATGACATGATTATAAAAGCAGGGTTGAACATATATCCTAGAGAAATTGAAAGTATTCTATTGAGATGTACATATATAGAAAATTGCATCGCATATGGAGTTAAGAGAAATGGTACTGAGCAAATTCAGGTAGAAATTGTATTAAAACAAGCAGTAAGAGAAAGTGATTTGTGGGAAATATTATCTGAAATTTTGCCAGAACATTTAATTCCGGATAAAATTGTTATTGTAGATGCATTGAAAAGGAACGCATCTGGTAAATTAGTAAGAGGCGCCAAATTTCAAGGAGGTAACGAAGAACCCTGCGGGAATTAATTAAAGACGAGGAGATTTAGTATATGAGTGGAATTCATCCGCTACTTAAAAACAGGAAAAGTTGTAGAAAGTTTTTGTCAAAGCCGATATCTATGCAAGATATTTATACAATATTGGCAGGTGCGCAATGGGCACCTTCAGGGAAAAATGGACAACCATGGAGATTTGTTATTGTAAAAGAGAGTAAAACAAAAAATAAAATTGCCAATTGTTCTATATATAAAGAGTGGATGACAGAGGCAGATATATTTATTGTAGTATATTTAGATAAAAAGAACTCTTATAATTATAAAAAAGATTTACAAGCTATCGGAGCAGCAATTGAAAATATCTGCTTGCAAGCATCGGCGATGGATATAGGTACTTGTTGGATTGGAGAAATTTTAGAAAAGGAAGCAGACATAAATAAAATTATTAATGTACCTAAAACATATGAACTTATGGCCGTAATTTGTGTTGGATATGCAAAAGAAGATAACTTTCGGGCAAATAGAATGGAATTAAATAAATTGATTTACAAAGAAATTTATTAGAAATATGAGAGAGTTGTTATTTAAAGATTGAAGAAGAGTGGAGGCTAAAATGATACTTAATGTTAAGCCACTTCGAACACCAGCACTTAGAATGAAAGCGGATATTTATGCTACCTTTATTAACTATATAGGAAAGGATTATATGTTATTACTATCTAGTGCTTGGGGATTTAGAGTAAATCTGAAAAATGTAAAATATAGCTATGAATATATTAATCTGGAAGAGGACACATTAGAATATTGTCTAAATAATTATTATGGAATTCATACAGAATTAATAACCTATAATGATTTCTCTGATTATTGGAATGATATATGCAATAGTTTAGAAGACCGTACTCCAATTGTGTTGAATGTATCCTCAATTGGGTTACCCTATCATAGAACATATATGGATCCAGAAGCAGCACATGAACACCCGGTTTTATTAATCGGCTACGATGAAGAAAATGTTTATTTTTTAGATCCACCATGGACTCTTGATATTATAAAACTAGAAAAAAGCAGTTTATCTAAAATACTATTAAGTATTGAAAAAATTTGTCTTGATAATGAGATTAATGATGTAAAGGTGGATAAGGTTTTAAATAGAATATTAGATAAGGTTAATAGAAAAGACTATTTAGGAGATATGTTTGATTCAATTTATTATTTTGCTGAAATATTTGAAAGAAAGTTTGATATACTTATTGAATTAAATACCAAAAGTTATGATATGGAAACCTTACGGTTTCACCCAATGATTTCAAGCTTGGATTATATAGGGCGACTTAGATTATGTATGGTAGATGTATTAAAACATATGGCGAAGAAGTATGAAATGGATTCATTAAATACAATTTCTGATTTGTTCCAGCAAATTTCACAGGCTTGGATAAGATTAAGATATATATTGATTAAAGGATGTTGTAAAGACAGAGAAGAGTTTTTAAATGCTAGAAAAAATGTTGCGGAAAAGATAAGAAGTATGGCAACACAAGAAAGAATGATAAGAGATGAAATCCAGAAAATAGTGGATAACTCTTTTATATGCAAAAACAATACAGGGGAAGAAAATTTTAATAATCTTGAAGTTATTGAAATAGATTTAAAAAAATATTTTAATAATTGTGCATTTCATAATACAAAAAATCAACTAAAAGCAAATTTCAATATTAAAGAAGTAGAGTATTATATATCTGATAGTATAAAACCTACAGAACATATAATTTTGGAAAAAATGCAATTTAAGATGCCCGATATTTATTCTGAAGAATTTGACAATATTTCTTGTCAAGGACAAAGCATTGCAGTTGATTTAGGTTTTTATAGTAGCATAATGCTTATGGGATTCGCAGTGTACAAGGGATATGCAGGATGTTTAACAGTGCTATATGAGGATAACACAACGGAAGAGGTGAATTTTGCATTAACCAACTCAGGTTCTCATAAAACCCTATTTGGAGAGGTGATAGTGTTGACGACAGATTTTATATCAAAGGGAAAGATGAAAAAAGGAAATATTTATGGTATTGAAGTTTTGTTAGAAAGTAAAAAGAAAATAAAAGAAATTATACTTCCGGAATGGGAAATGTGTAATATTATGGGCATATCGTTATGCAAGAAACAGGGGGATAAAGGCATATAAGTTAGGAGAAAAGGAAGGGATTTATGAAGTTATTTTGTTTAGCACATGCGGGAGGGGACTCCAGATATTTCGATAAATTTATATCATATACAAGAAACAAAAACATTGATATTGTTCCCATAGAGTACAACGGAAGGGGAAAGTATAAAAAAGAGAAAATAGCAGAAAGCTTTGATGAGTTACAATCGGAAGTTTTAGATAAAATTTGTATGTACATTAGTAATGAACCCTATGCAATTTTTGGACACAGTATGGGTGGTCTGTTGGCATATGAAATATGTGCAAGTATGCTACAGAAAAAAGTCAAATTGCCAATACATCTTTATATATCATCAAGAGATGAGCCGAAATCTCCGCATTCTTATATATTCTCTGATAATAAATTAGTGGAGCGTTTATTAAGTATCGGAGATGAGAATAGTGCGATTTATCTTAACAAACGGTTTGCAAAGATTTATTTATATAGAATAAAAGAGGATTTCCGTCTTCTTCAGCAATATCAATGTCTAAAGCCAATTAAATTAGATATACATACAAGAATATTCTGGAGCAAGACGGATGATACTATATTAACAGTAATAAAAAACTGGGACAATTATTTTACGGGAGTAGTAGAGTATAAGGAGTTTTCGGGTGGACATTTTTACTTAAATTACCATTACAAAGATGTTTTGGATATTATTATGAAGGATTGCGCAGGAGTTGAATAAGAACAATGGATCAAGAAGTTAAAAAGATAATACAAAAATATACACAATATGAAGATGTATTAACAGAAGATACTTTATTGAGTGTGCTAGAGATTAGTTCGTTGTCATTTGTTTCTTTGATTGTTGATTTAGAAGATTACTATAATGTAGAGATTAGAGATGAACAATTGGACTTTTCAGTATACAATACAATTGGAGAGTTATTAATGGCATTTTCGGTCATCTAAATTTATATATTCGTTAGAACATATAAATTTATGCTAATTAAAAAGGTGGGAGTTGACAGAGATGTTATATTCCCATTTTTTTAATTTTGTAACCGTCATAAGCAGAATATGTTAGTGGATTTTTACGATACATTGCTGGTGATATTCCAAGTTTTGCTGTAAATTGTTTTATAAAGTAGCTGTCATATTTAAAGCCACAGGCTTCGGCAATTTCATGAATTTTCATATTGCTGTTGGACAAAAGTTCTTGAGATATTTTCAAGCGGTAGTTTAACAAATATTCCATGCAGGTATAGGAAAATTGAGCCTTAAATTTTTGATTTAAAGAGGTTCGGTTGAGATTTACAAGGTTGCATAAAGTGCTAAGAGTAATGCTTTCTGCATAATGATTGTGTATATACTCTGCACAAATAGTTGCCGGATTGTAACTTTCTGGTGTTTCAAAAAATTTAAGTTTCCGTTGGTCTACAAAAATATCATATAGACTATTCAAAAGCTGCAGGAGCATTCTGCGTATTCTACAGGTCCAGAATCCATCGCTCTGGGAATAAGTTTCTGAACCGATCATTGACATAAGCTCATTAGTATGAATATAATTTTGCGGGGTCAAAGTAATAATTCCTTGAAAAAGATTTGTGTGTTTAGTGAACATATAGAGCTTTGTACGGTCGTAGGCATATTGAGGTTCAATATCAATAGAGTCTTCAAGGTTATCAAAACAAAGGCATAATTTAATATACTGAGGGTCAAAATGAAAAGATTTAGCACTAAGATTTTCGCAGTGAATGAGCTCGACGGTATCATATTGGGATAGACATATTGCGCAGGGAGAATTTAATCTGTGAATGGAGCTGTTTATTTTGATTGTTGCGAATCCACAAGTAATCAAAACTATAGAGCAGCGCTCCTTTATAGGGAGCTTATCTAGTGTATCATAAAAAGTAAATTCAATAGGAATGATACGCTCTTTGTGACGATCCTGTTGAGGCATTGAAATTCTCCTTTTAATCTATATTAGTAGAAATAACAAATTCTGCAACTTGATATGCATAATATTGCAAAAAGTATATAAAAATCATGCATATTTGCAATTGTTATGAAAAATGATAGTTGATATGCTATAAAAAATATAACAAACAAAAGAGGCGATGTCAAGGATGAAACGGATTATAGGTTATGCAGAGCATTATTGGATGTGGATTATGCTTATTATGTTGTCTGGTCTGGGGTGTTCTATAGCCAATGTATGCATAGTCGACTTGTTAAAAAAGGTGATTGACTTGTCGATTTCGAAAGGAAGAGATTTTTCTTTATGGATATTGATTGTTCAAGCCGTTGCAGCAATTTTGGTAGGAATGCTGTCTAATTATCTGGTGGTTCGGACTACAGGAATATTTGGAGCTGCCGTTTTGAGGGATTTGCGCCATGATATGGTAAATCATTTAATAAAGATTGCTCCTAATGATATGGAAAAACAGAATTTTGGAGAAATCATGGAGCGAGTGTCCGCAGATGTTGCGGTCGTGGCCGGATATATGGAGACTTATTTCAAAGATTGTTTGTATGTACCCATTGCAGTAATCGTATTTACGGTTTATTTAGTTGTCTTAAATCCCTTGCTTGCTGTGTTGAGTCTTGGCCCGTTATTTATTATGGTACCTATTAGCATAAAGCTATTAAAACCAGTGAAAGTAGCACAAACAGAGTATGCTAAAAAACTTGGTCTAACTAATAATCATATACAAGAGGTCTTTGACGGTGTGGATGTGATTAAGTCCTATAATCTGCAGAAGAAACTACAGAAAAAATATTATAAGGCATTGAAAGAAACTTTGGATATTTCCAATAAAAATGATTTATGGCAATACAATATTGAACCTTTATCAGCATTAATTCGGGAGGCGCCTACAGCAATTTCGTTATGCGCAGGAGGTTATTTGGTACTGAAAGGAGAGTTAACCATTGGTATTCTTGTAGCCTTTATTAGCGGTATCAATAAGATAAACGAACCATTAGTGTATGCATACCAATTGGTTGTTAGAACACAGATGGCGATGATATCCGTAAATCGTGTATTAGAAATTTTGGATATCCCCATAGAATCTAGCAGGAAGAATATCCAAGAGTTTACCAAGTCTTCCGGAAAAGTATTTGAATTTAGGGATGTATTCTTTTCCTATACAAATTCGGAAAATGATAAGCCTGTTTTGGAGCAATTTAACTTATCCGTTCAGGAAGGTCAGAAAATTGCGCTGGTTGGAAAAAGTGGTTGTGGTAAAAGTACCATTATGAAATTAATGTGCAGGCAAAATGAAGTGGATGCAGGATATATATATTTTTTTGGAAACCGTTTTTCGGATATAACTCCTTATAATGTGAGAGAACAGTTGTCGTTGATTGCTCAGGAATCAACGATATTTCCTATGAGTGTGTTAGATAATATTCGTATTGGTAGACCGGAGGCTGATAGAGAAGAAATTATAGATGCAGCGCAGAAAGCCGGGTGCCATGATTTTATTATGGAATTGCCGGAAGGATATGATACTTTATTAGAAGAACGGGGAAACAATCTTTCCGGTGGACAAAAACAGAGAATTGCTATTGCTAGAGCCATTTTAAAAGATGCACCAGTTATTTTGCTGGACGAGCCTACTTCTGCGTTAGATGAGGAAACAGAGAAGTATGTAAACCAAACGCTTTTGTCAATTTCGGAAAATAAGACATTGATTACTGTTGCACATCGGTTGAATACTATTGTGGATTATGATGAAATTGTTGTATTAGAGAAAGGAAAAATCGTGGAATTCGGAACTCATGAAACACTTATGAAAAAGAAAGGCATTTATTGTAGAATGTATGATGAATATATTCAATCAGGAGGTGTTGGTAGATGAGAGAATTAAAGAGATACTTTTCTTACATAGGAAAGTATAAAGTAGCCTATTGGTCGGTATTCATATTTACTTTGGTCAGTTCTGCTGCATTAACCTTTGCTTACCCTTATATGAATAAATTAATTTTTAATGCTTTGGAATATAGAGATATAGAGATATTCAAATGTGCGTTAGTTTTATGTATTGTGCTAGTGGTTTTGAATTGTTTGGCTCCATATAGAAGATATATTCACATAAAAATTGTACGAAAAATAGTTTTTGACATTAAGCTCCAACTTTTTGATAAACTTTTAAAGTTGGACATGGATTATTATGAGAAAAATCATAGTGGTGATACTCTTAAGACGCTGAATTGGGATGCCAATTCCCTTAAGGATAGCTATTTTTCACATGTTTTTTGGGTGTTTGGAAAGTTGGTAAATGGTATAACCTCTATTATAGCCATGTTTATTTATAGCCCTTTGCTTATGTTGGTTTCCGCAAGTTTTTGTTTAATAATCGGAATTTTTTCAATTCAGATAAATAAGCAGATAAAAGAAATGGACGAGAGTATTCAAAAAAAGATTTCGCATCTAACGACATGTTTAAGTGACATTTTATCAGGTTTTACCGAGGTTAGTGTATAATTATAGTTGGCAAAAAAGGAAGCAGAGACTAAATCCCTACTT
>JAMPEY010000028.1 GCA_023664665.1 Lachnoclostridium sp.
TAAGGGTTCATAAAGAAAAATAGGAAAAGTGCCAACGAGTACTTGACACAATCTTGGCGGCAAAACTACTGGAAACCCGCACTCCTATATGTTATAATGAGCCTTGATACAATACAGATGAGAGGTGTCGGAGTGAAAGAATCAAAACAAAAGAAAAAAAGCAACAAGCATAATATGAATACAGAACTGGAGTTACAGATTTTTCTGGAGAATGAAACGGAAGCCAACAAATACGCGGCGAAATGCCTTGCGGCATGCGCAGGCGTAGGGGCTCTCGCATGGATTTTTAATATAGTGGGCATTTTTATCGTTCCAAAAACCATCATGAATACCGCCATGCCCCTTTTAATCCTATGTTTTCTCCTGCCGACCATACTTT
This sequence comes from Lachnoclostridium sp., assembly GCA_023664665.1. Taxonomy (GTDB): domain Bacteria; phylum Bacillota; class Clostridia; order Lachnospirales; family Lachnospiraceae; genus Acetatifactor. The sequence continues at coordinate 380 of JAMPEY010000028.1, forward strand.
GCAGGCTTACGGAGGGCAAGCCGTCATGGGTGAAATACGCCACTTTGCTCTGCGGCACGCTCGGCATTTTTATTTTATCCGGCGCCATGCCCAAGCACGGAGTTTTAGCATGGTCCCTGCCGATTTTATTAAGCTGCCACTATTATTCCAAAAAGCTGACCAATATGACATTGATTGCATCATGGATTCTTTTTTCCGCCTCGGTTTATATCGGCCTTTATTTTGGCGAGGGTGATTTGAATATGCTCCTTGACCCCTATGATTATAATGCCAGCGTTCCAACCGCAGAATTATTTTACAATTCCACCCTTTTCTTCGTGGTGCCCCGGGCACTTATTCTGTTGGGGCTTTCTTCCATATGCACCACCATAGCCGGACGGACCCGCCGCCTTTTGGAAAAGCAGATTAAGGACAGCGAAGAACGCCAGCGCATTTCCACGGAGCTGGATGTTGCCACCCATATTCAGGCGGATATGCTGCCCCGCATTTTCCCCGCATTTCCGGAGCGCCCGGAATTTGATATCTATGCCACCATGAACCCTGCCAAGGAAGTGGGCGGCGATTTCTATGATTTCTTTATGGTGGATGAGACCCATCTTGCCATTGTGATTGCGGATGTGTCGGGAAAGGGCGTTCCCGCGGCGCTCTTTATGGTAATCGGAAAAACATTGATTAAAGACCACACAAAGCCCGGCATTGATTTGGGCGATGTATTTTCGGAGGTAAACAACCTGCTGTGCGAATCCAACAGCGAGGGACTGTTTATCACTGCCTTTGAAGGAGTGCTTGATTTGGTGACAGGGGAATTTTGCTTTGTCAATGCAGGGCACGAAATGCCTTTTATCGCCAAGGCAGGCAACGCCTATGAACCCCACAAGCTACGCGCCGGATTTGTGCTTGCGGGCATGGAGAATATGAAATATCAGAGCGGCCGGATACAGCTTTCCCCCGGCGATAAAATTTTCCAATATACCGACGGCATAACGGAAGCCACCAACTCATCCCATGAGCTGTACGGTATGAAGCGGCTCACGGATATTCTCGCACAGAATACCGATAAGCCGCCTGCCAAGCTTCTTCCTGCCATAAAGGCAGATATTGACTTGTTTACGGGCGATGCGCCACAGTTTGACGACATCACCATGCTTTGTGTGGAATACATCAAGGCAATGCCCATGGCATCACTTCATGAATAAAGGAATGCTAGATGTTATTCCAGCCTATATCGCTTGCGGAGGTAAGCCCGTCGTCCAACTGCGCCCGAACCTTCTCTAACAGGATATCCGCATCAATGGGCTTCACCACATAATCCTTTGCGCCGCCTGCCACAGCCTTGACCACATGGGTTTTATCATTGTTTGAGGTAAGGAAGATAACAGGCACATTCATTAAGTGGTCTTTTTCCTTAATCAGTTTTAGCATTTCATATCCGTTGATTTCCGGCATATCAATATCCAGAATAATCAAGTCGGGGCTTTTTTCCTTTAAAAATTTAAGCGCCCGCATGCCGGTGGAAAACGCGTGCAAATCATAGTCCTCGCCCAATACCTTCTGCAGCATTTTTAATACAATGCCGCTGTCATCCACTGCCACAATTTTTTTCTTTTCTCCAAATGCCATTTTATCCTCATTTCTGCGCTGTTCTTTTTATAGGATACAGACCTTTGCCGCAGCGCCGGCACAAAGCCCGTTATTTAAAGCTAAAATTTTTCCTAATTATTCCCTTAACAGCTGTATTGCTTTTTCCTCGTCAAATTCATCCTCCAAGGCAGTCAAAGCTTCCTTTATGCGCTCATACATTTCCTTCTCCAGAGCTTGTCCGATCCACTCTTTTAACTGCCCGATTGCCTCCTGTGTCTCAAAATCATCCAAAAGCGCAGCAACTTTTTCCAAATCATCGCGGGATAACTGAAGCAATTCTTTTCCCTCACTATTCACCGCCTCATATTTACCGCCGTTCTCACCTATGCAGCTTTCGCAGTAAATCCGAAAACCTGTGAGCGTCTTATCCCAGACTGTGAGCAGTTCATCCCAATGGGCTGCCACATAGTCACAATCCCCTGCCTTGCTGCGCATTTCATGCTCATATGCCAGAGCCGCAAGGGCATCCGCACCGAGAGTCCTTGCATTTCCCTTTAAGCCGTGCACCAGAATCGCATAGTCCGCCATATTCTGTGCCGATATATACTGCCCCATGATTTCCTGCTTTTCTTTGTCTTTTATGAACATCCCTGCCAAATCCAGATACAATTCTTCATCGCCTTTAGCAAGGGACAGACCCTTTGCAGTCGAAATCCCATATGCCTGTAAATCCTGTTTCGCAGCCCCCGCATCGCCCGTCTTCTCCTTTGGCGCAGCCGCTTCCTTCCTCTGTATCAGTTCGGGGGGAAGATATTTTGCTATGGTCTGCTCCAATAAATCCCCATCAATGGGCTTTGTCAGAAAATCAACAAATCCTTCCTGCAAATAGGCTTCCCTCGCACCGGACAGCGCATTTGCCGTCAGTACGATAACCGGCGTGTCTTCATTGGGGAAATCGGAAAGCTTGCGAATCTCATGGAGGGTTTCGATTCCATCCATCTCCGGCATCATATGGTCCATAAAAATAATATGGAAAGGCTCTTTTTCCACAAGTTCCAGACACTGTCTGCCGGAATCCGCCGTGGTAATTTTCATCTTCGTGCGTTTTAACAAAGATTGGAACACCTTTCGGTTCATGTCATTATCATCCACCACCAGCACGCTTGCCTCCGGCGCTTCAAAAATCTGCTGTTTTCCTCGATAATTCTGCTCCTGCCTGCCCTTAATTGTTTCAAAGCTTCCTGTAGGGTCAGCACACACAATTCTCTGGGGAATCGTAACCGTAAAAGTGGAGCCTTTCCCATACTCGCTCTCCACCTTCATATCGCCGTCCATCAGCTTTAACAGCGACATGGTGATATTCATTCCCAAACCCGTGCCCTCAATATTGCGGTTCTTTTCCTCGTCAAGCCTCTGGAAGCTTTCAAAGAGCTTTCCCATATCCTCCTCTTTAATGCCCATCCCGGTATCCTTGACGGACAAGATAAGGTTAATCTGCTCCTCTCCTTTTCTCTCGTATGCCGCACACACCTCTATGCCGCCCTGGGGCGTGTATTTGACCGCATTGGTCAATAGATTCGTTACAATCTGTTTGATACGCACATCATCCCCATACAAAGTCTTGGGCATGGTTTCATCCAGCGAAAAGGAAAGGGTCAGCCCCTTCTCCTGTGCACGCAGAAAAATCACATTCCACAAATCCATCAGCAAATCGCCAAAGACATAATCCACCTTGACAATCTCCATCTTGCCGGATTCAATCTTTGACATATCCAATATATCATTAATCAAAAACAAAAGCGTTTTTCCGGAGCTTTGAATATTCGCCGCATAAGAAAGCAGCTGCTCATCCGTACACTCGCGAAGTATCATTTCATTCATGCCAAGCACGGCATTAATCGGCGTTCGGATTTCATGGGACATATTGGACAGGAAAAGGCTTTTTGCCTCGTTTGCCCTGACCGCTTCATCCTTTGCCTTCTCATATTCCTGATTCAGCTTGCGGATTTTGTCAAGAGCCGTCCGCGCATCCCTGAGCTCATTTAATTCCGTCACATCATCAATCACCACCACCACCGATTTTTCACCGTCATTATGGATATAACTGGTGGTCAGGGAAAGATTTCTGTTCTCTCCTTCAAGGGCATAATCCACAGGCATATTGCTTACTTTTTCTTTTTCATAAATGGTGTCCAAAATTACCTCGGTAAAGGAATCCGTGCCCTCTCTGGTGAGGAACACATTGGCAAAGGAATTGCCGATATCCTGCTGGGTAAGACCAAGCATCCGTTCCGCCGCCTGATTGAGCATGGTAATTTTGCCGTTCATGCTGATTACCATAACTCCTTCCAGCATATTGGTGACTATTTCTCGGTATAAATCTCCATGGTCGTTCTGATTTGACATATCCGTTTCCCCGTTATCCTTACGCAGACAGGCTTTCCTCTCGCTTACATTTTACTGTATCTCCCTGTTTTTATAAATCCTTGCGTATCCGTAAAATGTTCTTGCCGTCTTTATATTCGTAAGTAATTTCATTCATATTTTTCTTCACGATATAAATTCCCAAGCCGCCCGGGTCCCTATCCTCAGCAGACAATGTCACATCGGGGTCCGACTTTGCAAGCGGGTCATAGGGCACACCTTGATCGATAAAGGTAATCACCACCGACAGCGGCTCCTCCAATACCTCCACCCGCACCGTGGCAGGACCCACCTCGGGATGATAGGCATAATGGACAATATTGCTGAACAGTTCGTCTATGGCAATATCAATCTGCGCCTGCGCCTTCACCGGGCAGTCAAGCTGCTCTAACTGTTCATCTACAAATGCAGTGATGACAGGAATACTCTCCAATGTTGCATCAACTGTCAATTCTTTCATAGTCCGCCTCCGTATTTATTCCGCAATATTGAGAATATCCAAAAAGCCCGTAACCTCAAAGACCTCATGAATAATATCATTGACATGACATATCAACAGTTCCCCGTTTTCCTTTTTCATAAATGCCTTATGGGCAGACAAAAGCACCCGCAGTCCCGCAGAGGAAAGATACTCCAGACTCTCAAAATCAAGTATCAGCTTTTCCGCGTTATCAATGTTTGCATTGATTTCCGCTTCAAGCTGCGGCGCCGTATTGGAATCAAGGCGTCCTATGGGTAAAATCGTGATTTCTTTGCCGTTTTCTTTCTTTTCAATCTCCATCGTATATTCCTCCCGATACTGACTTGGATTCTGCGTTAGCAAAATCATTATACCATAGGTATTTCTTTGCTTCAAGTAAAGTATTTTGTTTCCAAATCTTCACCTGTACCACAATCTATAAGCCGGGCGTTTAAATCAGTAATTAAAGCGATAAATGCCGCTTTTGGTATGTTGCCCCTAAGATGCAGCATGACCGTCTCTTCTTCCGCCTTTTCACCAATGTTGAATTCTATATCCCAGACCGGCTCGCTGTCAGCTTCACTGCCAAGCCACTGCCATGACAGCGTATTACAAGCGTAAGCAGCGCCAAGCTCCATTGCTATTTTCTTTATCTCTCCGGCTATTTCTGCCTGTATGAATGGAATGATATTTTCACTTTTTATCTCATCCAGCCTTTCACTGTTGGTCTTTGTTCTTATCATCACCACATCCCAACTCATGGTTCATCCCTCCTTGTGCGCAAGTTCTGCTGCCGACTTTTCTCCCAGATGTCACTGCCTTCTATATCCATAAAAAAGCGGGGGTAAAACCCCCTTGATATCCGTTCCCTCCGGCAATTTGTAGATTGCCCTGTAAAGATGCATCCTCTTGTTTTTATCCTATTTATCCTATTTATCAAGAAACTTCTGTGCCTCTTTCTCGAAAATGATTTTATAAGCCGGCATATGTCAAACCTTCTTTCTTTAGGATATCTTCGAATGATACCGCTGAACCATCATTATTCTTTTCGGCATCGGCAATCATTTTCAAGTCCCATTCATCCGGTTCCACTTCCTCAATGTCTGTTTTCTCAATGCCCAGAATCAGTTTAGCAATGTATTCAATTTTATAATCGGGCAACCTGTCAATAACCTGTTTTATCTGCTCCCTCTTGCTCATGCTTTTTCCGCTCTTTTCATTTTTTGCTTAAACAGCGGGGCTTGCTTACTTAAATTTTCATAGTTTGCAAACCGACCTATCTATTCTGAATTTTTAACTCACTTTTAAGCGCTGCCGTCAATATTGCAGAAAAGTTGATGCCTGCCTTTTCAGCTTCAAAATTCAACCATGACGGTATCGTGCAGTTCTTTTTTACCGACCGCATATCGTTTTTCCTGCGGTACTCCCCAAAGTCCACATCAACAAGAGTTACAATATCAGTGGCGAAATCCGTCTTTACCTCTGAAACCGCCGTTGGCTCCGGAAGAACTTCTCCATCATCCTCCATATCGATTCCGACAACACCTATTGCATCTCTTGCCATTTCGATTGCTTCTGTCAGGGTATCTCCCTCGGTATTGATATTGAAGTCCGGAATATATACCACATAGCCAACCTTATCCGGAATCAAAATAATGGGATAAGAATTTTTCATAAAATGCCTCCTTCTTTGGCGGGTTTATTTCAAGCCGTACCTTTTGATAATAGATTTTGCCAAGTTTTCTTTTATCTTACTGTATTGTACGCATTTTATGCGTATGTGTCAATAGCGTGATTAATTTTTTATAAATCTCTCAATCTCTTTTCTTATACTATCTTCATTATTCCCCGAACCTAGTCTTTTCGCTGTCTGCTTCCATGTAAGCCCGTCAATGTAACGCAGCTTCAATATCAGCCTTTTCCGGCTGTCAGAAACCATCTTGACCTCCTTGATATTCGTGATATACTGCGTAAATCTGTTTCTTTTGGCTTCTGCCGGGCGTTACAACCCTTTTGTAAAAACGGTTATCAAAGTGCGTATGTTTTATGCGTAAATTCTATTGGCATACGCATTAAAAAGGCGTATAATACATAATATAAGGAGGATGCCATAGACAGTTCGGGAAATACTAAAGGTGCTTCATAAGGATGGCTGGTACATTACCAACCAAGAAGGTTCCCACATAAGCTTAAAGCACCCAGTAAAATCCGGAAAGGTCACGGTAGCAAACCACAGCGGCGACCTGAAACCAGGAACGCTAAACAGCATTTACAAGCAGGCAGGGCTGAAATAGCCCTACTGTCTGCATTTTCCACAGAAAGGAGCATATCATGCAGAATTTAACTTATCTGGCAGTATTTAAACCATCCGAAAACGGCTCATACAGCATTTATTTTCCTGATCTGCCCGGATGTATCAGTTTTGGCAGCAGTCTGGAAGATGCTTCACACATGGCAGCGGAAGCTGCCAGCCTCCATGTATACAGCATGGAATGCGACAACGAAGAAATCCCCACTCCATCCGTTACTCTGTCCAAAGAAGACACAGAAGGTAATATTATCATGCCAATTACAATCCACCCTGATTTGTTCCGTATGAAAAAGGACAATGAACGCATTAAAACCAATATCACTCTTCCTGCATGGTTAAAAAGGATTGCAGAGGAGCAGAAGGTAAACTATTCCCGGCTTTTGGAGTCTGCCCTTATGGATTATCTTCAAATTCCCATATCCGGCAGGAAATAATTTCTTTCCTGCCGCCGTAGATAAGTATATTATATTCTTTGAACCTACTATTGTGGTTCTGGAGTTAATGTAATACAAAAAATTTAATATTTTTTTCGGGGCGGCATATTGCAACCAAATCCTGCATATGCTATAATGCCAATAGGCAAAAAGATATGAGAGTTCCATTTCCATTGGAGCAACAAAACGAAAAGCCCAGAGCGCAACCTCTGGGCTTTTCTATTCCGTTTCTGGCAGGGTGGCTTACTCCCTAGGCTGGCTGCCATCGTCATCTCTGTCCAGCCATTTGCAAACATAATAGGCGGTAATGCTTGCCATGACAGAGAAAATGAAAGATATGAGCATTTCCACTGAACAACCCTCCCTTCCGTGCCTGTATGGGAGTGGCAACACAAGCATTATATCACAGCCGCCTGAGTCTATCAAGAAATTGTTGCACCGGCGCAACAATTGAGATGGTTACAATTTGTCACCATCTGAAAATATCCCAACAAAAAACCGCCCGGTGGGAGAACATCGAACGGTTTTAGATAGATACCCACAAAAATATTTTTACACATATAAAAATATGTGTTTTGTATTGGCAAATACTTTTATATGTGTTATTATAAGATTGTCAGGAGGGAACAATACATGAAAAGCTATTCATCTCGGGAAGTTATTAAAATGTTAAAAGCGGATGGATGGTATGAGGTAAATGTAGTTGGAAGCCACCACCAATACAAACACCCTACCAAAAAGGGACGCACAACAGTAAAACATCCTGACAAAGATATCCCCCTTCCAACGCTAAAACGCATTGAGGAGCAGTCAGGGCTAAAGTTTGATTAGCCCTGCTCCCTCCCGAACCACATTATAGGAGGTCATTTTCATGAACAAAACAGAACGCTATTTTTATCCGGCTATCTTCATTTATGAGCAGGGAAAGGAAATTGCCATTGACTTTCCTGACCTGAAATGCGCAACCAGCGGCACAAATGATGATGACGCCCTTCTGTCAGCCAGGGAACTTCTCGGCTGTGTCCTTTATGGATTAGAAGAGGATGGGGATGATATTCCTGCCCCAACCCCTCTGTCCGAAATCCAGACAAAGGAAAATGAGCGGGCAGTTTTAATTGATGTTTATATGCCGTCCGTCCGTTTGGCAAATGTGAATCGTTCCGTTAATCGGACCGTTACCCTGCCTGCCTGGCTCAATGCTGCCGCCTTGGAACGGAACATTAATTTTTCACAGGTATTGCAGGATGCTTTAAAATCTCAACTTAATCTGGGATAATGGGGAAAAAGCCGTCCGGCGCTACCAACACCGGACGGCTCCCAGATAGCAACCCACGCAAGGTTATGCTATACGATCACTAACCATAGTGTATCACTTCCGTGGGCAGCCCGCAAGCGTTTTTTACGCTGGCTGTTATTTTACATATCACCAAGGCTATAGTGCAGAATGATCAAAGAGAATGGGTCCTTAAAACCACAAAAACCGTGGAAAGCACCCGAAGCATCATCATCCCATCCGAATTAGCGGAAAAAATACGGTCACAGGGATATGTATACAAGGGACATCCCGGCAGAATCACAAAATATCTGGAAAAAGTGGAAGACAGGCTGGGCATTCCACGGTTTCCCCTGCACAAGCTCCGGCATTACTTTGCGAGCCAGATGTCAGCTCTCGGCGTTCCCGAAGCAGACCTTTTAAAGATGGGCGGATGGAGAACCGACCATGTCATGAAATCCGTATACCGCCACTCCATGATGGATAAGGAAGAAAACGCCAAAAGAGAGGCTGCCGAAAAGCTGCGGAACGCCCTTTTTTCTTAAAAATTGTTTCTGAAATCCGGGACAAAATTCGGGACAAAAAATGTTATTATTTCCCCTTATCCGGCATTTATATCATTAATTAAAACAGAGGGAAAAAAGCCGCAAACCCTTGATTCTCACCGAAAAATCCCGAGTTTACGGCTTTTCTTTTAAAATCGGGGTGACAGGATTCGAACCTGCGGCCTCCTGGTCCCAAACCAGGCGCTCTAGCCAAGCTGAGCCACACCCCGTTTGCATCGCGTCAATGCTCAAATATTATATCCCATCAGTTCCATGCCTGTCAAGAAATTTGTCCGAAGCAACGGCATGATAACTCCATGCAACATTAAAAGGCATCAGCACCATTGCCGGCATCATGTACCTCACATATGCATTGACAGGAGACAGCAGACACATCAAAACGGTAGCAATGGATGGCATTAGTAATGCTAATTCTCTTCTTCTCCCATTATGCCATAGCAGCACACAACAGCCAATCAGAATATAATTTTGCAGACCACAGCTATATAACATGCTATCAAAGGCATCCGCGCCACGAAATCCTCCATATTTCGGTAAAAATCCCGGAAGCCCTCATGTCCTACCGCAAACTTCAGGTCTATAATACCATCCGACCAATGACTGGAATTGCCCAGATAATAAGTTCCGTAATATCCATCCGTCCATGCCCGGTTCGGATAAAAATACCCATAAGTATGATTCAGCAATGCCTGTATATAGGTTTTGGGATGCTTAAAAAACTGTCCCAGCCATACTTGTAAATATGCCTTAACTTCATCCTCCGTCGCATCCTCCCGAAAACTTGCTTTCACGCCGTCGGAACTTTCCGGCATATACGGTACCAAGCTTACATCAACCGAAAATACTGTGTTTAAAACCTCTGTCTCCTCTTGGGTCAGGTCGTCATAATGATATTGCAGATATCTTGCGGTCTGCTGCAAAGGAATGGATAAAGATTCCCTTGTCGGCACTTTTCCTATTCCCCAATAGTTTTCCCCCATCCAATTTATGGCAAGGGTAGGGAGTACAGAAAGCAACAGGCATATCACATAAATTTTCCATTGTTTCCTACTAAATAAAATCCCTCCCAAAGCAGTAAGCAGCACCAATCCCACGCCGTTAGGGCGCACAAGGCAGCACATAAGCGGGCTGATGCACAACAAAATCCACTGCCACCACAGGGGCCGCCGAAACTCTGATACATAAACATCCAGCATTACCAATACCCACAACAGACAAAACACATAGTAATAGGTGTCCTTCGCCATTGTATAGCCTCAGATTCTCCATTCCGGAAATAATGCCAGATACAAAAGACCCAGCCAGCGCCAGATAATCGGTGTTTTTAATTTGTTCAGCAAATACATGCCATAAGCAAAAACACCCCATTGAATCACATACTGGGGAAAGGTATAGAAAAAAAGCCCCAGACTGTCCGAACCCGCAAGGCGTCTTCCCAACTCAATACACTGCCCCGAAAGCCATGTGACAAATATCGGATATCGGTTATCCCAATTGGTTTTTCCGAAATATGCCCAAATCTGCGCATGAGCATCCCATTGCAAAGTACCCGGCCAGAATACGATCACAAACGGTATGCTGCATACTGCAATCACCGCTGCCGGACCCCAGAAAGGGTGTTTTTGAAACAAAAAGGCTTCCACACGATTTTTACATTCTGTGCGTGGAAAGTTGATTCTTTTTAAACAGTATATTGCCAATATGATCACATTTTTATAGAGTAGATAATAACCGATTGTTACAAAGAGCGCCCGACCTATCTGTGCCCCCCCGGCAAAAATATAATCCCAAGTTCCTATCGCCTCATAACTTCTTCCCACAACCATACAGATTCCCGCTAATGCACACAGAACAGATAATAGCCGGTTACGCTGCAAAGGATGCCCATGCACGATATAGAAAAGCACTGCAATCCCCGCAAAGAAAAAAAGCGCCTCCATTCCCCAGCCGCTGATATATTGAAACATATGAAAAAAGCTTTCGATAATGGAAATATTATCATTATCCCTTGCCAATTTAACCAGAGCTGAATCCTGTACGGTCAGGGTGCAAATAAATATTTTAATTCCCAAAACCAGCCCGATTGGTAATTTGAGTTGAAAAAACTTTTTCACATAATCCCTTTTTTGCATTTGGAGTAGACTCCTTTCGCTGCCAAAATCATATCATCTCTCCACAATCTTTTTCATCATATCCAGATAAGATACAATTTCCTCATACAGCATTTCCGGCTGAAAAGAAGCGTCATAGAATCTCTCCGTCATCAATCCGTCCGCAGTCAGCTCCAGCATCTTCCGAAGCATCCCCATATCCGCTCCTTTGGGCAGCTTGGCGGAATCCGCCTGTTTATAGATATTGTCATAAGTTTCATTTAACATATTCCGCTTCTCGGCGATTGCCAACAGCGCTTCGTTCATATCCTCCTGCATACTGCGGTTCAAAAACTGCTGCATATAAGGATATCCGCGCATGGCATGCAATTTAGCACCTGCCGTCTGCTTCATCAGCTCAAACAGATCCGTTTCCTTCGGGTCAACCACAGTGCCCAATTCCAAAGTCATATATCTCACACTGTAATCATATACAAAAGTATACAGACCCAGCTTACTTCCGAAATAATGAAACAAAAGCCCCTTGCTGATGGCTGCTTCCCGCACCATATCATCCGTGCTGGCATGACGGTAGCCGTTTTTTGCAAACACTTTCAGCGCTGCATTGATCATTCTGTCCTGTTTTTCTTTTTTCAGATCAAAAAACTTACCGTTCATTCCCTGCTCCCATCTTTCGCATGTACAACCGCATCCGTTCCCCGACCAATCATGCCGTGACTTTAAGTGTAACACATATTGCAAGATTTTTCAAAAAAATTATGCATATTTCTCTTTTCATTTCCATAAAATAGTATTAATATACTTATATAACAAATTATACCAAAATACTTAAGTAGGTATGAACGAAAGGAGTAACCCCATGGCAAACAAATTTGGCAAGTTCCTGCTCTTTACTGCAGCAGTAGGCACTGTTGCAGCCGCCGTGTACTACTACAGGCAGAAGAAGGAAAATGAGGCTTCCTTTGACGAGGATGACGATGATTACGACAACTTTTTCAACGAGGACGCCGGAGAATCTTCCGATGTTTCCCGCAATTATGTTCCGTTGCATCCCGAGGCGGCTCCACATATCGAGAATGCCACCACCAATTTTTCCGAAAAGCTTTCTGAGGTTGCCGGAAAGGTTTCCGAGGTTGCTTCCAATGTTAAGGAGACTTTCACTCCTCTTGCAGAAAAAGCGGTAGCCGCTGTCCAAACCATGCACAACAAAACGGAAGAAACCGTGGAAAACTTTTTCGACGAGGGAGATTCGGATGACGAATCAGTCTCCGCAAACGCCCGTACAGAGGAAAGCACCGAACCTCTGTTTGACGATATGACGGAAGGTTGAAAGAAAGCCTCTCACAAAAGCGTTCTGATGGCAGACGGGAAATCGCCTTTGCTGTAAACAGCATGCGGATTTCTCGTCTTTTCTTTGTGGCAAATCACCCCGCCCAAGCCTCCGTTAACCGCTTTGTTCCCTCTATGATATCCTTTTCCGAAAGACCTCCGAAACCGAGAAGTACCGTAGCCTTAGCGGGGCTGAAACCTACCAGACTGTCCGAAATTCCGTAAACCTTTACATCCGCCCCGGCGGCTCTTTGAATCAGCTTATCCTCCGACCATTTTGCATCCCTTGCCGTAAGCAGAAGATGCAGTCCCGCATCCTCTCCCGATATCACAAAACTTCCCTCCAGCTCTTTCAGGCACTCTAACAATAAATCATGTTTTGCCCGGTAAAGTTTGCGCATTTTGTTCAAATGCCGTTCAAAATAACCGTCTCTGATAAACTCATTTAAAATCCGTTGGTCAATACGGGAGACCGTACAGGAATAAAAAGAGCATTCCCTGTGATATCGCTCAAGAAGCGGTAACGGAAGCACCATATAACCGATACGGATTGCAGGCGCAATCGCTTTGGAAAATGTACCGATATAAATCACTTTTCCATGCTTATCCGAGGACTGCAGGGAAGGAATGGGCTTTCCCCTATAACGAAATTCACTGTCATAATCATCTTCAATAATGTAGCGTTCTTCCCCCTTTGCCGCCCATCGCAAAAGTTCGTTTCTTCTTCCCACTGGCATTACGGACCCTGTGGGAAATTGATGGGAGGGCATCACATAAGCGGCACAGGCGTTCTCGTTTTCCAAAGCGGATATCTGCATTCCGTTTTTATCCGACTCCGCTGTGACAATCTCATAACCCAAGGCATGAAAAATGCGGTATGCCCTCTTATAAGTCAGGCTTTCCATGGCAATGTGCATGTTCCGTCCCAATATCTGCTGAAACAGCATCAGAAGGTAATCGTTTCCCGCGCCTATGACAATCTGCTCCGGCGTACAGTTCACTCCCCTTGAGGAATGCAGATATCTGCCGATGGTACAGCGCAAATCATAATCACCCGGAGATTCACCCAGCGCAAAAAGTTCGCTGTTTCCGTCATTTAAAATATTTTTGGTGATTTTTTTCCAGACTCCGAAGGGAAATCCCGACATATCGATTCCGTGGGGAGAAAAATCATAGGCGTACTTTCTTTCGGATGCCTCTTTTTCCGGCAGAACCGGGCTTCTCGCTCCCACAACCTTGTTTTCTTCTTCCAGATGAAGCAGTTCCTCAATAGGGCATACAAAGTATCCCCTATAGGGAACCGCCTCGATATATCCCTCACTGAGCAGCTGGTCATAAGCATAGTCCACCGTACTTCTCGCCACCTGTAAATATTCCGCCAAAGAACGGGTAGAGGGAAGCCTCTCCCCAGCAAGAAGCTTCCCCTCCCTGATTTCCTGTCTGATATGTTCATAAATCTGCAGGTACAGACATTTTCCGCCGTCCGTCCGCAGTTGTATGGTCATGTCATACATCTTCCGATTCTATTCCTCCGACTCTGCCTGAAAATCCATCTTCAACCCTGCTTTTTCTTTTCCTCAACAATACGCGTTTTCAAATCCCTTGCCTTATCCTTGATACGGGGATTTGCTGTGTTAGAAGTAAGAAGTCCGCTGATCAGCTTATTCGCTTCATCGTACTTTTTCAAATGGGCGGCAAGTTCCGCCATCAGATAATCCACTGTCGTCTCATCCATGCCGCACATAGGGAACAATTCCGAAGCGCATGCCTCCTTAAATCCGTCGTAAGCATTCTGAAGGTACACTTCCTCCTGCTCCTTTAATTCCTTGTATTTAGGACTTTGTGCCTCTCCCTTTCCCTCCAGATACTCCGCATAACCTCTGAAAAGCCATGCGCTCTTTAAACAGACATAAGCTTTTTCGCTGTTTCTTGCACGCTTCACCACTGCATTTGCCAGACAAAGCGTATACCGCTCCTTCGCTTCCTCATATGTATAGATTTCATCATTATAAGTGTGCAGCTGTACATTCTTGCTGATATTTTCCTTGATCAGTTTCGCCGGACCGGCGCTGATATGCTCAAAATATCTGGTCAGCGCAGCATATCCGCAATGGGGGCAGAGGACGGCGTCATATTTTACCACATCAATCCCCTCATATCTGGGGCGAAGGTCAAAATCCGTTCCTATCAGTTTTGCCTTGCCGGTCTTCATAATTTTTACATTAAATTTCTCGTTGCATACCGGACAAAGCATAACTTTTTCATAAAGGAACTCCTTCTCTATCGCTTCCGGAGTCTTTGCCGCCTGTGTATCCGCAACATTCGCTTTTTCCTCTTTTCCATAAATCTCTGTGCCGGCCAGATTATTCAATCCTAATCCTGCCAACCCGTCTAACAATCCTGCCATTTTTTGTCTCCTTTTCCCTGTCTACATCACTTTGTTTCTTTCCCCGCCTCCACACTGCCAAAAGCATGTTTTTTATGCTGAAGCATGGTCTTCATGCTTTGGGCAGCACATAAGAACTCTTTAAAGATACAATCCTGTTAAACACAAGCTTGCTCTCATCTGTGTCTTTGTAGTCCACACAGAAAAACCCCTGACGCACAAATTGAAAGCTGTCATAAGCCTTTGCTCCCGCAAGTGCAGGCTCCAGCCGGCAATCCTTTAACACCGTGAGGGAATCGGGGTTCAAATTCAGGCTTCCGTCCTCATTGTACACGCCCTTTTCCTCATCAATAATATTCTCGTACAGCCTTACCTCAGCCTGAATGGCTTCGGCTGCCGATACCCAATGAATGGTTCCCTTCACCTTTCTGCCATCCGGACTGTTCCCGCCGTAAGACGCCGGATCATAAGTACAGTGAATTTCCGTCACCCTGCCGCTTTCGTCCTTCACACATCCCGTACAGGTCACAAAGTAAGCGTTCATCAGGCGCACTTCATTACCGGGATACATCCGGAAATACTTTTTGGGAGGTTCCTCCATGAAATCTTCTCTCTCGATATACAGCTCCCTGCTAAAAGGAACCTTGCGGCTTCCCAGGCTCTCATTTTCCAGATTGTTGGGCACATCCAGAGATTCTGTCTGCCCCTCGGGATAATTGTCAATGATCAGCTTAACAGGGTCAAGCACCGCCATCATACGGGGTCTTGTCACCTTAAGATCCTCGCGGATACAATACTCCAGCATGGCATAATCCGTAGAAGAATTGCTCTTGGACACACCGCACAGCTCCACAAAACGCTTGATGGACTGCGGCGTAAATCCCCTGCGCCGAAGCGCCGCAATGGATACAAGCCTAGGATCGTCCCAACCGTCCACTATGCCTTCTTCCACCAGCTTTTTGATGTAACGCTTTCCCGTCACCACATTGGTCAGATAAAGCTTTGCAAATTCAATCTGCTTGGGCGGGTGGGGATATTCCAATTCCTGCACCACCCAATTATAAAGAGGTCTGTGATCCTCAAATTCCAAAGTACAAATGGAATGTGTCACTCCTTCAATAGCGTCCTCGATGGGATGCGCAAAATCATACATGGGATAAATGCACCACTCGTCGCCTGTATTGTGATGGGACATATGCGCCACACGGTAAATCACAGGGTCACGCATATTGATATTGGGAGAAGCCATGTCGATACGGGCACGCAGCACTTTCTCGCCATCCGCGTATTTTCCCGCTTTCATATCTTCAAACATTTTGAGGTTTTCCTCAACGCTCCTTGAAATTGCAGGGTCATCCCTGCCCGGCTCTGTCAGGCTTCCGCGGTATTCCCTAATCTGCTCCGCACTTAAATCCGACACATAGGCTTTCCCTTTTTGAATTAATTTCACCGCTGCCTCATACATCTGTCCGAAATAATCGGAGGCAAAAAACAATCTGTCTTCCCAATCCGCCCCCAGCCACTTTACATCAGCCTCAATGGACTCCACAAACTCAACCTTTTCCTTGGTAGGGTTCGTATCGTCAAAGCGCAGATTAAAGCTGCCGTTATATTTCCTGGACAGTCCGTAATTCAGCAGAATGCTCTTGGCGTGTCCGATATGCAGATACCCGTTAGGTTCCGGTGGAAATCTGGTATGAACGGTGTCGTATACGCCCTCCGCCAAATCCTTCTCAATAATCTGCTCTATGAAATTCTTGCTCTCAGTCTTATTTTCTGCCTTAGCTTCAGGATTGACCTCATTCTCAACCATAGAATCCTCCATGCCGCCTCCGGCGGCTCCAACAATTTACCTCACTCATAAGTGTATCACACAAAAACATTTTTATAAATAGTTTTTTACAGTTTTCATCTGCTCTTAGTGATGGAACAGGCGGATACCCGTAAATGCCATTACCATATCGTATTTGTCACAACATTCGATTACCGCGTCATCTCTCACGGAACCGCCGGGCTGCGCTATATATTTCACACCGCTTTTGTGCGCTCTCTCAATATTATCGGAAAAAGGGAAAAACGCATCGGAGCCAAGGGTCACATCCTGCATTTTGTCAAGCCACTCCCGCTTCTGTTCCTGCGTAAATACCGGGGGCTTTACCTGAAAGATATGCTCCCACTTGCCGTCAGCCAGAATATCCATGTATTCTTCGCCCATATATACATCAATGGCATTGTCCCTGTCCGCTCTGCCTAGAGAGTCCACAAATGCAAGCCCCATCACCTGAGGGGACTGGCGCAGGAACCAATTATCCGCCTTGCTCCCTGCAAGTCTGGTACAGTGGATTCTGGACTGCTGCCCCGCACCGATACCGATTGCCTGCCCGTCCTTTACATAGCACACGGAATTGGACTGGGTATACTTTAAGGTAATCAGGGCAATTTTCATATCAATCAATGCCTTCTTAGGTATCTCCTTATTTACGGTAACGATATTGGACAGCAAATCCCCGTTTACATCAAGCTCATTCCTACCCTGTTCAAAAGTGATGCCATAAACCTGTTTCTTTTCCACGGCGTCCGGCACATAGGACTCATCTATCCGGATAATATTGTAAGCCCCCTTCTTCTTTGCCTTTAACAATTCCAGCGCTTCCGCCGTATAACCCGGAGCGATAACACCGTCCGACACCTCCCTCTTGATAAGCCTTGCCGTATCTGCGTCGCACACATCGGACAAAGCGATAAAATCTCCGAAAGAAGACATTCTGTCCGCGCCTCTGGCTCTTGCGTAAGCACAGGCAAGAGGGGACAATTCTCCCAAATCGTCCACCCAGTAAATCTTAGCCAGAGTCTCCGAGAGAGGAAGACCTACCGCCGCCCCCGCCGGAGATACATGCTTAAAGGATGTGGCTGCCGGAAGCCCCGTTGCCTGCTTTAATTCCCTGACTAACTGCCAGCCGTTGAAAGCATCCAGAAAGTTGATATAGCCGGGTCTGCCGTTTAATACCTCGATGGGCAGCTCCCCTCCGTTCTCCATAAAAATTCTTGACGGCTTCTGATTGGGGTTACAGCCGTATTTCAGTTCCAATTCCTTCATACCGTTTCCTCCTTGTGGGCACTCCCCTATTTGTTTTTGTTGACGATGCGGCTTTCCGTTTTGCCCGTGGCAATATCGATATATCTGACAAAAAGAGAAATCTTGTTATCCTCATTTAAGCTTCCCCAGAGCAAATCCGTAAATTCGTCAATGCTCATATCGGGAATCGCCACATTTTTAGGCTCTCCTTCAAAGCTTGGCAAGGGATTGCCGTCATGCATATATGTATGGATAAAATGCCCTTCACCGTGAATGGGATTTTCATAAGCATAAGTAAAACGCAGACAGGAAGAGGCGTCGCCGTGATTACTCTTCAAGATGGACATGGCATAACTGTATCTGCCCGCCTCCACATGCAGAATTCCGGAAATCCTGGGAGTATAGTTGGGCGCATCCGGCTCAAACTCCCGGCTTCTCAGAGACTGTTCAAAGGTAAGCTGCTTATCCATCCCTTCGTAAATCGTATCCGTCTGGTCTCCGTTGGTCACAATGGTTTTATTTCCAAGCACCCGCACCGGCGCGTAGATAATCAGGCTGGGGTCCTCCAGCTTGGAAGGGTCGAAAGCTTCCGTTCGGATGCCCTGTCCTTTTTCCACAAAAATGCGGTTTCTGCTGTTTGCGCTGCGTCCCATAATAAAATATGCCGTTACCGCATATTTCCCGCCTGCGGACTCCCCAATAATAATGCCCCTGCCGGGATAGGCGTTGCTTTTCAGTTCCTGTTCCAATGATAACATGGTTTTCCTCCTTTGTTTGACTGTATTCATCTTACACGCTTCCATGCTTTTTTTCAAGACCTTTTCCGAAAAAGAGGGTTCCTTGCCATATTCACAATCAGCGGAATTACCATAATCATCCATACAATAGGCTCCGCCACGATAATTCCCCCATATCCTATCCGGGGAGCCAGAAAATAAGCGATTACCACTTTTCCGATTAATTCCAGAGAGCTTGAAAATATGGGGGTTTTTGTATCCCCGAAGCCCTGCATGCTGTTGCGGAACAGGCAGATGACCGCCGGCACAAAGTAAAAAGCAGTGTTAACCTTAAGGTAAAGGGACGCCGTATCCACAATCTCCTGCTGGGAAGAAGCGGTAATCATACGAATCAGCATAGGCGACAGGGTATATGCCACCAAAATCACGCCCACACACCATAAAAAGGTAAAAAGCACCGTATCCCGGATGCCCTTCCTGATTCTGTCATACCGTCCCGCGCCCAGATTCTGTCCGCAGTAAGTGGCAAGGGTTGTGCCCAATACGCCGAAGGGCAGCATAAAGATAGAGGTTGCCTTTCTTGCCGCCGTATGAGCCACAATGATATTTTCCCCAAAAGTATTGATACTGGTCTGCAGCGCCAAAGTCCCCAGATTCACAAAAGATACCATAAATCCCATGGAGATTCCCGTAGCAAAAAGTCTCCCGTACAACTCGCGGGAAAACTGCATATCCCCCTTGGAAAGCGCCAGCAAAGGATATTTCCGTCTCATATAGATAAAGCAGAAAAATGCCGACAGCGTCTGGGCAAGCACCGTGGCATATGCCGCTCCTGCCACTCCCATATGAAAATGCAAAATAAAGGCATAATCCAGCCCGATATTTAAAAAAGACGCCACAATCAAAAAGATAAGCGGGGTCACAGAGTCCCCCATGGCGCGCAGAACCGCCGCGCATATATTATAAAGAGCGGATGAAAGGAGTCCTGCCAGCACCACACCGATATAACTTTTCGCCTCCGGCAGCAGCGTATCATCTATGTTTAAAAAACGCAGAATCGGATTCAGGAACAAAAGGCAGACGGCACTGACCAGAACCGCAAAACCCGCTCCCAGCAAAACAGTGCCGCCTACCGCTTTTTTCAAATTTCCTTCATTTTTTGCACCAAAATAGGTGGCGATAATAATCGCCGCCCCATTGGTAAATCCGTTTAAAAGCCCGATAAGCATATCGCTTAAGGTGGTGGTAGCGCCAACCGCCGCAAGAGAGGTCTCCCCCAATGTCTCTCCCACAATACGCGTATCCACCAGACTGTAAAACAGTTGAAACAGTTGCCCTATAAACAGGGGAAGGGCAAATGCAAGTATGATTTTTAAGGGTTTTCCCGATGTCAGACTTTTCATGACTTTTTATTATGCATCCACACTATAGTTAGGAGCTTCCTTCGTGATATGAATATCGTGGGGATGGCTCTCCTTTAAGGATGCCGCGGAAATCTTCACAAATCTGCCCGTATCCATAAGCTCCTGAATATTATGGGCTCCACAGTAACCCATGCCGGAACGCAGTCCTCCCATCAATTGGAAAATCGTATCCTCCACGCTTCCCTTGTAAGCCACCCGTCCTTCCACGCCTTCGGGAACCAGCTTCTTGGCATTTTCCTGAAAATAACGGTCCTTGCTGCCGTTTTCCATAGCTGAAATGGAACCCATGCCGCGGTATACCTTATATTTTCTTCCCTGGAACAATTCAAACTCTCCGGGGCTCTCCTCACAGCCGGCAAACATACTTCCCATCATGCAGACACTGCCTCCTGCCGCAATCGCCTTGGTGATATCGCCGGAATACTTGATACCGCCGTCCGCAATAATAGGTACGCCATACTGTTTGGCAGTTTCATAACAGTCCATAACCGCAGAAATCTGCGGTACGCCGATTCCTGCCACCACACGGGTGGTACAGATGGAACCGGGACCGATGCCCACCTTTACCGCATCTGCTCCATACTCTATCAAATCCTTGGTCGCAGCGCCCGTTGCCACATTTCCTGCAATAACCTGCAGGTCCGGATATTTCTCTTTAATCATCTTCAGACAGTTCAACACATTCTGGGAATGTCCGTGTGCGGAATCCAACACAATCACATCCACCTTGGACTTTACTAATTCTTCCACACGGTCCAGCACATTGGCGGTGATGCCCACCCCTGCGCCGCAGAGAAGTCTTCCCTGCTCGTCCTTTGCCGCCAGAGGATATTTGACTGCTTTCTCTATATCTTTAATAGTGATAAGCCCTTTCAGGTTAAAATCCTTGTCCACAATAGGCAGCTTCTCTTTTCTCGCCTTTGCAAGAACCTGTTTTGCCTCGTCTAAAGTAGTCCCTTCCGGCGCGGTAATCAGTCCTTCACTGGTCATGGACTCTTTGATTTTCTTGGTGAAATCTTTTTCAAATTTTAAGTCACGATTGGTTATGATACCCACTAACTTGCGCCCTTCGGTAATGGGCACACCGGAGATGCGGTACTTCGCCATCAGGGCGTCTGCATCCGCAAGAGTATGTTCGGGAGTTAAAGAAAAGGGATCTGTAATAACGCCGTTCTCGGAACGCTTAACCTTGTCCACTTCTTCCGCCTGCGCTTCAATAGACATGTTTTTGTGAATGATTCCGATACCGCCCTGTCTTGCCATGGCAATCGCCATACGGTGTTCCGTAACGGTATCCATTCCTGCGCTCATCATGGGGATGTTAAGCTTAATTTTTTTCGTCAGCCAAGTAGTCAAATCCACCTGATTGGGAATGACCTGTGAATATGCCGGAACCAACAGCACATCATCAAAAGTAATGCCTTCGCCAATAATCTGTCCCATTTTCTTTCCTCCTATGTTATCTTTATGTGTATGATTTCCAATGAGTTTACCAAAATTAAGATGTGCTGTCAACACTCAATTTTATTCCGAAAATACCTTTCTGGGGGCGGCATTTTTGATTGCTTTTACCAGTTCCTCGGAAGGGCTCAGAAGAATCTTCTGCCCGTCGCAATACATGGCGTAACGCTTATCGGGCTTTAATGCTTCCCCGATGCTGTAATCCTTTACGGGCACGCTGCGGTTCTTATAGGAATCCAGGTGATAAGAATTGACCGGCGCTAATATCTCCATGCTCTCTATGGAATAAACCGCCACCTTTTTGCGTCTGGACTTTCCCAGCACCTTATCCACGGAAAGCTCTTTGTCCAGATACAAATACTCATATTCCAAATCGGTATTGACACCCACAAAATAAGCGCCCACGCCGGTCACAACGGCAATCAGCAGGGCTGCTGTCCCCAAAAAGGGAAGCGCTGCGATAAGCAATACCGTGAGCACTACCAAAAACATTTTCAAAAATCTGCCTGCTGCCGAAGGTTTCGCCTTCACCAGACACTCCACATAAACCTCGCTCATATTTCCTCTCATTCCGCCGCGCAAGCGGCATTTTGATTAGCAGGAACTTGTTCTTACTTCATTTTATGATATACCAACTTTTGTAAAGTTGCAAGAATAAGATGCGGTTTCTATGTTCATTATGAATTTAGAATACTTTTAGAATGCTTTCATTGACATTGTCACCGGAAACTTTTATGATATAAAAAAACAGGAGGTTTCATATATGCCGGTAATGGATGAATTTAAAGAAGAGAGAGAAGCCCTGAAGCAGGGGACTTTCAAACAAAAATTGCAATATTTCATGGATTATTATAAATGGTATGTCATCGGAGGCATTGCGGTCGCATTCTGCGCAGGCTCCCTGATCTATCATTATGTCTCTTATAAAGAAGTGACTTTTTCCGTTGCTCTCTTAAACAGCACGGAACTACAGTCTTCCAAAGAATATGCCTCTGCGTTCATGGAATATGCGGGACTGAATCCCTCAGACCAGAACATCAGCTTTGACACCTCTCTTGCCATTACTTTTGACGCGGACAGCCCCGAAGCCCGCCAAGAGCTTTACTATACTTCCCGCGAAAAGTTTAACCTTATGGTGACAGTGGGGGAATTGGACGCCGTCATTTCCAATGACGAACTGTTCAGTCACTTTGCCAACTCCGGCATTTTCTGCGACTTAAGACCCTACCTCTCACCCGAGCAGCTCGAAGCTTATGAGCCGTATTTTTATTATGTGGATGCGCCTTTAGTGGCACAGATAAGCGCGGCGGAACTCCGCATGGACAATACCTTCCATCCCGAAATACCCGACCCCACCAAGCCGGAACTTATGGAGCAGCCGGTTCCCGTGGGCATTTATGTGGAAAACAACGAAAAACTGACGCAAAGCTTTTTTATCCGCGGAGAAGGGCATGTGGTAATCGGCATGGTTTCCAATGCCCCCCATCCGGATACGGCGGCGAAATATGCGGAGTATCTTATGAGCGCTATTTTATCCGAGTAGTTTTTGGGTCCGATAACTGCATCCTTCCTCTTATGCCGCCGCGCAAGCAGCATTTTAATCATCGGGAAGTCTGTAATAACTCCCTCAAAAGCAGATTCACGCTTGCGGGGTCCGCTTTCCCCTTCATAAGCTTCATGGTCTGTCCCACCAAAAATCCTATGGCTCTTTCCTTGCCGTTTCGGTAATCAGCCACGGATTCCGGATTGGATGCGATAACCTCTGCCACAGCTTTCCGCAGGGCGTCCGTATCATATACCGTCTTAAGTCCCTGACTTTCCACATACCGCACCGGGTTCATGTCACGGTCAAACATGACCTCAAAGACTTCCTTGGCAATGGTAGAGTTAATGACATTTTTCTCTGTCATGTCAATCAGCGCCGCCAGATTCTTTGGCGTAAAACGAATCTCTTCCGGTTCCATTTCCCTTTCTTTCAGCAGGCGCAGGGTTTCTCCCATAATCCAATTCGCCGCTTTCTTGGGCTGCCCGCAAAGCGCCGCGGTCTCTTCAAAAATTTCCGCCAGATGCCTGCTTTGCGTAATCATTGCAATGTCATAATCGGAAAGAGCAAATTCTTTCTTGTAACGCATTCTCTTCTCATCCGGAAGCTCCGGCTGTCTTGCTTTGATATCCTTAAGCCATTTGGCCGAAATCCGTATCGGCAAGAGATCCGGCTCCGGAAAATAACGGTAATCCTGCGCATTCTCCTTGGAACGCATCACATAAGAACAATCCGCTCCCTCATCCCATCTTCTGGTCTCCTGCACTATGCTCTGCCCTGCCTCCAATAACGCAATCTGCCGCCTGCTCTCCCATTCAACGGCTCTCCGGACTGCCCTGAAGGAGCTCAAATTTTTCATCTCCGTGCGGGTGCCCAATTCCTCACTTCCCCTTTTTCTTACTGACAAATTCACATCCGCCCTCATGGAGCCCTCCTGCATTTTGCAGTCGGAAGCCCCCAGATAGCGTATGATGGTGCGAAGCTTCTCCAGATAGGCAATAACTTCCTCGCCGTCTCTCATATCCGGCTCGGACACAATTTCAATCAGAGGCACTCCGGCACGGTTAAAATCCACTAAAGAACAGCCTTCTTCCTCTTTGTGAATCAGCTTCCCCGCATCCTCCTCCATATGAATCTCGCGAATGCGGATTTTTCCCGATGCGTCTGTCTCCACATAACCGTCCCGGCATAGGGGTTTGTATAGCTGCGAAATCTGGTAACTCTGGGGATTATCCGGATAAAAGTAATTCTTCCTATCAAATTGACTTATCGGGTCAATTTTGCAGTTTGTGGCAAGCCCTACCGCTATGGCATATTCCACCACCTGTCTGTTTAACACGGGCAAAGCCCCCGGCATCCCCATGCACACCGGGCAGACATGGGTGTTCGCAGGAGCGCCGAATGCGGTGGAACATCCGCAGAAAATCTTGGTTTTGGTGGCCAATTCCACATGGACTTCCAATCCTATGACAGTTTCATACTGTTTTTCTTCCGGTATTGGTATATTCTGCGTATTCATAGTGAACTCCGTTTCCGCCATATAGCAACGCTTCAGAGAATGAATTTCCTAATGATGGGAAAGAGCGTATGCCGCCCCAAGCAGCTTCTTTTCCTGAAAACAGTCCCCCATTAACTGGATTCCGATGGGAAGCAATTTGCTATGTCCGTCCGGGGCATGGCTTTTCTCAGGCAAAATGCCCTCAGGCAGAATGCCTGTTGGAAGAATGCCTGTTGGCAGGCTGATTGCGGGCAGTCCTGCCAGATTTGCCGGAACCGTATAAATATCTCCCTGATACATTCTGACAGGGTCTTCAAGGCTTTCCCCCAATTTGGGCGCCGCGGCAGGCGCGGTAGGACCCAGAATCAGGTCATATTTCGCAAACGCCCTGTCAAACGCCCTTTTGAGCAAAGTCCTGACACGAAGCGCTTTCAGATAATAGGCGTCATAATAACCGGCGCTTAATACAAAGGAGCCCAGCATAATACGCCTTTTTACTTCTGCGCCAAAGGCTTCCGAACGGCTCTTTTTATACAATAAATCAAGATTTTCCGCACTTTCGGCACGATAGCCGTATTTTATGCCGTCAAAACGCCCCAGATTGGAGCTTGCCTCCGCCGCCGCAATCGTATAGTAAGCGGGCACCGCATACTCCGCCAATCCCAAATCAAATTCTTCCACAAGGGCGCCGCAGTCTCTGAAAACTTCCGCCGCTTCCAAAACCGCCTCCCTTACTTCCTCCGCCAATCCTGCCCCAAGATACTCTCCCGGAATTCCGATTCGCATACCCTCTATGTCCCCTGTCAGCCCGGATGCAAAATCCGTATCCTGCCTTTTTACGGAAGTGGAATCCTTGGCGTCATAAGAGGCAATTGCCTCCAAAACTGCCGCACAATCCGTTACATCTTTCGTGATAACGCCAATCTGGTCTAAGGAGGAAGCATAGGCAACCAATCCATAGCGGGAGACGGTGCCGTAAGTGGGTTTCATGCCCACAACCCCGCAGTATGCGGCAGGCAGTCTGACGGAACCGCCCGTATCGGAACCCAGCGCCGCAAAACATTCCCCTGCTGCCACCGCTGCGGCAGAGCCGCCGGAAGAACCGCCGGGAACATGCCCCATGTTGTGAGGATTCCGCGTCGCCCCATAATAGGAAGTTTCCGTGGTGCTTCCCATGGCAAATTCATCCATATTGGTCTTGCCGATAATCACTGCGCCCGCTTTTTCCAACATTGTCACAGCCTCCGCGCTGTAAGACGGCACAAAATCCTCAAGCATTTTAGAACCACAGGTGGTCCTTATTCCCCGGGTACACAGATTATCTTTTATGGCAAAAGGCACTCCGGCAAGGGGAGCCGTCAAAACTCCGGCATCCATCTGAGCCTGCACCTGTGTAGCTCTTTCCATGGCTTTTTCCTTGTCCAAGGTGATATAGCAGTTTAACTGTTCCTCTTTCTCGGCTATAACGCCAAACACTGCCTCCACCGCATCCGACACCTTGATTTCGCCCTGTTTGATTTTCTGCGACAACTCTACTGCCGTATTGTCCAAAATATCCATCTTTACCCCCTCTTTAAAAAGTTTCCGGCACCACAAACATATTATCCCTGCTGCAGGGGGCGTTTTTCAACATGCTCCCGCTGTCATCCCCGTTGACAACCGCATCTTCCCGAAACACATTCTGCATGGGCAACACATGGGACATGGGCTCCACTGCATCTGTATTCAGTTCATTCAATTTGTCAATATAATCTAATATGCGGTTCATATCCTGCTTTGCCTGACTGCGCTCCTTATCGGAAAGTTCCAGCTTGGCTAACATTTCGATATGTTTCACCGCTTCATCATCCATTCTGTCCATCGGCCTCTCCTGTTTTCCACAATTTGGCTTACGAAAACCGTATCTTGAAAATATTCCACGAGTTATACTGATTATACCAACCACTGCCAATCAGCGCAATGAGAAAAATAGACACCGGTGGACACACCCTTTCTTTCTATGGTATAATGATTCTGCTACGCAGAATGCAGGTCGGCTTGCGCCGCCTTGTCGCCGCTGCGCGGCGCATTATACAGATATCCATGGCTTGAAAATCAAATGTCTGCTACGCAGCCGCTTGATTTTCTGCGCACATGGTATAATGATTCTGCTACGCAGAATGCAGGTCGGCTTGCGCCGCCTTGTCGCCGCTGCGCGGCGCATTATACAGATATCCATGGCTTGAAAATCAAATGTCTGCTGACGCAGCCGCTTGATTTTCTGCGCACATGGTATAATATTTATGCTATAAATATCTTCGCTGCGGCAGGCATACTTGAAAGGAGCATTCATGGATAAAAATCAGACGCAGATTACCTATGCGCCAAATATTAAAAAAATCGAGAAATTAGGCGCTAAGTGGTACAATATCGTTGTAGATATCACCCAAAAGTTAGAAGAATGGGGATTTCAATATTCCCGCACTCTGGGCTTTGTAAATGACAGGGAATTATCCGAAGAAGAAATGGCCCAATTGGGACAGGAAATTGCCACTTTGGCATTAGGCAAAGAAAATTTATTGTATTTGAATATCAGAGTCATCAGCAATGTGACGGATTTGACATATCTTTTCAAGAAATAGGCAAGGAGGGCGTTACTATGTCAGAACATCTGCTGGAACAGGTCAAATCCCTTGTTTTAGAAGCAAGTAAATTCTGTGACAAAGAACAGCTTGCCATATACTCCAAGGGCGGCAACTCCAATTTCGTCACCACGGCAGACATCAATGTGGAAAAATATTTAAAAGAAAAACTCCCGCCCCTGCTCCCGGGAAGCTGCTTTATCGGGGAAGAAAGCGCAGACAATGATTATCACCACGAATACTTGTGGATTGTGGACCCCATTGACGGAACTTCAAATTTTATCCGAGATTTGAAATTAAGTGCCGTTTCCGTCGGCTTAGTGCATAATGGGGAGCCGATTTTAGGCGTCGTATACAATCCCTTTACACAAGATATGTATTACGCCCAAAAAGGACAGGGCGCTTTTCTAAATGACAAGCCCATCCATGTTTCGGAGCGGGATTTTGCGCACGGGCATTTCTGCACGGCATTCAGCCTTTACAAAAAAGAACTTGCACCGGCCTGTTTCCGCATTCTGGAAAGGGTCTATAAAGAATGTGACGATATGCGCCGGCTCGGCTCGGCGGCGTTGGAATTATGCACTCTGGCAGGCGGCGGCACGGAGCTCTACTTTGAAATCCGGCTGTTTCCGTGGGACTACTGCGGCGCGCTGGCGATTTTAAAAGAAGCGGGAGGCTATTATACCGCCGTTCCTACTAATCAGGAGCTTTTTAAAGGTCCCACCCCATTAGTGGCCGCTAACTCCGAAGAAAATTTGAAGCGCCTGCTGGAAATCGTCAAAGAAGAACTGCGGCCCCATTTCCAAGCGTGAGACTTAGAACTTCTTCACGAAGCAACCCTCACTCCGCCCCCATTCCAAGTGAAAAACGCCGCCCTTGCGTTTTTCGGCGTAAGACTTAGAACTTCTTCGCGAAGCAGCCCTCACCCCGCCCCCATTCCAAATGAAAAACGCCGCCCTTGCGTTTTTCGGCGTGAGACTTAGAACTTCTTCGCGAAGCAGCCATTGCTGCGAGTGATTAGAAGTTCTTCTCACGCTATCCAACCCCAGCTAATGGCAAGGAATTCTCCCAAAAAGAACATTCCCCTAAGCCAAATCAAGCTTCCTGCGAAAAAGGCAGGGAAAAGCAGATTTTCCCGCTCTTTTAATATTTTCCGCCACAGGGATACTATCACACAGATTACAAGCGTCATAGTGCCAAATGTTGCTCTGTCCGGATAATGGGGCGACAACAGCATGGCTCCCCACGACAGCAGCGCACAGAGTAACAGCAACTGATTTTTCCTTCCCAGCGGCTGTTTTAACACTCCTTTGCCGATAAAAAGCGTCATCACAAGACAGAGCAGGACAGGGAACAAATATTCCAGCGCGCCCTTGCTCTCTCCATAGCACCGCAAAAACACCCGCCACAAAAGCCCGTATTGATTCTCCGGCACCTGTGCGCTTCTAACAAAATTCCCCGGCGCCAGAATCATCATAACACTTCCGAAAAGGCATGACAGATTTCCCAGAATCATCCACGGCGCTATCCGCCTGTGCTCTCTCGCCGCCAGCCAAATCACGCCAAGACTTATGAGCCAGACCGCAGGTCCCATATTCTCATTGCTCCAACCCGCCAGAATGCCCAAAGGAACAATCCAGAGCGTAATACACGGCAGCGAGAAATATTTTTGTCCCTCCTCCGGGATTTCCCTCAGATAACACCACAAAAACAGCAGCACAAATACCGTAATATATAAATAATTGGCGGCTCCCGCCTGCCAGAACATACTCATCTTCCAATTGGCGTTAAGACCCAGAAGCATACTGACCGCCGCCCAGTGCCCGAAAAATTTCCCTTTCTTCCCCTGCACTCCCGCCGTCATACAGATGACAACTCCAAGCAACAAAGTTACCGCCACATTTAAGATATCCGCGGCGTCCTCTCCCGCAAGCAGGGTCAACTGCAGGATACCGTGAGTCATGCTCCGTCCGCCCCAATTCAAATAATGCCATATCTGGCTTTCGATGATATCATGCAGATTGGTAATAGGCTCCTCTGAGGACAGTTTTGTGGAATACCACTCATCATCCATCATAAAAGGAACCGCCCTGTGGGTCCGATACATCACAATAACGGACACCACCGTCAGGATTCCCACTGCCGCCCACAGGATAAAACGCTTTTTGCCTTTTTCGTTCATACAGACCTCGCTTCCGCCGCCGCAATCCGCTTTCCGCGGACTCCATAGCTACATTCCACTATAGCATACCGACTTTAAAAACGCAACAAATGTAAGAGCCCGGCTTGCTAAAAGCACCCGTTCATGATAATATGGGAATATGTGGAATCAAAATAAATAATCGCAAGGAGATTATCATGCCTGAAAAAGAAATCCATATCTATGTTAATATTCCGGACAAAACGCCAAACTATGCCACTATAGCCGAGGCGCTTGTCTCCGTCGATGGCGGCATGCGCGCTGCTGACACTGCAAACACTTCTGACGCCGCGAACGCTTCTGACGCCGCGAACGCTTCTGACGCCGCGGTGGAATTAAATGCGGTAAAGGAATTATCCTCGCCCGAAAAACATTTTCCCGAGGAATACTCGGATATACCGCCGGTGGTAGTCCATATCGGCGAGGGAACCTATCGGGAAAAGCTGGTAGTCACCCGGCCAAACATGACCTTTCTCGGCGCCGGCCGTGACAAAACAGTTTTAGTATATGGACAGGGCGCAAAGGAAATCATGCCGGACGGTACAAACCGCGGCACTTTCCGCACAGCATCCCTGCGCATCGATACCCACGATTTCACCGCAAGGCATCTGACCGTTCAAAATGATGCCGGTTTCGGTCACACCGTAGGGCAGGCTATCGCTCTTTATGTGGACGGTGACAGAAACGCCTTTGAAGACTGTGCCTTTCTTTCCAGTCAGGACACTGTATTTACCGCCCCTCTGCCTCTCAAAGAAGCAAAGCCCGGCGGCTTTAAAGGACCCGGCGAACATAGTCCCAGAGTGCTCGGACGGCATTATTTCAAAAATTGTTATCTCAGGGGAGATGTTGATTTCCTTTTCGGGGGCGGCATTGTTTATTATGAAAGCTGCACTGTCTTTTCACAGAAACCGGGAGACCGCAAACCGCCGGAAAGCCCGGATGAAGAGGTTATCTATGGCTATATTACCGCCGCTTCTACCTTTGAGGGTCTTCCTTACGGATATGTCTTTCGGGACTGCCGCCTAATCAGCGACTGCCCCCCTGCCAGCGTTTATCTGGGCAGACCCTGGAGGGAATTCGCCAAAACCGTATTTCTCCACTGTGAAATGGGAGACCATATTCATCCTTTAGGATGGGCGGATTGGAATAAGCCCCACGGGCATTTTGATTATGCGGAATACGATTCCTATGGTCCGGGAGCTAACCCTTCCGCCAGAGCGGATTTTTCCCGTCAGCTTACCGAAGAAGAATCCAAAGAATATACACTTGAAAAAGTATTGCAGGGTTGGATTCCTGACTACGAATAAGTTACCTGATTGTCAATACGGTTTCTGATTTGCTCCATACGGCGGTCCAGCTGGCTGATGATATCGGCGCAGTATTTCAGTTCCTCAGAAATACTCTCCGCATTTTCAATATTCTTCTTATATTTGAGCTTATGCTCCAGACTCGCCCAGAAATCCATAGCTATGGTACGAAACTGTACTTCCACACGCATATGCTTCTTTTCTTTT
Organism: Lachnoclostridium sp.; assembly: GCA_023664665.1. Taxonomy (GTDB): domain Bacteria; phylum Bacillota; class Clostridia; order Lachnospirales; family Lachnospiraceae; genus Acetatifactor. The sequence goes on from JAMPEY010000028.1 coordinate 31,329, forward strand.
GTGAGAAAAATGGGGATATCCAAGATTAAATGCAGACTGCGGTATCCGTTGGGTTTGGGATTTTTGATATAGTCTTTCTTTTCCACCAGAATAATATCATCCTGCGCCACCAGACAGTCCACGAGCATGTAGATATCCTCCGCAAAAGAGCAGATGACACGGATTCCGGCGATATCGTTTAAGTTCTTTTCGATATTTTCCACCGTGTACTCCAATCCGTTCCGGTTCAGCTTCTCCATAATGCTCTCCGGCGATTTCAATCTGCTTTTAATGGATTCAAAAGGATTTCTGCTGTGCAAAAGAGAAAGCTCCTTATTCAATACCTCCAGCTTTGTCTGCACTTCCAGCATGGCACATCTGTATTCCATCATCAGGTTCCGAAAACCCGCTATATTATCCTGAAATTTGTCTAATTGCTCCTTATTGAGTATAAGTTCCGATTTATCATCCATTGTAAACTTGTACCTTCCTGTAATTTACCGATTTCTCCGCAGAATTATACCGAGGTGTCCATATTTGCACCCTCTATCATGACGGGAACCTCTGTCTGCACCGGCATTTCCACGCCTCCCAGCTCTAAAGAAACCCCGTCAAAAGAAGAACTCCCATGGGAGGAACTCCCATTGGATACCTCCCTCTTTTCCTGTTCCAATTTTTGGAACAACGCTTGCAGATATTTCATATCGGCTTCCGTAATTTCCTGCAGTTCCTTGGCTCTATGCTTCCTCTTTAAACTCTTTAAATCCTCCGGGTCCATCTCTCTGGGCGCCGCACCCATAACTTCCTCCGGAAGATCGCTCAACTCCATAGCCTCCGAAAATTCCTCCATGCTTTCTTCCATGAGGGATGCCATCAGTTCCTCAACTTCCTTCATAAGAGCCTGCCACTCTTCCCTGCTGATGGTTTGTTCCTGTCCGTTTTCCGTGATGATGGCAACCTCTTCCATCCCGTCAAGCTCATCCTCCGACTCCCGCTCTTCCAACTCCTCCAAACAGGAACCGCCGGTTTTCGCCATTTCCTCTTCCTGCATATGCCTCATTTTCTTTCTGGCTATGCGCTCCATCTTCCTTGCATGAATAATGGCATTCGCTATCTCTTGATCGTCATATTCTCCCATTTTCAGCTTACTTACCAGCGAGGCAATCATACCCCTCGCTTTCGCCGCAACCCGCCTTGCGCCCCTCGATGTCTTGGACGCCAGAATCTGATTGGAAAGCTGCTTAAAATTGTATTGCAGCTTTTTCTTTTTCTGCTTCTGTTTCTGTTTACTCTTTGAAGTCCTTTTGGTAACACTGAAGGTTGCGGCCGTAGTCCCGTCCGCATTCTTTATCGTATATACAGTCCTGCCCGAATAATTCGCTCCGATTCCTATGCCCATGCCTTCATCCTCCCTGATATCAGCCATGTTTTCTACTGTTTTGCCCATCGGTAATTCTTCAAGATCCATCTTGGCAAATTACCTGTTTTCTATAAATATATCGGCAGATTTACTGTTTTACTTTACCTTTGAAAATCCGGATCAGCATCACCACCGCCGCTATGGACAAAAGAAACTCCGCGCAAAATTGGGCGTAGGCAAGTCCATATAGGGGAAAGAAGTAATTCAAAAGATACAAAAACGGGATTTCAAACGCGATTTTACGCAACAGTGCAAATACGAAGGACGCCTTTCCAAAACCGATTGCCTGAAAAACACCCACGGCAAGGAAATCCACAAACAAAAAGCTCAATCCGAGACAAAAGCCCTGCAAAAAACGGGAGCCATACGCTATAACCTCTTCGGTATCTATAAAAAATCCGATCAGGGCGTCCGATGACAGATAAAGCCCTATGGTTGCCAACACTACAACCGGCAGCATGATTTTCAGCACAAAAACCAATGCCGATTTCATGCGCTTACGGTTTCCGCCGGAATAATTATATCCGATTAACGGCATGATGCCCTGAGACACCCCCATGGAAATCTGCATGGGCACCATATTGACCTTTTGCGCGATTCCCATAGCCGCTACCGCATCCGGTCCATATGCGGAAGTAAAATTGTTCAAGATTGTCATTCCCGTCACATTGAGAAGGTTTTGAACCGCCGCAGGCACTCCCACACCGCAAACACCCATGACAACGGACTTCCGCAGAGCGAAATCCTTTGGAGAAAGACTGATGTAAGTGCTGTTTTTCCGACAAAACAACAGAATAAAGAAATAAACACAGGCGGCGCAGTTGGATAAAAATGTCGCAAGTCCCGCGCCCGCCGCACCCATATTAAGTCCCCAAGGCAGAATAAAAACAGGGTCCAGCACAATATTTAACAGGCAGCCGCTCATAGTCCCCAGACTGGCATGCAATGAAGCTCCCTCCGAACGCACCATATACGCCAACACTACATTTAAAATCGAGGGAACCGTGCCACAGGTTACGGACCAGATTAAATAGCTCTCCGTCGCTGCTTTCGTGACCGCATCCGCTCCCAAAATATTTAACAGCGCAGGACGGAATACCGTGCAGACAAGGGATAACAGAAATCCGCATCCCAATGCGCAGTAAAAACCAAAAGCGGAGCTCTTTTTCACCGTGTCATACTCCTTCGTCCCGAGAGCCCTGCTCATCATGCTGGAACTGCCCACGCCAAAAAGATTGTTCACGGCGTTAAAGGACAAAAGAATCGGCGCGGACAATGCCACAGCCGCATTTTGCACCGGGTCATTCAGCATGCCCACAAAATAAGTATCCGCCATACTATACAATATCATTACAAGGGAGCTCAATACCGTGGGGATTGCCAGCTTCGCCACCGCCGCCGGAATCGGCGTCTCCTCAAAAATTGCCGTTCTTGTATCATTGCTCATAAAAATACCTCTTACTGCTTCTACCTATACGCCCCATCACACAGACTGTATCCACTTATGCCATAAACTGCCTATGTTTTATGACAGTATCACATTTTATCGTTTGCTATATATTTCTGCAGCCTGCTCTGCGGTTTCCCGGGTATTGTATACGCCAGCCTGCCGCTTTCCAATAATGGCTTAAGAAAAGTTCTTGTCATATAAGATAAATTTTTATAACCTATATGTTCCGAAATTTCCTTTTTGGTTCTCGCAACTTTACAAAATTCAAGTATCTCTTTCACAACTGCATCCTTCTTGACTTGGTCACTGACTTGGTCACTGACCTTCGGACCGGATTTCATTGTAGCCGTTTCATTTAATGGAATTATCGTTTTAAAAACATCTCCGTCTACAAACTGTGGAACCCCGCCGGAATATAATTTCCCTTAAAATCGCATCTCTGGCGCTAACGGACTGCATCCCGTCTAAAACAAAAGGATCATTTAAATGCTTTTTAGCAAATTCACCATTCTATCGTAACTATCCAATAAATTAGTGACGATTACATCCCTATCATCATATCTATCCAGATTCTGCACTCTGAAAATCATATCTGTTTTATGCTGCGGAAGGGCTGACATAATAGTCGCATCTTTTCCAAACAGTAGAATTGCCGCTAATGTAATTCCTTCTCTCCTACTTTCACGATCCAACAAAATAAGTCCTGCACTTCTTAACAATTCCTCATCATCCATTGACAGCCAAGGATGGGCATTACTTCTTGAACGAGTCATTTTTCTGGCTCTCTCAATTAAGTCAGGGCGGAGTACATCTATTCCCCATTCCGAAAATACCTTATTCACAAAATAAGTTCCTTGTTTTCTTGCATACAGTTTATATACTAATTCTTCATTGTCTGTAATATCAATATCCGAATCGTTATTCCTATCATATATCCGTCCTGAGCATCTGCTTACCTGCGTACCGGCAGGCACATAAATATGCAAAATTTCTCTTCCTTGAAGTTCATATTCTGTCGGTGTTAAAAAGAGAGGCGGATACATTTTGTTAGTATTGTTAATTGCGGTCACAAAATCTTTTTTCATTTTTTCCATACAATCAGGTTCTATACCGAGTATTTCCCCATTATCTTTCACACCTAAAAAACATGACCGCCGTCTCTATTAGAAAATGCACAGATACTTTCGTAAACATCTTTTGTAATATCTGTTGTGGATTTTTTGAACTCAGTTGTATAACATTCACCACCATTGATTATTTCCAATAATTCTTTTTCGTTCAATCGATTCACTTCCCTCCGCATTTTCTCTAATTCAATTTCAACATATCAGTCGCTAAAATCTGCTTATATGATACCATAAATACAAACATTTTAAAACCCTATATTAAAAAAGAGCCGCCGCCCGACCGGAAACCCGGTGGGCGGCAGCTCCTTTAAAGCTCTTAATGATTCCTTCTTTCCTTACGGAAGATTAATCTGCTGGCCCGGAACAATCATATTCGCATTCTTAATCTGGGGGTTCGCAGCCATCAGTTTATTTAAAGTAATTCCTGCTTTTCCTGCAATGCGGGAAAGACTGTCACCACTTTGTACCTCATATTTGCCTTTTACTGCAGCCGGTTTATCAGACACCGCAATGATGTATTCGTCTCCGCGGTAAATCGCAAACATTGCCTGTCCTGCAGCCGTGATGCGGAAAGAGCCCGAAATCATCATGGAATTGCTCTTTTCATCATAATAGTACAAATATGCGGTCTTTCCTGCATTCGCTGCGCCCAGATTCACATGTACATTCATCACGAAGGGATAGGATGACTTATCCTCCATGCTGAAGATTCTGCTTGCCGTTGCGGTTGCCAGCACCTGATCTGCCACGCTTGCCGGAATCACATTGCCATGGGACATTGCCATCTTGAAGGTTGTTGCCACATTGGTCTTGATATCCGTTCCGGTGATGCTTAAGGTGATTCCGCCGCCGGAATGGAGCGCCAAGGTGTCGTTGGTTCCCTTCAGCTTATTCAAAACATTCGTGGGAACCTCATAACGGTCTCCTGCGGTAACATCAAGGTTCTTCGCTGCCTTGGTCTTTGCCGCGGTATCGACTGCGCTTACTGCTGCATTCCAATCTACTTCCGCAACAAATTCTGCCGCACTGCCGCCGACTGCGCCGCTTTCACCGTCATCATCGTCATCATCATCGTCACTGTTGTCGTCACCGAAAATCTCGTTATCATCCTTGGGCACTGCGCCGAGAGGATTGACAGACTTCGCTGCATCGCTGGTGGTGTCAAGGCGCGCGCCTGCGTCTGCGGGAGCGTTCGCCGTCAGTACCAGCAAACCATGCATATTGATGGTTCCGTCTTCATTTCTCGTAGGTACGATGGACATGTCCACACTCTCAAACCAATCATCGGAAACAGTCACACCCTGATTATTGTGAGATGTCTTTCCGTCAAAGAAATAGTTGTCCGATGTATGGAAGGAGTAAGGCAGGGAATCTGCTTCCGTGGCCGTGGTGGTTGCGGAAATCAATCCCTGTACAACCCACTGCTGCTTGTTGCTTGTCTTGGTAGCAAACTGGAAAGCATAGCTCCCTTCCACTGCATTGCCGTATGAAGTAGTATTATAAACCTTACAATCGGGGCAGCTGTTGCTGGTGATACCCTTTGCGATATTGCCGAAGGATACGGAGTTCTTTAAGATATGGCCTCCGTACATATCATTACCACCAAGCTTAAAGCCGTTGCCTTCGCCGTACTTCTTCTGACCCGCTTCATAGGTTAACCAGCCGTTGTTGTAAGCTACACAGTTTTCAATGGTTACCTGACCGATTTCACCGGAGATTGCCTTTGCAAACAAATCCCAGCCGTCGTCAATGTTATTGTGGGCGATACATCCATAGAATACATTGCCCTCGCCGCAGGTAAGCTTTGCAGCGAACCCGTCCGCATCATTGCGCTTTTCATCGCAACAGTCAAAGGATTCACAGTTCTTTACCAGATTGTAGGAAGGCCACAACAGACTCTTTAATGCCGGCTCTCTGTCCACACTGCCGGAACGACTGATCTGGATACCGGTATTCGTGGAACCTTCCACGGTACACATCTCAATCGTATTATAGTTACCGCAGATCTGAATGCCCACTCCTGCGGGATAATGTACATAAATGCCGTAAATATCCCAATAACTGCCTACCACATTCAAGCCGGCTCCCTCAAAGATAACCTTGCCGACCTCTTCCGCCGCCATGACAATATGCTTGTCCGCCGTACCGCAAACACTCCGTCCAATGGTTACGCCGCCCGTGTAAGTGCCGTTCAAAAGAATAATCTTCTGACCCGGCGCTACATATTTTACTGCGGTAGCTACATCAAGAGGGCTGCTGCTGGTACCGTCTCCCGCTGCGCTTCCTTCGGGAGATACATAGAGATTGCCTATACCACCGCGGTACACCTGATAGGTAACCTTAGTGTTTTTCGTAATCGTATCATAGCCGGTTAAAGCCTGTGACTTATCCGGAACCAGAGATGATGTAATGGTATTTTCACCGATGGATACCGGAACGGGCACCTTTACTACATCATAAGCTTCCACTGCATTATCATACACAACACTTCCGTCAGAAGCAGTTACCGTAAGCTGTCCTGCCACATTGGGATGATAAATATACTCATAAGAGCTTGTGTTGGCAGTGCCGGAAGACAGAACCGCAGCAGAAGGTGCAACTTTGCTGTCTTTGTCCACTGCCGTGATTCCTATGCTGTCATCCGTGCAGGCAAATTTAATATCTGTTATCTTTACGCCTGCATTTCTTGCCGTATACACACCTACACAGATAGAACCGTCCTCCTGCACGCTGGTGATGGAAAGGTCTTCCCACAAGATTTCCTCTCCATTCAGGACAGATACATAACCCTCGTTAGTCTTCTTCAAAGTAAAGGTATATTTGTCACCTACTTTGAATGTCTCATCCTTCCCCGGCGCCGGTGTGTTCTTAAACTGTGTCTGGTATGTTTCTCTGGTAACGCCATCCACACTGGTGGTATCACAGGAAGTATATCCGCTGATATTCCTCTGTCCAAGGAAATTCTTCAGTCCATAAGTAGTTGTAGCCACGGAGTTAAACTGTTTATGCTTAATCCATAAGCCCTTTGTTCCATAATAGTTATAGCCCAACATATCCGTTGCGATAATTCCAAAACCTGTCTGGTTGTCGAACTTGTCTTGTGCCAATTCGGTTACCTCAAAGGTAGCCGTCAGCTCAAAATTATCCTTGTTAGGGTCTAACATGGTATAGAAATATTGGAATCCTTCCTCACCATCCGAAAGCTTACCATTGCCGGTTCCGGTAAATGTAATATATTTATCCGTATTGACAATGTCTACTCCCGGATCCATAATTCCCTGATGCTCACCCTTATCTACAGTAGCATCATCGGTCTGCATGTCCACCGCCTTTGCCTGAGAGCCATCCGCATTGTAAACCACAGCATGGGTGCCCTGTGCAGAGCCGACCGTACCGAAGTACCATTTCTGCTCTCTGTCCGCAGTTACCGTAAAATTCTTTTCCTCATAGTTTGCAATGAAATTGTCCGATGTCCTGACTGCTTCTATCTTAAAATCATAACCGGTTCCTACTGTCAGATTTGCAACAGTATAGTTTCCATCTGTTAAATTCTCTGCAGCCTTTGTGTAATCTGCAGCGCTACTCTCCTTGTAGTATACATTAAAGTAGTCAGCACTTTCCACATTGAGCCAATCCAGATAAACCGTTCCGTTTCCTCTGTTCTGGATTAACTCCACAATGGGCTTCTTTACAGGGAGAACATAATCATTGTAAGGATACTCGGCACTGGCCTTGTCTGCTTCGCCGGTTCGTTTTGCAATGACCTTAAAGGTATAATTACCGCTCCACATCGGCATAAGGGTTGCGCCGGAGCTTGCTTTCTTAAGCTGTACCGCACCTGCCTCACTGCCCTCATAGTACATGATGACACGCACTTCTTCCGCGCCCTTATACTCGTCAATGACCGCAGTGAAATCAACCACAAACTGTCCGGCTCCGTCTACAGTTACACTGTTGATGACAGGGGCAGCCACCTCAGCCCACGGGGTAGTTTCCTTTTCACCAACGGTAAAGGTTGCCTTAAAAATGTTGGCGTTTGCCCCTGCCCAATATGCATAGTAGGTTTCTCCTGCCACAACATCTGTAACCATTGGTTCATAATAACTTGCACCGCTTTTATTCTCTAGTTTAACAAGCACTTCCCCTTTTGAATTGACTAAATATGCCTTTTTATTATTTTGGGTCTTTCCATAAACGGTCCATTTGCCATCCTCTGGTGCTGTATATTGCACATAACACCCTTTGGTAGGCACCATGCCCTCCTTGTTGCCTGCATCGTCCGAAGCCTTATCCCCATTTGCCTTCGCATTCATTCCGTTTGTGCCGGTTCTATCTCCTCCGGTCTGGTCTGGGCCGTCACTCTTCCATGCTCCCATCATCTGCAGACCGTTATCAGCCGTCGTTACCGCTGCTAACAAGGCATCTGCATCCCATGTTCTAACAACTTGGTTTGGAATAAAAGTCACCTTAAAGATGTTGGCGTTTGCCCCTGCCCAATATGCATAGTAGGTTTCTCCTGCCACAACATCTGTAACCATTGGTTCATAATAACTTGCACCGCTTTTATTCTCTAGTTTAACAAGCACTTCCCCTTTTGAATTGACTAAATATGCCTTTTTATTATTTTGGGTCTTTCCATAAACGGTCCATTTGCCATCCTCTGGTGCTGTATATTGCACATAACACCCTTTGGTAGGCACCATGCCCTCCTTGTTGCCTGCATCGTCCGAAGCCTTATCCCCATTTGCCTTCGCATTCATTCCGTTTGTGCCGGTTCTATCTCCTCCGGTCTGGTCTGGGCCGTCACTCTTCCATGCTCCCATCATCTGCAGACCGTTATCAGCCGTCGTTACCGCTGCTAACAAGGCATCTGCATCCCATGTAACAGCATTAGACACACTGCCTGCATCTCCATCCGAAACCGTCATCGGAACATCTTCCGCCGCATAAGTCTGGATTTCCGGCTGCTGTACCGTTTCCGCAGAACTTGCATCTGTCGGCTGCTCTGCCGGTGTAATTACAGGAGCTTCTTCCTCTGCAGGAGCCTGTGTTTCCGCAGGGGTTTGCGCCTCCGCTGGTTTCTGCTCATCTGCAGATTTCTGTTCCTCCGCAGGCTTCTGCTCTTCTGCAGGAGCCTGTTCGCCCTCCGGCTTCTGTTCCTCCGCCGGAGTCTGCTCGTCCGTAGATTCCTGCCCAGCATCTTCCATGCCGATTTCTGCCTCTGAAGCATCCACATTTTCTTCAATCGCTGCCGCCTGTACTCTCATTACCCCCCCGAGCAAATCGCCCGGAAGACTTCCGAGAACCATGCAAAGCGCCAATACAATTGGTAATACTTTTTTCTTTTTCATCGTTCTCTTCCTTTCTTGGGTTTTCTCATATCTAAGTAAACAACCCATTTTGTACTCTCATTTTAGCATTGTAAATCCTAAAATGCAATCCCCTTAGTTTTGAGTCAGCCTTGAAAGGAAAATTCTGTTATGGCCTGCTCCGGATGCCTCATATCTTTC
>JAMPEY010000029.1 GCA_023664665.1 Lachnoclostridium sp.
ATGGGTAATTCCTTACTGGCTGTAAGGGGTATTAACCATAAATATATTGTAGTAAAAGAGGAATATGGATTATATGTTATGCCCACTCCCGTCACCATTGACGGCGTGGATTATTTTGATGAAGAAACGATTTTCCCCGATGAATTTTATGAACTGCAGGCAGAAGGACACGACATCAAAACTTATCACATCAGCCAGTTTATGTTTGAAGAGCATTTCAGACCCTATGCCAAGCGGGGCGACGAAGTATTGTACATCTGTTTTTCCACCGGCATCGCAGGCACCTTTCAGGCAGCGAACCTTGCCCTTGACGAAATCAAAGAAGAATTTCCCGACTTCCAAATGACAATCATCGACTCCAAATGCGCCTCCATGGGATACGGTCTGGTGGTAGAGCGTCTGTTAAAAATGCAGCAGAACGGCGCCCCCAAAGAGTTGATATTGGAAGCGGCACATTTTTTCTGTGAGCATATGGTGCACATTATCACCGTCCCTGAGTTGGAATATCTGTTTAAGGGCGGTCGATTGAGCCGCAGCTCCTTCATGGCAGGCACCATGCTTGATATTAAACCCATTATTATGGTGGATGAAAACGGTTCCCTGAAAGCAACGGAAAAAGTGCGGGGCTGGAAAAAAGCACAGAAACGCCTGATTGAACTCGTGGGTGAAAAGGGAAAGGATTTGGACAAACAAGTGATTGCCGCCTGCTACGGAACGGACAAGGCTTCTTATGACGCCCTGACGGCACAGATTCGTGAAAGGTACCATGTCAAAGATATTTTGGACGGGCGCATCGGCTGCGCTATCGGAGCCCATACCGGTCCCGGCATTGTGGCCGTGGTGTGTCTGGATGAATATAACGACAAATTTGATCCTTATTTAAAATAATATCAAAGATGTCCGGCATTATGGAACCTTATTCTTCTTTCTGTGCATTTTGCATAAGCTTCTTGATATTGACACATATGTCATTTTTAAACACGGATGTACCCGACACGATAATATTGGCGCCTGCCGCTGCCGCCGAGTGAATATTGTCAAAGTTAATACCGCCGTCCACCTCAATATCCGTTTTCAGATTTCTCTCTGTCACCATACGGCGGACTTCCTTCACCTTGTCCAGACATTCCGGCATCCATACCTGTCCGCCGAAACCCGGTTCCACCGTCATCACCAGCACCATATCCACCAGCGGAAGGTACGGTTCTACTGCCGATACCGGAGTGCCCGGTTTAATGGTAATGCCGGCTTTCTTTCCTGTCCCACGAATCTGCCGGATGACTGCCTCCGCATCCTGCGTGGCCTCTAAATGAAAATTCAGCAAATCCCCTCCAAGCTCCGCAAAGGTTTCCACATACCGCTCCGGCTTATCAATCATTAAATGTACATCAAAAAAGAGAGAGGTTTTCTCACGGATGGAAGCGATAATCGGCATCCCATAGGAAATAGCCGGGACAAATACCCCGTCCATCACATCTATGTGCAGATATTTTACTCCTGCCTTTTCTACTTCCCTGATTTGTTCTCCAAGTTTCCAAAAATCTGCTGCCAAAATGGATGGTGCCAAAATACTCATATTAATTTCCTCATACCTTTCCCTATCTGTCCGCCACATCCTTTTTCAACTGCTCCCACTCGTCGGGATGCTCCGTATAATAAAGGGGACATTTTTTGCCGCCGCAGTCGTAATGACGCAGGATATCTTCCGAAGTCAGATCATAAGTCTGAATCAGCCATTTTAACAGCGTAATCAGCGAATCATAAGTCTTTTTGTTAAAAGAGCCGTCATTTGACTGATAGCAGCACTCAATCGAAACGGAATCATAATTCCGGGTTTTTACGGCATAGCCGATTTCATCAAGGGGAATGCATTGTATGATTTCCCCCTCATATCCGATGATAAAATGCGCGCTTGCCGCCCTCTCATGGCTGTCCTTCAAACCTTCAAAATAACTGCGGTTCTGAGCGGCACTGGTATTTTTGTTTGCCGTGTAATGTACAAAAATATTTTTGATTTCCGGCAGTTCTTCTCCCGGTCTCGCCCACTCGCTTATGGACAAAAAATCTTCCGTCCAGGAAGGGTGGGTATAAAATGTTGATTGGGGCAGCCCCTGTATTATTTCTCCCTGATAAACCTTTGCAGGCTTGGAAATTTCGGATTCGTTCACGGACACCTGCTTGTCCGTCTTCCGGGTTTGGGGCTGTTTCGTAAACTGTACCAGCAGGCAGAGCAACGCCAGCAAAAAACATCCTGCTAATCCGCCGAGAATCAGCATCCTTTGTCTTTGCTTCCGCCTCTTCCTCGCTCTTGCCCTGTTTCTCCGAATTCTCTCAAGTTCCTGCTGCCTGACTTCATAGGAATCAAATTCTTCATAATCATCTTCTATGTAGCGGGGTGCGCTGCGCTGTACTTGCTGTCTCTGAGGTCTCCCCATACCGTACATGGCTTCCCGATGAGACCGCTGATTTGATACAGGCGGCTGCCTCCGGGTCTGCTGCCTTGGCGCTTCCTGCCTACGCTGCGCTTGCGGTTCTCTGCTCTGCTGCCTGTGCCGCGCGGGCGGTTCTTGAGCCTGACGCCTTGGCGCTTCCTGCCTGCGCCGCGTGGGCTGCCCCCCCGTTCCATATGATATATCCGACCGGTTTTCTCTTTTGACTTCCATAACTATACTCCTGATAACCCAGTGTGTAACTTAGAATTTCTTGACACACTTTCATCCAATCCGGGAACACACTAATGCATTGAATGCGATTACGCTCCTCCCTTAAAGAATATCAGAAAACCCTCTAAGAAATCTTTAAATATTCCTTAAGATTGTAGTGTTTTTTGAGTCTAGTTTCCGAAAATCCCTTTTGCCTTCTGCATATGCTCTATAATTTTCACCCCGAAAGGACAGCGGTTTTCGCAGGCGCCGCATTTTACACAATCCCCCGCTTTCGCTGTCAGGGTATTGTAATGCTCCCGCACGGTTTCCGGAATCATGCGCTGCGCCTCACAGAGATCGGCAAATTTGTTCACCGACGCAATATCAATTCCCGCCGTACAGGGCGCACAATGTCCGCAATACATACATTTATCCATAAATCTATGCGCCGGAGTACTGCTCAATAGAGCCGTAAAATCTTTCTCCTCTTTTGACAGTTCCGAATAGGCCGCCGCCTCCAAAAGCTCTTCCTTTGTATGGGCGCCGGCAAGCACGCTTGCCACCCCGGGACGGGTCAGGCAGTAATGCAGGCATTGGGCAACGGTCATTGCCACTCCGAAAGGAGATTCCCCTGCATCCAGCAAGGCTCCCCCGCCATAAGGCTTCATAACCGTAAGCGCCACACCCTCGTCCTCACACAGACCATAAAGCATCAGTCTTTCCGGGTCAGTGCCGGAAAGCACATCCGGGGCTTCATAGGTTGATTTTTCAAATAGAGTATTCACATCCTCATCGGGAGGCAGAATATCATATGCAGGGTTGATGCTGAACATAATCACATCTATCTCACCGCTCTTTGCCGCCTGAAGCGCCACTCTGGGATTATGGGTGCTCATGCCGATGTGGCGGATTTTCCCTGCCGCTTTCAATTCCTTTGCATAGGCGAGCACCTGTCCCTGAAAAACCCTGTCAAAATCTTTCTGCTCATCCACATAATGTATCATACCCACATCCACATAATCCGTTTTAAGCCGCCGGAATAAATCGTCATAGGCTTCTTTCACTGCCGCCATCTCTCTGGTGCGTTTATATTGACCGTCCATCCATGCGGAGCACAAATGCGCCTGAATCACAAACTTATCCCGGCGCCCCTCCATTGCTTTTCCGAAGCCGTCCCTAATATAAGGCTCCGGGTTGTACAAATCAAAATAATTAATGCCCGCCTCCAAAGCGGCATCCAGAAGCTCTTTCGCAAAAGCTTCATCCTTTCCCACAAAGGCTTCGCTTCCCAAGCCCACTTCGCTGACCTTGATTCCGGTTCTTCCCAATATTCTGTAGTTCATAAAAATCCTCCCTGACGCTTTCGGCAGACTCCAAGTTTATCGGTTAGAGAACCTCCTTTATGGAGGCGTATACACCCTTTGCGTCCAGGCCATATTTTTCTACCAACGCCGCTGCAGAGCCGGATTCTCCAAACACATCCTGCATACCTAATTTTGTCACCAAGGTAGGAAGCTTTGCGCACAGGCAGTCACATACTGCGCTGCCCAGACCGCCGATGACGGAATGCTCCTCCACCGTCACGACCCTTCCGGTCTTCCCGGCGCTTTGCAAAATCAACTCTTCATCCAAAGGTTTAATCGTACAGATATTGATAACCTCCGCATGTATGCCGTCCTGCTCCAGCATTGCCGCCGCTCCGATAGCGGAATCCACACAGATTCCGGTTGCCACAATGGTTAAATCCGTTCCTTCTTTGACAATGGTTCCTTTGCCGATTTCAAAATGATAATCCGGTCTGTCATTGATTACGGGAACCGGCGCACGCCCGAAACGCAGATATACGGGGCCGACATATTCCAATGCGGCGCGCACTGCAGCCCTTGCCTCCACTTCGTCGGAGGGACACATTACCACCATGCCGGGAATCGTTCTCATCAACGCCAGATCCTCGTTGCACTGATGGGTCGCACCGTCTTCTCCCACGGTAATGCCCGCATGAGTTGCACCGATTTTTACATTCAGGTGGGGATACCCGATAGAATTGCGCACCTGTTCAAAAGCACGCCCCGCCGCAAACATGGCAAAGGTACTGACAAAAGGAATTTTGCCTACCAAGGACAAACCCGCTGCCACTCCCATCATATTCGCTTCCGCAATACCACAGTCAATATGGCGTTCCGGATACGCCTTTCTGAAAATATTGGTCTTGGTTGCCGCGGCCAAATCCGCATCCAGTACCACCAAATCAGGAAACTCTTCCGCCAGATCCTTTAAAGCATTTCCATAGCCGTCTCTTGTAGCGACCTTTTTTACCGCACCGTTTTCTGCCATCACACCTCACCCGCTTTCTCTAATTCCTTCTCGATTCGCTCCAAATCAGCCATTGCCACCGCATACTCTTCATCATTGGGGGCTTTTCCATGCCAATCCAGCGCATTTTCCATGAAGGACACATGTCTCCCTTTTAAGCTGTGGGCTACAATACAGGTAGGCATTCCCTTGGTCTGCCTTGCTTCCCGAAACGCCTCCCGCAAAGCATCAAAATCATGGGCGTCCGCATTAATTACATGAAAGTTAAACGCCTCGAATTTTTTGTCAATGGGATAGGGTGAGCACACCTGATCAATGGGACCGTCTATCTGCAGATTATTGTTATCCACAATGACGCAGAGGTTGTCCAGCTTACGGAATCCGGCAAACATAGCTGCCTCCCAGACCTGTCCCTCCTCAATCTCCCCGTCTCCCAGCAGGGTATATACACGAAAATCCTGCCGGTTCATCTTGGCTCCCAACGCCATACCCACCGCAGCGGAAATGCCTTGTCCCAAAGAGCCGGAGGACATATCCACACCGGGAATATTAATGCAGGGGTGTCCCTGCAGATAAGAACCTAATTTTCTGAGAGTCTTCAAATCCTCCACCGGGAAAAAACCTCTGTTTGCCAATGCCGCATACAGTCCCGGCGCCGTATGTCCTTTAGAAAGCACAAAACGATCCCTGTCCTCCTTCTGCGGATAGGCAGGGTCGATATTCATCTCCTCAAAATACAAAAAAGTAAAAATTTCCGTTGCGGACAACGAACCGCCCGGATGTCCCGCCTTAGCGCTGTGAACGCCTTCAATAATCCCTTTGCGGACATCGTTTGCATGTTTTTGTAGTTCTAAATTATTCATGGGTTCCTCCATCTTCTGTCGTAAATGACACAACTTACACCGAATATCATCATAGCACAAATTGGCGGTGGAGTCTATAGAGCAATTCCATGAAAAGCAAATTTAAATCACATCCGCAATCATTTACACTTTGAAGCGGTAGCCCACTCCCCAAATGGTTTCGATATATTGGGGCTTTGCCGTGTTCTGTTCGATTTTTTCCCGGATTTTTTTGATATGCACCGTGACAGTGGCGATATCTCCGATGGAGTCCATATCCCAGATTTCCCGGAAAAGCTCCTCTTTGGTATAAACATGATTGGGATTCTCCGCAAGAAAAGTCAACAGGTCAAACTCTTTGGTGGTAAATGTTCTTTCTTCCCCGTCCACATAAACACGCCGTGCGGTTTTATCAATGCGGATGCCCCGGATTTCCACAATGTCATTCTGAAGCTTCTGATTGGTTCCTACCAGTCTTTCATAACGCGCCATATGCGCTTTCACCCTTGCCACCAGCTCGCTGGGACTGAAGGGTTTCGTCATGTAATCATCCGCCCCCAGACCTAAGCCCCGGATTTTGTCAATGTCATCCTTTTTGGCGGACACCATTAAAATAGGAATATTCTTTTGTTTCCGGATGCGCTTGCACACTTCAAACCCATCCATGCCCGGCAGCATCAAATCCAGAATCACCAAATTATAATCTTCGGCTAATGCCGCCTGCAGTCCGGCGTCCCCGGTATTACAGATATCTACCTTGAAATCGCTCAGCTCCAGATAATCCTTCTCTAAATCCGCAATCGCTTCTTCGTCTTCCACAATCAAAATTTTACTCATATGCCGCCTCCCATGATAATTGTTATGATTCTCTCACTTCCGCTTTTTCACACTTCCAAACATGCCGCTTCAGCGGCACAAACCAATCCATGAATCTGCACAGATTTCGGAATGACTTAGATTTTATTAGGTCAGGTTCTTTCTGACCTTAGAAAATCTTCATTCCGTTCACACTTTTTCCTGCAGTTCCATATATTTTCTCAATACAAAATGAATACAGGTTCCTTCTCCTTCCTTTGCGGTTGCCCAGATATAACCGCCGTGATCCTCAATAATCTTTTTTACAATGGACAGCCCGATTCCGCTGCCGCCCTGAGCGGAATTGCGG
Organism: Lachnoclostridium sp.; assembly: GCA_023664665.1. GTDB lineage: Bacteria > Bacillota > Clostridia > Lachnospirales > Lachnospiraceae > Acetatifactor. The sequence goes on from JAMPEY010000029.1 coordinate 6,966, forward strand.
GAAGCATCCGTTCTGTAAAAACGCTCAAAGATTCGGGGTAAATCCTTGGCAGCAATTCCTTTCCCGTTATCCTCCAGCTCAATCCGAACGGAATCCTCTTCGTCCAAAATACGGATGTCTATGACTCCGTGCGCCTTATCCATATATTTTACGCTATTGCCGATAATATTATTGATAACCTTCTTCATCTGCTCCGGGTCTGCAATGACAACTGTGTCATTTTTTGCCAGATTGGAATAATTCAACTGAATATTTTGCGAATCCAATTCCAGTCCTACCTCTTCCACACAGTCGCCAAAATAATCCGCCACATTAATTCTGTGGAAGTTATAGGGAATACGGTTGTTGTCGATACCGGAATAGGTAGTCAGCTCGTTAATCAGCTTATCCATGTCATTCGCCTTATGGTAAATGGTTTTAATATATTTATCCATTTTTTCCGAAGTGTCCGCCACGCCGTCCATAATGCCTTCCACATAGCCTTTTATAGCCGTGATGGGGGTTTTTAAATCATGTGATATATTGCTGATTAATTCTTTATTGGTGTTTTCCTGCTGTATTTTTTCCTCAAGGGATTCCTTAAGCTGCATCCGCATATCTTCATAATTCCGGTACAAATCCCCTATCTCGCCCTTTTCATCGGTTTGAAGTACATAGTCGTAATCGCCCTCCTGAATCCTGCGCATGGCTACATTCAGCTCGTTGATGGGGGTAAATACGCCCTTGCGAATCCATTGGGTCAGCATAACGCTGGTAAAAATCAAAATCACCACAATCGCAATCAGCATATCCACCAGCAGATGTTTGGAAATCAAAGAATTCATTTTGGTAACCACAAAAATACTGCCACTGCTGCCATCCTGAAACACAAAGTCAATCTGCTTTACATAACTTTCCAACTCATCAAAATAATAACCCGAATCTTCCGGCAAATCTTCATTTCCATAAGGAGGAAGCTTCTCAAAAAGCTCCTGTGCCGCATTGTACTCTCCCGCATAGTAAAGTTCATCGTCTCTGCGTACAATCAGACAGGTAGCTTTACGGGACACTTCCGTATTCATCTTTTCCAGATATTCCTTATCTTCCAGTTTGGAAGGGTCTTCCTTCAATTGGTCTAACAGCAGAAAATAAACTTTGTCAGTCATATTGACAAACTGTTGTACATTCTCGGACATCATGGTGTAATCCAATTCATGGATGCCAAAACCTTGCTTTAAATTCATCAGATAAACCATGATAACCATAAAAGCTATCACGGTAAGTATCAATGGCAAAAGTATGATGCTGATAAATGTTACTTGCAGTCTGGTCTTAAACTTCATGGTGTAACCCCTTATTTATAGCAAGTCCCGGGCAGAACGCTCTCGCTCGTCAAATGGCCGAAGAAACATCTGCTCGAGCAATCTCGGCATCTGTTTCTCCGGTCACTTGACTCTGCCCTTTGCGGATATTATACCACAAACCCCCCGGTAATTCATAAAAACTATGGAAGAATATCATTAAAAAAATATAAATTGCATTCTTTATACGAAAATGGTTGACAGCCGCCCAAAAATCCTTATAATTAAAAATAGGAATTGTTACTATTATAGAACGGAGGGCTCCGATGGCCTTAAAGCGAAGCAAACAGCGGGACATGATCAAGGCTTTTCTGATGGAAAGAAAGGATCATCCCACCGCCGATGTCGTATATATGAATGTACGGAAACAATACCCCAACATCAGCCTTGGCACGGTATATAGGAATCTGACACTTTTGTCGGATTTGGGTGAAATAAAACGCCTGAGAGTGGGAGATGGCGTGGATCATTTTGACGCCGATACTTCTCCCCATTATCATTTTGTATGCACGGAGTGCGGCAGCGTAACGGACTTAGATATGCCCAGCATTGACAGTATTGTGGATATTGCCGGCGCCGATTTTGACGGCTCCATCACAGGCCATGTCACTTACTTTTACGGCACTTGCGGCAACTGCGCCCACAATTAATGCATTTTTCACAATCAACAGGTAATTGCGAGACTTCGCAAATATCAAAATAAAATTAACCAGAAAAGGAGAAAAGATTATGAAATTCGTATGTCAGGTATGCGGTTATGTACACGAAGGAGACGAGGCTCCCGCAGAGTGCCCCCAGTGCCACGCTCCGGCTTCCAAATTCGCAGCGCAGAGCGGTGAAAAGACTTGGGCGGCAGAGCATGTTGTAGGAGTTGCCCAAGGCGTTCCTCAGGACATTCTGGACGATTTGAGAGCAAACTTCCAGGGCGAGTGCTCCGAAGTCGGCATGTATCTTGCAATGGCGAGAGTTGCACACAGAGAGGGCTATCCCGAAATCGGTTTGTATTGGGAGAAGGCCGCTTATGAAGAGGCAGAACACGCAGCTAAATTTGCAGAACTTCTTGGCGAGGTGGTAACCGACTCCACCAAGAAAAATCTGGAGATGAGAGTGGATGCGGAAAACGGCGCTACCGCGGGTAAATTTGATTTGGCTAAACGCGCAAAGGCTTTGGATCTGGATGCAATCCATGACACTGTACATGAAATGGCAAAAGATGAGGCAAGACATGGCAAGGCATTCGAGGGACTGCTTAAGAGGTACTTCGGATAAGCGAAAAATGGCTTAAAATCAATGTTTTTAGCACTTTTAGGGTGTATGGGATAAAACTCACACACCCTTATTTTTTGCCTAAGCGGTCGAACAAAAACTTGCAAAAGAATTCCTGCTATGCTAGAATCCTTATATATAAACAACCTCATATAATCAGTAGATGTAAGTCCGGCATGAATGATGCGTGCAATCTATAGTAGTGGAACTACTGTGGTTGCACTCTTTTATGTTTCGGGAGGAGATGAGCATATGGCGGAAAAATATGTGACGGATTTTACAAGCGGCAGTGTACCTAAGAAAATGGCGTTTTTTGCCATACCCTTATTTGTCTCTAACTTGTTTCAGGCAGTTTACAATATGGTCGATATGATCATCGTGGGGCAATGTGTCGGGAAAGCAGGCTTATCGGCAGTATCGGTCGGAGGTGATATATTAAATCTTCTGACCTTTTTCGCCATGGGTTTTTCTAACGCAGGACAGGTAATTATCGCACAACATCTGGGCGCCGGGAAAAAAGATAAAATAGGACAAATCATTGTAAATCTGACCATATTCTTATTTAGTGGCGCAGTGATTTTGGGGAGCTTTACCTTTTTTAACAGAGGTAATCTGCTCAGGCTGATGAATACTCCGCCTGAGGCGTGGGATCATGCCTTTTCTTATGTTACCGTATGTACGCTGGGGCTGCTGTTCGTATACGGTTATAATGTGGTCAGCGCTATACTGAGGGGTATGGGAGATTCCAGACATCCGTTTATTTTCATTGCAACCGCGGCAGTCATCAATCTGGTATTGGACATGATTTTTATTGCAAAATTTGATATGGGCGCATTTGGCGCAGCGCTTGCAACCGTTATCGGGCAAGGGGTCAGCTTTTTGTGCGGAATATCTTTTCTGCTGTTCAATCAAAAAAAGCTTGGAATTGTCATCAACAGGAAGTATATCAAATTAAATAAAGATATCTTGCGCAATCTGCTTACGCTGGGTTGTCCCATGGCAATCAAAAGCGCAGCCGTTATGTTTTCAAAACTATTTGTCAATTCCTGGATTAATTCGTATGGGGTTATCGCATCAAGCGCAACGGCAATTTACAGCAAAATTAATGTGATCAGTAATTTGTTCTCTAACGCCATAAATATGTCTGCAAGTTCCATGATTGCCCAAAATATCGGAGCCGAACGCTATGACAGGGTTCCAAAAGTTTTAAGGACGGCTATGAGCATTACGCTATCCGTAGCAGTTGTTTTAATGCTTACCGTCCTGACAATACCAAGAATCATTTTCAGAATGTTCACTCCGGATACGGAAGTCATCGAAGCCGCCATGCTTTTGATACCGATGTTGTGCGCCTTGTTCTTTGGAAGTGCATGCAGGGCGCCCAGCAACGGTTTGATTGATGGGAGCGGAAATTATAAATTGAACTTCCTTGTGGCGATTTTAGATGGGATTGTCAACAGAATCGGCTTTTCGGTGTTGTTCGGTCTGGTGCTTCCTTTAGGCTGGTCCGGATTTCTGTGGGGAGATGTGATTGCCGGTTTTACTCCCTTTGTGATAGGTATGATATATTACCGGACCGGTAGGTGGAAACGGAATTATGTCGGTCATAACAAAGCAGCCAATACCCATAAACCGGCATAAACGGGTAGCAATTGCACTATTTTGGATGGCGCCAAAGTTACATTCGGAGACAATGTGTTTATTGCGCCAAACTGCGTATTTTCAACGGCAGGGCACGCCATAGACGCCGAACAGCGAAACAGCGGATTGGAAATTGCCCTGCCGATCAAAGTTGGCAATAATGTCTGGATTGGAGCAAAAGGAAATGGCATTTACCTGTAATCCACAATCAGCTCCGAAAAGATTCCCGAAATACTGAGCACATTGCCGCTGTCAGCAATTTCCCCGCTGTCAGCAATCTTTTCGCTGTCAGCAGCATTTTCACACTTGACAGCTTTTCCTTCTTTTACATAGTAGATATTGCATTTTCTGCCTTTATTTATCACATTGACCATGTTTTCTTCCGGGATGTGAACGATTGCTTTTGCTTTCCATTGGTTAATATCCAGTCTTCCCGTAATCTTATCAATCGTAATTTCGTAATCGGTTTTCGCCGTGAATTCCAGACTTCCGCTGCTGTCTGAAATCAAAATCTGTTCTGCATCGCCGTCATACTCTAAACGGTTCAAGTGAAGATGATTGATTGCAAGAAGCTTAACGCCGGCTGCAATCTCACAGGTATCGGAATATTTATTCGGCAGGACAATCTCAACTGTCAGCGCTTCCTCCGCTTCATAACGGCTTAACTTATCCTTATTAAGGCAGAGTACATCAATCTTGTTTTTCTTTTCATCCAGCTTTATCTTAAACATGGAACTTAAATTCTCAAGGGTTTCAGAGGAAAGCTTAATATGAAGCTTCTCGTCATCGCCCGATGACAGCAGGATTGTAGCCGCGCTGCCGATGTGGATGTCAAAATGTTTCTCACAGTCAATGTCATAAATGGTTTCGCTGGTATATACCAATGTCTCCGGGGCTGTTTTTGCGACGGAATCCATAAGCAGTTCATCTATGGTAGTCTTGAAAATTTCTGCTATGATTACCATATTTTCAACATCAGGCAGCCCTTTTCCCGTTTCCCACTTGGTGATGGCCTGTCTTGAAACACCGATTTTTTCGGCAAGCTGTTCCTGTGAGATACCTTCATTTTTTCGTATTTCCTTTAATTTTTCTGAAAAATTCATAATCATCCTCCTTAATCTTTTAAAAGTGAATATGCGGTAATTTTTTTAATCGGTGCAGAAAGCAGTATGCTGATTGCAAATGCCACAGCAGTGAACATTATGGCAAATAAAATCAATATCCCAATAGATACTTCAAAATGATTTTTTACAGCCCCAATCAAGGAAAAAATGACATTGTCGATTGAGGGAAGATACCACAGTCCGGCTATTGCCGCAATGATGGAAGCTGCAGCCACAAGGGGCATAAACTCAAGCGCTGTCTTTATAGTGAGCTGTCCGTTGGTGTATCCGATTGCTTTATATATGCCGAATTCCTGCCTGCGCCTGCTTATCATGGAGTTGATGATGACATACATCACAAGCAGCACCATCAGAATAGAAATGACAAACAGGATAATTACGATGACAGAAACGATACCTGTATACATCATTCTGCCGTTTTCACTCATCTGCTCAAAGTTTACGGACGATTTAACGATGGAATCATGGTTTTCTTCATACTCCTTGATAAATTCATCGGCAATTTTATCATATAAGTAAACATTGATGGAATTAGTCTTTTCCCCGATTTTTTCATATCCTTTATCTGTCAGCTGGCAGACCGCTCCGGCGTTATTCACGCTCTGGATATAGCCGGTCACCGTGTAAAATTCGGACTCGGAGCCAACGGTTATCTCTATTTCGCTGCCGATGGGATAATTCTCCGAAATCGCATTCCCTACTGCAATTTCGCTGTCCTTCACAGGGCTGTTGCCTTCGTAACAGATATCGTTTGTCACCTTGGAAAAATCTTCACACACGAAAGCAGTAAGGCTTCCGTCTTCATAACTCACAGGTACAGAAGCATATTCCATAAGAAGCTGTACGCGGCTGTCATTTTGAAGGAGCTCCTTAAGTTCCTCCAGCTTCTCATCCTCCGCCGTAAAAATAACGGAAGGCAGTTCCTCCGAAAGGGTATTCATAAAATTATCCGGCTTGATATTGACATTGTACAGGAGCGTCCCGGCGAAAGACAGCAGCACCATGATGCCAAAGGAAACAATAAATAATAATATATTCTGTCCCGCCGATTCTTCCCCGGTAATGCCTCTTATAGCGTGTATCGGCTCTAATTTATGTATTTTTCCTGCCGAAAGATAGGAAAATAGCGATATGGCAAATGTCAGTATCAGTATTACCATAAGCGCAGCCGTTATGTCAAATACAGGCGTGTAGGAAAATCCCGATTGGATTGCTAAAATGCCTGCCACCAAAGGCAGAACCAGATAGGACAGGGCTATGCCGATTATGGTGGAAACAATGCCCACAAGCATATAGGGAATAACCGCCGAAGCAATAATCATATTGCTTGTATAACCGATTGCTTTTAATACCCCCATCTGTGCCAATTCGTCTTCGATTGCGCTCCTTATCCGGAAGTTGCTGAGGAAAATGCTGACTACCAATATAATTGCCGCAAGTGCCAGAAAAATAACGATAAGCAGGGTGCACACCATGGTTCTGGTCTGCTTTGAGGTAGCCTTGTCACTGATATTTAGCAATGCGACTCCTTCTTCTTTTAAGACTTCGGATATGGTATTTTTCATTTTGGTTAAATCAGCGGCGCCGTTTGTTTTTAAAGAATATTCTGTAATGGCTTGATTCTCATACTCGTTGGCAAAGTCATCATAAACCGCTTCGGGAAAATAACCGCAAATCAATCCTGTTCCATAATTTCCATATTGCATTTCCGATATAATTCCGCCAATGTCATAGGTATGCTCTTTGCCGTCTATGGAATAAACAATACTGCCGCCTTCTGCAAAGCCGCCCAATTCCTTCATATATAGAGGAATATAAACAGAATTGCCGCTCTTTTCGGAGGCGTTTGTAACCTCATGCAGATTCAGCGTTCTTTCTTCGTCCAGACTGTAAAAAACAGTGTTCATGTCAAAATCGGAGCCTGCAAATTCGCGGACCGTCACGGTCATAAATACCCCGTGATGCTTTTCAACGAAGGATACCCCGTTGATTTCCTCTATTTTTGCCAGCAGATTTTCCTTATCCTGCATCTGCGGAATGATAAAGTTGATATCCGCCGTGCCAAGCTTATCAAACAGGCTGTCATAAGCGCTGAATGTCTGAAAGGCAAGCACAAGGGCAATATTTATAATAAATGCGGTCAGGCAGATAAACACCCCAAAGGAGATATACTGCCCCTTTGCTTTCTTTAAATTATGTATGATGAGTGTTGATAATTTTTTCATATTAACCTCCATAATTCCGCTTCAGCGGAATCTCAAATTGCATTGAAAAACGCCATGGTTTTGGGCGTTTTTCGGCGTGAGATTTAGTACTTCTTAGCGAAATGCCCATTAGCATGAGCTTTAGAAGTACTTCTCACGCTACCAGCCCATTTCTTTAATGAACTTATCTAGTTTTTCGGTTCTTTCGACATTGTCCGGCTCATATTTCCCCAAATCACACTCGCCGAAGATTTTTCCATCCTTAATATAAATGATACGGTTTCCGCGCAAGGCAGATTTTTTGTCGTGGGTTACCATGACGATGCTCTGTCCTTTATTATGAAGAGAAGTAAACACATCAAGGACTGCCGCCGAATTTGCAGAGTTTAACGCACCTGTGGGTTCGTCCGCAAAAAGCACATTAGGATTATTGATAACCGCCCTGACAATGCCTGCCCTCTGCGCCTCGCCTCCCGAAATTTGGGAAGATGTTTTCTTCCATGTGTTTTCAGGAATATTTACCAAAGAAAACAGCTCCTTTGCGCGATTCTTGATGTCCTCCCTGTCTTTGGTTGTCAGCACCCCTGCCGCAATGACATTATCCATAAGGTTCATCTTATCAATCAGATAAATCTGCTGAAATACAAATCCGCACTGCCTGCGCCGAAATACAGCTAATTTGTCATTATTTAATTTTGTGATGTCCGTTCCGTCAAAGCAAATCTCCCCGCCGTCCGGCTTATCCATCCCTGACAGGGAATACATCAGGGTGGATTTGCCCGCTCCCGATGAACCCATGATAACGGTAAAATCTCCTTTATAAATATCCATATTCAAGTCCGAATAAATAACCTGAATACTTTCGCCCTTGCCAAAAGCTTTTTTCAAATGCTTCGCAGAGATAACAGTTTGTCTGCTCATAATAAAGTGCAGCTCCTTTCTTTTTTGTTATGCGACAACTATAACCAAAAAGCCTGTGCTGCACCACCAACAGTTGTATACATTTGTGTTTTTTATGCTACTTTCCGTTGCATGGCTGGGATATGCTGGGATGCTTTGGGCTTTGGAAGCTCAATATACTAATATTATTGCAAAGGCAAAACAACTTATGTAGGAAATCTCTGTTATTGATTATGCAAAATCGGCATAAACAGAAAACATAAATTTCTTTAACTTTTTAGAGTAATTTCCCGCAAAAAAGCCTCATGGTCTGTAAAGCCGCCCTTCACAAATTCCTCTGCCATTCCTACCACTAAATCCCTCGCTTTGCGCATTGAAAGATTTTCTTGTTAGGGAAAGAAGAAATTTGCACAAATGTCTATTTTGTTTGCCTTGAAATAGGCAGTAAAATATAGTATATTAAAGTAGAAATAGTTTCGTATCATCAGATGAATTAGAAGATTCAAATAGGAAATCATCATATATTGTAAAAGAAGGGATTGACAAAATGAATAGTGATGTATTTACAATTAAAGATATTGAAAATTTAGTGCAGCCAATCGCTGAAAAATATAAAGTAGAAGCAATATATTTGTTTGGTTCTTATGCCAGAGGGGAGGCAGATGAACACAGTGATTTAGATTTTTTGGTGTATGGTGGGAAAAACTTTAAACTTACGATGATTTTTTCACTTGCCGAGGAGTTGCGAAAGATTTTGAAAAAGAATGTTGATGTATTTGAAATAAATGAAATCAACAAAGATAGCGATTTTTATAATGTGGTTATGAGAGAGAGGCTGTTGGTAGCATGAAATATTCGGATGAGCAGAGAATTAAAAGGATTTATGAAAATGCCATAAAGCTGCATGAGTATATTGTAACACATAATATTAACAAAGAAGATTTACTGGCAGATATTCCGTTGCAATGGCTTGTTACAACGCCATTGTATAATATTGGCGAACATGTCTATAATCTGTCCGATAAATATAAAGAAATGCACGCTGAAGTTCAATGGAGTATGATATCAGGACTTAGGCATCGTTTAGTTCACGATTATGATGGAACAAATTGGAATATTATTGCCGATGTAGTGTTTGAGGAAATCCCCACGCTGATTAAAGAGCTGGAAAAGTTTTTGTGATTAAAAAGATTATTCTACATTTTATGAAAGCAGGAGACAAATTTAACATGATTTTTGACCGTCTGGAGATAAGAAGAAGCAGCCCGCGCGGGAGTTCCTTTATCAAGATGCCTGAAAAGCCGGTCAACGATATTTATCTTTTTAGAATTTTCGTGAAGCTGGTCAATAATGTCAGTTAAAAGACAGCTTCCGGAGGCCAGCATGCCATAAGTGATATCTGCCGTGAATTTACATTCGGGCTTCGACAACCGTTTGGAAATTTTATTTGTCAAAGTTAAAATTTTCCGTTTCATTTGGTAAGTATTTGATGTAAAATTAACCATAGGGAATCTCCTTCTTTTTTGTTTAGTAAGGTTTTTGTTAGTATTCCAATGAAAATTGAGATAATCTCAAATGCCGCCATATCACATATCATTAATAACACAAAATTTCAATCACATTATATCGTTTTTATAATATTTTCGTTATTTAGCCAATATGAAAGGGTGCGCGGATTCAAACCGCACACCCTTAATTTTGCGAAAGAAGCTATGTAATTTTTCATATATACTGCACAATATTTATTCTACAATAATATTCTGCCCCGGCATGATGCGGTCCACATCCGTAATCTGCGGATTCTTTGCCTTCAACTGATTCAGTGTCATATTGTTGGCTTTCGCAATCTTGCTTAAGGTATCTCCCGCTTTTACAATGATGGCTGCTTTACCGGATGCGGAAACAGAGGAATTTCCGACTCTGTAATGCTGTGCCAGATACAGTGGTCCGTACCAGGGGATATCGTTATCCATGGCTGCGCCTGCGGGAATGCGAATCTTGTAATCCACACCTTCATAGGTGTACTCCATCTCTAATGCCACATCGCCGCGTGCCAAGAGTTCTTTCATATCCGCATTGGACAGGGTGGTGATATTCTGTTCCTTGGTTATTTGAATGACTTCACCCGGCTTTGCTGCTGCAATCTGATTCTCGGGAAGCGCTGTGTTTGCAGGCTGTCCGGAACCATCAGACTCATCATCGTCTGAACCGGAATTATCATTGGAATCAGAAGTTCTTGTGAACTCAAATACATCTGATTTTTCTCCCTCAGGACCATTGGCAACCTCGTCTAAGTTATTGCTTAATGCTTTCACGGTAACGGCATATTTGCCCGGATGATTATAGTGCTGCTCCATAAAATCATCTGTAAAATCTCTGGTTCTTTCCTGACCACCAACATCTGTCTGGCTGTCCGCTGTAATCTTACTGAACACAGTAAGATGTCCTATGGAATTATATTCGGCATTCGACTTTACTGAAGTAAATATAGCGGGATTCCATTGATTGTTCTCTTCATCCAGCCTGTACAGCACGAATTGATATCCGGCAGCGCCTTCCACGGAAGTATAATGGAACAAATAAGGCTGCTCCGCATCCCAATAGCCCACGGTAGTGCCTAATTCCTTATCCGGACGGGTATACTCTACCTCTGCTGAAACAGCTTTCTCACTCTCAAGTGCTATTGTAAGATTGCTGCCGCTGCCACTAAAGAGCTCTGCCCATACCTCAAAAGAATAAGTTCCCGACTCTTCCAAATCCTGGGAAAACGGAAGATTCCAATGGCTATTATCGCTCCCATCACCAACAAGATCCAATGCCTCTTTCACATTATCTGACATATACATCTGAGTAGCCGGATTTGGGTCATTCGGGTTCCTTCCTGACACAAATCTCCAAGGATTGCTGTTATCTCGAAAAGAATCATAATCCTTAAACAGTTCACCATCCTTATAAACCCTTACATGCCAGCTCATTGGACCCCCTGTAGTTCTGTCCAATGTCCAATCAAAGGAACAGGAATAAATCTTGTCTGAAAATCCAGCATTTCTAGGCGCATTCAAAATGTACTTAGACGGTGCACGGGTTTCCCTCGAAACAGTGCTAGTTTCTTCCGCAGCCGCAGTCATGCCGCTAAATGGCGAAACCGTCAATGCCAGAGCCATAGCTGCTGCCAATATTGCTTTTTTCTTCATATTGCATTTCTTCCTCCTCTGCTTAAAAATAGTTACTAACTATACATATCACAGGTTTTGAGGAAGTTGGTCTGCTGGCAGCAGATTTTTTAAATTTTTATTTCATAATCAGCCACGGGCTGTAATATTCTTCCGGCGCAGGGTCCGGCATGGGGCTGGAGTTGTATTCGTTAGGCCGTGAAGAATATGCCTGCACGGTAAATCGGTATTGTTTATTTTCTCCCGGTATTAAAAGTTCCGCCCTGATACGGATTCCACCACCATACCCAAATTCTATAATCGGTTCCTTGTTCCAGATATTATTCGTCACATATTCGCCCGCTTCATCATAAACAGTCACATCAAATCTGTCCTTATCCTCATAGTCATCCAGATTGTCCCATGTGGCATAATATTTATAAACATCATCCACATTGTACATTTTCCATGCGAGCCCTGTAGGCGCAGGCAGCGGGGGCGCACCTTCTCCGGTATATTCAAAGGCATCCGACATTGCATAAGCACTGTCCGTATAAGTAACTCCATCTCCGACCGCCGCTATGGAAAAATAATAAAACCCATTCTCTGTGAACTCTTTTGCCGCCTCTGCACTGAGATAAGCCTGATCTCTGTTAGTTCCTCCCATCCTGATTTTTTCTTCATAAAAATAATCATCGGCATCCACATCCGGGGGAAGCGGCATATCTCTTTTATACAATCGCAGATAAAACTGTGCTTCATCACCGACACCGGATTCCGGCACATTCTTCCATGTTGCAGAGCCGGTATCGCCGTCCCAATGGACATCCTGTGGCACAGGCAGAACAGTTAATCCATTCTCTGCCCCGGCATCATGGGATGGCGGCGTGCCCCCCCGCAGAGCCGACATCCGCGTGATGCCATAGCCTGCAAGAGCCAGCACAAGCAGTACCGCGGCGCCGCACAGAACCGTTTCTTTCGTATGGAAAAATGCTCTTTTCACCTGTTTTACGGACTGATATCTCTTATCCGGGTCCAGATTCATGCATTTTCGGATAATCTTTTTATAGCGGGGACTCTGATTCTTTTCCCCCATAATCTGATTCAAAGTCACCCCCAGCGCATAGATGTCCGTGCGCTCATCGGTCTGGGCAAAACCGTACTGTTCCGGCGGCGCAAATCCTCTGGTGCCCAGAAGCTTGGTATCCTTCTCCACCTCTTCCTTCGGCATCCGGGCTGCATCAAAATCAATCAAGTACACATGCTCATCCTCTGTAAGAATAATGTTGGAGGGTTTGATATCGCGGTGGATAATGCCTTTTCCATGTATAAATTCCAGTACGGAACACAAGCTTTTTACCACATTCAAAAACTGCTCTTTGGACAGGTCTAATACATCGGGGAGCTTCCCCTCTATATATTCTTCCATAACCACAGTGGAATCTTCCAAAACAGACACTTCGTATAATTTAGGCAGATTTGGGTGGGGATACTTTTGCAGAATTTCATAAATGGGGTGGCGTCCCTTAAGGGTTTTCTTTATAAATAGCTGCTCCGCCTCTTGGTTACCCCCCCGAGCGATTTTTGGCGTACCAGATACACCGTGCTTTTGTCACTTTGCTTTAAAAGCCTAATCTCTTCATACTCCATGATAACAACCATGCCTTTCCGCCGCCTGCAAATACTTGACAACTGTATTCTGCCGCCCATACACCGACTAGTATCCCGGATTTCTCTTGTCATATTACGAGCAATTTGGTAGAATTATAGCACATGAATTATGGGAGATGCAAGTGTGAGAAGAAATTCTGAGAATATCTGTTTAGTATCGGAGGTACCGGCATGGAAATTATGGCTGCGGAAAACAAAACGACCATTGAGTTAGAAAATGAAATCAAAGAGGCAACGGACATTGAGGACTATCTGCAGACCAACAAAAAACATCTGACGCAGGACGGTTTCTGCGAGTATTTGAACACACTTTTATCCTCAAAGGGCATCCGTAAAGCGGATGTGGTGCGGGAATCCCTGCTGGACAGGGCATATGTGTACCAGATATTTTCCGGTGAAAGAACGCCTTCCCGTGATAAGCTGATTGCTCTGGCATTCGGAATGCACCTTACGGATGCGGAAACACAAAAAATGCTGAAATTGTCCTGCAACCGGGAACTATATGCAAAGGATGAAAGGGATGTGCTGATTTTATTTGCCCTGCAGCATAAACAAGCCATCATGGATGTCAACGAATCATTGTTCCGGCATGGTTTTCCTGCTTTAGGCGCTCCGCCAAAATAGTGCCTGTTCGGTGTGCTATTTGTCATTTGACAAGCATTCTGTATTATGCTACATTTGTTTATAGAGTGAAAATCATTCTAATCACCATATTAAGGAGGGATATACTATGGGTTTTCTGTCAGGAAAGACAGCAATTATTACAGGCGCCGGTCGTGCAGTTTTGAGTGACGGCCGCTGCGGCTCCATCGGCTACGGTATTGCAACCGCTTATGCAAAAGAGGGCGCAAATATCGTAATTACCGGACGAAATGTGAAAAAACTGGAAGATGCAAAAGAGGAATTAGAGCGTTTATACAACATTCAGGTATTGACAGTTGCCGCAGATGTGAATGCAGGCGCAGACAATCAGGCAGTGGTAGAAGAGGTAGTACGCCAGACCATGGACAAGTTCGGAAGAATTGATGTGCTGATTAACAATGCACAGGCATCCGCTTCCGGCGTGACCTTATGCGACCACACCACAGAGCAGTTTGATTTGGCAATATACTCCGGTCTTTATGCAGCTTTCTATTATATGAAGGCTTGCTACCCTCATCTGGTGGAAACCAAGGGCACCGTTATCAACTTCGCTTCCGGCGCAGGATTATTCGGTAACTTCGGACAGTGTGCATATGCTGCTGCCAAGGAGGGCATCCGTGGCTTAACCCGTGTTGCTGCTACCGAGTGGGCAAAGGACGGCGTAAATGTAAATATTATCTGCCCTCTGGCATGGACCGCACAGCTTGAGAATTTCTCCATTCAGTATCCGGATGCATTTAAGGAAAATGTGAAAATGCCCCCTGCCGGACACTATGGCGATGTAGAATTGGAAATCGGCCGTGTATGCGTTCAGCTGGCTTCTCCCGACTTCAAGTATATGACAGGCGAAACCCTCACCTTGGAAGGCGGTATGGGTCAGAGACCGTAAGGGCAGATTAAATATTCTCGGTCGGCTATTCTGCATCAATTATAGAATAATTCAGGGTAGCCGGAATCATTACAAAGATTAAGGGTGGTCATATTTCATCGTATGACCGCCCTTTTTATATAGCCTTATTGTTTTATCTAATTTGCATTTTTCAGCTTTTAACTTTTTAAATTTCTAATTTTTTAGGCTTCTATCTTCTTAATTTTTAGCACAGCCTCTTTCTGTTTATACGCCTTGATATATAAAACTAATTAATCTTTCTCCGCCTTGATAATCTCTCCGCTCACAGCATTAATCTCGTACTCATATTCTGTCCGGCCCTTTTCAAACTCTATCTCATAAACCATGATGCCGTCTTCCAAATCAAGCTTAATCTGTTTCTGGCTGATTTCGGTTTCTTTGAGTCCTGCATGAGTGAGTGCAATGCTCCAAGCGGATTCCTCACCGATGTAAGAATCCGATGCTGTCTGATTCGTTGGTGTTCCTGCGTTTCCTAGTATTCCTGAATTCGCCGCATTTCCTGAATTGCCTGACGGCGCTTGCACTGAGGCTTGCCCTTGGGCTGAATCTATCGTTGGAGTCTGCGCGGGAGTTTGGTTCTGTGCGTGCACCGATGATTGACCTTGGCTTAAATCTTGGCTTGGAGTCTGTGTTGGGGATTGGTTTTGCCCCTGCGCAGGCGTTTGCATCTGCCCTTGGTTGGAATCTTGAGCCGGAATCGGTGCCTGACCTTGGCTTGGAATCTGCTCCTGTGTATTGTCTGCTTTATCTGCTCCGGACAGTCTTCCGGCTAAAGCAAACATGCCAAAGCTTAACACGGAAGCCGCTGCCGCCGCGCCGATTATGGAAAGAATAAATGTCCTTTTCCCCATGGTGACTTTTTCATTTTCTGACATATCAATACTCTTGCCTTTCTGTAGCCTGCGAACCTCTAATATGCACAGCACCTGTTTTTTGTTGTATGCTGCTTTATCACATCATACATCCGCATTGCTTGGCTTTCCATCCCATCCATCCGGATTTCAGCAAAACCTCTTCATCAACCCTGCAATCCCCTTGCCTGCCTATCCATATCCTCCACTACGATGTCATATATCTCTCCCAAGGTAGCGCAGTATTCCAACAGCTTCCAAGGCTCATTGGTATGATAATGAATCTTTATCAATTCATCATCCCCCACTGCAAGAAGACAGTCACCCTTGAAATTTTCCGTGATATAATCATTAATCACATCCTCGTCCAAATCCTTGCCTTCAATTAATAATTGGGTATCATAGCGAAATTCTAACATATCACTCCGTCTCCTTTTATTCATCATTATGTTTGTGGCTGACTTTATTATACTACTATCTCGTTATTTTTTTCAACTAAACAATAGCATTTGTTTACGCTTTGTGGAAATTCCATTGGCATGACTAAAAAGGAGTTGTATGGTTATGGGATTCAGATGGATTCTGTGTATGAAAAACCTGTTGACGGAACTGCTGATAAGTGCTAAGATACTTTATAGAAAAGGTGTTACCGTAAAGCAACGGTTCGCCTTGGTTAATAGAAGCTCAAAAAAGCAGCCTAACTTTGGTCGGAGCGGTTGCTTTTTTGATGTTTTTTATTTCTTCCGGTCTGTCGGATATTGATTATTGTGACGATGATACTGATTATCGTCGCTACAATACCGACAAACTCCAAAATCATTCCGAACATCAATAGTGCTTACCTTTCACTTTATTTTCCATATATGTATCCCCTCCTTTGATACTGGAAGCTCTCAAAATGTACTCATTTTGGCAAAAGGCGAACCGCTACCCGTTTTGGTAACACCTGTATATATTCTAACATAATGGCAGTGTTTTACAAGATGCGACAACAAATATTTTATCACTTTCCAAAACAATATCAATTCTTATACTTTTTATTGCTTTCTAAAACAATATCGTTTAAACTAATCCTATAAAGAATCGTCGCGGACCGCCACTATAAAGGTAATTATCGTATCGGCCGCAAGCCTTGAAAAACCGGGGGTATCGCAGTCCGATGCATGAATATCATAAAAGCAAAGAAGCGGCAAAATAAGAAGCAATCAAACAACAGAATGCACGCTTTGCGGAAATTCTATTGTCATGAACAAGAAAGAAGGAGGAATTTCACATGGAAAAAATTGCAAGCTTCACCATAGACCACATTAAATTACAGCCCGGTGTCTATGTGTCCAGAAAAGATACGGTGGGGGCGGAAGTAATCACCACCTTTGACCTGCGCATGACCAGCCCCAACGAGGAGCCTGTGATGAACACTGCGGAGGTTCATACTATTGAACATCTCGCCGCTACTTTTCTGCGCAATCATGCCGCATACAAGGACAAGACCATTTATTTCGGTCCCATGGGCTGCCGCACGGGATTTTATCTGCTTTTGGCAGGGGACTATGCTTCCAAGGATATTATTCCTTTGATGATAGAGATGTTTGAGTTTATCCGCGATTACAAGGATGAGGTGCCCGGCGCTTCCCCCAAGGACTGCGGCAACTATCTGGACATGAATCTGGGCATGGCAAATTATCTGGCTGACCGTTACTTAAATCAGGTGCTATATGGAATCGGAGAGGACAGGTTAATTTATCCGCAGTAAAGATAAAAAAGAAAGGAAATTTAACACATGAAAAAAATAGGAATTATCGGCGCAATGGATTTGGAAGTAGAAGAATTAAAGTCAAAAATGACCGTTGTCAACATTACCAAAAAAGCAAAAATGGATTTTTATGAGGGAACCTTAAACGGTGCGGAAGTGGTCATCGTAAAATGCGGCATCGGTAAAATTAATGCCGCTTTGTGCGTGCAGATATTGGCGGATGTTTTTGCCGTAACCCACATTATCAACACAGGTGTTGCCGGGTCTTTGAACGCAAAATTAGATATCGGTGATATTTTGATTTCTAAGGATGCCCTTCATCATGACATGGATGTCACAATTTTCGGATATGCATTGGGCGAAGTTCCCCAGATGGGATTTCGGGAATTTAAGGCTGATGAAAATTTGATTTCCTTGGCAAAGGCTTCCTGCGAGAAAGTCAATCCCGATTTGCATACTCTGGTGGGGCGTGTGGTCAGCGGCGACCAGTTCATTTCCAGCAAGGAAGTGAAGGAAAGGCTGATTTCTACTTTTCAGGGAGACTGTGCCGAAATGGAGGGTGCCTCCATTGCCCACGGCGCATATTTAAATGGCATTCCTTTTGTTATCATCCGCGCTATTTCCGATAAGGCTGACGATAGCGCAGAAATGGATTACCCCACCTTTGAAAAAGAAGCCGCAAAGCACTCCGCAAGACTGGTGGAGGATTTGGTGGCGGCTATTTAGTGTCTGCTGATCCTTTTAAGCCTCATAAAGTAAAGCGATATGTATTTATGCATATTACGCTTGAGTGCCGGGCATAATTATGGTATAATTGTCCCATAGCAGAGAGGAGGTATATTAAATGCCACAAATTATTCCTATCAAAGATTTAAAAAACACTTCAGAAATTTCTGATATGTGTCATAAATCAGAAGAACCTATTTATATCACTAAAAACGGATACGGCGATATGGTTATTATGAGTATGGAGATTTACGAAAATGTCATGCACCGATTTTCGGTATACAAAGATATTGAACTATCAGAGCAGCAGATAGAGAATAAACAGGTCAAAGATGCCAGAACTGCTCTGACAGAAATGAGGGCAAAATATGGCTTATAAACTGATTGTTACAGAACACGCAGATAAATTACTCAACAATATCTTGCGTTACCTAATTTATCAGTTAAAAAATGAACAGGCAGGGATACACTTATTGGAAGAAATCCAGAGCATATATGACCGTCTGGAAGAAAATCCCCTGCAATTTCCATTTAGCAGGGATACCTATTTAGCAAACAGAGGATACCATGAGGCTGTTGTCGGACAAATGAATTATACCATAGTATTTAGTGTTGGAACAGATGTTGTAAATATAGTCGGAATCTTTCACCAACTGGAAAATTATTGGAAGAAATTAGAAATATGAGGGAAAAATGACGGCAGCTCAATCAACTTTTTGCTATGAAAAATACACAGGACAGGAAAAGGAAGTCCGTCTGCCGGAGACGGCGGAAGGGCTTCCTCTTTCCGCCATCGGCGCAAAAGCATTCTTAAGCTGCAAAAGCGTGGAACGCCTTGTGCTGCCCTCCACATTGGAAACCGTGGGAGATTGGGCTTTTGCCCATATGAAAAACTTGCGGGAAGTGGTACTTCCGGCAAAGGAAATTACCTTTGGAAAAAAGGTATTTCTCGGATGTGAAAAGCTGCAGCGTATTCTTTTTTGTGACAGAAAGTATGACAATATATCGGGAAACCGGATTTATGAAGGGATTCCCCTTTTTCTGGCATCCGCATTTTGTTTCTTTGCTGAGGAAACTTTGCAGAGCCTCCAAAGCGCCGACCTTATTCAAGAGGATTTATTGTCGACACATTCCAATGATGTCCTGTTGAATTTACAAATGGCGGGTGACTGCCACGGCCAATGGAAATGGCTCTTTCTATATGACCAATCCCTGAAAGCCTTTCTTTTAAGAAATGACGATGACGGATTTGTGCCTGCCTTTATCGGCTGGTTCCATGTGGAGGATGTGGATGACCAAAGACAGGATTACATCCGCAAAATACGGGGTGAAAAACTCCGTCTGGTTTTTCAGCGCCTATCATATCCGGAACATTTAGAGAAAGATATGCGGCACTTTTTCCATGCATATTTAAAAGAAAATTCTTCTTTTGTTGCAGAGCTTTTTTCGCAGTCCCCGGAATTTGGCAGGGATATCCGTTATTACAAAATCTGGCATGCAAGCGGCGGCTTAACTTCCATCCATGCGGAACAATTTCTTGCCAAATTGCCCGAAACGGAGCCGGAAATCCGCAGCTATCTGCTGGAATGTCAGTTAGAAAATAAAATGGACAACGAAGGATTTTTTACCGAATTGGAGCTGTAAAAACATTCTATCATTAATGGCGCCATACAAATAACCGTTCCACAATGCAAACACAGAAATGAGGGTTCCTATGAACGAAAAACCTACCCCGAAAAATATCAATGAGCAGGACTTAGAAGCAATCATTTCCCTCCTCGATCAATACAGCGAAAACGGCGGCAGCCGGATGAAACTCAATGTGGTAGAGGGTGATGGCGAAATCATCGACCGCAAATACCATCACGGACGCTGCGATATCGGAAGCCCCTGGGCTATGGGGCAGGCATTTGATGTGTTGGAATAGCCCGGAGAGTCTGCCTGCCGCCTAGTTATTTTCTAATTGTCTTAACGCCATATATCGCGAAACATTAAAGGTCCGCCAAGAGAAACTCTTCTGCAATTTCTGCAGTTGCTGCAAATAGTAATATCCAAAATCGGACTGTTCGCTTCTCTTTAAGGAAGCGCGGCTGCCTTCTCCTTCTCTGTCCATACGGATAATGATGTCATTTGAGATATCTTCCTCATCGAGAATCGCCATATCATACCCCAGCTCCCGCAAATAGGGAATCAGCACCGGCGCCGCATCCGCATTTAATCTGCTGAGGTAAGTATAATCATGGTAAAGTGTGCTGCTTTGGAAAAAGTCATCCTCCGTCCTTGTGATTTTTGTGCTTTCACCTTTGGGAGCATTTGCCACATTGATTTTTGCGATAATATAATCGGGATGGCTGAAAGACAGCGCCAGATACAATACCGTCACCACTACCATACTATAACAAAACAGCGGAAATTTCTCCGCAAAAATATTTGCTACCACACCCAGAAACAGGAAAAACAAAAGTCCAAGACCCCATAATACCAAGATTCTCAAAAAGGTCATATAATAATATTTAATATAAATTATCATACGAAGGGCGCTGGACGCAATCATAATAAAGGTACAAAATGACATGACTGTCAGTACCGCTTTTAACAGTCTGCTTTCTTTAAAAAAGCTCATTGCCACCAGCACAATAATTAAATTTAAAATACTCACCGCAAGCAATTGGAAAAAACCTTCTCTTGCATAGGACGCGTAAGTATATCCTTCCGGGAGCTGCATCTTCCCCAAAAATAATCCTGCAATCTGAATCACGCTAAACACCAGATACAATGCGGACAACATTCCCGTAACGGTAATTGCCAGAACCGGCTCCCCGTTCCTTTTGTCCTTGACCTCTTCTTTTATTTCATGCTTACACAAATATGCCGTCAGCAGATAGGTAGCAAGGTACAAAAAACAGATGCGGAATGCAATGCTAAAAATAGTTTGCAGATTGATATGTCCGAAAAGCCTGCTGCTCATATCCCTGAACACCGCATCCGCGCTGTTTAATAAGAGCCATACCACCAATAGCAGCGGAAGCGCAATTATGACCCCCAGCACCATATACCAAAACTTGCTGTCCTTCTTTTTCTCTTTCTGCGCCATATAAACCGATGCGTCCGAAAAAGGCCTGCCCAACTCGCCCATGCCGGCAAATATCAGTTCCAGAATGGCCCCCATATATTTGCCGAATTTCCATTGGGAAGTATCAAAAAACTGCTGTAGCATTAAACTTATCATCAGCAGAAAAATTCCCAGCTTGTTGAAAAAAATAATGCGTCCGTCATCCGTGCAAAATGTAGACACCGCAAGCAGCATCACGCTAATCATGTAAAACCAGCTTCCTTTTTTCAAGGAAATCTCTAGTTTTGACAATGAGAAGCACAAATACAAGAGACTTCCTGCCATAAAAAAAGGGAATGTTACTCCCGAACCGTTGCGGAACATACAAAACGCGTAGAATATAGCATATACCAAAGTAACGCCGCCAAAAAAGGGAAAGTTCCGCTTCATGCGCCCTGTCGCCTCGGTATCTTCCTTTTGGGCTTTGACCGGCACAGGGCTTGGATTCGGAACCGCCTGTAGCTGCGAAGGCTGGTCCCAAGTGCTGTTGCCGCTTACCTTTACTTCATTTCTAACCGCTTCATTCATTGTTTTCGTCCTCCTTATCCGGTACATATTCCAAAATATCGCCGGGCTGACAGTTTAACGCCTTGCAGACTGCCTCCAAGGTGGAAAATCTCACTGCCTTTGCCTTATTGTTTTTTAAGACGGACAGATTTGCCAGCGTAATGTCCACTTCCCCCGCCAGCTCCGTCAATCCCTTTTTCCGCTTTGCCATCATGACATCCAGATTTACTACTATCGGCATTTATGTTGTCCTCTCTTCTCGTTATATCGTTAAGTCGTTTTCTTCCTTATATCGGACCGCTTCCTCAAAAACCATTGCCAATACTTTGCTGAACAGTCCTGCAATGGCAAACACTAAAATCACCACCAAGATTACGATTGTGGTAGGGGCAGCCATATAAACAATGCTCCGCACTACGCTTACGCCTACAATAAAGAAACTCCAATTTCCCATTTTCCGAAGGCTGACTACATTTTCCATCACAAAACAATTTTCATCCAGCACCGTCCGAAAAATCCTTCTAAGCTCCCGCACCAGCACTACCGCAGCCACTCCCAGCACAAAATAAATAATGACCAGTTCTTCGTAATGCTCCTTCACATCCGCAAAATAAGTTCCTATCCACTTTATGCTCCAAGGCAGGCTGAGTGTCACCACAATTCCCGCATAAAACATAAAATCCAGCAAATATTTCGTTCCTCTGGTAATCGCCTGCTTCCCTATGGCTCTCTCTTTTTTCTCACTCATAATTTACTCCGTTTCTATGCCGTCATAACTGACATATTGTTTCCTGATATTGCCAATATAACACCTCACAAAATGTTTGTCAATATATTTTTATCGTTTTTCGATATTTTTATATTGTTTATAGATATGAAAAAGCTGAACGCCCTGTAAAAATCACAGCGGTTCAGCTTTTTCGGAGTCTTCCTACTCTTCACACTACTCTTCAAATTTTAGTACTTCCTGCTTGTTCTCCTCCTCAATCAGCCCAATGCCCATAAAGACTGCCCAGATATAGGGCGCGCCATACATATTCAAGCTTTTGGGACCGGCTATTTTGTGAGGAGGATTATCCCCCGTGCAGTCCTGTTTCAGCTTTTCATAGGCTTTGTCGAAGGTGCTTTTGGTTATGGAACGCTCCCTTCTGTCCGTGAAAAGCTCGCCGCCCTTTATACTATAAGTAAACGGCAACCCCTTCTTGGTCACAAATGTTTTCCCCTGATGTGCTACAATCGTTCCCCACAAATCCCCTTCAGCAATCACTGCTGTGTTAATTATCATAGTATAAGCACGATTCCTTTCGCACAGATTCAGAGGAATTTTATCTTTCACAGAGATTCCTCCCTTGTTATTATCATGTTACTCGTATCATGCCCCCCTTGTCAACTATTATATCCGCCGCAGTTATGATATTTTATACCGCCATGGGATTTCTTTCTTTTAACTGCGGAGAAATGGCCTGTTTTAGTTTTCCTAAATTCCTGCATGTGTAATGCTTTTTGCCATTATTGCATCCGGTTTCATATCGTGATATTATGGTGTGAGAACTTCATTGGCAGCAGTATCGCAGGCAAAAGCCTGCGATATATGGCAACAGGGTTTGCGAAGCAGTTCCTGTTGTATGCGGGGGTATAAGAATGAAGATAGAGATTCCGCGGAGAGGAATCATGGGGGTTAGGGTGAGAAAAGCATGGACAACATGGGCGATAACGGTTTTAGAATTACCTATCTTTTTCACAGCGGATTTTTAGTGGAATGCAGCCGCTGCTATTATTTATTTGACTATTACAGGGGCACTCTTCCGCCGTTAAATCCCGACAAACCTATTCTGGTCTTTGTCAGCCACAGTCATCCCGACCATTACAATCCTAAAATCTTTGAAATGCTTGCAGAAGAAAAAATGACACTGGTGACAGCAATTTTTCCCAAAGAACTCTCCAAAAAAATTGCCGCAAAAAAGGGAATCTCCAAAATGGCGCCCCCCGAAAATATAGGCGTTGTCACTGTGACCTTTCACAACCGATATGAACTGCCCTGCGAGACCTACTTGGAAACCTTGCAGTCCACGGATATCGGAGTTGCCTTTGTCTTAAAGTGTCCCGACGGCATTCTCTATCACGGGGGAGATTTAAACGATTGGGTCAGGAGTGAACAGACCCTGCAATATAATAAACAGATGACCGGCAGTTACCGCCATGAGATTAATCTTCTGGCGACCTCCCTTAAGCAGACTTCCGCGGCTTCTATGGATACAGCCAATGTTATCGACGCGGCATTTTTGCCGTTGGACCCTCTTCTGAAAGAAAATTATGCCAAAGGAATGCTGTATTTTCTGCAAAAAATTCCCGTGAAAAAAGTCTATCCCATGCATTATTGGGGAGAGCCCGAAATCATTGAAACATTTTTGCGGGAATACCCCGAATATCAAGGGATTATTCAACACACGGAAAGTTTTGCCTCCTCCACATAAGACGCCGCATTTTTTAAATTGGCGGCAATGTCCTCTTCTGTGGTACGGCGCACCACTCTTGCGGGACTTCCCACTGCCACGGAATTGTCGGGAATCGTCATTCCTTCCGTTACCAGCGCGCCTGCTCCCACAATGCAGTTTTTTCCTATTACGCTGCCGTTCATCAGGATTGCCCCCATGCCAATCAGGGAATTATCTCCAATGGTACAGCCATGAATAACTGCGCTGTGTCCGACGGTGACATTTTCCCCTATGGTTAAAGGATATCCCGCTCCCGTATGTGCCACACAATTATCCTGAATATTGCTGCCTTTTCCGATGAAAACAAGCTCCCTGTCTCCCCGGACCGTTGCATGGTACCAGATGCTCACATCTTCTTTCATCTCCACATCACCCAGCACCACCGCCCCCGGCGCGATAAAAGCAGACTGCGGAGCCCAATGCAGCCTGTGGAGCTCTCCCTCCCGCTGCATTCCATCAAATCCGTTTTGGCGCAATGCCTCATAAAGCACGATTGCCACCGAATTTGACAGATTCAGGGAACGGATGGAAAGCAGCATGGGAATCCGGATGCAGGACTCCTCATGCTCCACCAAAATTTCCTCCGGAATACCGGCGCTTTCTTTGCCGAACATTATAAAATCATCCATGCCAAAAGAAACCTCCGTATAGGAGCGCTTTGCCTTGGTGGTTGCCATCCAGATTTTCGCCCCCGGATGCTTCTCTTGAAATTCCTGAAAATTCACATACCGGGTCACATCCAACTGCTCCCAATAGTCCATGCCTGCGCGCTTGATTTCCTTTTCATTTAAGCGAAATCCCAAAGGCTCTATCAGATGCAGCCCCGTCCCTGTCGCCACACAGGTACGCCCGATATTTCCGGTGTTTGCCGGTATCTCCGGCTGATGCAGTACAATGTTCATGCTAATCCTCCGTGGCGCCAAGGAAGCGCCGGAATGTCTCGTCTACTGTGTGCACCATTCCTTTACACATATAAGCATTATAGCCTATTTTGTCAAAAAAGTATACTTTGGATTTTATTGGGGGGCAGGGTATTAAAATCCGGCCTATTGTGATATGTATGCCGTGGAAATTGGAACGGGAAAGGTCGTTGCAGCAGATAAACAGAGCCGGAACGATGTGGGCACGGAAGAATATCAAAAGATGACGGGGGATATCATTTTTAACTAAACAGCGTTGTTTATTGACTGAATTCATATTGCTTCACACATTTCTGATAAAATACTTAATATGTCTTTCATCTTGCTTGTCTGCTTTGGTTCTAGTTTTTCTAAGACACAAATAATTTTTTCTTTACCCCTGTATCCGGTAGCCTCTCCAAGCATAATATAATCACAACTCACTGATAATGCTTGCGATATTCTGCATAATGTGTCTGCCGAAAATCCCTTTTTCCCCATTTCTATTTCATAAAGGAATTTAGCAGAGATATCCACTTTTTCTGCCAGCGCTTCTCTTGTGTAATTTTGTCCTTCCCGGAGTTCGCGTATTCTTCCTCCAATTTCTATATTCGACATAATCTACCTCCAGATGCTATAATTCTACATCCTATTACTAACAGCGATAAACCTTCTTATGTTCTCCTGCTCTATACCTCTAGTTCATGTCTATAAGTTTATACCACAAACTAAAAGTAATAACTTATTTTACCAAGTTTATTTTAAAACCAACTAAAATGAAAAAATACCTTTTCTTAATTGTCTTTATTTGCTGTTAATCCTCTCTTTTTTACAATTTAGTGAAAAATTCCCTTTATTCAGTTTAAAATCGAAAATTTTTCGATATAATCAGGTATTTTGAATTTAAATAACGGGAGGCATCTTATGAGCAGGATATCGAATTACATTAAAGACAAATATGGATTAAGCAATTATCAAATAGCTCAACTGACTTTTGTTTTCAAAAGCACTACTTCCGAATTAAGCAAAATTCTAATTATGGGCATTATATTTCATAACCATTTAAAACAATATATCTTTTTATTATTGCTGATGTGTTTCTTAAGAACTTTTTCTGGTGGAATTCATTTTTACACTTATAAAAAATGCCTAACAGCATCTACACTGTATATATGGTCTATTATTGCTGTATTTTCAAACATAGCCGTTCCTCTATTTGTACAACTATTTTTACTGTTTGCATGTATTGTCGCTTGCTATAAAGTAGGACCAATACTCTCTAAATACCGAACACACTTTCCAGAAAAACAGTTATACATTTGCCGTAATATTACCTGCCTTACCATTTTTATATACACAATAGCTATGTATATAATCCCTAAAAATCTTTATTGTATGTCAGGTTTTTGGATGATTATATTGCATTCGCTTCAATTATTTGTTGCGAAAATACAAATGAAAGGAGAATATATGCAATGATTAGGCGTTTATTATGTGTCGTTGCTGCATGGTCATGGGTTGTGGAAACTACCCTCCCCAGCGTTATTTTATTTGGGGAATATCCATATCCTAATGAGGATGCGGATTGATCAAAACAAAGAAAGCGGACAAGTTACAACTTATCCGCTTTCTTAACCTTTAATGTCATTTCTATCCAATTTTCACATTCATATTCTATATTCCTACACAAAATATCCATATCATATTTTTCACATAATTTTTTGACATAATATAGTCCTAATCCATGCTCTTTTCCCTTACTACTATTATTTTGCAGAAACCATAATTCTATTTCTGCATAGCTTGCATACGGATAAGGATTCAGAATCCTAAACTCATATTTTGTTTCTTTCTCTTCAAATTGAAACTTCATCCGCTTTTCATTGGGTATCTTTATTTGCGCTTCAATTGCATTATCGAAAAGAATCCCTAAAATTTCAACTAAATGATATATAGGTACCACAGTTCTGGAAAAACAACCTTTTTGTTCGTATGTTACAAAAATTTCTTCATCTTCTGCTTGACCAAATTTTTCATATAGAAATCCTGAAATCGTACTATCCCCAAGGAATAATAATTTATTATATCTATTTTCTTTACATATTAGTCCATAATAATTAGCTTGCTCCTGCACCAACTCCTCATATGATTTGGTTGTATACTTAATTGATAATAAAGCAGCTAGATGATTTTTAAAACCGTGTTCTCGCAATCTCACAGAAATTAACAAATCATCATATTCTTCCTGCATAGACTTTGCTACTGATAATTCATTTTGAGCTACTTCCTTTTCATTCTGTGCCACATCCCATTTACTAATAGCCCACAGCAAAACCATCAAAATTGGTACGGCAAAAACAAAAAAAGCTATATGTATCTCTCCCCGCAGCTTTCCTTCAACAGTGATTAGAAAAATTATCAACAAAGCTATTAAAAAGACAAAAAATACAAATTTTTCCCGCCTTCTCAATATTTCTCGAAATTTATATATCTTCATTTTAGGCAAAAGCCATATTGAAAAAATTGCTACCAAAAAATTTATTAACAGCATCCTCAGTTCTTCATATTTGAGACCAACTCTGCTAAAAGGCAGCAAAAACAAAAATTGCAACATACCTGTTATAAGCAACATTAATAAGGTACTTATTATAGCTCCTGAAATACTATCTTTAAATTTATGTATACAATAAAAAACCATAAGCATAAAAATGCATAATGTTGTAATGTTATTAAATTTAAGCTGAAGAACTAATTCTAAGATACCTATTATTGCTAAAAATAATCCCGCTGTCTCTATATCTAATTTCACTCTTCTGTTATAAATTCCATGAATACATACTACGATAGAAAAAATCTCCCACAACACAGCTAAACGATAGAACATTTATACAACCATCTCCCCTTTTCTCTTGATTCTCTTTCGCATTCTTCCCATACTTTCTAATTATCTTAATATTAGCACCCCTTGATTGCAGATTTAAAAGTAATTCCTATATCCACCCTTCCCATTCCATTTTTCAATTGTATTATTCCATTAGTCTTATCAATATTATGTATAAATTTCTGATTTACTATAGTATTTCGGCTGCATTGAATAAAATCTAAACAATCCAAATCATCCAAAAGTTTCTTCAGTGTAATATATGGAATCTCTAAAACATCTCCTTGCCGGGTATGAATATGTATAATATGATTAATACTTTCTACATATACGATATCCTCTCGCTCCGCCGCCAGAATGATTCCGTCTTTCCTAAAATACAATGTTTTGCTTGTACTTACTGATTCTCCAAAGCGAAGGCATTGTGCTATTAATTTCCTTAATTGCTCTGCATCAAACGGTTTTTCAACAAAACTGTAACAATGTAAATTCGCATAAGTATAAAATTGTGCATCTTCTAAAGATGTCACAAAAATGATTGGCACAAAAGCATAGTGATTGATTTTTCTTATATTTTCAACAAATTTTAATCCTGATGAATCTCCGGGATTATTTCTATCTAAGATAATATCCACAATAAACAAATTTATTTCCTTCTCCATAGCACATTGATATGCATCTTTCAAATCATGAAACGGATATACAATATTTTTGACATCAACATTTTGAACTATCTGTGTAAGATTCATTAGTGTAGTTGGATTATCCTCCAATACCAATATCTTTTTCATAAGGTACCCCATCATATTTGCTTAATAATATTCATTGCTTCTATTCCATTTTCTTCAGTTGTTTCTATAAGAGAAGATATTTCGCTGACCATACTATTTTTATCTTTCAACACCACTGCTGGAGATATATGAAACAGATTGTACAATTCCCAAATAATTCACTATCTGGTAAACATCTTTCCTTCTCTAATTCACGATATTTCTTGATATCCACACCCAATTTCTCTGCCATGGGCTTTTGCCGACTATCTGTCATATGCCTTATAACAAGAAATATATTGGAAAACTTTTTACAATTTAATACTAGTGGAACATATTTCACCCGCCTGACAATATCCTTCCATTGCTCTGTATTTGATCTGCAATCATTCAAAACTACCAATGAATAAATAATCCCTAAGTAACAACACAACTCAACATATGTGTATCGTCGAAAATACTCAACATATTTTCCGACACATTTATATCCTGTGAACATATAGCAAATATCTACTTTTGCTTTAGAAAAATATTTTAGCTCTTCATAACTCAGACGATGCAACCCCTTTTCCGCTTTACTGTAGTTACTTTGTGTAATATGAGCCAGACGCGCCATTTCTTTTTGCGATAAGCCCAAACGCATTCTCTCTTCCATTAATCTTTTTAATACATCATTGTATGTTGCACTCATAGGTAATCTTCCTTTTAACTATAATTCTATTTATACCTATTTTAAGTCATTATATACGCCCACTATGCACCTATATGAGACTACTTCTCCTCTAATAGTATTACTTACAAAATAGAGCTACCGCACTAGCTAAAAACACCTAGTGCGGTAGCCCTGTCCTATTAATTTTAGTTTTTAAAATATATATTTGTAGCCTTACATATTTATCACTTTGTCAAATGTATCAAAGACATCTTTTCTATGACTAATCATAATTACTACCTTTTCTTTCATTAATTCTCTTACCGCTTGATTTATCATTTTTTCGCTATAAACATCTAATGCAGATGACGGTTCATCCAATAAAAGAATTGGTGAATCTTTCAAAAATGCTCTTGCTATAGCAATTCGTTGCTTCTGCCCAACCGAAAGATTATTGCCTCCAGCGACTAATAGAGTATCATATCCCTGTGGAAGTGTACGAATAAACTCATCTGCATAAGCCATTTTTGCAGCATGCATCATTTCATTTTCTGAGATATATTCCTTGTCAATTCCACCAATCATAATGTTTTCTCTTATGGTTCCTTCAAAAAGATAATTTTTTTGTGGAATATATGTGATAATCTGCCTTAATTGAGCAAGTGAATACTCACTAATCTCTCGTCCATACAGCTTTATTGAACCATTTATCTTTTGATAAAAACCTAACATCAGCTTAAGTAAAGTACTTTTGCCACATCCAGATTCTCCCATAAGCATAACTTTTTCTCCATTTTTAACACATACAGAAAAATCATTAAATATCATTTTCTCCCCTTCATAAGAAAAAGTAAGCTGTTCTATCTTTATAGGGGCTACTTCATCCAGCAGGGGCACCGTTCCCTCTGTCTGCGATTCCTCGCAATTCAACTCAAGAAAATCAAACACTCTTCCAGCTTTTACCAAAGATGCAGAGAGTATAACCAATGCAGACCCAAAACCTTGAATCATCGTGCTGACGCCCATTTGAAGTGATACAATTGCCATAACCGTTCCATAATCCAGTCTTCCACAAGATACCAAATACGCACCTACACCAATTGTTCCAAAGCTTGCAAGAATTCCCCCCAAAAATGTTATTATCTCCAGCCTTGCGATTCTGTTTGCTCTTATTCGCCCATCCTTCAAAAGTTTTTCGTTTTCATCATAAAAATAATTATAAACAATCATTGCACCTTTGTACATTTTAAGCTCGGTAAAGATTGTGTCAAGTACTCGTTGGCACTTTTCCTATTTTTCTTTATGAACCCTT
>JAMPEY010000002.1:0-23197 GCA_023664665.1 Lachnoclostridium sp.
AGACAGACAGACAGACAGACAGACAGACAGACAGACAGACAGACAGACAGACAGTAATTAAGTTCTGTTTGGTTGTGTACTTATTTTATATTCATACAAGAATCACAGCATCAAGCGGGCGGTGAAAATATGCCGCAGCTTGGGGCTGTGATTTTTTTGCATGCAAAATAAAAGAAACTTATTGAGGAGGAATCGGAATGTTTTGTGGGCAATGTGGGGCAGAAGTAAAAGATGAGGCGGCATTCTGCCCAAAATGTGGTGCAAGGCGGAATATAGCGCTCCAGAGAGAAATGTTACAGCAGGAAGAAGCAGCTGAACCGGCTGCCGGGCAGGTACAGGGCGCAGGCGTGCCGGGAGGGCTTCCGTCAGGGAATGCGCCCTCCAAGAAGAAAGGAATCCCCATAGGGGGAATCGTTGCCGTTATAGCGGCGGGATTGGCGGCAGTGGCAGCGGTTGCGGTCATTGTAGTGTTATCGGCTACAGGAGGCCATCTGAAGCACGAGTGGGAGGACGCCACTTGTACGGAGCCGGAAACATGTGCCATATGCGGAAAAACGCGAGGGGAACCGCTGGGGCACACTGCGCAGGAAGCCACCTGCACGGAGCCGTCTGTCTGCGAGGTGTGCGGGGAGAAGCTTGCGGAACCGCTGGGACACACTGTGCTTGCGGAAGCCACCTGTACGGAGCCGTCTGTCTGCAGTGTGTGCAATGCGACGCTGAAAAAAGCTTTAGGCCATACTTGGACGAAGGCTACCTGTAAAGAACCGAAGACTTGCAGAGTCTGCGGCACGCAGGAAGGCGGTCTGGGAGAACACACGCCGGGCGCTGCTGCAACCTATTGGAAAGCTTCGGTTTGCAGTTTATGCGGGGCATCGGTGGGAGAGCCTTTAACTCCGGCATTTGAACGGGAGGGAATTAAAATCAATGCATTTTCAGGGGGAACTTATAGTTATCAGACAGTGTCGGAGGCCGGAAACAAGACGGTTGGACAGGCAAGCTTTAAAGAGGGCAGTGAGTCGACCGGGGGGGATGGTTTTTCTACTGTAAGAGGCAGTATTCAGATTAAATTTACGGATAGTGAGGCAAGAATGAGAGGGTCACGGATTGTTTATGGGATTTCGGATTATTATCTGGCAGGAAATTTTAACAATAGGAAAGAAAATACAACAGATGGCGCCACATACTATTTTTCCGTAGATTATAATGGTAAGTCATATAGTGGATGCTATGGTCAGTTGAGTCTGTCTTATGAACGGCCGGGAATAACGGCAAGCGTTCAGGGACCGGAGCTGTGGTGGACTGTTGCGTATGAATTTTATCTTCCCACCGGCTATGATGGCTGTGTAATCTGTCTTTTTGACGGAGCGCAGAGCAATGTCTCGCTGCGGGATGCGGAACTGCTGTTCCGGGTGCAATAAAACCTACAACCCAAAACGAGAGGGAAAAGAAGACATAGGAGGAGATCATTATGTTTTGCGGGCAATGTGGAGCAGAATTAAGAGACGGGGCGGCATTCTGCCCCAAGTGCGGTGCGGGGCAGGATGTTGCGCCGGAGAGGGAGGAGGTACGGCAGACCCAAGCGGCTGAGCCGACTGCCGTACAGGACACGGAAATGTGTCCTCCCGGAAAAAAGGGAATCCCGATGGCGGGAATCATTGCCCTTGCGGCAGCGGGGCTGGCAGCAGTCATTGCCGTTGTTGTGCTGGCGTTTTTTCCGGGGGCGGAAAGTAAGAATGACAAGAAAACAAAGGAGGCAGGGAATGCAGCCGGAGAAACCGCCGGGGAAATACCGCTCTACAACATATCCGATGTGGCGGTGGTAGATTTGGCTGCGGAGAATCATGACTTAGGCGTCAAGCAGCCGGGCATGGCTTGGGACAGTTCCCTGTTTTATTGGCTGGAGGATGTGGATACCGCTTCTCCCGATGACGGATACATAGCAAACTGCCGGGTGACGAAGACACTGCTGCGGGATGCGGGGACGAAAAAACTGCGCCAATATGAGATATACAGCAACCCGGACAGCGGCGACATTTATAAAATCGTATCCATTGAGGAGTGGGAAGAGGGCGTGGACCTGGTGGATTATTACTACCGGGATGGCCGGCCGGATTTTATCTTCAAGAGGGATGACACGGTCTATACCCCTACCTACGCCACACCGGCAAAGACGGGGGAACGCTATTATTTTAACGCTGATGTCATGGTGCGCTGGCGCATTATCCGTGAGCCCGGGGTTATCGGGGAATATGTGCTGGCGCCCGGACAGGTCAATTATTCCCAGGCGGATTATTATGCGGAAAGCGATGAAGTGAGGAGCGCCTATGATGAAACGGAAAAACGCATGTTCCTGGAAGCATGCAATACCTATGACGCCATTGCGGCAGGCGGGAATATCGGGCTGGTGCAGGGCGTTTTGCGTGATACGATGGGCAATGGCATAGAGGGCAAAAAGGTCAAGGTATACAGGGAGTCGGACGATGTCCTACTCTATGAGGCGGTTACGGATGCCGACGGAGCCTATTCCTTTTTTGTCTATCTGGACGGGACACCCTGCTATCTGCGGGTGGATGGGGATGAGCTGTACAGGGAGACCCTGGTGCAGGGCATGCAGCTTATGCAGTCTTCCGTCAAGTACAGCTATGGCCTGACGATGCACAAAAACAGTGGGGACGAATATTTGGTGAAGCTCTATGCTTATTCCTGTATGGATGTGGTGTCCGATGAGGAGGGAACCGTCCGGGGGACTCCCATACAGAATGTGACGGCAACGGTGCGGGAGGGTGCAGGCAATTACAGCGGGGAAAGCATTTGCACGGTGGAGACCCAAAATGGCGAGTTAACCGCCAATCTGCCCTCGGGAGCTTACACGGTTCAATTCCACGCAGACGGATATCTGGACAGCTATATGGAAGTGGAAGTGGAGGAGGATGCGGTAACCAGGGACGCCTATGTGATGGCGGGACTGGCAGAGAACCAGACAGGCATTGTCCTGACTTGGGACAGTGATGCGGTGGACTTGGATCTGACCCTGTTCACGCCCTATCAGGCGGCAAACGGGGATATGGCGCATATCGGGGGAGGAATCAATCAGGACGGCTACGGCAATATTTTGGTATCGGACAACAAGAGCGGATGCGAGGCTATGTTTATCAATTCCGGTGAACAGGGAAGCTATAAATTGTATGTCAACAATTACACGGACAGCATGGCGGGCAATTATTCTTCCGATGCCCTGTACCGGATAAATGTGCATGTGTATGTCTACAACAGCGATGGTTTCGTGGCGGAATACACCATACCCCTGGGACAGAACGGCGTGGTGTGGGAGGTTGCGGAAATAAACGGCAGGACGGTTACTCCCGCCCAGAGAGTCTATGCGGATGTCAGCGGGAAGAGCTGGTGGACGGGGAACAAAGAAGTCTGGAGCGCTGAGGAAGATGCGGCGCTGTTAGCCGATTTGGAGTCCGGGGATAGCAGCCTGCGGGAGCTGATGGAAGCACTCGTGCATAAGTTATCTGATGAGAATATCCATTCATTGCTGCGCGGAGAAAAGGAAGGTATAGAAAGATTTTTTACAGCGGATTGCCCGGCAGCGGCAGCCCTGCGTTACACAAGGGAGAACCAACCCCCAAATAGTGCAGAACTTGAGCGCCAAACGGATGCACAGAGTTTTTTGACGGAGGAGCAAGTGCAATATTTACTCTATTCTGTATGTGGAAAACAGATGGATTTTGACCTTTCTGGTATTATAGATAGTAGGATTTCTTCCTATATAGCATTTGATTATCCAGCGGGTGATAATTCATGGGAAGTTTTAGAACGGTTTTCCGTAGAGCGAATCAATGCAAATACATGGAAAGTCAGGGCATATGATGTCTTTCATCGTGATGATCTGGAGCCATCAAGAATTGTGTCCCGTGTCTGCTTTACCGTGGTGAAGAACCCGGACAGTTGCTTTGATGGGTATAGCCTTACGGGCTTTGAAGTGGAAGAGGAGGCACCGACAGATTGGGCGCGGATTTATTATGAATATCTGACCCAGAGAGAATGGCCAATAGACTGGGAAGTCGAACCGGACAACTTTGACTCCTTAGAAAATTTTGATGTAAGGATGCTCTACATAGATGATGATATGATTCCGGAATTATTTATTACCGAAACCAGAGGTGGTTGGGAATCAACTATATTACATATTTCTAATGGGAGCATTCAAGAAGTTTGTGAACCAACTCCCCATGACGTGTACTATATAAAACCATATACAGGAGTTGTTATGGTAATCTTTGGTGGGCATGAATGGCGCAATGCAACATATTATAATTTGCAGGACAGCGTATGTACAGAAATTGGTATGCGTCTTTGGTCAGAACAGGTGGCAGCACCAGAAACTTATTATTTGTGCGGACAGGAGGGTTCAAGGGAAGAGGTTTCCAAGGAAGCGTTTGCAGAAGCCATTAAAGGCTATATCGGTTCGGAAGATTGGAGGTTTGAGGACAGCGTGTGTCTGAGCTACGCTGGGAGTAGGGATACTAATGATCCTTATGCATGGAAAAATTATACCAGTTATACCGATTTGCTGAATTTTCTAGAATGGCAACAGAAACAGCGGCACTAAGCCGAAACCGCCAAACCATCGTTCAATTCGGAGGCAGATGGCGCTTTTGATTATTTTCTTTGCAAACCTTTGTATTTTTGGTATACTGATATAGGATGGCAGCAGAAGACGGCTGGATGGATTCCGGCCGTCTTTTTGGATTCCATAAGCCGGCCCGCAATGCGTGACAGTGTTTGAACGGCTTGCTGCCCGCGCAGCGAAAAAAGAAAGGCAGGCTAATTACCCCTACACGGTCTGCACCCGGTACAGGTTCAGGTACTCCTGTGCCTTCTCCACGGATATCTGCATCTTCTGCTGCAGCTTCTCCAGAATGTCGCTTTCCGACAGCCCGAAGTCAAAGCCCGTCTCGATGATGCCCTCCGCTTTTCCTTTCTCTATTCCTTCCGCGATTCCCTCTTCCTTCCATTCCTTCCTCATCTCATCCACTGCAAGACACATACTGTACCCTCCTTCTTCCTCGTTCCTGTATTCCTCCAGCCTGTTCAGGATCTCCGTGCTGTCCGTCAGCACCGCCATGGTCTCCATGGTCTCCCTGTCCAGCCCGGCAAACTCTTCCTTCTGCCACAGCTCATAAAGCTTCTTTTTGTCCTGTCTGCAGGACAGCACCGCCAGCAGCTGCCCCAGCTCCGTCCCGAACCTCCCCAAGTCCCCCGGCTCTCCGGCGCAGAACAGGAGCATCCCGTAATCACAGAAATGCCTCCTCCATTCCTCCCCCTCGGGAAACGACATCATGTCCTTAAGGCTTCTGGGGCCGTCCCACTCTTTCGTCCCGTGGTAGAAGCAGATGGTGTACACAGGGTGGAGGCGGTCTTCCCTTGCCATGCGCTCCGCCCAGCTGCTCACGGGCAGCCCAGCCTCCTGCCTCTTTTTCCTTTTCCCTTTCCTAAGCCCGTCTATCTGCCTGCCGTATTCCTGCTGGTCATAGCGCATGATCCGCCATGGCATGGCATAGTCGATGTCGCTCTGGTTCTCCACCGCCGCAACCACAAAGCTCTCCCCTGTCCGGAGGCGCTTTTTGAGGTCGCGGAAGCCCGTTTCGTACTCCGGCAGTTTCAAGGGGTTCCCCCTGTCTGCGTCCGCGGTACGCTT
This sequence comes from Lachnoclostridium sp., assembly GCA_023664665.1. Taxonomy (GTDB): domain Bacteria; phylum Bacillota; class Clostridia; order Lachnospirales; family Lachnospiraceae; genus Acetatifactor. The sequence continues at coordinate 5,708 of JAMPEY010000002.1, forward strand.
CTCTCCACCGAAGCCTTTCTCTCCGCCGGAGTCTTCTTTTCCACCGGGGTCTTTTTCTTCATCAGAGAAATCGCCTCCGTTGGGCACTCTCTCCGTGTACCTTTCCCCTTCCGGTTCCAGCATTTCCCCTTTTAACACCTGCCTGCCGTCAAAGAACACGGCGTTGAACAGGTCCGCGAACCTGTCATTATCCGACAGGTAGCGGTACATGGCATCGTCATATTTTCCCATAATCCTCCTTCTGCAGAGGATTCGCGCCCCTGCCGTTTTATTTTCCGTCCTTCAAGTGAAATCACTGCGGCAGAAACGCCTGAAAATACCTGAATCAAGACATTTGGAATTTGATATGATTTGATTATAATATAGCGTTCACCATTTGTCAAGCGTATTTTTTGCCTGCAAGGCAGTGCTTTGGGTTGTAATCGAAATCATTAAGATACTGATAGCGGTTACCATCGGAGTTCCGGCATTTATTTATCAGCTTGTGAAAACCTTTATTGTACAAGACAAAATCAATAAGCTGAAATAACAAACATAGGAAAATGATATGATAGAAACATGACAAGGCAATAAGAAATTACTTATGAATATCTTCGGAAACCGGGACATAGGATAGTGTAAAGAGTAATGAAGATTTTCGACCTGACGGACCGGAAGGAGAAGGAGCATGAAAGGTGGAGAATGGCTTTTAAATCTGGCAATGAGAAGCATCCTTGGAACGATTGCCATGTATTTTGTCAATGGAGCGCTGGCGTCCATGGGCCTTGCCTTACAGGTAGGCATTAATGTATATACGGTTTTGACAACGGGAATCCTCGGAATTCCGGGGCTTTTGGCACTTTATGGAATTGGATTCTACAGACTTTTGTAGATTTTTACTGAAAATAAAAAATTTGAAAAATAGCACTTGCCAAATGGCAATTTGACATTTATAATGCAATTTACAACCGATTCATTCTTGAATGGTTTGATGTTTCATGGGGTGCTTCTGCCTCGTATTTCTCACAAGATATTTTTAGTTGACAGGAAGGTAAAGGAGATGATGGATTGACGGCACTATGCTTATTTTTGGCGGTCGCTGCGTTTTTTGATTACAGCAAAGGGAAAATACCGAACCCATTGTTGATAATTATGCTTTTGGCGGGAGCGGGGCAAAGTTTCGGAATGGGAGGAGCAGCCGGAGGAGGCGTTTTTCTGGCGGAGGTTGTGATGATAACGGCACTGCTGTATCCGCTTTTTATGATTGGAACGGTAGGCGCCGGAGATGTAAAGCTTCTGGGTATCTGTGCGGGATACTTTCCCCGGGATAAAATCTTATATTTCTTATTTTTTTCTATGCTGTGGGCAGCCATATTTTCCCTGATTAAGTTATGGAGAATGAAAAATGTAAAGGAAAGATTGCTCTATCTGGGAGAGTATCTTATGGAGGTAGCGCAGACGGGGAAATGGCGGCTGTATATGGAAAATGAGCGGGAGCGAAGGACAGCAGGCATTTGTATGTCAGGGCCCGTTTTGATCAGTGCATTATTATATATGGGAGGTGTCTATTGAATAACAGACTTTTTGTATTATGTGACAGAGAAGAGGAATATGCATGTCTGATGACGGAATTTTTGAAAAGGCATAAGGAATTGCCTTGGGAGATTCATACTTACACCGACAGAGAGCGAATGATGCAGGAGGAAAAAGAAGAAATTGCCCTGTTAGTGGTTGCGGAATCTGCTTATGCAGAGGAAATACAGCATTTGCGCCCTCTTAGAATGGTTATTTTAAACGAGAGTGGGCTGAAGGGTAAGGATGATGTGAGGAATATCAATAAATATCAGCAGGCGGAAAATGTATTGCGCGAGCTTTTGGAAGTATATACGGAGATTGTAGGAGAGCAGCCCCCATGGCTGACTACCCGTTATAAAACGAAATTTGTGGGAATCTATTCCCCGGTGCGCAGATGTCTGCAAACCTCTTTTGCACTGACTTTAAGCCAGATGCTGGCACAGGAGCACCGCACTTTATATTTGAATTTTGAGCATTATGCGGGGATTACGGAGCTGCTTCCGGATATACAGACAAGAGATTTAGCGGATATGCTGTATTTTTTGACGGCGGAAGGGCAGAAATTTAAGCTGAGGTTTCAGACCATGGTGCAGCAGAAGGGGAAACTGGACTATATACCGCCTATGAAGTCGGGACAAAATCTGTTGTCCGTCATGCCTGCGGAGTGGATGGGCCTGTTTCAGAAGATTGAGGAGATAGGAGAGTATGAGTATGTGATATTGGATTTGTCCGAAAGCATGCAGGGATTGTTTGATATATTGCGGATGTGTGTCCGGGTATATACGCTGACAAAGGATGACAGGATTGCGCAGAGCAAGTTGATGCAGTATGAGCAGATACTGGCGCTTTACGAGTATGGGGATGTGTTGGAAAAGACTTGCAAATGCAGTCCGCCGACGATTAAAAGGCTGCCGGCGGAATTAGAGCAGTACACGAAGGGAGAGTTGGCGGATTATGTGCGGGCTCAGTGTGAAGAGATATAGTAGGTAATTGCGAAACTCTGATTTTGGCAGAGTGTCGCAAATGCCTAAAGAGATATAGAAAGATAGGAGAGGGAGTATGGAATATACGCGGTTAAAAAACGAACTCCGCCGGAAGGTGCAGGAGAGGATGAATTACGAAAGGGATTTTTCGGATGAAGAGGTGGAGGAAACCATTGATGAAGTGCTGATGGAGCAGGAGGGTCTGGCGGTTTGCCCGGTTCATGTAAGGCGGAGGCTCAGAAAGGAATTATTTGATTCCCTCCGGAGATTGGATATGCTGCAAAAGTTTGTGGATGACAGTTCGGTAACGGAGATTATGATAAACGGTCCCAGGCATATTTTTATCGAGCAGGGCGGGCAGCTCAAGAAATTGGATGCAGGATTTGACTCCATGGAAAAACTGCAGAATGTGATTCAGCAGATTGTAGCAGGCTGTAACCGGGTGGTCAATGAAGCTTCGCCTATTGTGGACGCCAGACTGCAAAACGGCGCCAGAGTCAATATTGTCATGAATCCCATAGCGTTAAACGGTCCCATTATTACGATACGAAGATTTCCGGATAAGCCTATCACTATGGAACAGTTAATCGCAGGCAAATCCTTGTCGGAGGAAGCCGCGCAATTTCTGGAAAAGCTGGTGCTGGCAAAATATAATATTTTTATCAGCGGCGGAACGGGCAGCGGCAAAACCACATTTCTCAATGTTTTATCAGGATTCATTCCCCATGATGAACGGGTCATTACCATAGAAGACAGTGCGGAATTGCAGATTCAGGGCATTGAGAATCTGGTGAGACTGGAGACCCGGAACAGTAATGTGGAGGGCTGCACGGAGATTACCATACGGGATTTGATCCGTTCCTCCCTGCGCATGCGTCCCGACAGGATTATTGTAGGCGAAGTCAGGGGAGCGGAAGCAATCGACATGATGCAATGCTTAAATACGGGTCATGACGGAAGCATGTCCACCGGTCATGCCAACAGTGCAAAAGACATTCTTTCCCGTTTGGAAAATATGGTATTGATGGGAGTGGAGCTGCCCCTTGCCGCCATCAGACAGCAGATTGCGTCAGGCATAGACATTATCGTGCATTTGGGCAGATTACGGGACAAGTCCAGACGCGTGTTGGAAATTTCAGAGATTGCGGGATATCAGGACGGCAAAATCATGATAAATCCTTTGTATCAATTTGAAGAAGGAGGGCAGGACAGTGAAGGAAAAATTGAAGGAACGCTTCAAAATAAGGGACGGCTTCTTAGAACAGAAAAGCTTGCAGCGGCGGGATTATGAACGCTATCTCTGGAAAAGGGGAGAATTGGCGGTAACCGTTATAGAATCGGCGGCAATCGTATGCTTTCTGTCATATTTCTTTTATCGGACTGTCTGGGCGGCGCTGCCGTTAAGTATAGTCGGTATCTTATTTTTCCGTAATATCACCAACCAAAAAAGAGATAAATGCAAGGATAACCTGAATATGCAGTTTAAAGAGTGCATTCTTTCGGTGGCGGCTTCCTTAAAAGCGGGATACGCGGTGGAAAATGCTTTTTTGGAAAGTAAAAGCGATATGTGCCTGCTCTATGGGGAGGATTCCCTGATAGTCTGCGAGTTGGAAATCATACGCAGAGGTATTGTAATGAATGTGACATTGGAAGAGCAGCTGGAGGATTTGGCAAATCGCAGCGGGAGCAATGAAATCAGGCAGTTTGCCCAAGTGTTTTCCATTGCGAAACGAAACGGGGGAAGTATGCCGGAAATCATTAAATCTTCGGCTGAACTGATTGGGCAGAGAATAGACGCCATGCAGGAAATGAAGATACTTCTCAGCGGAAGGCAGATGGAGCAAAACATCATGAAGATAATGCCTTTTGCGATTCTGGCATATATCGGAGTTACCTATCCGGGATATTTTGACAATCTTTATCATAACCTGACGGGTATTGCGGTGATGACAGGGTGTCTGGCAATCTATCTGGCGGCATATGCGCTGGGGGAATTTATTTTTAAAGGAATTAAAGAGGAAATGTTGTAATATTTTGTGATTACCCGGGAATCCATATTGCGGAAAGGAGGTGGTGAAATGTATATAGCAGCAGGGGCAGTAATGGCTCTTTACCTGTTTTTGCTCGTGGTATCCCGCAAAGAAAAAACCGGACAGAAGGGTGTCCTAAAAATTTTTTACCGCATGGCGCAGTGGATATACCGGCATGTCAATATCAGAAAATTTGCTGTTTTTGCGGACAAACAGGTAGCAAAAGATTTAATCAGACTGCATCCCCAGAGAAACAGGGAAGAACTCTGCGCGGAATATTATGTGAAAAAAATAGCGATGTTTCTTAGTATCTGCGTGGCAGGAACCCTCTTGGGAGTGATACTCAGCATCAATGCAAAAAAGACACAGATGTTAAAAGAGGAAAAAGGCATTTTACGAAATTCTTACATGGAAGCATCACAAGAAATCCGGGTGCGCACAGAGTCGGAAGAGCAGCCTTTTTTGGTGACGGTGGAAGCGGAAAAGCTGACGGAGGAGGAAGCCGAGATTTTGTATCAAAGTTTTTGGCAGGAAGTACGGCAGGAGATTTTGGGAAATAATGCATCCCTGCAAGAAGTAAGGGAAAGTCTGCATCTTGTGGATGCATTAAACGGATATCCATTTTTCATAAAGTGGGAAAGTGATATGCCGGATGTTATCAACAGTCTTGGAGAGCTTCAGGAAATCGAGGAAGAAATCAGCGTTTTACTTCGGGCGGATGTTAGTTATGAGGATATGGAATGGAGGGAAGAAATAGAAGTCCGTTTGATGCCAAAGATGCTTTCTGAAGAGCAGCTGCGTCGTAAAAAACTGCAGGAACTGTTGGAGCAATCGGAACGGGAGAGCAGGACGGAATCGATATGGAAACTGCCCGACACCTATCAGGGTGAAAAGCTTGTCTGGGAACAGGTAAGGAAGGATGACAGTCTGTTGTTGTGGGGCGGCATGCTGATTGTGGCTGTAGCCATATATTTCTTATCGGACAAGGATTTGCATGATACGCTGGAAAAACAAAAGGAACAGATGAAGAGGGAATATCCGGATATTGTGCAGAAATTTGTTTTATATATGGGTGCCGGTATGACTATTCGGGGAGCTTTTCAGAAAATCGCAACGGATTATGAACATGACAGGGCGCAGGGAGGGAGAATGCGGCCTGCCTATGAGGAAATGTTGTATGCCTGTCGGGAATTGCAGGCAGGAATTTCGGAAACCGCAGTCTATGAACATTTCGGGAGGCGCACGGGATTGCAAGAGTATATCAGATTATGTACTTTGCTACAGCAGAATCTCAAGAAAGGCAGCAGTACCCTTTTGGCAAGACTTAGGGAAGAAGCGGACAGGGCGGTATCGGAAAAAATACAGGCCGGCAGAAGGCGGGGGGAGGAGGCATCCACAAAGCTTTTGCTGCCCATGGTAATGATGCTGTTAGTGGTTATGGTAATCATAATGATTCCCGCATTTTCTTCTACGGTGATGTAGAAGAGCCTGCGATACATAACAAACACAAAAAGAGTAAAAGAAAGGAGAAACTATGAGTAATTTAAAAAGTTTGAAACAATTTTTTATTGAGGAAGACGGAATGGGCACGGTAGAGATTATTCTGATAATTGTAGTTTTAGTAGGTTTGGTTCTGGTATTCAGGGAGCAGATTACCAAAATCGTAAATTCCATCTTTACAAAAATTACAAATCAGACCAACAAATTCTAAGAAAGCGTCAGGCGGAGAGGTGGCGGAATGGCTGCATGGGAGAAGAAACAAAAGAAAAAAAGTCAGGCTTATCTGACAGTATATTTAGCTCTTACAATGACCGTATTGCTGTCTCTTTGCCTGATTCTGATAGAAGGGGCACGGAAAAATGCCATTCGTCTGGGAGCGGAATGTGCCGTGGATGCAGGAATGAACAGTATTATGGCAGAGTATCATAGAGAATTGTTAGAACAGTATAATCTGTTTGCCGTTGATGCTTCCTATGGCACGGAATATGGCTCAAAGGTCAATACGGAACAGCATTTGAAACAGTATGTGGAGAGAAATTTATCATCCGAGAATATCTTTTTGTCAAATTTTCTCTATAAAGATTTTCTGGCGGTGTCCTTAAACAAGCAGGAGCTGACAAAAGTGTCAATATATACCGACGGAGAAGGCACGGTATTTCGCAAATGTGCCGTAGAGGCCATAAAAAGCGATGTGGGGTTGACTCTTTTGGAAGAATTGATGCAGTGGATGGAAACCGTGGAAGGAAGCGCATTGTATTCTCAGGACAAAGCCGCGGAGAAGCAGCAGGCGGATGCCCGGATTGAGGAGATGATTGACGATGCCGAGGAAGAGTGGTCGGAAGTGGATGAGGAGACCGGGGAAATCATAGAGGTACATATTGATTTTGAAAATCCTACCATCGGATTGGATATGAGGAGAAACGAGGGAATTTTGCAATGGACGGTAAGCGATCCGGCAAGTCTGTCCGTTAAAAAGCTTGCGACGCAGGAGCTCATTATGGAGCGCATGAAAAAGGATATGGTCAATCAGGGAAACATCAAAGTAGAACCGTCATCCGCAGGGGAGGAGCTTTTGGAAAGATTCTTTTTTCAGGAATATCTCTTGCGGTATATGGGGCACTATCATGACGAGGATGAGTCCGATGCTCTGTTATATCAAATGGAATATCTGGTAGTGGGAAAGGACTGCGATATGGATAATCTGCGCAGCGTGGCGAACAGGTTGTGTCTGATGCGGGAGGCGGCAAATGCGCTTTATCTTTTTTCGGATGCGGAAAAATGCGGTGAGGCGGAAGCTTTGGCGGCATCCATCGCCGCACTGATTTTGCTGCCGGAGATTGAACCGCTATTAAAAACCTCCCTGCTATTGGCATGGTCATATGCGGAAAGTCTGTATGATGTAAAGACCCTTTTGGAAGGAGGCAGAGTGCCGCTTATTAAGACTGCGGAGACTTGGCATTACAGTCTGTTGGGGGCCTTGGAGGGAGCTTTGCCGGAAGATGCGGAAACTTCCGTAGGTTTATCCTATGAAGATTATTTGAGAATATTTATGATGCTGACAGATTTGAATACCTTGACGGGGCGTGCCATGAATCTGGTGGAAGCGGATATTCGGAACACCCCCGGTAACAGTCATTTTCGTTTGGATAATTGTTATGCCCGGGTGGAGGCTGTCTTTCATATGAAGAGCGCGTATGGGTATGAATGTGAGATTACGAGAAAGGCATATTATTAAGCAGTTTAGGTATCTGCCGGGAAAGAAGGTGAATAGCGATGTCCCCTTTGCGGAAAACAAAAAACCAAGAAAAAAGAAAAATATTATTAAAAAATAACCAAAATCCTTCTCCGATAATGAGTGATTGTATAGGGAGCGGTCTTGCCCGAGACGCTATGGTAAATCAAAATGACTACCTTTCTTTGAAGTTCGGTTATCATATGGATTCCGGAAAGGGGACTTCGCTGTTTACCTTTTTCAAACGAAAATTATCCGCGGGCATGACGGTGGAAGCCGCGCTTGTCCTGCCGCTGTTTCTGTTTTTCTTTCTCAATCTTTCCTGTGCGTTGGAGATGATTCGTCTTCAGGGAAATTTAGAGCTGGCGCTTTGGGAGACAGGTAGCAAATTAAGCGTATATGGGCATATTTTGTCTGCAAATCCGTCTGAAAAGGAACAGGCAAAGAAAAGCGGTCAGAATGAAATTCTGGCGGAATTAGGAGATATTGCTTTTTCCTATCTCTATGTCAGGAATGCCGTGACGCAATATGTAGGCGAGGAGTATTTGGAGCAGTCTCCTCTGACCCATGGTGTAAACGGGTTGCAATTTCTGGAGAGTGAAATCTTTACTGAAGGAGATTGTTTTGAAATTGTGATGACCTATGAGGTATCCACATGGATGGATATTCCGGGAATCCGCCCTTTCCGTATGTGGAACAGGTACTACGGACATATTTGGAACGGCTATGAGATATCGGGAACAGGCGAAGCGGGACGGCCTGCCGATGAAACGGTATATGTGGCGGAGAATGGGGTCGTTTATCACAAAACCCCCGATTGTACCCATTTACAGCTTACTATTCAGGAGGTGGATAAAGAACAAGTGGGGAATAAGAGAAACGCTGGCGGAGGAAAATATACAATTTGCGAAAAGTGTGGAAAGGGAGCTTCGCCGGAAACGGTATTTATCGGAAAGGAAGGAGACCGTTTTCATTATGACAGGGGATGCTCCGGGCTTAAGAGAACCTATTTTTCCATTCTACTGTCGGACGCGGGGAAATATCGTCCATGCAGCCGCTGCAGCAAACCATGATTAAGCGAGCTGTCTTGCGAGCGAGGCTTCTTGACCGTAGGTCAAGAAGAGAGAAATTGAAGTATTTTTATCATAACGGAAAGGAAGAAAAATGTGGAAGTTTATAGTGGTGCTCATTTATTTAGTAATACTCAGCATAATGGATATACGGGAGAAGCAAGTGCCGGTGTATCTGTTGGGGGTGGGACTGCTGTTGGCGGCATTTGTCGGGGCAGGGGAGAGGATCCGGGAAGAAGAATTAATGGGAGAATTGCACTTGATAAGAGCAGTATGGAAAATTTTGCCCGGATTGCTGCTTGGCTTGTTACCCGGAATCTTTCTTTTGGGAATGGCGTGGATGAGCAGAAAGGCAGGAACGGGGGACGGTGTGGTGTTGATGATCTTAGGACTTTTCACAGACTATCGCATCTGCATGATCATTTTTTCCGCCAGTTTATTTTTGGCGTCACTTTTTTCCGTATGTATGATGGCACTGCACAGAGCACATGGAAGGACATGTCTTCCTTATATTCCTTTTTTGACGGCAGCGTATATCGGATATCAAATATGTAAAACGGAAGTATGGAGGTTAGTGTGAAAAATACAAAAAAAGTAGAGGCTTATTTTACGGTGGAAGCGGCGCTGATATTGCCGATGGCACTGGGTGTGATTGTGCTGATCATGTATCTGTGGTTTTTTCAATATAACCGATGTTTGCTGGAGCAGGACGCAGGGATTCTGGCATTGCGCGGAGCGGTTACGGAAGCTGCGGATAATCAAAAAAGAGTTGCCCTGCTTACAGAGCAGGCAGAGCAATTGGACAGGGACAAATATGTTGCATGGGAGGATGCAAAAACGAGTATTACAGTAAAACAGGGCAAGATACAGGTAAAAAAGGAGGGAATGCTGAGATTTCCGTTTCAGGGTTTAATTCTCGGCAAAAGGAAAGCTGTCTGGGAAACAGGGGCGACCTATGAAAACCGGATTTTGATACCGACATCCGTGATACGCTATTATCGAAAATTAACAGGAGGAAAATAAATGTTACAAACAGAATTTGTGAAAAATTTACATAGTAATTATACAAGGGTACAGCTGGAAGACAAGCCGGAAGAGCAGAGATACCAATACTGTATTTTAAGCAGGGGCGGAATTAAAGGCTTGTTGGACGGAAGTTTGCGCTATTTAAATGGAAATGCGTATCTTTACTATGATATTACATCAAAACAAAATGTGATGCAGTTATTTCAAAAGCGCAGTATTACAAGAGAGTGGGTAAAAGATTTTTTGTGGAGTTTCCGTCAGATTCAGATGGAATTGGACAGGTTTTTGCTGAATGAAAAGAATGTGCTGTGGTATCCGGATCAAATTTATCAGGATTTGGCGGATAATATTTTCTCATTTCTTTATATTCCGTATTATGATGGAAATAATGGGTTTAAAGCATTTTTAGAATTTCTGGTAGAGCATATTGATTATGAAGACGAGACTTTGGTAGAGTGTGTTTATAAAATATATGATGGATTTGAACAAAACGGAGAAGTTTATCTGCAAAGCCGTATCTTTGAAGATGCTAAGATGCTGGAACGGGAAAATATGCAACGGGAAACCCCGCAGGGGAATGCGAAAGCAGCTTTGCCTGCCGGTATGCCGATAGCGGAGCCGCCGGACAGCGAGGAAGACGGAACAAAACAAGTTCGCCTCACAGAAGATTTCGGAGAGAAGGAAGCAAACGAGAAAGAAGTAAAGGATAAAGAATCCTCCTATGTGTCGGGGAAAAAGGGAATTTTTTCATTCTTTGAAAATAAGAGGAATAAGCATAAGGCTCTGAAAAATAATTATCAGCGGAATTTGACCATTTCTATGGAAGGAGCAGCCGTAGCAGAGGAATTTGATTATGGAAAGGAGGGGTATGAGAAGGAGGACTATGGAAGAACTATCTATATAGAAGAACCTTCCAAAAGAGAAAAAATTTACAGGCTTTATTCCCGGGAGGGGAAGATTCTGGCGCAGTTAGGAGAGGGAACTCTTACAATCGGCAAGCAAAAGGATGAGGTGGATTTGGTTTTAGATGATTTTTCCATCAGCAGAATTCATGCCAGAATTACGAAAGAAGAAGACGGATATTATCTGGAAGACATGAATTCCACCAACGGAACTTTCAAGAATGGATTGTATCTGCAGCCTTATGAAAAAAGAAAACTTCAGGAGGATGACGAGATAAGGCTGGGAGCAGTGGTTTTGATTTTTCGGTAAGCTTCGTATGAAACGGAAGGCGGATGGAACGGATGCAGTGATTGTAGGTTGACGAACTTTGGTGAAAAGTGGTACATTGTTTCTAGGAGATTTGTTAAATTATGCCAAGAGAATACCTTCGCCGTTTGAACAACTTAAAATATCTGCCTATAGTCAGCATTTTGTTAGTAGGCACCAATGTAATTGTATTTGTACTATGTACATTTACAGGGGATTTGTTGTATAATAAGGGAGAATTGAGTCTATGGGGAGTTATCGGACAGAAACAATATCTGCGGATTTTGTGGTCCTTGTTTTTGCATGGAGATATCAATCACATCTTTAATAATATGCTGATTTTGTTCTTTTTGGGAGCGATGATTGAGAAGGAAGTAGGTCATTTTTGTTATGCCGCTATTTATTTTGTGTCCGGTATTGGCGGGAATCTGGTATCGCTATGGTACAAAGGGATGATTAATGAACAGGTTGGCTCCATAGGCGCCAGCGGAGCTTTGTTTGGGTTGGATGGACTATTGCTTGCCATGGTGCTATTTTCCAGACGGAGAATGGAAAGTGTGACGCCTGTCAGAGTCGTTTTAATGATTGTATATTCCCTTTATGGAGGTTTTACCGGGAACAATATAGATAATGCCGCACATGTCGGGGGATTGCTCATTGGCTTTATGGCAGGGACACTTATGTGTCTGGCTCAAAAAAATACAGATAAAGAGGTGCAGATTTGAATATCAATATTTATTATGGAGGCAGGGGAATTATCGATGACCCTACCTTATATGTCATCAACAAAATGCAGGAGGTTTTGGAGGAACTGAGGGTTAAAGTTACCCGGTATAATTTGTATGAGTACAAGAATACTATTCCTACATTGCCCCAGACACTAAAGGAAGCGGACGGCATTGTCTTTGCCACTACTGTAGAGTGGTACGGGATAGGCGGTTATATGCAGCAGTTTCTGGATGCCTGCTGGCTGTTTGGCGACAAAGAGAAAATTGCTCAAATCTATATGATGCCAATTGTGATGTCTACCACTTACGGAGAACAGGAAGCAAAACTCAATCTTACTACGGCATGGGAGATTCTTGGAGGGAAACCTTGCAGCGGTCTCTGCGGCTATATTGAAAATACGGTTACTTTGGAAATGAATGAACAGTATGCCAATATTATTGCCAAGAGAGCGGAAAATTTGTACAGAACCATTAATCAGCGCATGGCAAGTTTTCCTGCAAGCAATCAGGCTGTAAAGCAGAAGTTGGCGCTACAGCCGGCGACGAATCTGACGCCTCAGGAGACGGAACAGTTATCGAAATATGTGGCCGACGATAATTATGTGCAGAGACAAAAAGAAGATATTCAGGAGTTGACCAGCATTTTCCGGGATATGTTAAACAGTGGGGATATGGACAGCGAGGAGGAGTATCTGGATATTTTAAAGAAAACTTATAAACCACAGGCAGGGCTGGAGGCAAAATATTCCATTAATATAGAAGGAAAGAAAAAGAGTCTTATCATTTTGGCAAAAGGTCCTTCTTTGGAGTGTTATTATGGACAGGCGGAACAGTCGGATGTGGAAATGCAGGCAAGTAGAGCAACGATGGAAGAAATTGTAAACGGAAGAATGACTTTTCAAAGGGCTTTTATGTCCGGAGCTATGACCATGAAGGGAGATTTCCGGGTTTTGCGCATATTAGATCAGATTTTTCCGTTTGCAAATTGATGAATTGGGGACTGTAGAAAGAATATAGAAACAGAAAAGAGGAATATCGTATGAATAATGAAGATTGTATTTTTTGTAAGATTGCCAAAGGGGAAATTCCTTCCAAAACTTTATACGAGGACGAGCAGTTTCGTGTGATTCTGGATTTAGGACCGGCAACGAAGGGACATGCACTTATCCTGCCCAAATCCCATGCCGCGAATCTCTATGAACTTTCGGAAGAAGATGCATCCAAGGTATTGGTATTGGCAAAAAAGATGGCGATTTTAATGAGGGATAAATTAGCTTGTGACGGATTTAATCTTGTCCAGAATAACGGGGAAGTTGCAGGTCAGACAGTGATGCATTTTCATTTACATCTTATTCCCAGATATAAAGACGACAAGCAAAAGATATTGTGGAAGCCGGGAGAGTCAACGCCGGAGGAGCTGGAAGCGGTCAGAAAACAAATTACGGAGTAGAAACGATTCATGAGAACAATAGATGTAAAATTGGTGACGCAGAATATCAAAGAAATGTGTATCGAGGCAAATCATTTTTTGTCCGAGGATATGAAAGCCGCCTTACAGAATGCAAAAGAGAAAGAGGAGGCGCCTTTGGGCAGGCAGGTGTTGGAGCAGCTGCAGGAAAACATGCGGATAGCGGGAGAAGATATGATTCCCATATGTCAGGATACGGGAATGGCAGTTGTTTTTATGGAGATTGGTCAGGATGTGCATTTTGAGGGTGGTTTGTTGGAGGATTCCATCAACGAAGGCGTGCGTCAGGGATATGTGGAGGGATTTTTAAGAAAATCGGTAGTGAGAGATCCCTTAGAGAGGGAAAACACAAAAGATAATACGCCGGCAGTGATTCATTACACCATAATTCCGGGAGAACAGGTGCGTATAACCGTAGCGCCCAAAGGCTTTGGCAGCGAAAATATGAGCAGAGTGTTTATGTTAAAACCGGCGGACGGTATTGAGGGAGTAAAGAATGCCATATTGTCGGCAGTGAAAGATGCCGGTCCCAATGCCTGTCCACCCATGGTGATAGGCGTTGGTATTGGAGGGACTTTTGAAAAATGCGCATGGATGGCAAAAAAGGCATTAACAAGATCCGTCAATGAGCGTTCAACTATTCCTTATATAAGGGAGCTTGAGGAAGAACTTCTACATAAAATAAATAACTCCGGAATCGGACCGGGAGGTCTGGGTGGTCGTATGACTGCATTGGCAGTCAATATAAACACTTATCCTACCCATATTGCAGGGCTGCCTGTGGCAGTCAATATTTGCTGTCATGTCAACAGGCATGCCGTGCGTATCTTGTAAATGACGATAATGTCATTATTCGAGACCATTATTTAGGTGATGCGCATAACGGATGGGAGGATGGAAGGATGGGGTTCAAAACTAAATTTACAAGAGGTGAATATGTTTTTCTGGCAGTTCAGCTCTTAATTATTTTGGCAGCTTTTTTAAATTGGGGTATACACCGCAGAAATCTTTTCTCCAGAGACATATCGCTGGATGAATATATTGTTGCTGAAAATACGGTAGTGGTGAATGAAGTTACTACGGATGCGCTTATGAACGAAGCGGGCGGTGTTTTTGTGCAAACGCCGGCATTGTCCTTAAAAAAAGGAACCTATAATATTTGCATGAATTATAATGCAGACCGTCCCGAAAGTATGGTCTATGTGGAGAGCTCGCAGCTTGACTTTCGGGAAATGCATTATGTGGAGGCGGAATTAAATCCGGCCTATCATTCAACAGTGATGAGACTGGATTTGTCCCGTGATGTGACGGATTTGGTTATCAGCCTCTCCTTTTCGGGGAAGGGTTATTTAACCCTTATCAACACAAGTATTGTGGAAACAACCGACCAATATCAAAGAAATATAGTGAATGCATTTGCCCTTTGTATACTGTTAAATTTATGTTGGCTGTTTAAAAAGAGCGCACAATCTTCCCGCAAAGTGATGGTTGCGTTGGCGGCTATTTTTCTTGCGACCTGTTATCCCTTATATACGGATTATATTATTTCGGGTTTTGATACGCCATTTCATCTTCTGAGAATTGAAGGAATCGCCAAAGGACTGGCAAGCCATACCTTTCCGGTTAAGATTCATCCCGTATGGGCGAAAGATTATGGATATGCGGCAGGCGTTATGTACGGAGACGCTTTTTTGTATTTTCCGGCGTTGTTAAGATGCTTCGGTTATTCTGTTCAGGCGGCATATAAATTATATTGTGCGGCAATCAACCTTGGCACGGTAGTCATCAGTTATTTTGCGTTTAAGGCGATGTTTCGGAGTAAAAAGATAGGATTGTTGGGGTGTTTGATTTATTCCCTGTCTATCTACCGACTCATTGATGCTTATACCAGAGGAGCATTGGGGGAATGCACCGCAATGATGTTCTTTCCGTTGGTATTGTGCGGTTTTTATCTTATTTTTACGGAAGCGTCCAAAGAAAATTGGTATAAGTATGCCCTATTGACGGCAGCAGGGCTTACGGGTCTGATTCAATCCCATGCATTGAGCTGCGAGATGACTGCTTTTGTGATTATTCCTATATGCATTATATTGATAAAACGCGTTTTCCGGCGTTATACCTTTACTGCTCTGGCTTCTGCAGCGGTATTAACATTGCTTTTGAGTGTAGGATTTTTGGTTCCGTTTTTGGATTATCTGAATAGGGATCTCATTATTTCTTCCGACTCATGGATGGAAACCAGTGTGGAGCTGATACGGACAACAGGAATGTTTCCGAGTCAGTTGTTTATGCTGTTTGGACATGCAACAGGAGCCACAATACAGGCATCAGCAGGCGTGGCTTATGAATTTACGGTATCTACAGGGATTTTTACTCTGTTTGGTTTGCTGCTGTTTTTGTATTTACTTTTGTGCCATTATAAGGAATGCCGCACTTATGGCGCTTTTATTCCGGCCTGTATTTGTACTGCCGCAGGATGTCTGCTTTTATATATGAGCACTTGCTATTTCCCGTGGAATGCCATTGTTTCCAAAGAAAGCATTATTAAAACCTTAAGTACTCTGTTGGAATTTCCTTGGAGATTGCTGGCGCCTGCCACAGTGCTTTTGACATTTACCGGTTGTTTTTCGGTTAAGGTATTCTATGACCTTTATGCGAAGTCCATTGTATGGTCCGTGGTGTTGGCGGCAATGACATTGTTGGCGGTAAATTGCGGCTGGTACTTTTATGATTTTGTTTTTTCCGGGGTTCCTTACCGGGTGTATGATACGAAAGATTTAAATTCCATGTGCCTGTATTCCTGTGATTTTTTACCGGAAGGGACTTCGTTGGATGATTTTGAGGACAATAAGGTTTCCGCTGCGGAAGGAACCATAGTCAGTGAATACCAAAAAAACGGAACAACCATCCGCTGTAAGGTAAATGCGGGTGATGCCGACGGTTTTATTGATTTTCCCCTGACATGCTATAAATACTATGTCTGTAGGGACAACGCTACAGGCGAGCCGTTGGATATTTCGTATGGCTATAATAATAGGATGCGTGTGGCGATTCCGGCCGGTTTTAACAGTGATATCACAATCTGCTTCAAAGAGCCTGTTCATTGGAGGCTGGCAGAGTCGGTGTCCTTGTTGACGCTTCTTGGAATATGCGGTTTTGCCTGTTACAAAATATATCGCAATAAGTATAAGGTAAAGTAGTTGGTATAAGTTATGGAGGATGTGATGGATAAATATATTAGCGTACCATTAAATGAAGAAGATGCCCGCGCGCTGAGGGCGGGAGATTATGTATATCTGACAGGAACGCTGTATACTGCCAGAGATGCAGCGCATAAAAGGATGTATGAAGCTTTGCTGAAAGAAGGGAATGCAAAGGACGCGGCACTTCCGTTAGAATTGAAGCATAATGTGATTTATTATATGGGGCCGTCGCCGGCAAGGGAGGGTTGTGTGATTGGTTCTGCAGGACCCACAACCGCAAGCAGAATGGATAAATATGCTCCATTGCTGTTGGATTTGGGTTTGAAAGGAATGATAGGAAAAGGAAAGAGGAATCAGGAGGTCAAAGACGCCATTGTGCGAAACAGGGCAGTGTATTTTGCCGCTGTTGGCGGAGCAGGAGCGCTATTATCAAAATCCATTACTGCTTCCGAGGTAATCGCGTATGATGATTTAGGAACAGAGGCAATCCGTAAACTGACAGTAGAAAAGTTTCCGGTCATTGTAGTAGTCGATTCGGAGGGGAATGATTTGTATGAAACGGCTGTCAGTGCATATTGTCGGGCAGAGTAGATGAAAGCTGCATAATGATAGATGAAATAGGAATGAAAATTACCCAAATTAAATTAAAAAAGCAATTGACAAACGCATTTGCTTTAGGTATAATAACATTTGCTCCCTCAATGAGGGACTACAATTTTACATTGGTAGAGAGGCAATTCAGAATTAAGGAGAAATACTCAAGAGGCTGAAGAGGCGCCCCTGCTAAGGGTGTAGGTCGTTTACGCGGCGCGAGGGTTCAAATCCCTCTTTCTCCGTTTCTTTGTTTATGAAATTTAAGGCAAAGAAAAATTAAAAAAGTTGTTGACAAAGGCAGACGGGTATGGTATTCTGTTATAGCTGTCGCCGATGGAGACAGGAAGGACCTTGACAAGTAAACAGCAGTGCGACCCTGAAAACCCGAGAGGA
>JAMPEY010000002.1:23297-89367 GCA_023664665.1 Lachnoclostridium sp.
ACTGTAAATCTGCTGCAAATTGCTTCGGTGGTTCGAATCCACCTCCATCCATTTTTCTTTTTTGGATAATTTTGGAATCATTTTCAAGAAAGAGGATATAATATAATAATTAAATATCGCGGGGTGGAGCAGTCTGGAAGCTCGTCGGGCTCATAACCCGAAGGTCATAGGTTCAAATCCTGTCCCCGCTACTCAAGGTTTTAAAATCTGAATACGAAAGATGGATAAACCTTAATGCCCAGATAGCTCAGTTGGTAGAGCAGAGGACTGAAAATCCTCGTGTCGCTGGTTCGATTCCGGCTCTGGGCATTTTTTAGAGGGAGTCGTTAATACGATTTTGTAAGTAAAAAGCGAGATTTTGCTACATTATGCAGCAAAGTTCTGGCTTTTTTGTTTTTAAGCCATGAACATAAGATGTAAAATTCCTATCTGCATGATTTCCTTCCGCATCTGTTAAGTTGTTTTTGAGTTGTTTTTGATGAAAATATACTATGTTTTTACGCCTAATAGTGATATAATAAAAATAAGTTATGTTCGCAAAGACTTGCCTTGAGCGGAAATTATTTTGGGGAGGCAGTATAAAGCGGTGTATCGGGTACAGAAACGGAGCAGAATGGGTTATGACGGCAAAGCAGTCAGTAAGATGGAGGAAAAAATTTGAGGAGCGCAAAGCGCTTCGCAGCCAGATAAGGCAGGATGCCATAGACATTTTGACATCGCCTACTTTTTGCTCTACCAGAGAGCATATTCAGCATGGCAATGTGACGGTGAAAGAGCATTGCATGAATGTAGCGATTGTCAGTCTGATGATCAGCAAAAAACTTCCTATTTCCTGCAGCCGCAGAGAGTTGATTCGGGGGGCGCTGCTTCATGACTATTTTTTATATGACTGGCATGACCAGGATCATATCAGTCCCCACAAGCTCCATGGTTTTTATCATCCGGGAAGGGCTTTGCGGAATGCATCCAAAGAATATGAACTGACACCCAGAGAAAGGGAAATTATAAAAAAGCACATGTGGCCGTTGACCGTGATACCTCCTACTTGTAGGGAAGCGTGGATTGTGACTATGGCGGATAAATGGTGCTCTATCATGGAAACTTTTCATTTATATAAGGGGCATGGCAAAATTTTGGAGAAACTGAGGCAGCCTGCGCGGCAAGAGGACGGAGAATAGTTTGGAATCATTATTTGAACAACTGAAAGATTATGGCGAAAAAGATTATTATCCCTATCATATGCCGGGACATAAGAGAAATGCCTTGGGAAGTCTGCCGGAAGAAATAGCGCAGGCGGATATTACGGAGATAGAAGGATTTGACAATCTTCACCAGCCGGAAGGAATTTTGCTAAAGCTTCAAGAGAAAGCAGCCGAATTATATCATGCGGAGCAAAGCTTCTATCTGATAAACGGAAGCACAGGGGGGATTTTGAGCGCTATCAGTGCGGCAACTCCCATAAAAGGGCATATTCTGATGGCGAGAAACAGCCATAAAGCGGCATATCATGCAGCATACTTAAGGAATTTGAACATATCTTATTTATATCCGCCCTTGTTGCAGGATTATGATATTTGTGATGCTGTTACACCCTCACAGATAGAGGAAGCGATAAAGATAGAACCGGATATTCAAGCGGTTTTTGTGACATCGCCCACCTATGAAGGCAGGATTGCCGATGTGGCAGGGATTGCCGAAGTAGTACATAAAGCGGGTCTGCCCCTAATTGTAGACGAGGCTCACGGAGCGCATCTGGGACTTGCGGAAAATTTTGCCAAAAACAGTTGTCAGGCAGGAGCGGATATTGTCATTCATAGTGTACATAAAACGCTGCCGGCAATGACACAGGCGGCGCTTCTCCATGTAAACGGAAACAGGGTTTCCGGAGAAAAGCTGCAGAGATTTTTACATATTTATCAGACCAGCAGTCCATCCTATATATTGATGGCAAGTATTGACAATGCCCTGCGGGTTGTGGAGAAACAGGGTACAAGACTGTTTGCGGAATTTAAGTCCAATTTTGAAAATATGCTGGGTGAGTTAGCCCAATGCGAAAACCTTCAGTTTCTGCCCGTAAGCAACGCACCAGAGTTCAAAAAGGATTTGGTTACAGCTACAGGCAGTGGTGAGGATACAGAAAGTAGTAAAAAGAGTCCGAAAGCTGCCATGCAGGATATCGGGAAATTGGTGATTTCCACAAAAAAAGCCGGGATTTCCGGTCAGACGCTTTATCATATTTTATTGGAAAAATACCACTTACAGTTGGAGATGGCATCCGCAAGCTATTGCCTTGCCATGTTTACGATAGGTGACAGCGAAGAGGCATATCTGCGCATGACGAAAGCGCTTCTTGAGATAGATGCAAAGATTGTAAACAAGAAGAAAAATAGGGATTCTGACGGCGAAATTCTGCAGAAAGCGCAGAGCAAAGCCGAAAATCAGACTACGAATAAAGTTCGGTTGGAAAGTCCCGTCACAGACCTTCTCGAACCGAACAAAAACCCCGCGATTCCTCTCGCTAGGGCTTGGGATGGGGAAAAGATATCGGTACCGCTGGAGCAGGCGGCAGGATGCTATGCGGGAGAATTTATTAATCTGTATCCGCCGGGAGTCCCCTTGCTGGTACCGGGAGAACAATTTACCGAAAAACATTGCACATATCTTGCGGAATATTTGAGGCAGGGGTTAAATGTACAGGGAATAGAACGAAAGCAGGCACAGTATTATGTGAGCGTTGTACACAGCGGACATTAAAGCCGGATGTTGGTTCTGAAGATATAGAAATAAAGGAAATTGTTATAACCTTCGGCTTGCAAAACGCCTAATAAGAGCGCTTCACCGAAAGGAAAAGAATAAAATAAAAGTAATATAGAAATGAGGATTTTTATGAGAAAAACAAAGATTATCTGTACCATCGGTCCTGCATGCGAAAGTGAGGAAAAATTAAAAGAGTTGATGCGGGCAGGCATGGATGTGGCGAGATTTAATTTTTCCCACGGCACCCACGAGGAGCAGAAAGTAAAATTTGACAGGGTAAGAAAGGCAAGCCGGGAATTGGGGCTGCCGGTGGCTGCCATGTTGGATACTAAGGGACCGGAAATCCGCCTGCGGGATTTTGAAGGCGGTAAGGCAGAACTGAAAACCGGTCAGATTTTTACTCTTACTACAGAGGAGATTATGGGCACTTCCGAGAGAGCTGCCATTTCTTATAAAAATTTGAAAAATGACATATCTGTCGGAACGACGATTTTGATTGATGACGGTCTGATAGAGATGCGGGTTGAGGAAATCAAGGGTGAAGAGATTGCCTGTCGCGTGATTAACGGAGGTTTTGTCTCCAATCATAAGGGTGTAAATGTGCCGGGCGCTATTCTTTCCATGCCTTATATCAGTGAAGTGGACCGCAGGGATATTTTGTTCGGCATTGAGATGGGCTTCGATTTTCTGGCGGCGTCTTTTGCGAGATGTAAGGAAGATATTCTTGAGGTAAAGCAGATTTTGGAGGAACATGGCAGTTCCATGAAAATCATTGCCAAAATTGAAAATATGCAGGGTATTCAAAATTTAAAAGAAATCCTAAGTGTGTCTGACGGCATTATGGTAGCCAGAGGCGACATGGGAGTGGAAATTCCGCTGGAGGAAGTTCCGATACTTCAAAAACAAATGATTGGGCTTGCCAATGAGCAGGGAAAATCTGTGATTACAGCAACCCAGATGCTGGAATCCATGATGAAGAATCCCAGACCTACCAGAGCGGAGACCACGGATATTGCCAATGCCATTTATGACGGAACTACGGCGATTATGCTTTCCGGAGAGAGCGCAGCAGGACAGTACCCGGTGGAAGCGGTGGCTACCATGGCAAGGATTGCGGAATGTGCGGAAAAGAGCATTGATTATCGCCGCAGGATGACCAATCTGACGCCCTGTGACAAAAGTGATATTACCATTGCCATAGCTTATGCTACCTGCTCTACCGCTATGGATTTAGGTGCGGCTGCCATCATTACCGTAACTTTGTCGGGATATACCGCAGAGTCCATTTCCCGCTTTAAGCCGGGTTGTCCCATTATCGGCTGTACCATGGAGGAGAAGGTTTCCAGACAGCTTAATCTTTTATGGGGTATGAATCCTTTGGTTATCCCGAAAGAGGACACCACAGAGGAGCTGTTTGCCGATGCAATCAAAGAAGCGAAAGAGGCAGGATATGTAAAGCAGGGGGATATCGTGGTCATCACTGCGGGAGTGCCTCTGGGCGTTGCCGGCAAAACTAATATGATACGAGTAGTCGAGGTAGAATAGTTTCATGGGCAAGATAGTATACCTTATGGGAAAAAGTTCCAGTGGCAAAGATACTCTTTATAAGGAATTGTTAAAAGAGCAAAGAGTACGCCTGCAGACCATTATTCCTTATACCACCCGCCCCATCAGAGAAGGGGAAACGGAGGGCGTAGAATATTTTTTTACGGATGAGGAAGGTTACAGGCGCATGGCTGAACAGGGCAAAATCGTGGAAGAGAGAGCTTATCATACCTTTCATGGATTGTGGCGGTATTTCACGGTGGATGACGGTCAGGTGCAGCTTGCGGACAACAATTATATTACCATCGGCACTTTAGAATCCTATCAAAAAATGAAGGAATATTTTGGGACGGAAAAAATGCTGCCGGTTATGGTAGAATTAGATGACGGAGTCCGCTTACAGCGGGCTCTTGACAGGGAAAAACTTCAGGAACAGCCCAGTTATGAGGAATTATGCCGGAGATTTTTGGCGGATAGTGAGGACTTTAGTTTGGAAAAATTGAAGGAAGCCGGTATTTCCAGAACTTTCTGTAACGATGATTTACAAAAATGTCTGGAAGAGATTGTGGAGTACATAAAGACAGGCAAAGATGCCCAAGGAGCGGATTAATGGATATCAAAGTAAATCAAGTGACCCAGAGCGCGCCGGTAGAACAGACAAAACAGGCACAGCCTTCTGACGGCACTTTCAAATTTATGCTGGCGAGCAATATCGGGGAAGCGGAGCTGCAGGAAAGATTGAGCACACTGATGGAAGAAATCACCCACGAAGGAGAGAAGCTTGCAAAGCGCCGGGATGTAAAAGACATGAAACATTACCGGGGTCTGGTGAAAACTTTCCTGAATGAAGTAGTCACCCATTCCCATGCTTTTTCCAGAGAGAATTTTTTGGACAGGCGGGGAAGACACAGGGTGTATGGCATTATCCGTTTAGTGGATGAAAATTTGGATCAGCTTGCGCAGGAATTAATGAAGGATGAGAAGGATAATCTGGCGATTCTGAGTAAAATAGGGGAAATCAGGGGATTGCTTTTGGATATCTTTACCTAATGTACAAAGGAGGTGGGCGGATGGCTGATTTTAAGGATATTATCGGACAGGAGCAGATTAAAGAGCATTTGCAGAATGCCATACATACCAAGAAAATTTCTCATGCATATATTATAAACGGAGAAAAATCTTCCGGTAAGGAGTTTATCGCGAAGGTATTTTCCATGGCGCTGCAGTGTGAAAACGGCGGGGACAATCCCTGTCAGCAATGTCATTCCTGCAAGCAGGCATTGTCTGCCAATCATCCGGATATCATCAGGGTTGTCCATGAGAAACCCGGAACCATCAGCGTGGAGGATATTCGGGCGCAGGTGAATAATAATGTGGTCATCAAGCCCTACAGCAGCCCCTACAAAATTTATCTGATAAACGAGGCGGAAAAAATGACGGTTCAGGCTCAGAATGCCATTTTAAAGACTTTGGAGGAACCGCCGGAGTATGTTGTGATATTGCTGCTTACTACGAATCTGGACATTCTTCTGCCCACTATTTTAAGCCGCTGCGTCGTGTTGAACATGAAGCCGGTGGCGGACGACCTGATTAAAAAATATCTGATGGAAAATATGCAGGTGCCGGATTATAAGGCGGAGGTCTGTGTGGCGTTTGCCAGAGGAAATCTGGGAAAGGCAAAGCTTTTGGCGGCAAGTGAGGATTTTGACAATGTGAAAACGGAAGCCATTTCCTTATTGAAATATATTCAGGATATGGAATTGCATGAAATTGTGGGAGCTATCAAGAAAATTACCGAATATAAGCTGGAGATAGGGGACTATCTGGATATTATTGCTATCTGGTATCGTGATGTGTTGTTGTTTAAGGCAACCAGAGATGTGAATCATATGATTTTCAGGGAGGAGATTACAACCATCCGAAAAGTGGCTCATCGCAGCAGTTATGAGGGAATCGAGGAGATTATTGAGGCTTTGGACAAGGCAAAGCGCAGATTGGACGCCAATGTAAGTTTTGAGTTGACCATGGAGCTGCTTCTGCTTACCATCAAGGAAAACGGGTAAGGCGCATGCGGTGAAACAGCATGGAAAAACTTTCCTTTGCAGACAGGCGGATATATGGTACAATGATAAATGTGTGTTATATATTGCGAAATTTTGTAGTGTTTTGAGAAAGACAAGTGAGGTAGATAGATGATAAAAGTAATAGGAGTAAGATTTCGGACTGCGGGCAAAATTTATTTTTTTGACCCCAAGAATTATGAGATAAAGCGGGGGGACAATGTCATTGTGGAGACCGCAAGAGGCATCGAATTCGGAACGGTGGTGTCGGGAGCTAAGGAAGTGGAAGATGAAAAGGTGGTGCAGCCCTTGAAGCCGGTTATCCGTGTGGCGAATGATCGGGACAGGGAACAGGCTGCCCATAACCGGGAGAAGGAGAAGGAAGCGTATCAAATCTGTCTGGAAAAGATTAAGAAGCATGGTCTGGAAATGAAGCTGATTGACGCGGAATACACATTTGACAACAATAAAGTATTGTTTTATTTTACTGCTGACGGCAGAATAGATTTTCGTGAGCTGGTGAAAGATCTGGCAAGCGTTTTCAAGACCCGAATAGAGCTGCGTCAGATAGGCGTCAGGGATGAGACGAAGATTATGGGAGGCATCGGTATCTGCGGACGCCCGCTGTGCTGCCACAGTTATCTGTCGGATTTTATTCCCGTATCTATCAAAATGGCGAAGGAGCAGAACCTTTCTCTGAATCCCACGAAGATTTCCGGTGTATGCGGCAGATTGATGTGCTGCCTGAAAAACGAAGAGGAAACCTATGAGGAATTAAACCGAAGGCTGCCCAATATCGGCGATTATGTGACTACGGATGACGGATTTAAGGGAGAGGTGCAAAGTGTTAATGTGCTGCGCCAGTTGGTAAAGGTTGTGGTTGAAGTCAATGATGAAAGGGAAATCAAGGAGTACGAGGTAGGCAGACTGAGCTTTAAGAGAAAGCACGGCAGAAAGAATAAGGTGGACCTTTCCAAAGAGGAAATGAAAGAATTGGAGCGTCTGGAAAAGGACGAAAAGAACGAAAGGAAATCGAAGCTGGATGACAATTAATCTGAAAGAAAACGAGCGTTTAGATGAATTGCAGAGAAACGGCTATCGAATCATACAAAACCCCGATAAATTTTGTTTTGGCATGGACGCGGTGCTGTTGTCAGGTTTTGCCGCGCCCCATGTTAAGAAGGGAGATATCCTTTTGGATTTAGGTACGGGTACCGGAATTATCCCGCTTCTGTTGGAAGCCAAGACCGGGTGCGCGCGGTTGACAGGTCTGGAAATTCAAGAAGAAAGCGCAGATATGGCAAAGAGAAGCGTAGCGCTTAACGGATTGTCGGATAAAATCCAAATCTTTACCGGGGACATCAAGGAAGCAGGCAGTCTTTTTAAGGCTGCTTCTTTTGACTGCATTACCTGTAATCCGCCTTATATGATTGACAAGCATGGACTGACCAATCCGGAGGAACCTAAGGCAATTGCCCGGCATGAGATTCTCTGTACCTTAGAAGATGTGGTCAGGGAGACGGCAAAACTTTTAAAACCGGGAGGACGCTTTTTCTTGGTTCACAGACCTTTTCGTCTGGCGGAAATTATGACAATATTGTCACAATACAAACTGGAGCCTAAAAGAATGCAGTTGGTATATCCTTATGTAAATCAGGAGCCTAATATGGTGCTTTTGGAGGCAATAAGAGGCGGAAAACCCCGGATGACGGTGGAAAAACCCCTTATTGTTTATCAGTCGCCGGGAGTCTATATGCAGGAGATTTATGAGATATATGGTTATTAAGCTTAAAGGAGGTTATATGGCGGGAACTTTATTTTTATGCGCAACTCCCATTGGGAATCTGGGCGACATGACTCCCAGAGTTATCGAGACTTTGCGGGCTGTGGACTTGATTGCCGCGGAAGACACCAGAAACAGCATCAAACTTCTGAATCATTTTGATATCCATACGCCCATGACCAGTTATCACGAATACAATAAAGTGGATAAGGCAAAGCAGTTGACGGCGCAGCTCCTCGCCGGGCAGAATATCGCGCTGGTTACGGATGCCGGAACTCCAGCCATTTCAGACCCCGGTGAAGTATTGGTCGCTATGTGCCATGAAAACGACATACCTGTCACATCCTTGCCCGGAGCGGCTGCCTGCATTACGGCGTTAACTCTGTCGGGTCTAAGTACCAGACGGTTTTGTTTTGAAGGTTTTCTTCCCGGTGATAAGAAAGAAAAGGCGGAGATACTGCGAGAGCTGGCAGAGGAAAGCCGCACTATCATTCTCTATGAAGCGCCGCACCGTCTGGCGAGAACTTTGCGGGAATTGTATGAAGTGTTGGGGGAGCGGCGGATAACCTTGTGCAGGGAGCTGACCAAAAAATTTGAAACCGTGACGCCCACAACGCTGGAAGAGGCACTGCACTATTATGAGAGCGAAGAACCCAAGGGTGAATATGTTTTGGTGCTGGAAGGAAAGAGCCGGCTTGCAAAAAGAAAAGAGGAAATTGCTTCCTGGGAAAGCATGAGCATTGAGGAGCATATGGAATATTATGAGAGCAGAGGGTTTGAACATAAGGAGGCAATGAAACGCGTAGCGAAGGACAGGGGAGTAGGAAAGAGGGAGATTTACCAAAAGTTGGAGGAGACAAAATGAAAAAGCCAATGGCGGCAAGTAATTGTGACATGTGTGTCAACTATGTATACGATGAAGAGGACGAATGCTATATTTGCATGATCAATCTGGATGAGGATGAGATGTACCGTTTTCTCACGGGCAGACAGAAGGAATGTCCTTATTTCCGATTGGATGATGAATATGGAGTAGTCCGCCACCAGAACTAGAGGGGAAAGACCGAAGATTTTCATTTAGAAAAAATGATGCATATAATGATGGCTGTAAGTCAATAATAACCTCGTAAAATATTTTAGGAGGTAACAATATGAGTAATATTTCTGAACTTGACTTACAGAACCTGCGCCACTTAATCGGAGGATTCGACACCACGCATTGTAAGATGCAGGAGTATGCCCAAGAGGCGAATGACCCCCAAATCAAGCAGTTTTTTGAGAAGGGCGCCAAATCCGCAATGGACAACAAGCAACAGTTGATGCAGTTTTTAAACTAGATTCCGGAATGAGAGGTAAATGAAATGCAGGAAAAAACAATGGTAGCAGATACACTGGCGAGCATTAACAGCGAGCTGACCCGTTATGCGGGCATGATTGCCCAATCAGAAAATAAGGAGTTAAAGCAGACATTAAAGCAGTTTCGCAATGCCTGTGAACAGTCACAGGAAGAGCTGTACCAGATTGCCCGGTCAAAATCCTATTATGTGCCTGCAAGCAAGGCGACAGAGGAAGAGGTAAATCATGTAAAAAGTTTGTTCACTCAGGGAACCCTGTAGGAGTATGGAGCGCCTTTCCGAAACGGAGAGGCGCTTTTTTGCGGGCAGTAATCGTACTGAAAAAATCGGCATATATTGATAGAAAGCAAAATGATATCTGCGTTTTTGGTAAATTCGGGACAGCATGGATAAACCGTGCAGATATAGGAGCGGGACTTGTTAAATTACATATGGGCGTTTATGATATTGTTGGGGGTTATTTATGCGGCGTATACCGGCAATATGAGTGCGGTGACCAATGCGGCGCTTGACAGTGCGGGCGAGGCAATTTCGCTGTGCATTACCATGGCGGGAGTAGTGGCTCTGTGGATGGGACTCATGGAAATTGCAAAGGAAGCGGGACTGATTTTTAAGATGACTAATGCAATCAATCCGTTTTTAAAATTTATGTTTCCCCGGATTCCGGAGGGGCATCCGGCGAAAGAATATATTGCCACAAACATAATTGCTAATGTGCTGGGACTTGGCTGGGCATGTACTCCGGCTGGGTTAAAAGCCATGGAGGAGCTGGCGAAACTGGAGGAGGAAAGAGGAAATCCGGAGTATGCTTCCAAGGGTGGTACTGTGCGGCGCGCCAGCAATGAAATGTGTAATTTCCTGATACTGAATATTTCTTCCCTGCAGCTAATTCCTGTCAATATGATTGCCTACCGCAGTCAATACGGCAGTGCAAATCCGGCGGTGATCATTGCCCCGGCAATTCTGGCAACCTTCATCAGCACCGTGGCTGCAATCGTTTTCTGTAAAGTCAAAAACTCCGCCGCAAGCAGTCACTTGGCTCGTTGCTCGCGGAAATAAAAGGCTTGGGCAACTCAGATATTTAGGACTTGAGATATGGAAGCAGGCGTGATATAATTATTACATTCAGAGCAATTAATCCCTATTTACCAAGTAAGGAAGGACATGTTCATGAATACGGAAACCAAAACTTCAGGAGAATTAAAACTTCAGGATTTTACACCTGATCAAATACAGGAAATCAAAGAGGGTCTTACATCAAAGGTAAATGTGACGGTTTATGCCAGATTGGACTTCTCTTCTATTCAGATGCGCCAAATACGGATTGGAATGGAGAACGGAGTGGATGTATCCGTTTATGCCACACCGGAGTATGACTGGCTTCAGATGATGGAAATTCGCAAGGGTCTGGAGAGAGAGGTGGATGTAAGTTCCTATGCGTCTGTGGATATTCCTTATGACAAAATGCGTCAATTGCGCAAAGGTCTGGAACAAAAGATAGATCTTTTGCCTTATTTGGATATGGAAGCGGGCATTATCAGGGAAATCCTCAAGGCCAAACTTGCGGGCTTTGAGATTATGCCTTACATAGAGCAGGGTTATGATTTTGCGCAGTTGGAGCAGATTCGCATAGCGTACCAGCATGGGCAGGATATGGAGCCTTTCCTGCAGATAGAGTATAGAGCGGCAGCGTTAGAAGAAATCCGCATCGGGATGGAGAGTGGAGTAGATGTTCCCGCCTATGCCAAAACCTGTTATACATGGCGGCAGATGAGAGAAATCCGCCTTGGCTTGGAAAAGCGGCTGAATACGACGCTGTATCAGAATCCTCTGTATACATGGCGGCAGATGAGAGAAATCCGCCTTGGTCTGGAAAACCGCATTCCCGTGGAGAGTTATCTCCCGTTGCGTTATTCCGTTACGGACATGAGGGAAAAACGCCTTGCGCTGCAGAAGGAATTGAATGATACAGAGCGCAATCTACAGGTGGCAAACACCAATATTAAGGCGATGCTGGAAGAGGTTGCCAAGGAAGAAGACGCATTCCGTATTGTGATTACGCCCGATGAGATGGAAGTTTATCTTATGATTCGGGATAAGAACAGAGACTTTACGGAGGAGGATGTTTTGAGCGCCCTGTGGAGCAATAAGGTAAGAAAGGGCATTCTCCGCAGAGAGATTACCAAAGCGGTGAAAGGAATCTATAAAGAACGCAGCGTTCTGGTGGCCTGCGGTCAGGCGCCCCGTTCCGGTAAGGATGGATATTATGAGTTTTTCTTTAAAACCGATGTAAGCAGAAAGCCTAAGGTTTTGGAAGACGGCTCTGTGGATTATCAGGATATCGAATGGTTTGAAACCGTCAAACAGGGTGATAAATTGGCATATTACCATCCTGCAGAGGAGGGAAGCAACGGCTACAATGTGAAGGGCGATGTTCTTCCCGCCATGAAAGGAAACGAACAGGGAGTTTTAATAGGTTCCGGTTTTCAACTACAGCCGGATAAGCGCACCTATATTGCTTCCGTGGACGGATATGTAGAGCAGAAGGAGAATAAATTACAGGTTTCCAATATTCTGGTGGTGGACGAAGTCAGTATGGCTACCGGAAATGTTGTGTTCAACGGCAGTGTCTATGTAAAAGGAAATGTCAGCAGCCGTGCCAAAATTCAGGCGGTGGGCGATGTGATGATTGACGGATTTGTGGAATCTGCCATTATTGAGAGCGGCGGCAATGTCGTTCTGAGACAGGGCATGAATGCCTCCGGCTATGGAAGCATTAAGGCCGGAAAAGATGTAAAAGGCAAGTTTTTGGAAGGCGTCAGCGTAGATGCAAAGGGCAATATAGAAGTTAACTATTGCTTAAACTGTAATCTGAATGCGGGAGAAACGATTGAGATTTCCGGTTATAACGGTTCGCTGGTAGGCGGAACGGCATGTTCCACGAAAGGCATTACCGTTCAAAATGCCGGTAACCGTGCGGGAGTGAAGACTCTGTTAAAGGCGGGAATCAACGAAGAACTTCTGCGGCAGTACAAGAATATCAAAGACAGACTCCGGAAAAACGGCGAAGAGCTTAATGTTTTAGAGAACGCCAAGGCGGAGCTTGAAAAGAAATATCCGCCGGAGCTGTGCAGCACATTGGAAATTTATGGCAAGCTGGAGAAGGCTATTTTTACCGAGAACAAACAGCGAGAAGACCTTTTCGGGGAAAAAGCGGCGATGGAAGAGGAACTGAAACTGATTGATACTGCTAAAATCGTAATCAGGGGAAGGTTGTACGAGGGAGTTGAAGTAGAGCTTAACGGCAAACGCTGGAGCTCGGGATATATGATGAATGTTACTATTCGCAAGTCACCTAACGAGATGGTTGCGGTTTATAGAAACTGATAGGATGAGAGCAGTATCCGGAAAGGACATTCAATTATGCGGGATAAAGTATTGATTGTAGACGGAGTGGAAGCAGAGCGCCTGTCTTTTATGCAGATGCTGATGGAAGATTATCAGACTTTGGAGGCAAATAACGGAGAGCTGGCAGTGCAGATGATAGAGGAACATCTGGATGAGCTGGCTGTCATCCTCTTAAAGCTCATGATACCCAAAATGGACGGATTTAAGGTTTTGGAAATCATGAATGAAAAGAAATGGATTGAAAAAGTGCCTGTGCTGATCATTGACGGAGCGGGTTCCGCGGCAATGCAGAATAAATGCTTTGAATTGGGTGCAGTGGATTTTCTCAATAAACCTTTCGAGGAAGGGTTAGTCAGGCACAGGGTAAGTAATTCCGCCAATGCGTTTATTCAACAGGCGCAGCTTGAGGAAAGCATGCGGCAGAAGAATAAGACCATGGAACGGCAGTATAAGCTGTTAAAACAGCAGGCGGAGGAACTGAAACAAAGCAAGCAGGCGGTCATCGAGATTCTGGGTTCTGTGGTGGAATATCGCAATCTGAATAATGTCAGTCATACAAAACGGGTCAAAGAAATTACCCGTATTCTGGCGGAAGAAACCAGAACATCCTATCCGGAGTATGAACTGACACCTCAAAGGGTTGAAGAGATTACGCTGGCGAGTATCTTACATGATATTGGAAAGATAACGATTCCTGATACGATTTTGCGTAAGCCTACTAAAAAGACAGACGAAGAGCTGGAATTGGAAAAGTCCCATACCACCAAAGGCTGTGAGATTATAAAAAGTATTCAGGGAGCCTGGGATCAGGCGTATGCAGAAACCTGTATGGAAATCTGCAGATATCACCATGAGCGTTATGACGGAAACGGATATCCGGACGGGTTGGTGGGGGATGCCATTCCTTTATCTGCGCAATTGGTATCCTTGGCAGATCTTTATGATACTTTGGTGAGTGAGAATATTAATAAGAAAGCTTATTCCAAGGAACAGGCATATCAGATGATTACAACGGGGGAATGCGGCGTTTTTAACCCCAAGCTGATTAGCGTTTTCAGAAATGCCAAAGACAAGATAGAGGCATTGGTAGAAAGGGAAACTCCGGCGGAATAGTGTGAAGAGCAGTATTTTTTATTACTATTTGCGGGAAAAACTGCATAAATTGTAAGGACAGATAGCAGCGGAGTATCCATTTATGCAAGTATTGACACATGTGTCAGATATTATTATTCCCGCAGTGATTTTCTTTGTGGTGGGCTATGGTCTGGTTTCCCGGATTAAGGTTTATGAAGTGTTTTTAAAGGGAGCAAAGGATGGTCTGAGGATTGTGGTGGATATCATTCCTACTCTGGTGGGTCTGATGATGGCGGTAGGCGTTTTGAGGGCATCCGGCTTCTTTGAATTATTGGGTACGGTGTTGTCTCCCTTAGCGGAAGCGGTCAAGCTGCCTGCCCAATTAATTCCTTTATTAATCGTAAAAATGTTTTCGTCTTCGGCGGCGACAGGATTGGTGCTCGATATTTTCAAGAACAATGGTCCGGATTCCTATGCGGGCATGATTACTTCCATCCTGATGAGCTGCACGGAGACGATTTTTTATACCATGAGCGTATATTTTCTGGCGGCAAAAGTCACCAAGACAAGGTATACCCTGGCAGGGGCACTGCTCGCTACTTTGGCGGGGACTATTGCGAGTGTGGCGCTGGCGGCGGGGATGATGTGATATTTTATATCAGCCCCATACTGCGCAAAAGGAACAAATAAGCCGTTAAAGTAACGGAGCTTAAGAAAGTAGTAGCCACCACTACGCTGGAAGTTAAAGTGCCCTCATGCCCCATGTTTTTTGCCATGATATAACAGCTCACGGTAGTGGGAGAACCAAGCATAATCAAAATCGCAACCAGTTTTTCCGTGACAAATCCCATATGAACTGCCAGAGGAAGAAATACGGCAGGCAGCACAATAAGTTTTAAGACTGTGGCGGCAATCGTCGGTTTTATCTGCTTTAATGCCTTTCTGCCTTCAAAGCCTGCACCCAGGCCAAGGAGCGCCAAGGGGGTGGCAAGGCTTGAGATACTACCCACCGTCTTTTGGATAATCACGGGAAAAGTGATGTGGCAGGCGGAAACCGCCATGCCGAGGGCAATGCCCAGAATAATCGGATTCTTCAAAATATTTAGGATGGACTTTTTTAAAGCATCCTTGTTCAAACCTGTTGCATTCGGCCCGGTAAAGGACAGGACAAGCACGGCGGCTACATTGTACAAAGGCACGGTGCCGATAATCATTAAGGGCGCCATGCCGGAAGTTCCATAAATATTTTGGATAAACGCAATGCCCAGCACGGCGGCGCTGCTTCGGTAAGAGGCTTGAATAAACTCGCCCAGATGTGCTTTGTCACGATAGACGAGCCCCGCTGTTACCCAGATAAGGACAATGGTGGTCAGCGTTACCAGAAAGCAGTACAGCACATATCGGGTGTCCCATACACTGTAGAAATCGGATTCTGCAATGTCCCGAAACAGTAAAACAGGAAGAGTGACCTTATAATTAAAAGCATTAAGCGTTTTGACAAAGGACTCATCCATCATATGTATTTCTTTTAAGATATAACCGATAACCATTACCAGAAAAACCGGAATGGTGGCGTTTAAACTGAAAAGCAGTTGTTCCATTGTGATATCCGTGCCTTTCTGTAACCTACGAACCTGTGTGTGTTTTTATGTATTACGCAGATACAAATCGAAGTGTAAAAATACCATGTTTTTAGGCATTTCCTGTCAGGCGGTAGTCAGCAGTCTGTTTAACCCATAAAAAGTATAGGACCGGGAGAGGGTTTTGTCAACCAAATTTGCGGTTTCCGAAAGGCGTTCCTGCAAGGAAGTAAAATCCGAGGGACCGCATTCCAGGTAAAAGGTATGAAAACGATAATCGCTGTAATCTTCTCCCCAAAGACTCTTGGCGGACTCTTTTAATTCTAAAAGTTCCAGATATCCCAGATAATATTTTAAATAATTGCAGGGCTCCTCTGTAATATAAGAATAGATTGCTTTTACGGAGGCGGAATCGGAAATGCCGAATTTGCCCAGAATTTCAGATACCTGATTATAAGAAGCATTTTCATAATGAATCATAATATCCAACAAGGAATACAGGCATAACTGTAAACTGCGGCTGTGGGATTCCAGACTTGCCAGAACGGCTTCTTTTGTCAGCCCTTGTTCCCTGTAGATATCAGCGGCATAATCATAGGCGATAAATTCTACATACAGCGCCCAGCCCTCCAGATAACCTCCATAAGAAAGGAGCTGTCTGACAATATTGTCATTTCCGGACATAAGACTTTTGTTGTGATATACCGTTTGATACAGATGTCCCGGATAACCTTCGTGGGCAAGCGTAGTATATAGCTCAAGCTCATCGGGAGAATTGCGCCGGTTAATGTAGATGGTATTTTTATTCGTATCGTCAACGGGTGTAGTCAGATAAAAAGCGGGAGCACAATACTCTTCCAGATTTGGAGAAACAGTCTTTAAAGTTACCTCTACTTTGTCCGTCCCCGGAAAATCCTTTGCCATCCTGTTTTGCAGATCTGCCAACATTACATCTGCGCTTTGATAAGGGAAAACGGAAACTATGGACGGAGACTGTTCTTTTTCCATAACGGACTGTTCTGAAACCAGCTTGCGGACAGCCTCGTATTCTCTGGAAAATTGCCGTAATAACAGTTCTTTTATCTGCGCGATATCCCGATAGGAGCCGGTCTCGGAAGCAAGCAGCAGACAGTAATAATCTGCACCATGGGGTTTTGCGGCAAGTCCCCTTAAGGGAATATTTTCGTCCATGAGCACATAGAGTCCATCCGCCAGATTTTCATAAGTGGGCAGTAAAACGGTTCGAAGAAGCCGGTTGTTCTGTGCCCGATAAGCTTCGGCGTCCGACTCGGTAATCCCGCCGCTGTCCATAAGGAGCTGCAGGCGTTCCATGAAGGTAGTCTGCAGAAAATGCGTTTCCTGTTCCAATTCCTCGGATGTGACAATGGTGTCACATTGATTGATTACTTTTTTCAAAGAGGAGGGAGCCATCAATAATCCTGCGGCGGCTTTTTCCTGTTCATAAACCAAAAGCGAGGCGAAATATTCATCGCTTTGGTCTAGAAGCGCCAGATAATCTTCCACATCCCGTTTGTCCCGGAAGGTATACTCCGCAAGCAAAATGGGAAGATGGGACTGCATGCCGGAGGAAGGAGAAAGGGGTTCGTCGTAATAAGAATAATAATTCATCTGTAAAGAATGTTCCAAGGAACGCTTTAACAACTGATAGGCATATTTGTCTTTGGACGGTAGTTTAGCGGTGTCAATGCGTTCTAAAGAAGCCAATATGTTTTCTGTGGCGGCTTGGGCGGATAAGGTACTTTCCGAACTATAGCAGGGAAGATGCGGCTCATAAGAATAAATTCCGAAATTTTCGGGACAGGCGAGGGTATAGTGCATATTTAAGGTGTTTCCCTTCATCTCGTCCAAAAAGAGCTGTGTGCTGATATGAGAAAATCTTTTTTCATCGCTTCTGTACTCAAATAAAAAGAGGGTAGAACAGGAAAAAAGCAGAAATAAGATGCAGGCTGCCGCAAGCTGCCTGGCATTTAATACATTCCTACGCTTCAAGGCAATAACCACCGTTCTGCTGCATTAGTACAGAATATGCTGCAAAACGGGGAAAAATTCTGGTTATTGCCTATTGCGTTTAATGCATTCTGCCATAATTACCATAATTGCCATAAAGCAGACTGTCCATTTTGACGGTTTGGCTCTGACTGCCTGCCGTTAGGGTGTAAGTTTCTCCCTGTACGATTTCAGGACAGCTTAAAACTACGCAGCCATAAGTTTTTTCGGGAGTATAGGAAAGAAGTTCCTTTCCCGAGGAATCCTTGAGGATAACGGTATCTCCCGGAGATGCTGCTGTGGAGAGTCTTACCAGCATGGAGCCCTGCGTAGAATCTTCACCGAAATTTTGTGCCATGGCAACGGAGCCTGCTGCCACTACCACACCGCCGGTAATTAGCGAACTTCCGTCAGAATCCAAAGCGCTGTTAGCGTTATCCGAAGGCCCGGAGACATAGACTTCGCCGCCTGTTACTGCCAGATTACCATTGGAATCAATGCCGTCGCCGCCTGCAGTAATATGGAGAATACCGCCGTTTATCAGGATGAGACAGCTATTATCTGCCATAAAGGGACTGCCGCCCGGTTCCATGCCGCCGCCATGTCCTCTTTCAAAACGGTCAAATCCCTCAGGAGCGGAAGGCATCTCGCCGGACTCAAAATCTCTGCGGTTAAATCCATCTTTCTTCTCAAAACGGTCAAATCCCTCGGGAGCGGAAGGCATTTCATCGGTGTTAAAATCTCTGGGGGTAGGCTCCGCGTTCTTTTCAAAACCATCAAACCCTTCAGGTGTGGAAGGCATTTCATTGTTTCCGAAATCCCCGGGTGTAGTCGTCCCTGTTTTCTGAAAACCGCCCAAATTCCGGGAAGCGGAGTCTCCTGCAGCATTGATGCCATCATCTTGGGCATTCAGAGTAATGTTTCCGCCGTTTACCGTGACCGTCAACCCCTCCAACCCTTCATAGCAGTTTTCAATTGTGACATTTCCGTCATTTACTATCAAATCACCTTCCGCATGAAAGGCGTCGTCTTCTACAACAAGAGAAAAATTACCGCCGTCAATTTGAAGAGTAGAGGAAGCATCCAAACCGTCGGAGCTGCATTCCATGGTGAAATTACCGCCCCCGATATAAATAAATCCCTTGTCCGCAGTATCGTTATTTTCGCTGTGAATCCCGTCTTTTCCGGCATAAAGGGAGAAAACACCGTCGGCAATGCGAACGCTGTCCTTTCCGGAAAGGGCGCTGGAGGAGGCTGTAATATGGTAAGTGCCTCCGGTAATTTTCAAATCATCCTTGGAGACAATACCGTGACCGTTGGGTGATTGGACGGTCAGGGAACCGCTGCCGTTTATGGTCAGGTCGGATTTTGTAAAAATAGCCCCGTCAATATTATTGTCATCGATGGAGAGAAACTGTTTGCTGCTCAAGTTGTTTACGGAGCCGGAAGCTAATGTTATAAAGACCTTATCGGCATTTTTTACATAAATGGCGGCACTGGAATTGCAGTTAATATCCACGCTGTCAAGCACCAGTTGGATTTTAGCCGTATCCGCGGCGTCCACGATAATCATTCCGTCGCTTAAAGAGCCGGATAACAGATAAGTATCTTCTACCGATATTGTGACAACATTGTCATTTATTGACACATTTTTGTCGCTGCAGGAGATTGCGTTGTCGGCAAGGGTAATCAGAGTTGCCGAACTTTCATCATATCCGATTTCTTTGTCCCGGTTTGTAAACATTTCCGCTGCATTTAAATAAGCAACGGAAACATCAAAAAATCCGGTATCCACCACAGTAAAATTTGAGGAAGAAGCGGCAGCAGAAACCGCAGCGGAAGAATTTGCAAGGGTTTCCTTTAGTGCATCCACATCTTGGGAAGGAAGCGTATTGGCACAGCCCATGAGGCATAAAGATGACAGCATGACCGCGCAAAGAACTTTATAATTCATATACCATATCCTCCTGTCTTGTGAGACTGATTTCCAGATTAGCGTTTCTGCAGCGGAGAGCGTCCAGAAATTCTTTTTCTCCGGAATTATTTTTCAAGGTGACATGATAGTGCAGTTTGAAGAGACTGCCCATATTGGTGGTTTTGACGGATATCATTTCATGCCGGGAGGTGTACTCTTCCAGCAAATCCTGAAACACATCTTCATAATTTAAATCTTCCGGAATGGTGATATGAAGAGATTTTTCAAGGCAGGTACTCTTCCTGCGTCCGAAGTTTATGCAGTTCAATAAAACCATCAGCCCGCCAAGAATCAGTGAGAATAAGAACGCATAACCTAAGTACCCCATGCCGGTCATTAAACCGGCGCCCATGGCAAGGAAGATAGCGCCGATTTCTCTGGCAGTGCCGGGAGCGGAGCGGAAACGGACCAGACTGAATGCGCCGGCAACAGCGACGCCTGTCCCCACATTGCCGTTTACCATCATGATAATCACGCATACGATGGCGGGCAGAAGGGCGAGAGTTGCCAGAAAGCTCTGAGTGGAACGGGCTTTAAACCGATAAGCCAGCGCCAGAAAAATACCGATGAGAATGGACGAGCCCATGCAGAGCAAAAATTGTGAAATATTAATAGTGTTTATTGTGTTAGTGTCAAAAATTCCTCGAAACAGTGTATTAAGCATAACGGAAGACGCCTCCTTTTTGTTGATTTTGATAAATGGCGGTATAAGCTGCGCCGTATTTGGAAAAGTGAGTTTTATAAATATGATTTTCGCTGAGCAGCCGAACAAACCATAAGGGAAATGCCTCTGCCACTTTTACTTCCATCAAAACATAGTTTGGGTCCAGAAGGGGCTCTCCGTAAATACCGCTCTCCAGATTTAAATCATAATCCCGCCACAGAAGGTGGTCATCAAAGGTAATACGAAACTCGTGGTCGTCCTTTCCATAATAAGCATCTCTTTTATAAGTAAGGAGCACTGCAGGGCGAATCCCCGGATATACCTGTAAAAAATAATTAATTTCGCGGATAATCTGGCTGTCCATGGCGGGCTTTCCCCTTAAGAGATAATCGTATGCCTGAGCAGCGCTCATGGCGGCACGGCGTTTGTATACCACAGAATGATACTTCTTTTTTAACTCTACAAATACGGTATCTTTGTTATCGGCAATTCCATAACTGCGCAGACGCAGTTTTTCCTTATAAACGGGATGCTCCAGAGAACGCCGTACCAAAAGATAATCCGGAGTGTCAAAATAGAGACTGCATAGAGTATTTTGACCGTGGGAATCTGCAATCATATGTTCTGATATGGCGTTTTGAATGACTGCCATTTGCGGCTTGGTTATTAAATATTTGATTTCATAGCGTTTAAAGGTCATCTGTTCGCTCATAGGTATCCTCCTGTTTTTCATTTTTTATAAGAATAGCAGGGAAACCTTAAAAGAACTTTAAAGAATGACGGTAAATAAAATTGTCTCTCCGTCCTCGCTTTTTGCAAAGATTTTTCCTTTATGGGCAGTGACGATGGCTTTTGCCACAGACAGTCCGATTCCGAAGCCGCCGGTGGAAGAATTGCGGGAAATATCCGTGCGGTAAAATCTGTCAAACAAAATATCCAGATTACCGGCAGGAATTCCTTCCGCCTTATTTTGAACCGTCAGAATTTTATTTTTGCCGGATTCTTTTAAGGTAAGGAGGATATCACTGTTTTCGGAAGCATACTTTAGGGCGTTGTCAAGAAGCAGGGAAGTAAGCTGGCGCAGCGCCGCCTCATCCCCGCAATAAGAAATTCCCGGAGCAATCTTCAATGTAAGCTGCTTGCCTGCGGTTTCGGCGAGAGTCAGAAAAGGTTGTGCGGTTTCCGACACGGCATCGGATAGGAAAAAATCCAGCATGGTAAAGAGAGAGGAATTCTCTTCATTCATGCGGGACAAAAATACCAGCTTTTGGGTTAAGGAGGAAAGTCTTTTTACTTGATTGTGTATGCTGGCAGTCCACTCATTTTCGCCCTGCTCCATCTCCAAAACTTCCACATTGGCGTCAATAATGGTAAGGGGGGTTTTTAGTTCATGACTTGCATCCGTGATGAAGCGTTTTTGTTTCTCATAGCTTTCAGCAACAGGTTTCACCAGAATTTTAGAGAAAAATACCACCAGCACAAATACGGATAAAATTCCCAACAGGCTTGCGGCAGTGCTGGCAGCCAGAAAAGCCCTAAATGAATTTAATTCGCGTTCGCAGTCCAGAAAAATGTACAATGTGTTGCTCACTCCGCCTGTACCGGAGACAGAAACAGCGCGATATTTATAATGCCCGTAATATCCCTGCCTGCTCTGCTTTTGCCATAGAAAAGAAGCATAATCACAGGCGTCCTGTGTGGATACGGCGGCTATTTTGCCGGTGTCTACGGATGCCACAGAGCCGTCACTATGCAAAACTACCGTAAAAAAGCGCGTATCGAAGGGCGCCTCTTTGGACATTTGATGAAAAGCTTCCGGTGTCCGAAGAGGCTTTTTGGGAAAATATCCGCCGTTTTCCGTAAGAATATCCAGACGGGCATCGGCGGTACGGTTGACATTATGATAATTTACCAGATTGATGCCTCCGATTAACAAGAAAAGCACCACAGCCATGGAGCACATGGAAATAGCGATAAATTTGCGACGAAGAGTTTTGATCATGTTAATTTCCGGACTCCTTTTCTAAAGAATACCCTACTCCGCGGATAGCCTTAATGACCACATCCGCACCGAGAGAGGAGAGCTTTTTGCGCAGATAGGACAAATATACCCATACGACATTGTTTTCGGCATCGCTGTCAAAACCCCAGATTTTATCCATAAATTGATCTGTGGAAATCACTTGTCCGGGATTGACCATAAGCATTTCCATCATTTGAAATTCTTTGCCGCCCAGACGCAGGGAGCTGCTCGGACCGCTTAACTGATAGGTGGAGCGGTTTAAAGAAATATTGCCGAATTGCAGGACACAGTCAGAGGCGTCGGACTGTCTTCGTGTCATGGAACGGATTCTTGCCAGCAGCTCTTTCATAGAAAAGGGCTTGGTCAGATAATCATCGGCGCCGCTGTCGAGCCCCAGCACTTTATCATCTATTTCCGCTTTGGCAGTCAGCATCAGAATGGGAATATGGTTGCCGGAAGAACGCACTTTTTTTAGCACAGTGATGCCATCCATTTTGGGCATCATAATATCCAGAATGGCTCCGTCGTAGATGCCCGTTTCCAGATAGTCAAGGGCGTCCTGCCCATTAAATACCGCATCTACGGAATAATGATTATGTTTTAAAACCGTAACCAGAGCCCGGGAAAGTTCCGGTTCGTCTTCTGCCAAAAGTAAACGCATAGGGAATCCTTTCTTTGATTTGTTGTAATTATAATTCATTTTAACCGGAAACACAATTCGGAAAAAGCAACCACTCTTCTTTTTTATTTTAGCAGAGAAACCTTAAAATAATCTTAAAAGAAATCGAAGCCCCTTGCATTGCAATGCATCACAAAAAATGGTATATTTTTGGTGGTACAAAAAACGGACAGTATTTTCCGGCGGACGGAAATGACGGGGGTATGTGATGCAGAAACAAACGGATATTCTTTTGGATTTTACGCATACTTATACAAAGGAATGGATGGAGAAATTTCCCGGGCTTCATCATCTGGACTGTTCGGATATCGGAGGTACGGATATGTACTGCACAAAGGAAGCGCAGGCAGAGCTGGAGAGGCGTTTACAGGCATATCCCATAAACGGGATTCATTTTTTGGACTCAGGTAATTATCATTATGTGACAAGGTTGTTTACAAAACGGATAGAGGAGCCTTATCAGTTGGTGTTTTTTGATAATCACAATGATATGCAGCCTTCCATGATACCGGATTTGTTAAGCTGTGGCGCATGGGCGAAACAAGTAATGGAAGAGGACTCCCATTTGGAGAGGATGTATCTGATAGGACCGGGTAGGAGCGCCATCAATGAGATACCGCTAGATATACAGCAGGATAAGAAACAAAAGCTGGTCTGCATCAGTCGGGAGGAGCTGCGGGAGGGAGAGGGTCGGGAGCCGCAAAATGAGCCGGGATGGCAGAATACACTTTCCGGGCGTCTGCCGGTTTATCTTTCTATTGATAAGGATGTGCTGTCACAGGAATATGCCCGGACCAATTGGGATCAGGGAGAAATGGAGCTTTGCGCACTAGAAGAAATTTTGCGGTGGATAAAAAGCAGAAATCGGATTATCGGTGTGGATATCTGCGGAGAATTTCCGAATCCGCCAAATTCTCAGGCATCGGAAGTGCAGCGTATTAATGAGAGGACGAATGCGGCGCTGTATGAGATGTTTGCCGGTGCGGTAACAGGCATTCACAATGCTATGGAGAGAGGTTGAATATGCTGCCGGAACTTTTTTTAAAGCGAATGGAAGAAACTCTGGGGGAGGAGTACGGGGATTTTTTGGAGAGCTTAAAGCAGGAGCCTTTTCAAGCGCTTCGCTGGAATCCCTTAAAATTGAAAGCAGGGAATTTGGGCAATAAGGGCATGGGGGAACTGATAGAGATTCTGGGACAAAAGGCTTTCTTTCATCTGGCGCAAGTCCCATGGGAAGAAAACGGTTTTTATTATGAAAATACAGACCAGCCCGGCAAACATCCCTATCACCATGCCGGATTGTATTATATACAGGAACCCAGCGCCATGGCGCCTGCGCCGCTGTTAGAAGCGAATCCGGGGGAAAGGATTCTTGATTTGTGCGCAGCTCCCGGAGGAAAAAGCACTCAGCTTGCGGCGGCAATGAAGGGACAGGGGCTTCTTGTGTGCAATGAAATTCATCCCGCAAGAGTGAAAATCCTGTCGGAAAATATTGAGCGCATGGGGGTTTGTAATGCCTGCGTCACCAACGAAAATCCCAAGCGTCTGACAGAATTTTTTCCGGAATATTTTGACAAAATTTTGGTGGATGCGCCCTGCTCCGGGGAAGGAATGTTTCGGAAAAATGAAGAAGCCTGTAAGGAGTGGAGCCCGGAAAATGTGATATTATGCGCTGCCAGACAGGATGAAATCTTGGACTGCGCCGCAGGGATGCTTGGTCCGGGGGGAAGGTTGGTGTATTCTACCTGTACTTTTGCCGGGGAAGAGGACGAGGGGAGCGTGGAACGGTTTTTGAGCAGGCATCCGGAATTTATATGTTTGGAAAGGAAGCGATTGTGGCCCCACAAGATAAAGGGAGAAGGACATTTTGCCGCTGTGTTTAGGAAGGAAGGTTCAGTGCCCCATAGGAGCGCCGCTGTCTCCTTGGACGGCGGGCAATCGGATGTGGCAGAGGGAAGAAAGTATACATACCCAAAAGAATTAGAGGAATTTGCCGCTTTTGTGGAAAGCAATTTAAAAGATGGCATGAAGGGCGGTGTGGCGGAAATTTTGCGGGAGGGTCTTTGCTGGCATCAGGCATCCGATTCAGGTCTGTCAGGGACGAGATATCTGCAATTTGGCGATAACCTGTATCTGATGCCGGAGGGACTGCCTTCCCTAAAAGGACTTAAGGTGATTCGCCCCGGGCTGCATCTGGGAACCTTGAAGAAAAACCGTTTTGAACCTTCCCATGCGCTGGCGCTGGCATTGGCGCAAAGCGAAGTGCAGAGGGTATGGAATCTGGATTCTTCCGGCACAGATGTTTTGGCATATTTAAACGGACAAACTTTTCCCGCAGAGGGAGAGAAGGGCTGGTATTTGATCTGTGTGGACGGATATAGTCTGGGCTGGGGAAAATTAGCGGGAGGCATGATGAAGAACCATTACCCGAAAGGGCTGCGGAGGTAAGCTATTTTCTCATTGTTCGCAGGATGCAATGGAAGGATGATTAGTTTATTCGTGTGATTTAATGTAAAAATCCGAGAAAATATCATTGATTTTAACACGATTATCTGCTATGCTATAGATGACATCTTTTAAAGGAGGATGCTTATGTATCGGAAAATCATGCACTATTTAGAAGCGTGGAAAGAAAACGAGCATCGTAAGCCCCTGATTCTGCAGGGGGCAAGGCAGGTCGGCAAAACCTATTCCATTCTGGAGTTCGGGCGCACACATTACGAAAATGTGGCGTATTTTAATTTTGAAACCAATCCCAAGCTGAATGAAACCTTTGGAGAGAATATCAGTCCCGACTATCTGATACCGATTTTATCCCATATTGCAGGGCAGACCATTGTGCGGGAAAAAACGCTGATTGTCTTTGATGAAGTGCAGCTTTGCGAACGGGCGCTTACTTCACTGAAATACTTTTGTGAGGACGCCCCCGATTATCATATCATTGTGGCAGGCAGTTTGCTCGGCGTTGCGGTAAACAGGACAAAGTTTTCTTTCCCTGTGGGCAAGGCGGATATGAAGACGCTTTATCCTATGGATATGGAAGAATTTATGCTTGCAATGGGCGAGGACGCTCTGGTGGCGCAAATCAAACAGAGCTTTCGGACAGACACGCCCCTGCCGTCTGCTCTGCATGATGCGGCAATGCAGCTTTACCGTCAGTACCTTGTAGTGGGCGGTATGCCGGAGTGTGTGATGCAATTTGCCAAAACAAGGGATTATATTCTTGTGCGCCATACGCAGGATACCATTCTGGCAAGCTACCTGAATGATATGAGCAAGTACAATAGCTTGAATGAAATCAAAAAAACAAGACTTGCCTATGACAATATTACCGTGCAGCTCTCTAAGAAGAACACGCGTTTTCAGTATAAGCTTATTAAGAAAGGCGGGCGGGCTTCCGAGTTTGAAAATGCTATCGAGTGGCTCTGCTTGTCCGGTATCGTATCGCAGGTGTATAAGGTGGAACAGATTAAAAAACCCCTCGAAAACTATCGTGATATTGATGCTTTCAAAATCTATGTTTCGGATTTGGGCCTGCTTGCCGCCAAGAAGGATTTAGCAGCGAATGATGTCCTTTATATGGTGGAGGAATTGAACGACTTTAAGGGCGGAATGGTGGAAAACTATGTCAATGTGCAGCTTACCATAAACGGCTACCGAACCTATTATTGGGAGTCCGAGCGTGGGGCTGAGATTGATTTTGTCATTCAGCGTGAGGGCAAACTGATACCTATTGAGGTTAAGTCTGCCGACAATACCAAAGCCAAAAGTTTAAAGGTCTATATGGAAACCTATAAACCGGACTATGCCATCAAACTATCAACAAAGAACTTCGGCTTCACGGACGGAAAGAAGACCGTCCCTCTTTATGCTGCATTTTGTATTTGAATACCGGCGGCTAAACCCAGGGGTAATTAGTGCTTGCTTTTTTACTTGGTGGGTGTTAGGATTATGTTATTGTAGGTATTATAGGATAAGTGTGAAAAATCGCTGCCGGATGTTATATTGTTTGGGATGGGAAAAGCATGGCAGCGAAGATAGCATGGGGAGAAAACCGTGGGTCATAAATATATAAAGGGAAAATGGAAAAAAGGAATCATAATGATAGGTCTTATGCTCTGCGGATTTGTGGCGGGAATCATTTGTGGTAGTTTGGTCATGTATGCTCGGGGGGGTGACGCTGCCGCTTCAAATGTAAAGTCGGAAGAAAGTCAGACAATGGATTGGACTTTATATTCATGGCAGAATTTTGTGA
Organism: Lachnoclostridium sp.; assembly: GCA_023664665.1. Lineage (GTDB taxonomy): Bacteria > Bacillota > Clostridia > Lachnospirales > Lachnospiraceae > Acetatifactor. The sequence continues at coordinate 50,463 of JAMPEY010000002.1, forward strand.
CTTTTGCAGATTATGATGCAGATATAGTTTTCTTTGGAGATTCCCTAACGAGTAATTACAATTTTCAAAGTAAGTTTCCGAATGTTAAAATACTAAATATGGGATTGGTAGGCGATACCCTGACAGGAATGCATGACAGGGTTGTCATGGTAAAAAGCGTAACGCCCGAAAAAATTTTTGTAATGGGTGGAATCAACGGTATACATGACCGTACAGTGGCGGAGACGGTGAACCAGTATAGAGACTTATTGACAAAATTACAGGAGGAGATACCCGATGCTGTTATCTATGTGGAAAGTATTCTTCCGATTTTAAAAACACGAGCAGATGAATACGCTAGTAATGAAATGATTGCGAAACAAAATGAAGAATTGGAAAAATTAGTTGTAGAGATGGGAGCAATCTGGATTGATTTATACAGCCTTTATATAAAGGATGGTGAATTAGATTCTAAATTAACGGAAGACGGTTTGCATTTAACGGATAATGCATATAGCTATTGGATTGAGGCGGTAAAACCATATGTTGGTGATGCCGTCAAATAAAAAGGGATGTATTTTTGAAGGAGCGTGCTTTGATTAAAAAATTAACAGTTATAAAACAATTTATATATAATGTTATAAGCACTACCCTGCCCACATTAGTTTTACAGTTGCTGATACTGCCTTTAATTGCCCAGAAAATGGACGGAGATGCCTATGGTCTGGTATTGGCTATTGTGGCTTCTGTTATGATGATTGCAGCGGGAATCGGCAATACCCTCAATAATATTCACATGATTTCTGACAGGGAATATAGAGAAAAGAATATTTTTGGGGACTTTGGTATTTTATTTATAATCAGTACTTTTGTTGTTAGTTTTATTACATTAGGAATCTTGAAATATTATGATGTAAGAGAAGCAAGTATATATTTATTGACAATTATTATGTCAATTCTGGTGTTAGCCAAGGAATATTATATTGTCCGATTTTGGATTGATTTAGATTATTTTGGGATTTTATTATGTAATATGCTGTGTGTTTTAGGTTATGCTTTAGGCTATGGGATATATTGGCTTGGAGGAGAATGGCAGTATATTTATATTATTGGTAATTTATTTAGCTTGATTTTTATTGTCAGGAAGTATGGTATTTCTGGAGCAATGTTTGCTAAGACGGTTTCGTTTTTGTCAACGGCAGAAAAGTTCGGGGCTTTAACCATTGCGGCGGTTTTAAACCGGGCGCTGCAATATGTGGACAGACTGTTGTTATATCCCATGCTGGGAGGCGAAGAAGTTACCATATATTATGTTGCAACACTGATTGGAAAGACAATTTCTATGGCGCTGGCACCTTTAAATAGTTTTTTGCTGAGCCAACTGTCAAAGAAAAAGGATATGAGTAAACGAATATTTTGGCAGATTTTAGTTATTACATTTATTACGGGAATCATGGCATATCCGGTTTGTCTGATATTGGCGAAGCCTCTGCTGGGATTACTATATCCCCAATGGATTGAACAATCTATGAAATATATATGGATTACGACATTGACAGCGATTATTTCTGCCATTTCTATGGTAATTGCTCCAATGGTGTTGAAATTTTGTAATATAAATTGGCAGATACTGATTTACGGAACCTGTTTTGTGGTATATGTTGCCGCCTCTTTTATATTACAGAAACAATTTGGCTTAATGGGATTTTGTTTTGGGGGAATGTTGGCAAACGGAATTTCTTTATGCCTGATGGTAGCAATTTATATGTTCACATATAGGAAAGGAAGAAAAACATGTGTGGAATAAGCGGATATTTGGATCTGCGCAAGGGAGTGGACAAGCAGATTTTAGAAGAAATGACGGATATTATTGCATATAGAGGACCGGATGATGAAGGCTTTGCATTGTTAACACAAAATGAGGTGGTATTTGCCAAGGGAAAAGATTCGGTTGAAACAGCAGCAGGGAATTTATTAGGTGATTGTCCGGAACAAGGATACTTTATGGGCTTAGGACATAGGCGGCTATCCATTTTGGATCTTTCTGTATTGGGGCACCAGCCGATGGAAAAGCACGACAAGGTAATGGTATATAATGGAGAAATTTATAACTTTATTGAATTACGGGAGGAATTAAAGGGAAAGGGTTATACATTCATCAGTAATTGTGATAGCGAGGTTATATTGTCTGCATATGATTATTGGGGAGAAAAATGTGTTGAAAAATTTAACGGTATGTGGGCTCTGGCGATTTATGATTTAAAAAGGGGAACACTTTTTTTAAGCCGTGACCGATTTGGAGTGAAACCGCTTTATTATTATCAAAAGGGAGAAAAATTGATATTTTCTTCTGAAATAAAGCAAATATTATGTGATAGTACAGTCCCAAAGAATATCAATGAAGAAATTCTGGCGCATTATTTAAAGTTTGGGTTTAGAGAATATTCGGAAGAAACCTTTTTTCAGGAAATTTTTGCCTTGCGCGGTGGCTGTAATATGACCGTGAAATTTGATTTTGAGAACAAGAAAATTCAAGAAATCAAAAGGTACAGATATTATGATTTAACCCAGAGAGTAAGCGTCTGTGCGCACGAAGACAATAGCAAGATGGTAGGGGACGCTTTGCGCAATGCCATTAAATTGCGGATGCGTTCTGATGTAAAGCTGGGCAGTTGTTTGTCGGGAGGCTTGGACAGTTCCAGTATTGTGGGGATAGTGTGTGATGAGTTTAAGAGGCGGTCGGAGAACACAGATAAATTAACTACTGTTTCCATAGGATTTCCCGATGATGCAAAAATCAATGAGTTGGATTTCTGTAATCAGGTAGCAGAATTCTGTGAATGTGAAGCGCATACTATTACGCCGGATATCAAAGCGGTATTGGAGCATTTGGAAAAAATTGTGTGGCATCAGGATGAACCCTTAAACAATCTGGGCTTAGAGGTTTCTTATGCAGTGTTTAAAGGTGCGGCGGATAACAAGTGCAGCGTGTTTTTCGATGGGCAAGGCGGAGATGAAGGATTGACAGGATATTACTTTTATTATGCGAATTATCTGTGGCATACATTAAAAAAGGAAAAATTTTCTACTTTTTATAAAGAATTTAAGAAAATTACAGCTTCCTCCGGCTTAACAAAGAAATTAGCATTGCTATATATGTTGTACTTTAATTTGCCGATGGTACGGAATTTCGGAGTTAGTATCAGACGGGACAAATATCTGAACAAGGTTGTGAAAAAGGCAGTAAATAAGGAAAATCTGCATATGTTTTTTACTCCCCGAGATGGACTGGGCAGACAGTTAGAGGATTATTTATATGGGACACTTCCTTATATTTTACATATGGAAGACAGGAATTCTATGGCATCTTCTGTGGAAACCAGATTGCCCTTTTTGGATTATGAGTATGTGGAAAAGGTTTTATCCGTAGATGTCAGGGAAAAGTTGGAAGACGGATTTACCAAAGTTCCTCTTAGAAAATATATGAAAGGGCTTTTGCCGGATAAGGTAATCTGGCGAAAAAATAAATTAGGCTTTCCGGCACCTACGGACAGATGGTTTTGGGAGATTCCTAAGGAATATGTTATGGATTTATTGGACAAACCGCGCAGCGAGAAATATTTTAATATTCAGCAGATACGCAAGGACTACTTAAGCGGGCGGGGCAATGTGGATATGATGAGTAAATTTATCCTTGTGGAGCATTGGATGAGAATATTTGATTTGAAGAGTAATTAAATCTATTGCGAAAAGATAGGGAAAGCTGGAAGTGGAGGAAGTTGTATGTATCCGTTAGGATATTGTTGGAATCGATTGGTTCGCAGGCTGCATGGAAAGGCTATTATGGACAGTCAGATTGATAAAACATCTGCAATAGGAGCCGGAAGTACCATTATTAAGGTAGTGATGGGAAGACATTCTTATTGTTGCTACAATAACACCATTATTAATTGTACAATAGGAGCTTTTTGCTCTCTGGCAGACAATATTTCTATTGGTTTAGCCAGCCATCCTGTTGACTGGGTATCCACCTCACCGGCTTTTATGGAAAGAAAAGGAAATATTAAAAAGAGATATGCCAGACACAAATATGAGGCAAGCATCCCTACCGTAATAGGAAATGATGTATGGATAGGAAAGGGTGTATATATTAAGGCGGGCGTTAAAATAGGAGATGGCGCGGTCATTGGCATGGGGAGTGTAGTAACGAAGGATGTTCCCGATTATGCAATTGTGGCAGGAATGCCCGCTAAAATAGTTCGTATGCGTTTTGATGAACAAAAAATTGCAAAGTTAAAGGAACTAAAGTGGTGGAATTGGGAGGATGAAAAATTGCAGCAATATGGCGATTTATTCAATGATATTGATGAATTCCTTTCAAAAGCGTTATAAAAATGGAAGCTGTTATGTGACAAAATTGATATTTGGGCAGTTGGGCATATCAAGGAGAAAAATCAAATGCTGAAAAAAGTAAAAAAGAATCTATATGATACAATCGGGAGACAAAAAGCTAAAATTGAAGGAATGTATCGATATGGCACAGGTTTATTAAATAATTGGAATGATAATGTTGCTTTGGCAAGTGTAATTATATTAAAAGTGGTAATGGACTTTTTCTTTGTCACAGTAATTTCAAATATTTATGGGTATAATGAGTTCTTTGAGGTTCATACCAATGCAAGTAAATATATTTTATCTTGGGTAATATGTATGTTGATTTGGAGGTTAATGCCCAAAGGAGAATCTATAAAGGCATTATTTATGCACTTGCAGTTTATTTTATTGATTTTGCCAATGTTTACACTATATGCTTTTACATTAAGCAGGAGCACAAAATATATCTTGTTAGTCTCTGTGGCAATAATTATTGAGTGTTTGATATTGACACAGAAGAAAACGAAATATTTCCCCCCTAAGTTGAAAAATTTAAGTACACATACAAATGTAATGGTTGGTTTTTTAATTCCGTTGATAGCAATATTGATTTGGACTTATGGTGGATTTTCGGGATTAGAAGCTTTTGATTTGGACAAATTATATGAGATAAGAGCGTTGGCTGAATATCCAACGGTTTTATCCTATATAAATACATGGCTTACGCTGACAATCATTCCTTTTTATATAGTATATTGTTTGGACAAACATCAGTATATATTGGTAGGTATTCTTTTAATGATAGAGCTTTGTCTATATATGATACTAGCCCATAAGATGATTTATTTGGCGATGCTGGTCGTGCTTGTGGCATATATTTTAGCAAAATCAAAGCATTTGGTAAAATTATTATATATTGGGCTGACAGGACTTTTATTGTTGCTGACGGCGATGTTTTTGTTTGAAAAAGACATCAGCACGATTACATTAATAGGAATATCGTTTGTGGGATACAGATTTTTGTTTTTGTCAGCAACAAATAAATTTTTCTTTTATGACTTTTTTTCACAATATCCGCACATATATTTTTCGGATGGTACGATAGGAAAACTACTGGGAATGACAAACCTGTATAAGTATACATCGGGGCAAATGGTTTATGGGTTTGCGGAAAAAGGAGAATTAGGTCTTTCAAGTTCCAACACAGGATATTTAGGAGATGGATATGCGCAATTAGGAGCGTTGGGGATAATTATATGTGCTATTGCCTTGGCGTACATTATAGACTATATTAGTAACTATGAAGGGAAAATACCGTTTTGTATATTGGCCTCCATGGTTACCTTATATGTAATAGTGCTTGCCGATGTAGCACTCACAACAGTATTATTAACATCCGGTCTATTTATATTTATTATTTTTCTGGCCATTTATGCCGAGGATAATATAGAAAGGAATAAATTATGATAGAGTATAGTGTGAAAGATTTGTTACACGTTATTTTAAAGAAGTTTTATATTGTCATTTTAGGCATTATATTTTTTGTTTGCTTGGCAATGTATAGTGAAAAAACTTCCTATCAAAGGGCTTTGGAAAATTACGAGCGGTATGTTTTGGTTGATGCCGGTGAAAATGTGGAGCAAGCACCTTGTGTATCTTTCTGCCTTGTAAGTTGTACAAGCAAACCTGGTGTAGAATGGTCAAATGTGGATTCAGCACATATCGTTTATACATTATTGGCTGATGAGGCATTGCAAAAAAATTTGAAATTAAAAGACAAAATAGAGATTACTTTGATTGAAGATAGTAATATTATGATATGGGAGTCTCAATCATTGAGCGCTGTTGAATTTGCCCAACAAATAGAATCGGTTAAACAAACATTAAAAACTTCTCTGGTAGAACAATCTATTAATATACAATATGGAGATATTGATTCCGGAATGTTTGCTTCCCAATCTGATTTTAATGAGAGGATTATGCAAAAGCCCGACAGAAGATTGAGTAAAGTACAAATATATATCAGAGGAAGTATTTTAGGAATTCTGGTATCTGTAATTTCGATTTTGTTTATGGATTATATAAAAAGAAACAAAAATACTGTAATATCAGTAAAAGGGTGAGAAGGAAAATGAAAATTTTGCATTGCTGTTTGTCTAGTTTTTATATTGATGGTTATAGTTATCAGGAAAATATATTACCGCGCTTTAATCTGCTTCACGGACACGATGTAGAAATTATTGCGTCTACCGAAACATTTGATGATAAGGGGCATTTAACATATATTCAACCGTCATCATATCAAACCGAGGAAGGTATCCCTATTATACGGGTGCCTTATAAAAAGTTTCTGCCTAATGTGGTGATGAGGAAATTTCGTTCTTATAAAGGGGTGTATAAGTTAATTAGTGAATTTGAACCGGATGTTATATTGTTTCACGGCGGATGCGCCTATGAGTTGCTGAATGTGGTGAATTATAGAAAGAAACACTCAAATGTAAAACTTTATGTGGATAGCCATGCAGATTACCATGTCAGCGCAAAAAATTGGCTCTCAAAGAAAATACTCCATGAAGTATTTTATAGAACTATTATTCACAAATGTATTTCTTATATAGAAAAGGTTTTCTATATTACGGAAGAGACAAAAGACTTTTTTATTCAAGAATACAAGATTTCGGAACAATTGATGGAATATTATCCGTTGGGAGGAGAAGTGGTAGAGGAAGAAGAAAAGAGAAAGTGGAGGGAGCATATTCGAAAACAACATCAAATTGACGAATCAACATTAGTGGTGATGCATTCTGGAAAATTAGACCAACGTAAAGAGACAGATGTATTAATTAAAGGATTCAGCAAGGTTCAATCAGATAATGTTTTGCTGTTTATTGCAGGTAATATACCACCGGAAAATGAAAAATTGTGGGATTATATTAACAGTGATACAAGAATTAAGTGGTTGGGGTGGCTGAATGCAGATGATTTGAGACATTATCTTTGCGCATGTGATATTTATGCTCAACCCGGCGGACAATCAATAACTATGCAAAATGCGGTTTGCTGCGGTGTCCCGGTTATGATATATCCCCACAAAAGTCATCTTAAATTGTGTAAAGACAATGTTATGTGGGTAAAAAACGAAGATGATATATATAACGAAATTACTAAAGTATTGATAAATCCGGAGCTGCTTGAAAAAATGAGTAATGCATCTATGAAAATAGCCAGAGAAGTTTTGGATTACCATATATTAGCAGCCAGAATAGAAAGACAATAAATAGTGAAAGAGATATAAGGAGGAGGCTTATGGAAAGAATACCCTTAATGAATGTATCAAGGCAGTATAAAAGCCTGAAGCCCGAGTTGGATAAAGCAGTCTTACAGGTGTTGGAATCCGGTAATTATATTAGCGGAGATAATGTAAAAAGTTTTGAAGAGGAATTTTCAAAATATATAGGTGTCCGGTATGGTGTTGGAGTAGGCAATGGAACGGATGCTCTGGTGATTGCATTGCGGGCATTGGAAATTGGGTACGGCGACGAGGTTATTACCTGTGCACTTACTTTTTTTGCTACTGCAGAGGCAATAGCGGCTGTGGGTGCAACCCCAGTGTTTACAGATTGTACAGCCGATACTTATGTGATGGATGCAGATGCTATAGAGGAGAAGATTACCTCAAAAACAAAGGCTATTATTCCGGTTCAACTTTATGGGCAATGTGCTGATATGATAAAGATATGTGAAATTGCTAAAAAGTATAACCTATATGTGGTAGAAGATGTGGCGCAGGCAGCAGGCTCGGTATATTGCGGAAGAAAGGCAGGCGCATGGGGGGACATAGCCTGTGTATCCTTTTTTCCTACTAAAAATTTAGGAGCGGTCGGTGACGGAGGAATCATTCTTACTGACAGCGAGGACTTAGCTAAAAAATGCCGGGCCTACAGAGTACATGGAAGCGGTTTGGACGGATTATATACCTACGGTTCAACACACTCGGAAGTTGTTCTGAAAGATGAAAATTTTGGAAATCATCAACCCAAGTATTTCAATTATGTTATAGGATATAATTCTCGGCTTGACGAAGTGCAGGCGGCTATTTTGCGGATAAAATTACCTTGGCTGGATGAGTGGAATGAAAGACGGAGAGAGATTGCAGAGAGGTATCGAACAGAAATTAAGCATCCCAATATTATTCATCCTAAAGTTGCAGAAGGTACAGAACATATTTATTATGTATATGTGATAACTGTGGATGACAGAGACGGATTCCGTGATTATATGGAAAATTGTAACATTGCAACGGGGGTATATTTTCCGGTACCGCTTCATTTACAGAGGGTTTTTGAATCTCTTGGATATCAGAAGGGAGATATGCCTAATGCAGAATATATAGCAGAGCATTCGGCTGCGATTCCGATGTTTCCGGAGTTGACATTCGAGGAAATAAGCACTGTTATTTCTGCAGTAAATGCATTCAAAAGAATATAGTTGGGAGGTCTGAAGTAGGATGGATTACTACCGACATGATAGTGCAGATGTGCATTCGGATGCATGTATCGGAGCAGGGACGCATATATGGCAGTTTTGTTGTATCATGCAAGGGGTACAGATAGGGCAAGGATGCAATATTGGGGCCTATGTATTTGTAGAAACAGGTGTTAAGATAGGTAATGGTGTGAAGGTTAAAAATAATGTGTCTCTGTATAAAGGTGTTGAATTGGAAGATGATGTATTTGTGGGACCTAATGTGGTGTTTACTAATGTAATTAATCCGAGAAGTTTTATTAGCAGGAAATCGGAATTTCGCCCGACTATTGTGAAGAAAGGTGCCAGCATAGGCGCAAATGCTACTGTAGTCTGTGGACATACTATTGGTGAATATGCGCTCATTGGTGCAGGAACCGTGGTTACAAAAGATGTGCCTTCCCATGCTTTGGTAATGGGCAATCCCGGAAGGGTAACCGGATATGTCTGTGAGTGTGGAGAAAAGCTGCAAAAAAGAGAAGATAGATATGTTTGTGATATTTGCCAGAAACATTTTATATTATAAAAACAGGAGGGAAGTATTATGGTATTTCAAATACAGAAGTTGTATGGAATGATTTCTAAAAGGGACAAGAAGATATTTGCAGTTACATTTGTGGCAGTATTTTTGACCCATGCGTACCGGTTGTTAACATACATACCAAACCATGATAGTTTCTTTTCATTTTATGATAAACAGGATGTAATTTTGTTAGGACGCTGGTCTCTGACATATGCAGCAGGAATCAGCTCTTATTTTGATACACAGTGGTTATGTGGTTTATTGTCGTTAATTTATATTTCAATTACTGCGGTTATTGTAATACATATGCTGGATATTAGAAATAGTTTTCTTTGTTATGTTGCGGGCATTATCATAGGAGTTTATCCTAGTGTAGTTTGTACATTTACTTATATGTATACAGCAGATGCCTATATGTTGGCTATGCTCACAGCAGCATTTGCGGCATGGGCTATGGTATCTGATAATTGGAAAAAGCGGCTTGGAGGCAGTGTTTTATTAGGAGTTGGAATGGGCATATATCAAGCATATTTGTCATTTACAATGCTATTATTGCTCATTTGGCTGATAAAGAGAGTATTAATAGAGAAAGAATGCAAAATCGGGCGTTATGTTTTTAACATGACCTATAGTGGTCTTCTAGGGGGGGTATTTATGGCATTGGTTTGCTGATTCGATTGCATGGAAGAAAATTGGATGCATACCAAGGAATAGGTGAAGCAAGCTTGCTGCATCCTGTTAATTGGTGCTTTTCCAAAATTGGGGAATGTTATTCCAATTTGTATTATCTGCTTATAAAAGATGATGTATATGCAAATAGTGCAATTGGTTATATGGTACTAGCATTTTGGATTCTGTTTTTCATAACCATATGCGTAAAATGGGTTATACTGATAAAAAAGAGAAGTTATATTAAAGTATTTTCGAGTTGCTTGTTCCTTGCAATTATACCCGTTGTGGTTTATTGTATGAGCTTTTTGAGCGAGAATACGGAGTATCACAGATTAATGGTTCAGAGTGTGGCATTAATCTGGATTTTGGGTGTTATGTGGTTGGATAATATGGAACAAAACAAGCTATATGCGGTTGTGAAAGAAGTGATGGTGCTTATTCTGCTTCTGAATATAGGAAATTATATAGTGGGAGCCAATATCAGCTATTTTGGTTTTTATAATGGTTATGAGAAAACAACTGCTTTATTTACTAGGGTAGTAGACCGAATAGAACAACTGCCAGATATAGATAGTGCAAAATATTTGTATGTTGGGGGAGCAATAAAGGATGAATATCAAGACCAATCCTTTTTGAGACCCTTGAACAATATGACAGGAGTGCGTTATGGTATTATACCATATTATTACCCTATTTATGTATACATGATTAATCAACATATAGGGGGAAATTATGCAATAGTGTATGAACAGACAGATAAGGATAACATTATTTTTACAAAGGAGTATCAAGAAATGCCGGAATGGCCTGCAGAGGGTTCGGTAAGGTTAATTGATAATGTAATTGTCGTGAAATTCAGCGAATAGAAAACTATAAGAATTTATAAGAAAATGAAGAAATGTTGATATGGACAAACAAGGAGGCAAAAATGAGATACGCATTAATAGGATGTGGAAGAATAGCTACTAATCATATGAAAGCAGTAATAAATAATCATTTGGAATTGGTAGCAGTGTGTGATATTAAGCCGGAAAAAATGGAGCAGCTTCTGGTAAAGCATGGATTGGAGCAAGATAAAAATATTCGGTATTATGTTGATTATAAGCAAATGGTGGAGGAATGCCAGCCGGAATTGGTAGCTATTGCTACAGAAAGTGGAGTCCATGCTGAGATCGCTTTGTATTGTATCGCAAAGGGTATCAACTGTATTATTGAAAAACCTATTGCTATGAACATGGAAGATGCAGAAGCTATTGTCAGATTGGCAGCAGAGAAAAATGTTAAAGTATCAGCCTGTCATCAGAATAGGTTTAATATTGCTGTGCAGGAAGTAAAGCATGCTATAGATGAAGGACGCTTTGGTAAAATGTCCCATGGAAGTATTCATGTACGCTGGAATCGAAATAAGGGATATTATGAACAGGCGCCATGGAGAGGTCTTTGGGCTTCTGATGGAGGCGCATTGATGAATCAGTGTATTCATGGAATTGACTTAATCAGATGGTTGATGGGAAATGAAGTGGAATCCGTATATGGTCAGACGAGACAGAGAATACATGACTATTTAGAGGCAGAAGATGTTGGGGTAGCTGTTATTACATTTAAGGATGGCTCTGTGGCAACGATAGAAGGGACTACGAATGTATATCCGCAGAATCTGGAAGAGACTCTTTATTTATTTGGAGAAACGGGCACAGTAAAATTGGGAGGAACCTCGACAAATAATATAGATATTTGGGATTTTGCAGACAAAAAGCAAGAAGATGATAATAAAGAAGGATTAAAAGAAGCTACTTCTAATGTATATGGTAATGGACATACAAGCTTGTATGCGGATATGATGGATGCAATACAAAATAATCGTACTCCCTATGTAGACGCTAAAGCAGGCAGGAATGCATTGGAAATAGTTTTGGCAATTTATAAGAGTCAAAAAGAAGGAATGCCCGTGAAACTACCATTAACAGATTTTGCGAGCACTGATATGGAAGGAATGTTTCAGTAAACATTTTAAAATGGCAGTATGCTTTATAGCTACGCTGAAGAATGGAGATGAATTGAAACCATGGAGAAAAAAGAGTATACCATTGCTGTTGCAGGAACAGGGTATGTTGGATTGTCAAATGCGATTCTGCTTGCTCAACATAATAAAGTATACGCAGTAGATATCATTCCTGAAAAGGTGGATATGATTAACAAAAGGCAATCACCGATAGAAGATAAAGAAATTGAGGAGTATTTAGCAAATAAAGACTTAAATCTGACGGCTACTTTAGATGGAGTGGCAGCATACAGGGAAGCGGATTTTGTTATTGTTTCTACACCTACCAACTATGATGAAAAAACCAATTATTTTGATGTGTCCTCAGTGAAGCAGGTTATAGAACAGGTCATCAAAGTAAATGACAGAGCTGTGATTGTTATTAAATCAACGATTCCTGTAGGTTTTACGATGTTAATGAGAGAAAAATATCAGTGCCCCAATTTAATTTTTTCTCCTGAATTTTTGCGTGAGGGGAAGGCATTATATGATAATTTGTTTCCCAGCAGGATTGTGGTGGGTTATCCGCAGGAGGATGTCGAGATAGCAGTTCAAGCGCAAAAGTTTAGTGCATTGTTAACACAAGGAGCTATTAAGAAAGATATCAAAGTTTTGTTTACAGATCCTACAGAGGCAGAGGCAATTAAGCTTTTTGCCAACACTTATTTAGCAATGAGAGTGGCTTTTTTTAATGAATTGGATACTTATGCAGAATCCAGGGGATTAAATGCAAAGCAAATTATAGAAGGAATGAGTCTGGATCCTCGTATTGGTAATTTTTATAATAATCCGTCTTTTGGCTATGGTGGATATTGCCTGCCTAAAGATACAAAACAGCTTTTAGCTAATTTTCAGGATATCCCTAATGATGTGATTAAAGCTGTAGTGAATTCTAATCAGACCAGAAAAGCTTTTGTTGCAGAAAAAGTGTTGCAAAAAGCCGGATTTCCGCACAACAAAGATATTACAATAGGTGTTTACCGCTTAACGATGAAAGCACATTCCGACAATTATCGCGCATCTTCCATTCAGGGAGTTATGAGAAATATTCAAAATCAAGGAGTGAATGTAATTATCTATGAGCCTACATGGAAGGAAAATTTATTTAATGGAACAAGTGTGGTAAATAACTTTGATGAATTTGTTACAAAGTCTACAGTGATTATTGCAAACCGCATGGACGATAATTTGAAAAATGTGGCAGATAAGGTGTATTCAAGAGATATATATGGTAAAGATGTGTGAGGGAAGAGAGTGTGCTGCTAAGAAAGCATGCAAAGGTTAAAAAGCGATGAAAAAAGTATTAGTGACAGGCGCAGGGGGTTATATCGGCAAATCGCTCTGTGCATATTTGCAAACATATGACAGGGAAGAATATTGTATGAAAGGAATGAGTGTCCGAGGGGACAAGTGGAAAGAAGAAGATTTTTCACAGTATGATTGTGTTGTGCATACTGCGGGAATAGCCCACATAAAAGAAACAAAAGAAAATGCAAGACTCTATTATGATATTAACAGGGACTTAACGGTTGAAGTTGCTCAAAAAGCAAAAAGGGCTGGTGTAAGGCAATTTATCTTTCTGAGTTCTATCAGTATATATGGCGTAGATACAGGGATACTCACCAAAGAGACAATTCCTAACCCGAAAGCTCATTATGCCCGGTCTAAGCTGCAGGCTGAAAAAAGATTATCGAAGTTAGCCGACAACAATTTTAAAGTCTGTATACTACGCCCGCCCATGGTTTACGGAAAGGGATGTAAGGGTAATTTTCAAAAACTTGCAAGGTTGGTGAAGCTGTCACCGATATTTCCCCGCGTTAATAACCGACGGAGCATGATATATATTGATAATTTATGTGAGTTTATCAGGCAATGCGTTGAGTGGGAAAAGGAAGGAATATTTGTCCCGCAAAACAAAGAATATGTCAATACCGATAAGATGGTGAAGCTTTTGGGCAAGCAAATGGGTAAAAAGATATATATGAGTTATTGCCTTGGAGCGATGGTTCGTTTGGCAAGCCCCTTTCTTAAAATGCTTCGGAAAGCTTTTGGAAGTCTGGTTTACAATGAAACACCGGATGCCGACTTTTCGTATTGTATAGTGGATTTTGAAACATCCATTCAATGTAGCATAGGGAAATTGACCAATTAATGAGCAGACATTAAATAATTGTGGGGGAAATCAATTATGAGGAAAGCAAAAAGTACACATAGCAGTACAAACAACAGTAAAAATAACCATAGGAATAAGAGCAAGACTCCTAATGCGGCAGGCTCAATGCCCGTATCAATTAAAAGCGAGGGTTTGAGGCGTCTCAAGAGGAAAGAGGCATCGCCGGATATTGTGGTGCATAGGGGTTCTATATATGTAGTTAAAGCGATGAGAGTGGCAAAATGTGGTTTATGCGGAATGGATATGGAACATTCTCGGAAAAGGGAAAAACCGGGGCGCAGCAGAAGACCGCCCCATACATTGCCGGGAGAACAACAGGGAACTAATACAAAATCGGATGATAAAAAGTAAATCATAAGGGGAAGATTGCGTTGAAGGAGTTATTGGAGGTTTTGCCACAAATTACAGTGTACATAGTGGTGGGGTACATCTTTATCAAAACATATCGCTTTGTGGCGCTGAAGAAGGATTCGGATAATATTGAACATATATTAACAAGTTCCTTAGTAGTTGGTTTTATATATTATGAAATAGCAAGGATGATACCCTTTACTATATCCCGGGAAGTGGATAATCTGCTGATTGGATTATCGGCATTGTTTCTTGGGTATTTATTGGCGCTTTTGTCAAGGCAAAAGAAAATAGTTTATTGGATTTTGGATAAACTGAGTATCCATGACACAAATAATGCCTATATATGGGATGACTTAATGGATGTTAAGAATGCTATGAAGGTGCGGGTTGTGTATGACGAGGAGATATATGAGGGGATGCTCCACAACTATGAAAGTTATTCTAATGCTCCTCGTATTGTGCTTGCGGCATATACCGTAAAAAGTCTGCCTGATCAAAAGGTATGCGATTATTCGCAGGATAATACAAGGATAGTGATATTAAATACGGATGCCGCTCGTTCTGTGGAAATTATATATTATTCCGAAAGTGATGAATGCAAAGACCTAAAAAATCTATGCGATGCCGGCAAGCGGTTTAAAAGATGAGACATTTCCTTTTCATTTATATAAATTGATACTTCAAAATGGAGGTGTAGATATGGAGAACACAAAGAAAATTGCCGTATTGTTTAAAATGGTGTGTGAAGGCTACACGGGGACTGATGCCTTAGGAAAGAAAGCAGCACAAAAGATATTTTAAGCGCTGAAGAGAGAAAGATTGCCGAACATATCCTCAATGTTTTTGGCGGTAAACAACCTATGGAATTAGAAGCGCTTTCCACTATGGATTATATTATGCATTCCTTATTGCCCGCAACAGCAACAGATCAGGATATTATTTCTAAATTTAAGCAGATTAAGGCAACAAAGTTTGAACAAAATGTGATAGACCATACTTTACTTGAATTAAAGGAATTAAAGTTGACTGCATAGCTGCCGATTTGGGAGAAACTTTTCTTAGGAAATATAGACAGAAAGAAAAGGGCTGCCGGTGTGAAACATTCCGGCAGCTCTTAGATTCTGGTTCTTTTGATTTTTACAGCTTTTTGAAGGTAAGACCGTTTGCAGCTTCCAGACAGCGCAGAAACTTGGCAAGGAAAGCTTTCTCACGGTCGGTTAAATGATTTAACAATTGGAAAAACCGTGACATGGAGTAAGAAGCGGTAATGTGTTGTGATAAAGCTTGGGGGCGGCCGGGATAGCCGGTGAGTCCCAGAAGAAAGTCCGTGGTTACACCGTAAAATTCCGCAAGTTTTATCAGAGTGTCCAAATCGGGCTGGTGTACATCTTTTTCGTAATTAGAGATGGTGCCTATGGAGACATTCAGATATGCAGCCAGTTCCTTCTGGTAAATGCCGCGTTCATCGCGAAGCTCCCTCAAAATAGTTGAGATGTTCATAAGTGGTAATCCTCCTTTGTAAAAGTGGTTTTGAGTTACAGAAATACCGTATCCAAGGAGGGCTGAAAGTGCAATGTAATTTATTGCATATTTTGGTATTGTAATCTATAATAATCTTGTTATAATCATAAAAAGGCGATATCAACCGTCAAGAAATGAGTCAATAGGACGGTTAGGAAAAGAAGGATAAACTAAATGAATGACAGTTTAAAAAAGAAAACCATAATAATCGGGAAGTATTCCCGGCGAAGGCTGCTCTATACCTTATGCTTTTTGATGTTTTGCATTATTGATCAAAGGACAAAGACTGCTTCCGGTCTGGACGGTCTGATTGAAACCTTCCGGGAAGCCACAGGCATCGTTTTAGCATGCATTATTTTTTCCCACTATAAGTGGGCGGATTTTGTAAAACATAAATGGGTTTATATAGTGTGGGGAATTTTGAGTATAGCCGGGGGAATGGTGGCGTTTTTCCGGGGAATGGCTGGTTTTCCTTTTCTCAATGACAGGATTGCGATTTTGGTCAATGTAGTAATATGGGGCTCGATTCTGATACATACTTTTATACAAGTGGTATTGGAAAAGCAATATCCCAAGCTGAATAAAAGGATGTTAATTGTCTGGACTGTTATGATGGTGTTAATGATTGTGTCCAGAAGCCATTATATCTGGCCGTTTTGCTATATGGTTATGTTTGGGTGTTTTTACCTTACCGGATTTACACAGGAAGAGCAGGGGGATTTATGGCAGGGCTGTTTGGATGGCATTATGCTGTCATTTATTTTATTTCAGGGATTTTGCTGTGTGTTCCGACCTTATGATGTGGAGAGATATCAAGGCATTCACAATAACTGTAATCTGAACGCTTTGTACTATCTGGCAGTTTTGGTGGCAGTATTTACCAGAATCCTCTATCTTACAAAGCAGCATGCTTCCAAGTGGTTGAAAGTATTTTATTGGCTGTTGGCAGGAGTGGTGTTATCCTTTCTCTTTATGACGATTGGAAGAATCGCGTGGATTACGGCGTTTGTTTTGGGACTTGTGTTCTTGGGGCTTTTGAATGCGGTTACGCAGAAAAAACAGTTTGTAAAAAATGGCATGGTTCTGGTACTGTGTGCTGTTTTAATGTTTCCCATAGCCTTTGGGGCGACCAGATATCTCCCTCCGGTATTCCATCATCCCGTCTGGTTCTGGGGAGAGTGGAGTGAAGATAAGGTGCATTCATGGGATCCATGGAACTCGGAAAAGTATATAGATGTGGATGAGTTGTTGGAAGCGGCATTTGGACGGGTTGCAGGCGGTGTGCAGAGTCTGTTGGAACATTCGCCCTTTGCCATCAAAGCGGATGCGGCGGAAGCAGAGCCGATGGAAGATGATCCCAGACTGCAGACTACGGTACTTGCTGTAGGGCAGGAATATGATGATTTTCTGGTCAGAGCCACTATCTATAAATATTATATCACACACCTAAATTGGAGGGGACATCCCTATGAAGAGCAGGGATTTCAATTATTCTGGTATTATTGGATAGGCCATGCCCACAACATTTTCCTGCAGTATGGTACGGATTTCGGAATTCCGGTTATGATATTGTTTGCCATTTTAGTTGTGTGGGGAATGGTTGTTTGTTGGAAACGGAGTAAAAAGCAGGCTTCCACAGAGGATATAGCGGCATTGTTTTACATTTTGATTCCGGTGGTATTTGGGTTGTTTGAATATTCCTGGGGTGTGGGCAGTTTAAGTATTACCATGTTGTTCATTGCATGGGGACGGGCAATGCAAAAAGAAACATAAGGATTTTCGTATTATTTTGGGATAATCAACCATACTAAATTAAGAAAGGCGGGTTGGTATGGTTGAAAAAATAAAGGATAATAAACCGATATTGCTGCTTCTGATTACAGGAGCAGTTTATCTTTTTCTGCAGTTTATTGCTCCGCTCCTGACTCCGGTATTAGTGGCAATGTTGTTTGTGACTATTTTTGGACCCACACTGCAGAAATTAAAAAATAAACTGCATATACACAGGCAGATAGGGGCTGTCATTTTAATGTTGATTGCGGGAACCGTTGTTATTTTGCTGGTGTGGATATTGTTTTCATGGCTGGTGGGAAGTCTGCCGGAATGGACAGAGCAATTGGATGTATTAGAAGAGGAAATAGAGTATATCCTTTATGAAATCTGCGAGTCCGTGGGAAATTTTTTGAACATGGACAGCCTGTTTTTGAAGGATACCATTCTTTTACAGTTTCAGAAAGGAATGGATTATTTTCAGACACAGCTGCTTCCGGGTATGCTGTCCCAATCTTTGGAATATGTCAAGACAGTAGGGGCAACGGCAGCCTTTCTGGTAACTTTTATTATAGCGGTGGTGCTTTTGGCAAAGGATTATGACAGCATCATGAATCAATTATTGGACAGGGAAGAGTATCATGTACTGTTGGAGATTATCTGCGGTATGATTCGCTATATTGCTACCTATGTAAAGGCGCAGTTGATTATTATGAGCGCTATCGGAAGTATTGCAGCCCTGACTTTGGGAATCGCCGGAATCCGTCACGGAGCTATTTGGGGAGTTGTGGCAGGCATTCTGGATGCGCTGCCCTTTGTGGGTACGGGAATCGTGCTGGTGCCTCTTTGTGTGACACAGCTTTTTGGGGGGCATTATACCTTGGCAGTGGTGTGCATTATTCTTTATGTGGCATGTATTTTTTTGAGGGAACTTTTAGAGCCGAGGCTGATTGGTAAAAAAATCGGAGTGCCGCCCATCGCTGTCTTGATTTCGTTATATGCGGGAATCCGGCTTTTTGGAATTTGGGGAATTATAAAGGGTCCTCTGGGATTTATTATTATTTATCAGGCATACAAAAGTATTTTGCGGCGCAGGGAACAGAAATGGTTTGAAACAGAAAAATAAAAATTGCGATTGACGAGAGGATGTCTACAGATTATCATAAAGATATCAGTTTCACCGGAGAGGAAGTTGCTATGAGTAACCGCAAAGCAAAACGAAAGAGGGAATCCATTCCTAAAATGCTACAAGGTTTATTGGCGGAGATTTTGGATTGGATTATCTGTATTTATATGTTTCTTATTTTGGCAATCATGCCTTTTTATCATCAGGAGGGATACACTCATATAGGGACGGACAAGTCTTATTTTTTCCGTCAATGCGCCCGGAAATCAGCTTATTTGATACTGCCGCTCCTTGCGTTGTATCTGGTGGCAGCGGGAGTTGTATTTGTACGGGAAAAAAGAGGGAGTTCTTTTCAAATTACAGCATGGCTGAAAACACATTTTTCCGTTACGGATTGGTTTGCGCTGGCATACGGATTGAGCGTGCTGTTATCCTATGCCTGTTCCGCATACAAAAAAGAGGCTCTGATCGGAACTCAGGGCTGGTATATGGGATTGTATCCTCAACTGGCGTTCATAGCCGGTTATTTTCTGATATCGAGGATGTGGAAAAAGGAGTATGCGATTCCGCTGTCAGCGATTCTGGCGTCGGCAGCCGTATTTTTGCTGGGCATTATAAACTGTTTCGGCATTTATCCTATAGACATGAAAGTGAAAAACACTGCTTTTATTTCCACTATCGGAAATGTAAACTGGTACTGCGGATATTTAACGGCGGTGTTTTTTGGAGGTCTTGCGCTTTTTTGGCAAATGGACAGAAAACAATGGAAATACAGACTGCTTCTTGGCATTTATGTGTTCATCGGTTTTACCAGTCTGGTGACGCAGGGCAGCAGCAGCGGCATTGTGGCTTTAGCGGCAGTTTTGTTTGTGCTGTTTTGTCTGTCGGCGGAGAATGGCAGATTGATGCGGGCATTTTGGGAAGCGGTGCTGCTCTTGTCCGCCGGTGGTCTGATGTGCAGGTTGATTCAGATGCTTGGATTGGGAAAGCTCAGTGTATGGGCAGGAGGAGAAGGAGTGCTTGGTCTTTTAAATAACAGCAGCCTTTCCTTGATTATGACAGCTGCGTCATTATCGTTGCTTCTGTGTGTTGTTTCCGCCAACCGCAGAAAAAGTTATCCGGCAGCCATATTTGGAAAGTGGGCAAAAATTCTGGGCTGTGCAGGCGCAGGACTCTTGGCGTTGTTTATAGTGATATTGGTGGTCAATACCTTGGCGGAGGGAAAAATTTCCAATGTACTGGGACTGCCGCCGGATAATCCGCTGACATTTACGCCCGCATGGGGAAGCAATAGGGGGGCTACATGGCGGGCAGGGATAAGGTGCTTTTTGCAGCAGGATTTTTTACATAAATTAGTGGGAGCAGGACCGGACTGTATGTCGGCATTTTTGTATAACGGCGCGAGCGAAGAGCTGACCGGGTGGGTGGAAAACTGGTTTGCGGGCAGCAGGCTTACCAATGCGCATAATGAGTGGCTGACGATTCTGATAAATGAAGGAGTCTTGGGATGCATCTGTTATGTGGGCATGATGTGCAGCGCCATTTGGCGCTTCCTGAAAGACAGAAAAAGAAGTATAGCGGCAGGAGCCTGCGGTTTTTGCGTACTGGCGTATACGGCGAATAATCTGTTCAGTTTCCAGCAGTCCATGAATGCCGCAACAATATTTATCATTATGGGGATGGGGGAGAATTTCTTACGGGAAAACAGAAAAAGATAAAATCGGCGCGACGTGATTCGAACACGCGACCTCTACGTCCCGAACGTAGCGCTCTACCAAGCTGAGCCACGCGCCGCTTTCCACTATAAAATAATAAATAAAAAAGGAGAGATTGTCAAGTACAAACCGCAAAATTACCTAACTATTTGCAAGCCGGTGCAGCTTCATCTAAACGAACTGTATCTTTGTTCATCTGCCGGATGAAAAGATAGGTGTATGTAAAATAAGCAGCCGTATACAGCACAGACAATGCTACGAGGTTATAATCCCTATGGAACAGATAACAGGAATAAGTGATGATTCCCGATACAAACGCAGGAAGAATCGCCGCGGCATATCTGTGCTCGAAAAACAGCACAAGAAGCAGAAGGATATCCAGCAGATATCCATATCTTTCGTGCATTTCCGGCAGAAACAGAACACAGGTCCAAACACTCCACGCCGCCATTAAAATAAAATATTTTGTCCGGTACAGGGGAATTTTCTTTTGCATAAAATACAATAAAGCGATGCCGAAAAGGGCTATGATCATCAAAAATATCACGCGGGAAACCGCTTCATAGGTTTCCCACTCGTTTCCGAAGAAAACCAGAAAGCTGGGAAAGTTTTTGTATAATTCGGTCCAGCTTCCTTTCTGGTTGGCATAAATCCGAAACGGCGCCAGAAGAGAATGTCTGCCCAGCACGCCGGGCAGGGACATTATGTAGAAAGCGGCAAGGGAAATGAGGTAGTGCAATATGCTATAGCGCTTTTCCAGAACATAATAAATTAAGAGAAAGGGAAGGATAAACATTGCCTGCAATTTAAACGCCACAGCGACTCCCAACATTGCAAAGGCTGTTTTCGTTTTATTCCGCAATAATAAATAGAGGGAGAGTATGACGAAAAAAGTATAAATAGCATCACATTGTCCCCAAAAAGAGGAATTCAACAATACAGTCGGGAAAAAGAGAACTGCTCCGTAAGCAATCGCTGAAAGCGCAGGGTTCTTTTTTTCGCTCAGCTCATAGACTGTCAGTCCCGTTACGGCAGCCAATAAAAAATCAAACAGCATGGACAAACCTTTATAGAGAAAAATGGGGTTCACATTCTCCACATAAGTCATAAGGGCAATACAGAACTGATAGGTAATATTGTAGTTCCCCACTTGCTGTTTTAACATAGTCAGACCGCCGCCCTCTTTGATTTCATGATACCAAGGCAGCAAATAGAATTCCATATCCGCGGAAAGAAACCCTCTTGCCTGAAATCGTACCAGTGCAGCCAATAGGGTGATGATGGCCAAGAAAAAGAGCGTACTGTGTTTTATGATAAAATCCAGAATCTTTTGTTCCACGCGGCTCATAGCCTTCCTCCTAACGGTTAAACCAAATCAATAAGTAAAGTTTACAATAAAAAGATAGGGATGGCAAGTACGCTTTCGGCAAAACTGCTTGACTATTCCAAAATTATGAATTATATTTACAATAATTCTATCTTATTATATATTACAGAGGAAAAGGAGAATGAGAAAATGAACAAGTATGCAGGAACACAGACCGAGAAAAATCTGGAGGCGGCATTCGCGGGAGAATCGCAGGCCAGAAATAAGTACACTTATTTTTCTTCCGTGGCGAAAAAAGAAGGCTATGAGCAGATTGCAGCTATCTTTTTAAAGACGGCGGACAACGAAAAAGAGCATGCCAAAATGTGGTTCAAGGAGTTGAACGGAATAGGGGATACCAAGGCAAATCTGGCAGCGGCAGCAGACGGCGAAAATTATGAGTGGACGGATATGTATGAGGATTTCGCAAAAACCGCAGAGGCGGAAGGTTTTCCGGAGCTGGCTGAAAAGTTCCGTCTGGTTGGGGCGATTGAAAAGCATCACGAGGAGAGATACCGCGCGCTCTTGAAGAATGTGGAAATGGCGGAAGTGTTCAGTAAGAGTGAAGTAAAGGTATGGGAATGCCGCAACTGCGGACATATTGTAGTGGGCACTAAGGCGCCGGAGGTATGTCCTACATGCAACCATCCCCAGAGCTATTTTGAGGTAACTGCGGACAATTATTAATCATTGCTTTTTGGATTGCACGGAGATGGACAATGGCTGTGGAGAGGAAGACTGACGGGCGGCCCGCCGTAATCCTGAAAAAGGGCGGCGGGCGCACTGTAAAAGCAGGCGGGATGTGGATTTATGACAATGAAATAGAGCGCACGGAAGGAAGCCTTGAGGGCGGCGATATTGTGGAGGTTCATGATTTTGACGGATATTTCATGGGCTATGGATACTGTAACCCGAAATCCAAGATTACCGTGAGAATGCTCTCCCGGAAAAAGGATACCGTTATCAATGAGGCTTTTTTTGAAAAACGGGTACGGGATGCATGGAATTACCGCAAGGAAACCATTGATACTTCCAGCTGCAGGCTGATTTTCGGAGAGGCGGATTTTCTGCCGGGCATTGTCATTGATAAATTTTCCGATGTGCTGGTGGTGGAATCCCTTGCCCTCGGAATTGACAGATGGAAGACCGTCATTGTGGAAGCGGCTAAGAAAGTTCTGGCCAAGGACGGTATCGTGATTCGGGGCGTGTATGAAAGAAGCGACGCCAAGGTCAGAGAGCAGGAAGGCATGGAGCGTTATAAGGGTTTTCTTGGTGAAGCGTTTGACACAAAGGTTGAGATTCTGGAAAACGGTGTAAAATATATTGTTGATGTAGAGGATGGGCAGAAAACGGGATTTTTTCTGGATCAGAAGAATAACCGTGCCGCCATCCACCCTTTCTGTAAAGGGAAAAGGGTGCTGGACTGCTTTACCCATACCGGTTCTTTTGCGTTAAACGCAGGGATTGCGGGGGCAAAGAGCGTGCTTGGGGTGGATGCTTCCGAGCTTGCCATCGATCAGGCGAGGGAAAACGCAAAACGAAATCACTTGGAGGACAGAGTCCGTTTTGAGTGCGCGGATGTGTTTGAACTGCTGCCCCGGCTGGAGCGGGAAGGGGAAAGTTTTGATGTGGTGATTCTGGATCCGCCCGCTTTCACCAAATCCAAAAACTCCGTGAAAAATGCGGTGAAGGGCTACCGTGAAATCAATGTGCGGGGACTTAAGCTGGTGAGGGACGGCGGTTATCTGGTGACTTGTTCCTGCTCCCACTTTATGGAGCCGGAGCTTTTTGCCAAGACGATTCGGGAAGCGGCAGCCGGCGCCCACAGACGGCTGCGGCAGGTGGAATTCCGCACCCAAGCCTGCGACCACCCGATTCTCTGGGCGGCGGACCAGAGTTATTATTTGAAGTTTTATATTTTTCAAGTGTGTAATGAACGCTGAGGCGTTCGCCGGAACGGTAGGTCTGACAAGTGTTAGAAATGCTGGATTTATGGGGAACAGAGGGATTTTTTATTGTTTGGAGTTTTCTTCATGAGTATCCATATTTTCAAGAGCATATTCACAAGCTTGTAAGACAAAACTTGAAAATGTTACCTCTTGATTTTTTATGGCTTCTTCGATTTTATCAATCAAAAATACAGGGAAACGGATGGTCTTATTTTCTGTTTCCTTTTTGTTTGGTTTTAACTGGAAAGACATTTCGGATACCTCCTTATAAACTTATAATAGTGCAAAATAAACTCAAAATAAGCATTGCAAAGTGCAATGCAAAAAATATTGCACAAAGAAAGAATCTGCGATATAATACCTTTGTAGTTAAAAGATAACAACGCAAACAAGGCGGAACGATATGCCCCACATGTAGAAAATATGTGCCGGAGGGATTGAAGTTTTGTGCGAATTGCGGAATGATGACACTATCAATAATATGAGGGAGAGATAAGAAATGTTTTGTGGAAATTGCGGAGCAAAGTTAGAGGAGAATGCAACATTTTGTCCTCAGTGTGGACGAGCTGTTGTGGAAAAGAGTGAAAGTCCCAATAATACGGGAGCAAGCAATCAATTGTTTGTTTCTCCGGATGAGACATTGATCGCGACACTGGGAAATGGTTTTGCGGAAGACATTTTATATAAAAAAATTAAAAGCTGCAAGGCATTATTAACAGATAAACGGGTTTATTTTCAGGGGATTTTTTATAGTGGGGCTGGAAAGGCTCTTTCAACCCAAAAAGAGGAAATGATTGTGGATTTAGAGGATATTACTGGCACAAAATTCCGTTATAGTGCTTTCTTTTGGAAGAAAATCATTATTAGCATATTAATACCAATTATTTTAGCAGTTTTGTATTTTGTCATGGATTTAGACTGGTTTTTTCCCCCCGACAATGCACCTAAGTTGTTGTTTTTAGAAATATTTTCTGTTATTTATGCGGTTTTAACATACCTGAAAGGGCGTATTACATATTTTGCAATAGAATATGCTGGGGGAAGCATCTGTTTTAATGCAACTATAGTTGGTCTTGCTGATGTAAGGGATTTTCAGAAGCAGATGCGGCGTGCGAAAGATGCATTAAGGGGAAAATAGAATGACAGGTGGCAGTGAAAATAACCCGCTGTATCAATTAACAGCAAATAATAATCGGAAGTATTGTATTACAGTAAGCAGAAAAGACATTTGGTTTGAGGGAGATTTCTGGTATTTAAAAGAAAAAGAATTTGTGAAATGTTCCACGAAAAAAGAGGTGGCGCTACCTCAGAACTTTTTGGGAATGGGTTATCTGACGAAACGCTCCTATAAGAAGACTCTGTTTTTTGTCTTTGCCGGGACGGTATTGGAGGCCATAAAGCTGATAATAGATAAGCTGACGGAGTGGATAGATAAAGCTAATGATTATCTGCAATGGATTGACAGTTCAATCAATCTGCCGGAGTGGATGAATATTGCCATGAATATTATAGCGGTTATCTGTATTTTGACAGGAGTTGCCCTGTTCTTTTCCAAGAAAAAAATGATTGAGATTTCTTTCATTGACAAGCGGATTTGTGTTCCCCAAAAAAGCATGACAAAGCAGGAATACAATGCCCTGTATCAAAGTATTGCAGGCATTAAACAAAGCGGTTTCGGAAGGTAACTTTCGGAGCCGCTTTTTAATGTTGACAACATGATAAAAACAAAAAGAAGTATTTTCATGTATTTATATGGTGTGGTATAATAAAACTATATTGTAAGAAATGTCCGGATGGACAGAAAGACCGCAGAATGAAACATATAATGTGATATTGTTGTACAAAGGAGTCATTTATGGTAGCAAAAATATTAGATAATATCAGTAAGGTTATGGTGGGAAAAGATGATGTGTCGAAACTGCTTCTGACGGCGATGCTGGCAGGCGGGCATGTGCTGATTGAGGATGTACCGGGAGTGGGCAAGACCACCGTTGCAAATGCGCTGGCGCGGACGGTGGACTGCAAGTTTACCAGAATTCAATTTACCCCGGATACCATGCCCAGCGACATCACGGGTTCATCCATTTATAATTATGAAAAGCATCTGTTTGAGTATGTGGAAGGCGCCATCATGAGCAATATCATCCTTGCGGATGAAATTAACAGAACATCGCCAAAGACGCAGGCAAGTCTTCTGGAAGCCATGGAAGAAGGCAGGGTTACGGTGGATGGAAAGACCTATGAGCTGCCCCGGCCGTTTATGGTGATTGCCACGCAGAACCCCATTATGCAGAGGGGAACTTATTATCTGCCGGAGTCCCAATTGGACCGCTTTATGATGAAGATTAATATGGGGTATCCGGAAAAAGCGCAAGAGGTGCAGATTGTAAAAAATATGATTGCCGGAGTGGAGGTTTCCCAGATACAGAAAATCATAAATGTGGACGAGCTGAGCCAATTAAAAAGCAAATCCCAGGAGGTCTTGATCAATGACAGGCTGATAGAATATGCGGCGGAATGTGTAGACCGTACGAGAAAGGATGAGAGGGTACAGCTTGGGGCGAGCCCCCGCGCGCTTTTGGCATGGGTCAGGGCAGCAAAAGCATACGCGTTTGTGGAAGGCAGGGAGTATGTGACGCCGGATGATTTAAAGTTTCTTTCATCTTATGTGTTGGCACACCGTCTTACGCTGGCGCAGCATTCTTCCAAAGAAACAAACCGGGAAACGGATATTATCAAAGAGGTCATGAGAAAGGTAAAAGTACCAGTTGGAAAATAAGGGATTACTCATTCGCAGAATCATATATATCATATTGTTTATCCTGTCTTTGGTCTTTATCAGCATAAAGGGAGGGAATCTTCCGTATATGCTCTTTTTTCTGATGGTTCTTAATACGGCGTTATCATATGCCCATATATTATATGTTTTTTATACAATAAAAATCTTTCAAACGACCCCGCAAGTAGACATCACGAAAAAAGAGATGATTCCTTATCATCTGAGGCTGAATAATGAGGGGTTTATTGCATACGGAAGCATTAAACTGCGTTTCCTGCAAAATTTGTCTGAGGTGACGGAACAGGATAAGCTGGGGACTATCAGTTTGGAACCGGGACAGGGATGGGAGTTTGATTCGGAAATTTTATGCAAATATTCGGGAATTTATCCCGTGGGAGTGGATACCATCGAAATCATGGACTATTTTAAAATATTCCGTATCCGTTTTCCCATGCCACAGAAAATGAGGGTGACGGTCAAACCCCGTCTGATAGAGCCGCGGCACGCTGCTTTCCTGCTTGAGGAAGAGGAACATGGAAGCAGCAGTTACGGCAGTAAGAGCGAATATCAGTTGGACAACGAAGTGAAAAAGTATGCCGCGGGCGACAATAAAAAGCGGATTCATTGGAAAAATTCCGCAAAAAGGCAGGAGCTGATGGTGCGGAATCCGGCGGAAGAGGAAATATCCGGTTACGCCGTAATTTTAGATGCCAATGTGGAGGAAAAAGATTACGAAAAGAAAGTTATCCTCTGTGATAAATTAAGGGAAACCTTGATTTCGCTGGTGCATTATATTCACGGTGCCGGATTTTATGTGCACTGCGTGCTGGATGCTTCTTATGAAAAAGAAGTTTATTCTTATGCGGATTTTGATGAGCTGCATAGGCGCGTTGCGAAATTTGGATTCGAGCATTCCGTGGAATTGGACGAGCTTTTGTTTCGGTTCAATACGCAGCTGCAGGAGGGCATTCCCTTTGTGATTGTGTCTTCCGATCCTAAAAAAATTTCGCAAAGCATACAAAGTGAGATGAAGGTGTTTCGCAATCTTTATATTATTGATGTAAACAGGATTGATGTGGACGAGATGGATTTTCGTGAGGTATCAATATGGACGGAAAGATAAGAGGGTATCGCTATACGGATATATTGGCATATGTTTTGATACCGTTCACTGTATATCTTTTTATAGGTCTGATGGTCATTAACCTTAGCGGAATAAATGTGAGTAAAACTTACTATTTTTTCTGGGGAATACCGGCTGTCATTGCTGTGGGAATACGGGAATATGTTCAAAACAGGCAGCTTGCCCATGGTCAAGCTGACCATGGTATAACCGGAACAACCGTAACCATGGGAATCGGCGTTTATGTAGCAGCGGTTACGGCGTGGTTTTGCTACTATAAGGAAGGGCAGCGCCATGACCATACTGCGCTGGCGATTGTGTCGCTGGGCATTGCGTTTTTGTTATGGAAATTATTAAAATATAAGTGGATAAGAATGTGCATAGGCTATGCCGCCCTGTTAGCATTGATAGGTTTTGAATTTGCCGATGTTCATTTTTCCAAGGTAATGATTGTTCTGGCAATTTTTCTTTTTTTGTATTCTGTATCAGAGACTCTTTCTAACAGGAATTCCTTTATCGGTATTTATTTGGCTGCCGCATTGGCCGTGGCGGTGATTCCCGCGCCGGAAGACCCCTATGATTGGAATTTTGTGGTTAGTGCGGCAAAGACATTAGGCAGAATGGCGGAGACCATTTCCGTTGAAATAGAGTATCAGATAAGGAAATGGGGCTGGGATGGAATTTTCCATTATGGATTTTCCGGTTATTCGGATTCTTCCATGTCTCTTTCTATGGGACTGGATACCCGGGATATTGAACAGTTGAGGCTGTGGGGCGGAAAAACCACGAGAAATTTGTACCTGAGGGGGAATATCTGTGACAGTTATATGGGGGACCGTTGGGAAACGCAGATTACGGAAGAAACGCTGGATTATCGGATGGATACGCTGATGATGCTCTATGCCATATTTGATTATACACAGGAAGCGCGGCAGCTTCGGCAGTTTGTGAAGGTACACAGGCAGGAACTGACAATACAGAATATAAAGACACAGTCGGTTTTCAGTCCCCTTAAAACTTTTGAAATCACGGCAGACAATATCAAGGCGGAAGGGGATAACCTGAGGGGAAACAAGGTATTTTCAAGAGGTCCCGCCTACACATACGGTTTTATAGATGTCGATTATGCCAGTGAAGAAATGAATGACATTTTAAACCGCAGTTCCGGCATGGTTTACAAGGAAGATGTCTATGATGCGATGTTTGAGAAAATGCCACAGTATTATGGCGTCACATTGGAGAAGCCGCCGTATCAGGATTTTTTGAAGGAGGTCGCAAAGGGAGAGAAAGCCGTAAAAGAACAGTATCTGGATTTGGGGGATGCAGTTTCGGAAGCGGTGAAACATCTGGCGGATTCCATTACGGAGGATTGTAGGAATGACTATGAGAAATGCAGGGCGTTGGAAGAATATCTGCATCAGTATGGCTATAATCAAGGTGTTGTGGTACCGGAAGGGGTAAATATTCTTGATTGGTTCTTATTTGACGGAAAAGAGGGATATTGTGTCCATTATGCTACGGCGCTGGCAACAATGCTTCGCTGTGAGGGTATACCGTCCCGGATAGCCGAAGGCTTTTTGGTAGATTATAGTAACACGGTGGGCCTGAACCTTTATTCCGTATCCGGCAGCTCCGCCCATGCGTGGGTGGAGGCGTATCTGGACGGAATCGGATGGATTCGATTGGAACCGACGCCTGTTTTTGCCGGAAATGCTTATGAGATATGGTATTCAAAGAATGAAGCGGAAGACTTGGAAGAAGAGGAGGGAGAAGAGTATGGGGGAGATATAGAAGAGGAAGAAGAGGAAGAGGAGGAAGAGGAAACAACAGGGGAGACAGAACAGATTTCAAAGCAGGAATCCGGCGATTTTCTTCCTGCAATTTTGCTCGGCTTAGCGGTGCTGGCAATGGGAAGTATTTTTGTGATTGTGCCGACATATCGGAGAGCCCGATTGCGTAAAAATAACGACCCGGATGTGGTTTTTTCGCAGTTACTGTCGGCTCTCGGGAAGAAATATGTGTCAAGGACGGAAGAAGAGACCGTGAGGGAGTATTTTAAAAGACTGTCGGAAACGGAACAAGTGGAAGTACAGATAAAAGAGTGCCTTGAGACGGCGGTGGATTTGATGGAGGCATATTGGTATGGTTCCCGCAGGGTGGACGGACAGGAGCTGGAAATGATAAAGGAAATTAGAAAAGGGGTTCTTCAAAAAAAGATTTCTTCATTGTAATTTAGGCGGAGCTTTTGTATAATATTTTAGGCGGAGGCAAGATTGAAAATTAAAAATTTTCAATCGCGGAATTTGTGACGCTGCGCGTCCCAAAGTTCCCATTGATTAAAATGCCGCTTACGCGGCGGAGGTAGGGAAAATGGCGGATTATGAACGGGAAATACAGGAAATATTACGGCAGATGACTTTGGAAGAAAAGGTTTCCATGCTTCATGGCAGGGGATTTTTCCGCACGGCGGCAGTTGAGCGGCTGGGGATTCCGGAGCTGGTGATGTCTGACGGACCTATGGGAGTACGGCAGCAGTTTCCCGATGATAACTGGATTGCCGTGGGAAATTCTGACGATTATGTCACATATTTACCCAGCAACAGTGCTCTGGCAGCCACATGGAATCCGGCTCTTGCTTATGAGGGAGGACAAATATTGGGGGAGGAAGCCAGAGGAAGGGGAAAAGATGTGATTCTGGCGCCGGGTATCAATATTAAGCGCGACCCCTTATGCGGCAGAAATTTTGAGTATATGAGCGAGGACCCTTATTTGATAGAGACGCTGGCGGTGCCTTTTATAAAAGGGGTACAGGAAAGCGATGTGGCGGCGTGCGTTAAGCATTTTGCAGTGAATAATCAGGAGACCGACCGTATGGCGGTGGATACCATCGTGGATGAGAGAACCCTGCGGGAAATCTATTTTCCGGGCTTTCGGGCAGCCGTGCAGGAGGGAGGCAGTTATTCCCTGATGAATGCCTACAACAGATTCCGGGGAATTTATTGCAGTGAAAATAAAGAATTGTTGGACGGCGTGCTGCGTAATGAGTGGAAATATGACGGAACTGTCATAAGCGATTGGGGCTCTGTGCATACCACTAAGGAGGCTGCGGAGGCTTCTATAGACATGGAAATGAGCGTTACCCCCAATTTTGATGAATATTATTTCGCGAATCCGCTGATTGAGGCGGTGAAAAAGGGAGAAGTGAAGGAAGAGGATATTGATAAAAAAGTGCGGAATATCCTGCGGATGATGTTTCGCTTAAAGATGCTGGGTTCGGAGGCTCCTGGCAGAAAGGCAGGCGCTTATAATACCCCGGAGCACCAGCGGGGAACCCGCAAGATTGCGGAGGAGGCAATACTTTTGTTAAAGAATGAAGAGCAGATGCTCCCTATTACGAAGGAACGCCTGAACATGACTGTGGAAGCAGCGCCCCGCAAGAGAAAGATTGCCGTAATCGGCAGGAATGCGGAGTATAACCATGCCGGAGGCGGCGGCAGTGCGGAAATCAAAGCGTTATATGAAATTTCGCCCCTGTTGGGATTGAAGGAAGCACTGGGGGGCAATGTGGATATTGTCTATGCTCCCGGATATTTTATCCCCGGCAAAAAAGATGTGAATGAGGTAAATTGGCAGGAGGCAAGTTTGGAACGCCGGATTATGGGGACTTCGGAATCTGATAAAGAGGAGTCGGAAGAGCGGCGCGCGCTCCGTGCAGAAATTGAGGAGAACAGGAAACGCTTAAAGGAGGAAGCCTGTGCCTTGGCAAAAGAGGCGGACGAAGTGATTTTTGTGGGAGGATTAAACCACGATTATGATGTGGAAGGCAGGGACCGTACGGATATGAAGCTTCCTTACGGGCAGGATGAATTGATAGACGCCCTGCTGCAGATTGCGCCGAATCTGATTATAGTGATGGTAGCAGGCTCACCGGTGGAAATGCCGTGGCTTCCCAAAGCAAAGGCGTTGGTATGGTGCTATTATTCCGGCATGGAGACCGGCAGGGCGCTGGCGGACATTCTTCTTGGGAAAATCAATCCTTCCGCAAAGCTGCCGGAGACTTTTCCGATGGTTTATGCAGATACCCCTACTGCCCGGAACGGACAGTTCGGTCTGGAGGAAAAGGTGGAGTACAAAGAGGGAATCTTTGTGGGATACCGCTATTATGAGAAGGAAAATGTCAAGCCGGCATTTCCTTTCGGATATGGACTGTCCTATACGGATTTTTCGCTGGAACATTTAGAGATATTGCAGAATGAGAATCGCAAGGATAATGCCGAAGAAAATGGCATTAGTGTCACTTTTTGCGTGGATGTCACCAACACAGGCGATATGGCGGGCGCGGAGGTGGTGCAGTGTTATGTGACGGACTGTGAATGCAGTGTGGAGCGTCCGGTGAAAGAATTGAAAGCATATGAGAAAGTATTTTTGCAACCGGGAGAGACAAAGAAAGTGATCGTGGAGCTGCCGGAGCGGGCCTTTGCCTTTTATGATGTCGGGCAAAAGGCGTTTAAGGTGGAGTCGGGGACATTCCTGCTTCAGGTGGGCAATGCGTCCGACCACTGTACTTTGCAGGCGGAAGTGGAGATTGGCGGCTGACCGGCTATGGAGATTCCTTGAGTGCCGGAGATGATGGGGAGTATCTTACTTTGGGAAAGGCAGATTAGAATTTTTTATGATGGAAGCTTTGTTGGACATTTGCTTGGATGCGTGCATAGATACAATAAAATTAATCCCTTTTTTGTTCTTGGCTTATCTTGCCATGGAGTATCTGGAACACAAGATGGGCGAGCGGACACAGAACTTTGTGGAGAGAGCGGGGAAATGGGGACCCCTTGTGGGGGGCTTGGCAGGAGTGGTGCCCCAATGCGGATTTTCGGCGGCGGCTTCCAATCTTTATGCAGGAAAACTGATTACGCTGGGAACCCTGATTGCCATTTACCTGTCAACCTCGGATGAAATGCTGCCTATTTTGATTTCTTCACCTGATTCGGGTAGAACTTCTGCAGGCATCATTTTAAAGATTCTTGCAATGAAGGCTGTGATAGGGATTATAGCAGGATTTATTGTTGATATACTTTTTAGAAAGAAAGAAGAGCATATCCATATTCATGATATTTGCGAGCAGGAACACTGCCATTGCGAGGAAGGCGTCTGGCGTTCCGCGATTCGTCATACCTTAAAGATTTCTTCCTTTCTTTTGGTGATTACTTTTCTGTTGAATCTGGCGATTCATTTTATCGGGGAAGATACTTTGGAAAATTTGTTAATGAACCGACCGTTTTTGGGACCGATATTGGCGGGAATTGTGGGTTTAATCCCCAACTGTGCGGCTTCCGTGGCCATTACCCGGCTTTATGTGGAAGGTGCTTTGGAGACCGGCGCCATGATGTCCGGGCTGTTGGTGGGGGCAGGCGTGGGGCTGCTTGTATTGTTCCGTGTGAATCATAACCGGAAGGAAAATCTGAAGATTGTGGGGCTTCTGTATTTGATTGGCGT
Organism: Lachnoclostridium sp.; assembly: GCA_023664665.1. GTDB lineage: Bacteria > Bacillota > Clostridia > Lachnospirales > Lachnospiraceae > Acetatifactor. Next base: position 83,948 of record JAMPEY010000002.1, read on the forward strand.
AGCAGCGGGAATTTTAATCGGATTTCTGCCGTGGAAAATCTGAAAAGGCTAAGACATATGGGCGTTGGGAGGGAAAACCGTGTCTGAAACAAAGAAATTGGTATTAGGAATTCTGGCACATGTGGATGCAGGAAAGACCACACTGGCGGAGGCGGCGCTTTATTTGGGCGGACAGCTCAAGAGACTCGGCAGGGTGGATCATGCAGATGCTTTTTTGGATAATTTTGCATTGGAGCGGGAGAGAGGCATTACAATTTTTTCCAAACAGGCGCGTTTGCAATGGAACGATACGGAGATAATCCTTTTGGATACGCCGGGGCATGTTGATTTTGCGGCGGAGATGGAACGGACCCTTCAGGTTTTGGATTATGCGGTGTTAGTAATAAACGGCGCGGACGGCGTGCAGGGGCATACCCGTACATTATGGAAGCTTTTGGAGCGGTATGGTATACCGGCTTTTTTGTTTGTCAATAAAATGGACCAGCCGGGCAGAGACGGGGCGGCGCTTATGGAGAGCTTAAAGCGTCAACTCGACGGAAACTGTGTGGCTTTTTCTGAGACGGATTATGAAAGGATACAGGGAAGGTACAGTGAGCATGGGGCGGCAGGAAGCGATAAGGCGGGGCAAACCTTGACGGCGCAGACCATGGAGGAAATTGCAACCTGTGGGGAAGATTTGATGGACAGTTATCTGGAGCAGGGGAACCTGACACAGGAACAGATTGCGCAGGCAATAGCGCGGCGCAGGCTGTTTCCCTGTTATTTTGGCTCGGCTCTTAGAGTGGAAGGGGTGGAAGAACTTTTAAACGGGATTGTGCAGTATGGGATACAGCCCTTTTATCCTGAGGAATTTGGGGCAAAGGTGTTTAAAATTTCCCGTGATGTAAATGGTGTCAGACTTACCCAGTTGAAGGTTACAGGGGGAGAACTGAGGGTAAAGATGCAAATAGATAACCATGGGGGCTTATCCTCGGAAGAGGAATCTTTTCAGGAAAAGATAGATCAACTGCGCATTTACAACGGAAGCGGATATGAGGCGGTTGGAAGCGTAAAGGCAGGCGGCGTCTGTGCAGTAACGGGACTTACAAAAACCTTTGCGGGACAGGGGCTGGGGGCGGAAGAGGACAATGAACTGCCTGTATTGGAGCCGGTTTTAACTTATCGGATAGCTTTGCCGGAAGGGGAAGATGCGGTGCGCGTACTAGGACAGCTTAAACAGTTGGAAGAAGAGGAACCGCTTTTGCATATTGTATGGCAGGAAAAAAGCAGAGAAATCCATGCTCAGGTAATGGGTGATGTGCAGATAGAGGTGTTGCGCAAGATGATTGCGGAGAGGTTTCACATAGAAGTGGATTTTTGCGCCGGCAGTATTATGTATAAGGAAACCATAGCGGGGAACGCAGTGGGCATCGGGCATTTTGAACCCCTTCGGCATTATGCGGAGGTGCAGCTGTTTTTGGAACCGGGAGAGCGGGGAAGCGGGCTGCAGTTTGCCAGCTTGTGCAGTGAGGATGTGCTGGACAGGAATTGGCAGAGACTGATACTGACGCATCTGGAGGAAAAGGTTCATGTGGGAGTCCTTACGGGTTCTCCGATTACGGATATGCGGATTCTTTTGGTAGCCGGCAGAGCGCATACAAAGCATACGGAGGGCGGAGATTTCAGACAGGCTACTTATCGGGCGCTCAGGCAGGGATTGATGAGCGTTGAGAGTGTGCTTTTGGAGCCTGTGTTTGCCTTTGTATTGGAATTGCCCTCGGAGCATCTGGGGCGAGCCATGTCGGACATACAGCGTATGAAGGGCTGTATTCATTCCTCCGAAAGTTTTGATGTGCCTATGACAGGATGTGGGCGCAGCATCCTTACAGGCAGGGCGCCGGTGGCTTCCATGAGAGATTATCAAAAGGAAGTAAATGCTTATACTCATGGTGAAGGGCATCTTTCCTGTGTCTTGGACGGTTATGAGCCTTGTCACAACGGGGAGGAAGTGATTGCCGGATGCGGTTATGACCCGGAGGCGGATTTGGAGAACCCTTCCGGTTCCGTGTTTTGTGCCCATGGAGCAGGCTTTATCGTTCCGTGGCATCAAGTGCCGGAATATGCCCATTTGGAGATTCCCGAAAAAATTTTGAAGCTTGTGCGGAAAGAGGATGCGCCGGACCATATGACAGCACAAGAATCCGGCGTGTGGAAAATCGGGCGGCATATAGAAAACAGCGCATCGGAGAAGTATATCACTCAGGAGGAGATAGACGCTATTTTCAGGCAGACCTATGGGAAGAGGGAGAAGGATGCCGATGCAAGCAGGCGTTATCATGTAAGGCGCAGAGAGGTTTATGACGGCGGGAAAAAGACTTCCGGATTTCAGGGATTGAAAGAAGTGAAGGAGCGTTGTCTGTTGGTGGACGGTTATAATATTATCTTTGCATGGGAAGAGCTTCGTAATTTGGCGCAGATAAATCTGGACAGTGCAAGGGATCGTCTTATGGATATCATGAGCAATTATCAAGGCATGCAGGGCGGTATCCTGATTTTGGTTTTTGACGCTTATAAGGTGAAGGGAAATCCCGGCAGCGCCATACGATATCACAATATCCATGTGATTTATACAAAGGAGGCGGAGACTGCGGACCAATATATCGAAAAAGCCGTTCATGAAATGGCGGACAAATATCAGGTCACGGTAGCTACATCCGATGCCTTGGAGCAGATGATCATCTGGGGTGCCGGAGCGCTTCGCATGTCTGCGGGAGAATTGTATGAAGCAGTGGAAGCAGCTTTAAAAAAGCTTCGGGAAGAATACACAGATAAAGATACCAAATTTACCTTTCGCCCTTTTGCATGATATGCAGACAATGTTTTTGCGGATAAAAGAACAAAAATAGCTGCTTTTGTCGCAATTATTAAAAAATTCAGAAGAAAATTAAAAAAATTAGAAAAAAGTTATTGCAATATTTGAAAGGTTGTGCTAGTATATTTTTTGTGTTGTAGCAGACAATATAGAAAGCGCACCGCTAGCTCAGTTGGTAGAGCACCTGACTCTTAATCAGGGTGTCCAGGGTTCGAGCCCCTGGCGGTGCACACACTCCTCTTATGGGGGAGCGCAAAGTACTGATTTTGAGGACATAGGAGCCTTGGGGTCGGTACTTTTTCTTTTGCTCCGGGTCTTTAGACACCCTGACCCATTGGAAAGGGTGTCTAGTAACCCCTGCTGAAAAAGATGGGATCCAGAGGGTAAATGTCGGCTCCCAGCATCCGGCACTGTGCGGCAAGGGAACTGTAACTTTTTGTGACCGTATAGTCATAATGTCCCATGAATACCCTTAAATATTCCAGATTACCGCCTCCCAGAAGGTAGCTCGTCGCAAAGGTATGCCGGAGCAGATGGGCATGGAGTCTTGTGATCCCCGTTTTTTTCTTGAGGTGCTGGAAGAGCATCTTGACTGCATTCTGTGTCAGGGGACCTTCATTTTTCAGGCTGCTGAAAACCGGACCGGAAGTCCTGCCTGCATGACCGAGATAGCCGGACTTGGGGACAAGGCTGCTCATAGCTCCCTCCCGTAGACACTGAAACGGATGCCTTCCGGGTCCACCATGCAGTCTTTTTCCCGGTCAAGCTTCCAGCAGGAATGCTCCTGCATTTCCTCCGCATCGGCCTTTGCCTGCCATGCTTCCTCCGGCGTATCATAGATGCCTATCATCTCACTGCGGTCGGAAGGGCGGAAAGGCTCCCCGATGAGCTCGTAATAAAACATACCGTTGTCACAGCGGTATAAAACCACATCAAAAAACAGGTAGAAGTTAAAACCGCCATAGTAATTCTTCAGGCGCACGGCTTTGACTTCACGGTATCTTTCTCCATCTTCCATGTACCTTGTTTCCTCCAGTTCCTGTACCATCACTTTTCCTCCTTTTCCCCGGTTGCCTCCGTCAATGCGGCTGCCAAAACCGGTCTTGTCTTCCTTGGATTTTTGTATTACAATTGAGGTAACGCGTTTACCCGGGGACTTATTAGTCCCACAATTTTAGCATATAGCTAATTCGCTACATTGTCAACAATAATTTAACTAATTGGCTACATTTTTAAAGGAGATTTATGACACTAATACAAAGAGTGCACGAGAAAAGAAATGAATTAGGTCTATCAGTTAGAGCTTTAGAACAAAAAGCAAACTTATCAAATGGAACGCTCAAAAAATGGGAAACACAAAAAGCCAGTTATGATAAAGTAGCAGATATAGCGGATACGCTAAATGTATCGGTTCAATGGCTTATTACAGGGAAAGAAGCAGGGGAACCAATGACAGAAGATGAACAGCAGCTGGTTAATTACTACCGCCAGTCAGACGACCGGGGGAAGCGGAACATCCTGAGAACCGCACAGGCGGAATCAGAGGAAAGAAACATCATCCATTTCCGGGAATAGATAGACAAACACAGAAAGTAAATCCTGATTTTCTGGTTCTGCAGAACAAATTTTGTAGCACAATTTTCTTTACAAACCCGGAAAGGTATGCTATATTAAGGCTAGCCAAAAATAAAGGTTCATAATGCATCACCTAAAAGAATCCCCGGAAGTGCGAGTCCCGGGGATTCTTTATTTCTGGCTGGGCCATGTTCAGTTGTCGTTTCCATCCAACCATTTGCATATGTAGTATGCTGCTACATTTGCCACTATGGAAACAAAAAATGCCAAAAGGTCCATAATGCGTTATCACCTCCCTCCTGCCGGAGGTAACACAGCACCAACATTATAGCATATCCCCTATCTCCAAACAATCGACATTTTCAGACATCTATGACCATCAATCAGGGTGTCTGGTAATCCCTGCTGAAAAAGATGGGGTCCAGAGGGTAAATGTCGGCTCCCGGCATCCGACACTGTGCAGTGAAGCTGTATGCTGAATCGATATTTGTGATAAGCCATGACAACGGATATAAAAGCTTGATGGATAAGTATCAAAGGAAATATAATTTATCTGCCAGCTATCTATCCTTAAAAAAGCAATCAAATATTGTGGGTAACAGTAAACAGGGGCACTATAGATTGTTTCCGCGTCTCCAAAGTGGATTATTCTATAAAAAAGTGTATCATCAATGTACACAAAATATTTCCATTCGTTTTGTTTACTTACTTTTTCATAAGAGAAACGCTTGGAGCAATCACCGCGATTTGCTTGACGCGGAAGAAAATGCGACATTTCCCTGACGGTTCCAATTAGGGAGAGTGGTTATCCGGTTGGACCATGCCCCGGATTTATTTTAGTAATTCCTGTGATCAATATCCCAATCAGTATGACTGTATTTATAAGCAAAACCGCGACTACACTGTTTATCAATCCGCGTACAAACAATATGGAAAATATTTCTACTGATAGTGCAATAAAACATAAATAGTTTGATAAATATTCCGTTATAAG
>JAMPEY010000002.1:89467-162300 GCA_023664665.1 Lachnoclostridium sp.
AAGTAGGGATTTAGTCTCTGCTTCCTTTTTTGCCAACTATAATTATACACTAACTGCCGCCAAAAAATGATAATTGAGAAATCAGGATTTTTAAGGTATAATAGAATTGATTTTGTTTATCATATGATGAGCTTGGGTAACAAAAAACAATTTACAGGAGGTTGTGATATGGCGGTAAAAGTATTTTTTTCCAGAGACATTACACCGGAGAAAGTAGTGGAACTCTACAAAATGACAGGAAAAGAACTGCCCGGCAAGGTGGCTGTAAAGCTGCATTCCGGCGAGGTGGGCAACCAGAATTTCCTGCGCCCCGAGTTTTGGAAACCCATGGTAGAGCATGTGGGGGGAACGGTGGTGGAGTGCAACACCGCATATGAAGGAGGCAGAAATACTACGCCAAAGCATATGGAAACCATGGCGAAACACGGATGGAGCAAGCATTTTAGCGTGGACCTGCTGGACGGCGAGGGACCGGATTTAGAGTTATCCATGCCTAAGGGAAAGGTGATTCAGAAAAATTTCGTGGGCAAAAATATAAAAAACTATGATTCCATGCTGGTGCTTTCCCATTTTAAGGGACACCCCATGGGCGGTTATGGCGGAGCCTTGAAGCAGCTTTCCATCGGCGTTGCATCTTCTCAGGGAAAGGTATATATTCACGGTGCGGGAGATATGAATAAATTCTGGGATTCCGACCATGATTCTTTTCTGGAGTCCATGGCGGACGCGGCAATGTCCGTAGTGGAATATTTTAAGGGAAACATGGTTTATATCAATGTGATGAAAAATATGTCCGTGGACTGCGACTGTTGTGCGGTGGCGGAGGATCCCTGCATGAAGGACATCGGCATTCTGGCATCCTTAGACCCGGTTGCCATCGATCAGGCGTGTCTTGACTTGGTGTATGCTTCGGATGACCCCGGCAGGAATCACTTATTAGAGCGCATCGAGTCCAGAAACGGCGTGCATACCATAGAGGCGGCGGCAGCGCTGGGGTATGGCTCCAGGGAATATGAATTAGTAGAAGTGTAAAATTTTTTGGAATTCGTTTTAAAATATTGTGCAAACTGCCCTAATATGTTATACTGAATTTGTCCTGCAAAATTTAATCATTGGGAGGTATATATGGCTAAAAATGTTATCGTTGGACAGTCTGGCGGACCTACTGCCGTCATCAATTCCAGTCTTGCGGGGGTATTTAAGACCGCAAAGGATCTCGGCGCCGATAAAGTATACGGCATGAGACATGGTATCAAGGGATTTCTGGAAGAGAACATTGTTGATATGAGCGAACAGATTCGCACGGATTTGGATCTGGAGCTGCTTAAGAGGACTCCTTCCGCATTTTTGGGTTCCTGCAGATATAAGCTGCCGGAAGCCGAAGACAATAAGGAACTGTACGACAAGATTTTTGAGATTCTGAAGAAATATGATATTACCGCTTTCTTCTATATCGGTGGCAATGACTCTATGGACACCATTAAGAAGCTTGCCGATTATGCAGCGGTTATCGGAAGCTCCATCCGCTTTATGGGAGTTCCCAAGACAATTGACAACGATCTGGCAGTGACGGACCATACTCCCGGATATGGCAGTGCGGCAAAGTATATCGCTTCCGCTACCAAGGAGATTATCAGGGACGGTCTGGTATATGACATCAAACAGGTGACTGTCATTGAGGTTATGGGGCGTAACGCAGGATGGCTTACCGGCGCGGCAGCATTGGCTAAGAGCGAGGACTGCGAAGGCGTGGATATGATTTATCTGCCTGAGCTTCCTTTTAATGTGGATGACTTCGTCAGAAGGGTCGGAGATTTGCTGGAGAAAAAGAATTCCATCGTGGTAGCCGTTTCCGAAGGTATCATTACCGCGGAGGGCAAATATGTATTCGAGCTTACCGACCATACGGAATATGTTGACTCCTTTGGCCATAAGCAGTTAAGCGGTACGGCAAGATATCTGGCAACTCTCTGCAGTGAGAAATATGGCTGCAAGTCCAGAGCGATTGAGCTTTCCACCCTGCAAAGATGTGCGGGCCACCTGACCTCCCGTGTAGATATCACGGAGGCATATCAGGTTGGCGGTTCTGCGGTGAAGGCTGCCTTTGAAGGTGAGACCGGAATGATGGTTATCTTAAAGAGAGTATCTTCCGATCCTTATATCTGCACCACAGATCTTTACGATGTACATAAAATTGCGAATATTGAGAAGAAGGTTCCGTTAGAGTGGATTACCGATAACGGCACGAATGTAAGCAAGCAGCTTGTGGATTATATCAGACCTTTGATTCAGGCGGAACTTACGCCTATTATGATTACGGGTCAGCCGCGCCATATCGTAGTTGACATGGAGCACTAATCGGATTGGCGGCATAGTGAGAAGTTTGAAAATCGGGACTTCTTAAGATTTCTTGGGAAGCCCCGATTTTTCAATTGATTTTTTATTCTAAAAGTGTTGACAAAGGACAAAGAATAAGTTAAAATAGCATTCGTTGGTTATGTATCCTTGAGTGTCCGTAGCTCAGCAGGATAGAGCAACGGCCTTCTAAGCCGTGGGTCGGGGGTTCGAATCCCTTCGGGCACGTTGAGAATGTATATTGGGGATTTAGGAGTACATTTTCTTGATATGGTGGGTATAGCGCAGTTGGTTAGCGCGCCAGATTGTGGCTCTGGAGGCCAAGGGTTCGAATCCCTTTATCCACCTTGTATGCAAATGAGTCTTGGTGTCATACTTTAGGGCTATCGCCAAGCGGTAAGGCACAGCACTTTGACTGCTGCATACGCTGGTTCGAATCCAGCTAGCCCTGTTTGCAGCCTGCAAAAGACTGCATATGAAGAATACCAGCAAACAGGGCTTGCCCTGATTTGCAGCCTGCAAAAGACTGCATATGAAGAATACCAGCAAACAGGGCTTGCCCTGATTTGTAATTTAATTTTTACTATGGAGCACTAGCTCAGTCGGTAGAGCACCTGACTTTTAATCAGGTTGTCGGGGGTTCGAATCCCCCGTGCTTCATTTTTGATGTGAAGCGGCTGTTGTCTGCATGGGAAATATTTGCGGGCTCGGCTTTTTTTATCATTAAAAGTTTGAGCGGAATTGATGGAATTGGCAGACATGCAAGATTTAGGTTCTTGTGGGTAATACCGTGTGGGTTCGAGTCCCACATTCCGCATTATAGGAATTTTGCGGATTACAGAAAGGTATATGTAAAGATTGAAAAATGAGAATGCTGCTTGCGCGGCGGAATGAGAGGTAATAATGGAAATAGTAATACAGTTGCTGCTTCTGGTAGTAGGTTTCGTTATGCTGATAAAGGGCGCGGATTGGTTTGTGGAGGGCGCATCCAAGCTGGCGGACAAGTTCGGAATTCCGCAGTTGGTAATCGGACTCACCATTGTGGCGATGGGAACTTCCCTGCCGGAAGCGGCGGTCAGCATTTCCGCAGCCCTTAAGGGAAGCGCGGAAATCACCATCGGAAATGTGGTGGGAAGCAACATTATTAATGTGCTGATTATTTTGGGGCTGACCGCTGTGGTCTGTGTGATACCGGTGCAGAAATCCACTGTGATTTTTGAGATACCTTTTATGATAGCTATGACTGTGCTGCTTGCGGCGCAGGGGCTTGCCGACAATGTGGTGAACCGCATGGAGGGCGGAATTTTATGGGTATTTATGATTGTGTACCTCATATATCTGCTCAAGATGGCAAAGCAGGGAAATGAAGCGCAGGAGGAAGCCGGAAAGGAAGAAAAGCCGGATTCCGTGCTGAAAATGTTAATTATGATTGTGGTGGGCGCCGGAATCATTGTCTGGGGCAGCGATATTACCGTGGATGCCGCGACGGTTATGGCCAAGATGTTTGGCATGAGCGAGCGTTTTATCGGTCTTACCATTGTAGCTTTGGGGACTTCCCTGCCGGAATTGGTGACAAGCGTTACGGCAGGCATTAAGGGCAAACCGGATATTGCGGTGGGCAATATCGTGGGCAGCAATATTTTCAATATTTTATTTGTGGTAGGCACTACGGCGTTGATTACGCCCGTGGTTTACAAAGCGGATTTTCTGGTGGACAGCATAACGGCAGTAGCTGCGGCGGTACTGTTGTTTGTGTGTGTGGCGCCCGGCAAAAAACTTGGCAGGGTGGGCGGCGCTCTTATGCTGGCAGGCTATGCGGCTTATTTTGTATATCTGATACAGTAATGAGAGAAAGGCATGGTTGTTATTGTGAAAAAGATTGTACAGAAGATATATTGGTTTTTTGCGGCATTGTTTTGCGTTTTATTTATCTTTGTAATGCAGAGCTTTCGTGTGGTTGAGGAGAGTGACACAACCAATGAAGGCTATCGGATTCTGACAAAGTATCAGCACACCGTTTTAGAAGACGAGAGTGCGCCCGCAAAGGTCAGGAAGGAATATGTGTGGCAGATTGAAGGTGTGAAGGGCGCTTATAAAGATGTCCTGTTCTATAGTTATCATCAGAATGTGGAAGTTTATCTGGACGATGCCTGTATCTATAAATTGTATCCGGATGAACATAATGCTTTTGGCAAAACTCCCGGATGTCTGTGGAATGATATCGCTTTGGATTCCGGGGACAACGGAAAGGCTTTGCGTGTGGTATTGACCCCCGTGTATACAAGCGCAGTGGATGCCGTGCCTACCTTTTACTTCGGGGAAAAATATGATATTGCAATGGATATTCTGGCGAAAAGCCTGCCATCCTTGATTTTAGGCGTTATAGCGATTCTGGCGGGACTTACCTTTGTGGTGTTTACTTTGTATAATTACCGGAACCCGGAGGTGGATAAGAGCCTCCTGATGCTGGGAACTTTTTCCGTATGGGTGGGTATTTGGAAAATAATGGACGCGGAGGTATGGGAACTGTTGTTCCACAAGCCCATTGCGTGGACGATGCTCGCTTACTTTGCGCTGCTTTTGATAAGCACTCCCTTTGTTCTATTTATAAAAGAAATGCATAGTTCCAAGGAGAGCATCCTTTGGTATACTCCCTGTTTCTTTAATTTTTTGGTAATGATTGTCATGCTTGCGCTACAGTTTACGGGAATCGCGGATTTCAGGGAGGCATTGACTTTCATTCATATCGGGCTGTTTTTCATGATATTCATCTGTATTATCATGGCGGTCCGGGAGGTTCGCAGCGCAGGCTGGAATCCCAAGCTTAAGCTGAATGTAACCTGTATCGGAATCTGTTTTGCCGGTTTTGCGCTGGATATGGTGTTTTATTATCTGGGACATGGGCATAGTATGGTTATATTGGGAATGCTTGGATTCATCATCTATATCATCGCTCTGGGTCAGGCATCCATGAAAGAAACCAGACAGCTTATGGCAATCGGCATGAATGCCAAGCGTTTTGAGCACATGGCATATCATGACCAGTTGACGGGTCTGTACAACCGTACGGCTTATGCCGCACATGTAGGGGCGGAGGATTTTGCACCCGAGAAATATATTGTAGTGGTATTTGACTTAAATGATTTGAAAAAATGCAATGATACTTTGGGGCACGAAAAAGGTGATGTTTATATTCGGGAAAGTGCGCAGATAATAAAGAGTATCTTCGGAGAGACAGGCAACTGTTACCGCATGGGCGGTGACGAGTTTTGCGTTTTGATACCGAACGGCAGCAAGAGCCAATGCAAGAAACTTTTGGAGAAGCTTCGGGAAAAAGCGGAGCGCTTCAATCAGAAGAGTACGGATGTGTTTATGCAGATTGCCTGCGGATATGAGGAGTACGATAAGAGAATCGATTATGATATCGGAGATACCTTTAGGCGTGCGGATAAGATGATGTATCATGAGAAATTTTCCATGAAGCATCAGGCAGGAAGAGATGCAGAATTGAGGTAAGTTATGAGAAAAGCAGGAATTTTGATGCCTATTTCCGGTATTCCTTCCCCTTATGGAATCGGTACTTTTGGAAGGGCAAGTTACGAATTTGTGGATTTTTTGGAAAAAGCAGGGCAGAAGCTGTGGCAGATACTGCCCCTTGGTCCCACCGGTTACGGGGATTCGCCCTATCAGTCGTTTTCCACTTTTGCGGGAAACCCTTATTATATTGATTTGGAATTGTTGATCGGGAAAGGATATCTGACCAGAGAAGAATGTGATTCCTATGATTTTGGCAGGGATGAACATGATATAGATTATGAAAAAATATATCTCTCCAGATTTCCGGTGCTTAAGCAGGCCTTTAAGCGGGCAGGCGAAAAGGGGCTGTTTACAAAACCGGACTATCGGGCATTTGTAGAGAAGAACAGCTTTTGGCTGGAGGATTACGCTCTCTATATGGCGGTGAAGAATGCTTTTGGCGGCGTATGTTTTTTGGAATGGGACGAAGATATCAGGCTTCGGAAAAAGAAGGCGCTGGCAAGATATCGGGAAGAGCTTGCGGAGGAGATTGCATTTTATAAGTTCCAGCAATATCTTTTCAGCACACAGTGGCAGGCATTAAAGAAATATGCCAACAAAAAAGGAATAGAAATTGTGGGGGACATTCCCATTTATGTGGCGTTTGACAGCGCGGACACATGGGCAAATCCGAAGCTTTTCCAATTGGACGAAGAGGGAAAACCCATTGCCGTGGCAGGCTGTCCGCCGGATGCGTTTACCGCAACGGGGCAGCTTTGGGGGAATCCCCTGTATCAGTGGAAATATCATAAAAAGACGGATTACGAGTGGTGGGTTCAGCGTATTGCATATTGTTATGAATTGTACGATATCGTGAGAATCGACCATTTCAGGGGATTTGACGCCTATTGGTCCGTGCCTTACGGCGACCCTACCGCAGAGAAGGGGCATTGGGAAAAGGGACCCGGCTATGATTTGTTTGAAGCCGTTAAGAAGAATCTGGGCAAGAAAAAGGTCATTGCGGAAGATTTGGGATTTTTGACGGACAGCGTCATTAAGCTGGTGAAAAAGACAGGTTATCCCGGCATGAAGATTTTACAGTTTGCCTTTGGGGAAGGGGCGGAGAGCGATTATCTGCCGCATAATTATCCCAAAAACTGCGTGGCATATACAGGAACCCATGATAATGATACTACGCTGGGCTGGGTTCGCCAGATGACAGCGAAGGAAGTGCGTTTTGCCATGGAGTATCTGAATGTCCAGAGCAAAAAGGAACTGCCGTGGGCATGCATCCGTGCGGCTATTGCAAGTACGGCGGACACCGCGATTATCCCTATGCAGGACTATCTGCGTTTAGGCAAAGAAGCGAGAATCAATGTTCCCTCCACCATTGGGACGAATTGGAGATGGCGCATGGATAAGGCAGCTTTGAATAAGGAATTGGCGGCAAAGATACGGAAGCTTGCAAAGACTTACGGAAGAGTCGGTCAGAAAGGATAGGGCTTTGCTATCCCTCCAGTCCGTGCCGGATTAGGCGTATAGTGAGCCGGATGATATCTTCCAGAGGTTCTTTCCTGCCGTTTTTGACCCACTCAAGGTAAAGCTCGGTCATACAGCCGTTGATGTATGCAGTTAAAAAAGGAGTTTCGCCGGAATGGTAATTGAGGCGTTCCTCATTGAAACAAATCACGGCAGCATTTTGGGCATAGGGATTTTCAGCGCGGAGGTATCCCTTGCTGTTTAAGATTTTTTCGTCCAGAGCATCGGTGGATTCCGCAAGCTCATAGCAGATGCGGACTACCTTTTCTAAATCATCGGGAAGCTTGGTGTTTTTAATGGGAGTCAGAAAACGATTTATTATATCAAACTGCATTTTTAACAATAATTCATCCATGGAAGAATAGTGCAGATAAAAGGTTTTTCGGTTGATTTCCGCCTGCCGGGCAAGTTCCTGAACGGAAATTTGAGAGTACTCTTTTTCTTTTAATAATTCTCGGAAGGTCTGTTGTATCAGGCGTTCCGTTTTTTTGTATCGTAGGTCATCCTGCGGTTTTTTATTCATTTTAATCCCCGTTTCGCTAATTAATACACAGTTATTCTAAAAGTGATGATTAAGACACATATTAATAAAAGTGACCATTGCTGAATGCTACTTTTCTTATTATTATAATTATAATTCAAAAATGTGTAATAAGCAATAGTAAGAAACTAAACAGATTACAAAAGCTGCTAGAGAAAGGAAGGACTGCAATGAAGTATAATGTGTTTGCTTTGGGAATTATGGCGGCCATCGTTTCCTTTTTGGGATTTGTTGTAGAAAACTTATGGCTTGCCATTACAAAGGGTTATATGAATAACCGGAATATGAATGCCCCGTTTTTGCTGGGGTATGGCTTATTTATACTTATTTTATTTTTTGTGCTGGGAACACCGGAAGGATTGGCGGGAAGAAGAATATTTAAGAAAATAGAATCAAAGGAAATGCGGTATGCCGTTTATCTTATCTGTTCCTTTGTGGCAGTCAGCGTAGGAGAAATACTGCTTGGAACGACTGTGGAACGGTTGTGCCACATTGAATATTGGAATTATTCCAATATTCCCATGCATATAACAAAATATACATCCGTTCCCACAAGTCTGGGCTTTGCTACGGGGATTACAATTTTTATGGGAAAGTTCTTTTCTCCCCTGATGGAGTGGATTAATCGGTTTGATGTATCCCGGATTAAGACGGTCAGCATTATCGTTACATTAATTATGGTGTTGGATTTTTTCTATAGTTTTTATTATATTATGGTGCATCAGGACTTTTACCTGAAATGGCGGATAGAGATAACGGATCTTCGGATTTGCTTTTGTGTTGCCGTGATAGCAGGTTTCCTGTTGTTACAGGGAAGACGCAATCCAAAGATTTTGATGGGAGAACACAGAGAGCAGATAGTGTAGGATTAAAACCGCGAACCGCAGACAGCGGTTCGCGGCGTTTTAAAGTTCCGGGTCGGGAAGTTCTACATTGCTCATTGCCAGATAAGAATTGTGGTATTCCTGACAGTAAGTTACTTCTTCTCCAAACCAATCCGGCGGCAGGAAAGCCTCCGCTTCTTCCGTACTGAAAAATTCTACCTCCGCTACAACAAGAGGCTTAAAGGGTTCGGAAAAAACATCCACTTCAATCGTCAGCATATAATCCTCGGGAGGTTCGGGAAAGCCTTCCTTTACAGAAGGGTGTTCCAAAGGAATTAAATATCGCTTTTTGGAAATGACATTTCCGTCTGCCTTTAAAAGCAAATGATAATAAGCCTCCTTATTCAACGGGAGGTTGCTTTCTTCTCTGGCCATAAGGCCTGCGCCTTTGTAAGTCAGATAATATTCGTCATCCTGTCTGCGAACGCGGACTACGGGTTCCGTGCACAAATACGCCTGTTCAATCCAATGAAAAGGATAGGATTCCAGATTTTCCGGTAATGTTGTAATGATGAATTTGCGTTCGATTTCCATTGTGTCTTAACAATCCTTTTTCTTATGCGATATTATAGTATCCTTATTATACCATATATAAATAGAAATCCAAGTATTAATCATTGAAAAAACTGTAGAAAAAAACAGATAAATTGTGTATACTAGTAACAAGTTGTTTTGCAGAAAGGAGCAGAAATGAGTAAAATTGCTATTTTTTTCGCGGAGGGGTATGAAGAGGTCGAGGCGCTTGCCGTGGTGGACATCTGCCGCAGAGCCGGAATCGAGACGGATATGGTGTCTGTGACAGAGGAGAGTATGGTAACAAGTTCCCATGGCATATCCGTAAAAGCGGACAAGACTTTTGGGGAAGTAAACTTTGAGGAATATGACATGCTGGTGCTGCCCGGAGGAGGAAAGGGCACACAGGGTCTGGAAGCCCATGAAGGATTAATGGCACAGATTGATGCTTTCTATGAAAAGGGAAAATACATTGCTGCCATCTGTGCGGCTCCCAGCATTTTCGGTCACAGAGGCATTTTGAAGGGCAGAAATGCCTGCAGCTATCCTTCTTTTGAGAGCCATCTGGAGGGCGCGCGGGTAACGAAAGGACCGGTGGAGATTTCCGACCATGTGATTACTTCCAGAGGAATGGGGACTGCCATTGACTTCGGACTTGCCATTGCAGGGGTTCTTTGCGGAAAGGAAGAGGCAGAGAAGCTGGCGCGGCAGATAGTATATAAGGACTGAGGCCGGGTTTGCGCCTGCGATATGCAGGGGTATAAGAATAAAAATGAGAAATGAAGGACAGAATAATATGATGGAAAAAGACGCAAAAATCTATGTGGCGGGGCACAGGGGAATGGTGGGAAGCGCTATTTGCCGCAGCCTTGAAAAGAACGGTTATCACAATATTGTCACCCGTACTCATCAGGAGTTAGACCTTTGCCGGCAGGAGGAAGCAGAGCGTTTCTTTAGGGAGGAGCATCCCGATTATGTGTTTCTGGCGGCAGCCAAAGTGGGAGGCATTCTGGCAAACAGCGAGGCTCTGGCGGATTTTATGTATGACAATATGATTTTGGAAATGAATGTGATTCATTCGGCTTGGCAGAACGGATGTAAAAAGCTGCTGTTTCTCGGCAGCAGTTGTATCTATCCCCGTATGGCGCCCCAACCTATGAAGGAGAGCTGTCTGCTGACTTCGGAATTGGAACAGACCAATGAGGCATATGCCCTTGCCAAGATATCCGGCTTAAAATATTGTGAATATTTGAACCGCCAATACGGAACGGATTATATCAGCGTGATGCCGACCAATCTGTACGGTCCCAATGACAATTATCATCCCACCCACAGTCATGTGCTTCCGGCGCTGATTCGGCGCTTTCATGAGGCAAAAGAATCCGGGGCAAAAGAAGTGGTGTGCTGGGGAACGGGTACGCCGCTTAGGGAATTTTTGTATGTGGATGATCTGGCGGATGCCTGCGTTTATCTGATGAACACCTATAGCGGGAACGAGACGGTGAATCTGGGAACGGGAAAAGAACTCAGTATCAAAGAATTGACTCATCTGGTCGCCCGGATAGTAGGTTATCAGGGTGAAATCAAGTGGGATGCATCCAAACCGGACGGAACCCCCAGAAAATTGCTGGATGTGAGCAAACTGGAAAGTCTGGGATATCATTACACCACAGAGCTTGAGGAAGGAATCCGCCTTACCTATGAGGATTTTTTGAAGAATCCCATGCGGGCGGAACGATAGGGAATCAATGACGAGGGAGCCATGCGGAAAGGAAGGGTTCGCAGGCTGTGGAAAGGCATGGTTTTAAAATGGAAGAATATCAAAAATATGCCAAAGATATGCTGAAATTTATAGAAAAAAGTCCCAGCTGCTTTCATGTTATCTACAATATCGGTCAGGATTTAAAACAGGATGGCTATGTGGAGCTGAAAGAAACGGAAGAATGGAAGCTTGCTCCCGGCGGCAAATATTTTGTGGTTCGGGGAGATTCTTCCGTCATTGCTTTCAGACTGCCGGAGAAAAGGGCGGTTACAGGATTTCATATAGTAGCCTCCCATAGTGATTCTCCCACTTTTAAAATAAAAGAAGCTCCGGAAATGACAGTGGAAAGCCGATATGTCAAGTTAAATACGGAACAATACGGCGGCATGATTTTGTCTACATGGATGGACAGGGCATTGTCCGTGGCAGGACGAATCGCAGTACAACAAAAAGCCGCTAAAACACAAGATATTGTGGCCAAAAAGACTGACTCGGTCAAAAATATACAAATCATTGAGGAAAAGGAAATAATGACCAAACTGGTCAATATTGATAAAGATTTGTTGGTGATTCCCAATCTGGCGATTCATATGAACAGGGATGTAAATAAAGGGATGGAATATAATCCGCAGACGGACATGCTTCCTTTGTTTGCAGATTGTTCAGACGAAAAAGACAGCAAAACATTTCTGGAAAGCGTGGCACAAGCGGCAGGAGTTGAACCGGAGGATATTCTGGGACATGACCTCTTCCTTTATGTGAGAGAAAAGGGACGGATGCTGGGAGAAAGAGGAGAGTTTATTCTGTCCCCCCGGTTGGATGATTTGCAATGTGTGTATACATCCGTAAAGGCATTCCGGGAAAGCTGTCCTGTGGACTATATTAATGTATGCGCGGTATTTGACAATGAGGAGGTGGGCAGCTGCACCAGACAAGGGGCAAATTCTACCTTTTTGGAAGATACCCTGATGCGGATAGGAGGCGGACTGAATGCGGACAGGAGCGAATATCTGAGGTGGATAGCAGGAAGCTTTCTGATTTCCGCCGATAATGCCCACGCAGTGCATCCCAATCATCCGGAGAAGGCAGATCCCACCAATCGTCCTTATTTAAACGGCGGACTGGTCATTAAGTACCACGGAAGTCAGAAATATACTACCGACGGAGTTTCGGCGGCAAAGATGAAAAGTATCTGTATGCAGGCGGGGATCCCGTTTCAGACCTATGCGAACCGTTCCGATATAGCCGGCGGTTCCACTCTGGGAAATATTTCCAATTCCCATGTGTCTGTCTCTTCGGTAGATGTAGGGCTGCCCCAACTGGCAATGCATTCCTCTCTGGAAACGGCAGGAACGAAGGATGTGGCATATGCGGTGAGGGCATTTCAGGTATTTTTTGGAGAATAAACGGAAGATAAACAGTACATATACTCGTAAACGCAATTATTTGCCGATTTTAACATTTTCCTACCATGCGTTTACTCGTTATACAATTTATACTGTGGAAAATATTTTCATTAATGAGTATAAATAAAAGAATTCCCATATATATGTTAGGAAAGCATATATGGGAATTTTTTATGAGTCAGAAATTTGAAGACATCTTAAATTTGGCATTGGAGACGCCGGATACGGTGAGGGAACAGACCGATACCCTGAATATAGGCTTTGACAAAGAGATGCGGACATGGGAACTGATAGTGAAATATCATGGCAGCCTGGATGAATTGAGGACTTTGAATATTACCGTGGAATACCTCATAGCGGGTTATGCCATTTTGACCGTGCCGGAAAATCTGGTAGAGCGCATGGCGCAGGTGGAACAGATTGAATATGTGGAAAAGCCCAAGCGCTATTATTATCAGGCAGTGCGTCCCGCGCAGGAATCCTGCATTCCGCAGGTAACTTTGCAGGAACCCTATTTAAGCGGGGAAAATGTTTTGATTGCGATTCTTGATTCCGGCATTGAATACAGGCTTCCGGTTTTTCAAAAGGCAGACGGAAGCACCCGGATTCGTTTTTTATGGGATCAGTCATTGCAAAGAGAGTTTACGGAGGAGGAGATTAATCAGGCCTTACAAAGTTCGGACAGCAGGGAACAGTATGATCTTTTGCCCAGCCGCGATGTGACCGGACATGGCACGGCAGTGGCGGGTATTGCCGCGGGAAGCGTTGTGGCAGGGGCAGGAGGAATCGGGGGGTATTCCGGTGTGGCCCCCGAAGCGGATTTGCTGGTGGTAAAGCTGGGAACCCCTAATGCTTTGGGGTTTCCCCGGACCACGGAAATTATGCGGGGAGTGGTCTATGCCCTGCAAAGGGCGAATGAACTGCAAATGCCGTTGGTGATTAATCTAAGTTTCGGAAACTGCTATGGTTCCCATGACGGAAGCTCTCTGCTGGAGCGTTTTTTGGATAATGCGGCGGAAATAGGACGCACGGTAATCTGCGTGGGAAGCGGCAATGAGGGCAGCTCCGGGGGTCATATGGCCGGCAATGTGGCGGAGAATACATCGGTTGAGGTGGCAGTGGCAAGATATGAACCTTCACTCAATATCCAATTGTGGAAAAATTATAACGATGTTTACCGTATTTATCTGCGTTCTCCGGGAGGGCAGACGGAAGAAATTTCTCCGGCAGTCCGCAGCGGCATTGGAGACAGGCAGGGAGGAAAATATGTTCTCAGAATGGAACAGACGGATATTTTGGTGTATTGGGGAGCGCCTGCGCCCTATTCCGTGGCGCAGGAGGTTTATCTGGAGATGATACCCGCAGGTCAGCCTTATGTGAACAGCGGGGTATGGACTATTTTTATAGAACCGATAAAAGTAGTAACGGGACAATATTATCTTTATCTGCCGAGCAGCGCGGTGCGGAACGAGCAGACTCAATTTTATAGACCGACACCACAAGTGACACTGACGATACCGTCAACTGCGGCGAAAGTGCTGACTATTGGTGCATATGACAGTGTTTATGACACATATGCCGATTTTTCGGGCAGAGGGTATGCAGATGAAAACCGTACCATCGGAGTGGTGACGGCGGGATTGACCAAGCCGGACATTGTAGCTCCGGGGGTGGGGGTTCTGGCGCCGGATGTCTATGGGAGCTATATGCCCCTAAACGGAACATCTTTTGCCACGCCCATTGTAAGCGGCAGTGCAGCCTTGTTGATGGAGTGGGGAATCGTAAGGGGCAATGATCCGTTTCTGTATGGGGAGAAGATGAAAGCGTACTTACGGGCAGGGGCGAGGCCGTTGAGAGGAGAGCAGGAGCTGCCCAATGACAGGGTGGGCTTCGGGGCATTGTGCGTGGCGGAAAGCCTGCCGGGATAAAGTATGAGAAGAATTTCTAAGCCATGATTATTATGTGTTGATTAAAATGATAAAAAAGATTACTATATAATAAGAAAACTTACAGACAGCGGAGAAACGAAATATGCAGATGAAAACGGTAAAAACGGTGTTCACCATAGTGCTGTCCGGCTTATTACTCCTGATCACCGGCGTTATGGCGTTATGCGTCCGGGGAGAGTGGAGTATATCGGGCTATCAATACAGTGATGCGGTGAGAGATGTGATAAGGTTTTTCAGTCTGTTTGAGATTGCGGTCAGTATCGGCTTGGGATTTTTAAACAGAAAGAAATTCACCATAGCGGTTATTATTGTAACCAATCTATTTATGTTATATAAATTGACGGGTACATTTTAAGGGAAACCTAATTAAAAACAAAAACAGACGCAACAGGGAATAACCTCTACAAATTTGATTGACAGACACATTACGCTATGCCTATAATAAATAATGTGATAAACAGTACAGGGTTCGGCACAAAAGGATGGTGTGATGTTGAAAGAAAATTATTCAGGGACGGAGGATTATGATATAGGTTATGTAAAAGCGGATGATTACGACATAGACGGTTTTGAGGCGGATAATCTGAAAGCGGAGGATTCCCAAACAGACCCTCCGAAGACGGATTATCCCCGTAAAAAGGGTGCCCCTGTCACAAAAATCATAAGGAATGCCACAGTTACCTCTATCTTTCTTATATCAGGCTTTCTTATCATTCTTTTAGCATATTCCCATTTTTTTATTGCAGGCGGAAGAAATTTTTCGGGAGAATGGACGGCAAATCTGGATATGACACAGCAGGCGGCAGTCAATGCCCTTGACTGGCTGCAGGAGATAGAGGGCGTTTCGGTCTCTTTGGAAGATTTGGCGCTTTCCATGCAGGAATTGACCGTACAAGTCAAATTAGATATGGAGCAGACAGCCCGTTTCAAGGGAACCTTTCAGTGCCATATTCTGCCGGAGAGTTATGAGGCCTGTAATCAGGCGGCATATGAGGCATTTGCCATAAGCTTCAGGGAGCTTTTGGGGGAGCGGCTCCGCATGTCCGGTTATGAAGGGGATATCGGTCAGGAGGCAGTGGAAGCCCTTGCGGAGGAAGCTTTCGGTATGCCCACCATCTCCTATTTGATGACTTACGGACCGGCGCTGCTGCCCTCGCTGGAAGAATTGCAGGCAAGGTATGACGGCAGCGGCACTTATGAAGTTACGGAGGATGTTTTCATCAGGCAGTTTGACGCCGACAAAGAAACGGTATCTAAGGAGGAATTTTATCTTCGGAATGAGGATAATCTGGTTCTGACGAAAAAAGCGGATTCCGCAGCTCCCGGTTCTTTTTTTACGCAATATCCCGTGATATACACTTTAAACAGATGACAAATTTATGATAGAATATAAGAGGGAAATGAAATGCAGACCAATGTGCGGAAAATCAGTTCTTTCATCCTGTCCGTTGTCCTGATATGCTTTATTCCGGCAGTGACGGTATCGGCGGACTTTGAGATTCCCGGAACCTGTCAGGTACGGGCGGATGACGGCGCTGCAGGCACTGTTAAAATTCTGGATTATGATTATGTCAACAATACATACCTTTCCCTGCGGGATGTGGCTATGGTGCTTAAGGATACGGATAAATCTTTTTCCCTGAGCATTACCCAAAATTCCGTTGCGCTTACGACGGGAAGAGATTATGTCCCTGTGGGAGGGGAAAATGTGTCTTGGGAAAATGATAAAAATAAGGATGTTACTCTGAAAAGGAATGCCTTTACGGTAAATGACCAAAAGGTAGTTTACCATACCATGATTACAAGACTGCCCTCCGGTGCGTATGATTGTTTTATGATGACGGTAGATCTGGCAATGCTTTTGGATGTGAATATTACCGCTTCCGGCTTCGGTTCTTTGCAGATTCATACCGACGAGCCTTTCTGTGTATCCCCTGCCGAGTTGGAAGAGGCTGATTATTTTTGGGGAGTCAACAGTGTGTACATAGGAGACGCTACCACGGGGGAGCTTTATTATCAATATCAGTCGGATACGGCTTATCCCATTGCCAGCACCTCCAAGCTTATGACCTGTCTTCTGACCATGGAGGCTGTCTCGGAAGGGAGGCTTGACCTTGAGGATACCGTTACGGTTTCCAAAGAGGCTGCGCTGCTTGCCGCTTCGGACGACGGGGTGATTCCTCTGGAAGAGGGCATGCGGATCACCGTACAGGATTTGCTGCTGGGGCTTCTTCTGCCTTCCAGCAACGAATGCGCTTTTTGTCTGGCGGAAACCGTTGCCGGGTCGGAGGAAACCTTTGTGGGGATGATGAATCAGAAAGCCGCCGAGATAGGGCTTTCTCAGGCTGTCTTTTTTAACAGCAACGGCCTGCCCGTCTATACAAAGAACGCGGTTCCTTCCAAACAGCAGAACCGCATGAGTACGGAGGACATGTTTAAGCTGGCATCTTATCTTTTGAAAGTCTATCCTCAGGTGAAAGAGATAACTTCCCTGAAAGAAGCCGTCCTGCCGTCCCTTAATAATATCAAAGTGAATAACAGCAATCCGCTTCTGCACAATCTGTCTCAGGCAACAGGCCTAAAAACCGGAACCACGAACAGAGCGGGAGCCTGTCTGGTTACTTCTCTGGCGGTAGAGGACGGGGCGCAGGAACATGATCTGGTAGTGGTGGTGTTCGGTACGGAGGATTCCATAGAGAGGGGACGGGTATCGGGAGTTCTGGCAAGATATGCGCTGCATGCTTTTTATGATGGGAGAGAAGAGCCGGAAGACGAAAAAGCCGCCCAGACTGCGGGTAATCTGCCCACACATGCCGAGGCGGCGGTGGAGCGTGTGATTCAGACTGCCAAAAAACGCTAGAAAACCGAGCCGGATGGGAGATTTAGGAAATGAAGATACATAAGAAGAAAAAAATACGATATATGCTGATGCTTTTGCGGATGTTGGCGGTTACGGCGCTGCTTATGCCGCTTACGGTCTGCGGAAAAGAGGTCCGCACCGTACGGGTAGCTCTTTTTCCCATGGAAGGTTTTCACATTTATACGGAGGAAGAGGGATATACCGGCATGGATGTGGATTATCTGGAAGCGCTTGGCCGTTATACCGGATGGAATTTTGAATATGTGAAGTGTGAAAATTGGGATGAAGCTCTTGAGAAGCTTGCCGCAAAGGAAGTAGATCTTGTGGGTTCCGCACAGTATTCGGAAGAACGGGCAGAGCGTTATGATTATGCCGCATTGTCCAGCGGTTATACCTTTGGCTGTCTGTTTGTGGAGGAGGACAGCGACATTGCCTTTGAAGATTTTGAGCGCATGAAGGATATGAGGTTCGGCATGGTGGAAACTTATATCAGAAAAGCGGATTTTCTGGAATATCTGAGCAGAAACGGAGTAGACAGTCCGAAAATTCGGGAATATGGCACAACGCGGGAGCTCAAAGAAGCGCTTAAGCAGGGACAGATTGATATTGGCGTCCATACCCTGACAGAAGTCACACAGGGACAGTATCTGGTGGGAAAGTTTTCCTATGCCCCGTTTTATTATATAACCTGGAAGGGGAATACCGACCTGTTGGCGGAGCTGAATCTGGGCATTGAAGAGTTGAAGATGAGCATGCCCTCTTTGGAGCAGGAGTTAATTACCAAATATTACGGGGAAAGGTGGGAAAAGTTTGCTGCACAGGAACTGCAGTTTATCAATCAAAACCAAAAGGTAAGAGTGGGATTTTATGTGGATACAAGACCTCTGGCATATATCAATGCCCGGGGGGAATACGACGGAATTTATATTCAGATTCTGCAGGAAGTTGCAAAGCGCAGTAAGCTGAATATAGAATTTTGTCCTATGGACAGAAGTGAATATTGGCAGGATTTATTGGCAAGGGGTGAAATCGATTTCTATGTGGGCGCCAACAATATGAAAGCGGTACAGGCGGATACGGTTATGCTCACGGACGCCTTTATGCCCTATAATGCGGTTATCGTGTCAAAAAATGACTATATGATTTCCAAGGATGAAATCACCATGGTGCTGACGAGGGGACGCACCTATTGGGGAGATATCGCAGCCGCCAAGGTTAATGTAATTTACCGTGACAGTGCAAAAGAGTGCATTCAGGCATTGGAGGACGGGAGCGCCGATATCACATTGCTCAACACCATTGAGTACAATTATCATTCCAAGAATGAGAGATTTGCCAATCTGATAGAATGGGAAAATTACAGGTATCAGGCAGGAACCTCGCTGGCGGCATTAAAAGGAACGGACCCGGTGATGTTCAGCGTTATGGACAAGGCCATAAAACTAGTGACGGAGGCGGAGAAAGAACATATTATCAACCAATATATGAATATCCCCTATGAAAGTTACGGAATAAAAGATTATCTGTACCGGACAAAGGATGTCCTGATTGTCTTTGGCACAGTGCTGGCGCTTCTTGTGACATTTGTGCTGGTGATTTCCCATATGCGCAGGAAATCCTATCAACTGCTTGAAAAAAAGAACGGGGAACTGCAAAATGCCATACAGGAGGCGGAAAAGGCAAATAAGGCAAAGACGGAATTTTTGTCCCATATGTCCCATGATATACGCACGCCCATCAACGGCATCATGGGGATGCTCAATATTGCGGAAAATAATACACAGGACTTGGAGAAGCAGGCGGAGTGCAGGGGGAAAATCAAGACATCGGCGGAGCACCTTTTGTCCCTTATCAACGATGTGCTGGATATCAGTAAGCTGGAAAGCGGAAATGTGGAGTTTTTAAGCGAGAGCTTCTCGTTAAAAGAGCTGCTTGACAACTGCATGGTGATTGTGGGCGGGCAGGCGCAGAATCGGAATGTGGAGCTGATAACGGATATAGACGGGCTGCCCCATGAGTACTTTGTGGGAAGTCCTTTACATATCAAACAGATTTTGATCAATATTGTGGGAAATTCCGTGAAGTACAATAAGCCCGGCGGAAGTATTCATTTCCGGTGCCGCGAAATGTCTGCCGAAAACGGAATCGCACGGATCTGTTTTCAAATATCCGATACGGGAATCGGTATGAGCAAAGAGTATCTGAAGCATATTTTTGAACCCTTTACCCAGGAAGAGGGAGGCGCCCGGACCAACTATCAGGGAAGCGGACTGGGAATGACCATTACCAAAAGACTGGTGGATAAAATGGGCGGAAGCATTGAAGTGGAAAGCGAAACGAACCGGGGAAGCAAATTTACCGTGGTGCTGCCTTTGGAGATTTCCGCTCCGCCTGAGGAAGAACATCATGATACGGAAGCCGGACTGGCGGATATTGAGGGAAAACATGTCCTGCTGGTGGAGGATAATGAGTTAAATCAGGAGATTGCAAAATATCTTCTGACGGAAATGGGATTAAAAGTGACTGTTGCAGTCAATGGTCAGGAAGCGGTAGAATTGTTTGAAAAATCAGCTCCCGGTACTTATGATCTTATTTTCATGGATGTGATGATGCCTGTTATGAACGGGTATGAGGCTACAAAGCATATCAGAAGTCTTGAGAGATCGGATGCGGCCGGGATACCCATAGTGGCAATGACGGCAAATGCCTTTGCGGAAGATGTGCAGGCAGCTAAGGATGCGGGCATGAGCGAGCACACCGCAAAACCCCTTGACCCGAAGGTGATAGAGCGTGTATTGATAGAATGGCTGGGCAAAAAATCATAGCTTATTAAAAAATTAAAAATTGCAAGAACTTTTTTGTAAAAATCCCGTCTTATCTTATGAGATACACAAAAAATAGGCGAATTACCTATTTGAAACAGACAGGGAGGAGAGATTTATGAGAAACAAGAGGTTCTTGGCGTTGATTTTGAGTATGGCTATGACGATGTCGCTTTTTGGCTGCGGGGGAGAAGCATCTCAAAGCGGCGGTTCCCAAAAGGACAGAGTCCGGCAGGAGCAGGAGGGAGCGGCGGGTGGCGCAGACGGGAAAGCTGCAGTTATGCCCCGGGAGGAAGCCGTGCAGGAGGAAATCGCCGCGTCGGCGGATAGGAATGCGCCGCAGATGTCCCAGTCAACGGCAGGCATGAAGAACGAAGCCATGGCATTTGCGGATATGGAAGACGGAACTTATCTGCCGGAGGAGATGCCTGAAAATTGGAATACGGAGGAGTACAGCGGGTTGGAAGAGCCGGGTTTTGCTTCCGTGGCAAGTACGCCGATTTCGACTTTTTCCGCGGATGTGGATACGGCTTCCTACAGCAATATCCGCCGTATGATTGAGGACGGTTATGGGCTTGACGAGATTCCTGCGGGCGCCGTCCGCATAGAAGAAATGCTGAATTATTTTTCCTATGATTATAAGCTTCCCGGGAAGAATGAGCCCTTCGGGGTCACCACCATGATAGGGGACTGCCCATGGAATGCGGACGCAAAGCTTCTGCAGATTGGGCTGAAAACGCAGAAGATTGATTTCAGCGAGGCGCCTGCCTCCAATCTGGTATTCTTGCTGGATGTTTCGGGTTCCATGTACAGCAATGACAAGCTGCCTCTTTTGCAGAAGTCTTTTTCCCTGCTGGCGGAGGAGCTTACGGAAAAGGACAGGGTTTCCATTGTTACTTACGCAGGCTCGGACCGGGTGGTGCTTAAGGGGGAAAGCGGAGACCATAAAGCAAAAATCATAGAGGCGATCAGCGCTCTGGAAGCCGGGGGTTCTACCAACGGAGCGGACGGTATAGAGACAGCCTATGAGCTGGCGGAGGAATATTTTATCGAGGGCGGAAATAACCGCGTGATACTTGCCACGGACGGAGATTTGAATGTGGGGGTAAGTTCCGAGAGCGACCTGAAGGATTTAGTGACCGAAAAGAGGAAATCCGGCGTATTTTTGTCCGTGTTGGGCTTTGGAACCGGAAATATCAAGGATAACAAGATGGAGGCGCTGGCGGATAACGGAAACGGCAATTATGCCTATATCGATTCCGTAAATGAGGCAAAGAAAGTGCTTGTGGATGAGATGGGAGCAACCCTCGTGACGGTGGCAAAGGATGTAAAGCTTCAGGTGGAATTCAATCCGGCATACATTAAGGGTTACCGGTTATTGGGATATGAGAACCGTACGCTTGCCGCCGAAGATTTTGAGGATGATAAAAAGGATGCGGGGGAAATCGGTGCAGGGCACACGGTGACGGCGCTCTATGAGATCGTTCCCGTTGATTCCAAACAGGAGATAGCGGCGCCATCCTTAAAATATCAGGATGACAGTAAAGGTGTGAAAAACGGGGAATGGCTGAATGTAAAGATACGCTATAAGGAGCCGGAGGGGGAGGAAAGTATATTAAAGGAATATCCCGTGGCAGAGAAAGACTATAGGGAAGAGCTTTCACAGGACTTTTACTTTGCGGCGGCGGTGGCGGAATTCGGATTGCTTTTACGGGACAGCGAGTATAAGGGAAGCGCATCCTTTGACAATGTGAGGAAGCTTTTAAAGAATGTGGATACGGACAATGATGATTATAAGGACGAATTTTCTTATCTCGTAAAAAAATTGGAAAAAACACAGTGACAACCGTAAATGTTTACGGCGTAAAAATTTATTCGGATTTTTATTGACGGAAGCCTCGATTTTCATTTATACTAGATGTAGTAGAAATGAAAATCGGGGCTTTCAAAGATTTCGGCAGTACGGAGATGAGAAAAGCATGACACATAAAGAAAAAGCGACCCGGCTTTTACAGCAGCAATACCACTGTTCCCAAGCTTTGTTTGGGGCTTTTGCGGATGATATGGGTCTGGATTTGAAGACGGCGTTTAAAATCAGCACCTGTTTTGGCGGCGGAATGCGTCAGGGCGGATTATGCGGCTGCATCAGCAGCTCCCTGCTGGTGCTTGGGATGGCGCTGGGCTTTTATGATGCCCAGGACAGGGAACAGGAAGTATACGGCAATAAAAAAACGGATGAATTTATCAAGCGCTTTACGGAGCAGATGGGCGGCCGCACCAACTGCAGGGAGATTCTGGGAAAAGATATCTCAAGGCCGGAAGATATGGCGGTTATTCGTAAAGATGGGCTGATTTTGAAAAGCTGTCCCCGGGTCATCAATTTATGTATTGATATTTTGGAAGATATTTTAAATGATTATCTGAAAGAGACCGCAGAAAGCACCATTAATTCCGAAAACATTCCGGAAGACGATGAGATGCAGGGCGTACTAAAGCGCATGGGGAAGTTAAAGCGCTTTAGGAGAAATGTCAGCAATCTGCTGCGTTTCTCCCAAAAAGGAATTGCTTTTATCCAATTTGACATCAGTCGTTTTAAGATTGTCAATGATTTGTACGGTGAGAAATTCGGCGATGAGGTTCTTGATTTTATCGTGAATCAGCTGGCACAGGTCTGCACTCCGGAGCAGTTTTTCGTAAATCTCCGCAGTGATGTGTTTATGATAGTGACGGAATATGAAAGTCAGGAGCAGTTGGAAAAGTTTGTCCGCGAACTGGACAGTCGGATTGCTTATTATAAAGAGGTAAAGCTGCATGTCTTTTATGGCATTTATACCGTGGAAGACAGGGGAATGGAACTCAGGCAGATGCAGGATAGGGCGTCTATGGCGAGAAAGACAGCCAAAAACAGCGCGCTGACCAATATCGTATTCTATAGGGAGCAGTTTAAGGAATCTTTGTACAATCGGAAATTTATTGAGGAAAATGTGGAGACTGCCATTGCGGAAAGGCAGTTTATGATGTATCTGCAGCCCAAATACAGCATCACCCGGAATAAAATCATAGGAGCCGAGGCTTTGGTGAGATGGAAGAATCCGGAGAGAGGAATGATTTATCCGGATCAGTTTATTCCCATTATCGAGGAGAACGGCTATATCCGGAAAGTGGACTATTACATATGGGAGGAGGCGTGCCGCTTTATCAAAAAATGTCTGGAAGCGGATTTAAAGCCGTGTCCCATTTCCGTCAATGTGTCAAGGGTTCATCTTAGGGATGACGAGTGTATCGAAATACTTTCGGATATGATAAAAAGAAACGGTACTCCCAAGCATCTGCTGGAATTGGAGATTACGGAGTCGGCGGATGACCAGCAGATCAGCAGGAAAGCGCTTCAGCTTAAGGAAGAAGGATTTGTCCTTTTGATGGATGATTTCGGCAGCGGTTATTCCTCCTTAAATATTCTGTTGGAGACACCCTTTGATGTAATTAAACTGGATAAAAAATTCATGGAAAACATGATGATATCCGGCAAAGGGAGGCTGATACTGGAACAGGTGGTGACCATGGTCAAAAAGCTGGATATCGGGCTTTTGGCGGAAGGAGTAGAGACAAAAGAGCAGATAGAAATGCTGCGAAACATAGGATGCGATCAGGTTCAGGGCTATTATTATGCAAAGCCGATGCCGGCGGAGGAATTTTTCGTTCTGTTTAGGGAACAGCAGATGCAGGAGCAGTAGATTGAGAAGAAGTAGCGAATCGGGGTGACTTTCATATGGGTTCATTAAATATTACGGAGTATGCAAGCGGAGACGGTGAATACCAAATGTATTACGGCAAGGCGTCCTTAAAGGAAGGATATTACCTTGCTAATTGTGATGAACGCTGTTATCACTTAATCGGAAAGAAGAACGGTCATTTTTCCATACCCGAACTGATTCATCCGGAGGATGCCGAAGCTTTTCTGGATGCGGTGGGGAAATTGGACGAGGGACCCCAGCATTTGTTTGTCAGATTCTTATGCTATACCAATCAGTACAGATGCATATATATGGTATTGTATTATAACGGCAGGGACTTGGACGGATTTCGCTCCATTGATGTGGAGCTCAGTGAAATCATGGCTATTTCCCAGCAGTATGGCAAATATCGGGATCTGGTGGTGAAATACAGAGAATTTATGACCATGTTTGATGGGCTGTTTCTGGAATATGACTATGCGACGGATATGCTGGTGGTGTATCAGTATGTAGACAGCCGGAGCCGGAATTTTTTAAAGGACAATCTGGAACAGGTCTATATCCGGGTTTTGCAGGACGAGAGGCTGAAATTGGAGCAGAAAGCGGAATTTCAGATTTTATATGAGGCTGTTAAAAACGGCAGGGCGCATATCAAAATAGGAATTGACAGCATGACTCTCTGGGGGAAAGAAGAGTCTGCAAATTGTCATTACGAAATAAAGCTGGGCGCTCTCTATGAGGGAACGGGTCTTCGGAGCATGGTCGGAATGATGGAGCCTGCAAAAGGGGAGCAGCAACAAAAGAAGAGTTATTATCTGACGGACAGCGCTTTTGACCCGGGTACGGGACTGTTAAATAAAAGAGCCATCAAAGAGTATGCCGTGGAGAGAATACAAAGCAAGGCAAAAGGCGTCTGGCTTGCCATTATAGATATTGATGATTTTAAACAGGTCAATGACAACTTCGGACATATGTACGGGGATGAAGTATTGTCCAGACTGGCGGAGATTATCCGAAGCGTGGTAAAGACCCGGGGTGTTGTGGGAAGATTCGGCGGCGATGAGTTCATGGTGGTTTTTGAAGGCGTGGAAACGGAAGAATCGCTGCGCGTGATGTTGGGCACCATGGGCAAGAATATTGCATGGGAGTTTTCCAAAGTGGAAGGGCTTAAGGTTTCCACTACCACCGGAGTGGCGAAATATCCTGAGGACGGAACGGATTATGACAAGCTGTTCAGAACTGCGGACAAGTGTGTATATATAGGCAAATCAAAAGGGAAAAACCGCTATATTATTTATGACATCGAAAAGCACGGACCGGTTGAGGAGACGGAGGAAGGTTCCGGGCGCATTGATGTCAGCCAGAGTAAATTCCTGAGTGAGGGAAGAAAGTGCGAGATTGTGTCGGATTTGATGATTTCTCTCCACAAGGGCGGTAAAAAGGCGCTTCTTCCCGTGCTGGAACAACTGCTGGAATGCTTCGGCACAGACGGAATTGCCCTGTATGCAGGGGAAAATATGGAGCGCATATGCTCCGTGGGTAAGTACGAAAATCCTATCCAGAGCCTTGCCTGTGTGCGGGAGAATGCTTCCTATTGGCAATTTCTGGATAAGCAGGGATTTGCCCAGCTCAATATCACCATGTTGGAAAAGAAGGTTCCGGAGCTTTTTGAACTGTACAGCAGGCAGGAGACGGAAAAAGCGCTGCAGTGCGTGGCAATAAAGGACGGGCTCCCCGCAGCCGTGGTATCTTTTGATATTTTTCACCGTATTGTGAAATTCGGGGAGACGGACCTCGGACTGATTAAAATTGCAGGCCGGATGCTTGCGGACATTATTTCGGAACAATAGGAAGGCTGTAACAGAATTGGAAACTACATACGCAGAGGATGTAGAGAAGAGCATCCGCAAAAAATTTCATAAACAGCTTTTTTCAAAGTTTGCCAGAGCCATCAACGAGTATGATTTGCTGAAGGAGAATGACTGCGTTGCAGTCTGCATTTCCGGAGGCAAGGATTCTATGCTGATGGCAAAACTGTTTCAGGAATTAAAGCGCCATGACAAATTTCCCTTTGAACTTAAGTTTCTGGTGATGGACCCGGGCTACAGCAAGGCAAACAGGGAGGCGATTGAGCGGAACGCAGAACGCTTAAATGTACCCATTACTATTTTTGAATCGGATATTTTTAATGCGGTATATGACATAGAAAAATCCCCCTGCTATCTCTGCGCCAGAATGAGAAGGGGATATTTGTACAGCCATGCGAAGGAGCTTGGCTGCAATAAGATTGCGCTGGGACATCATTATGATGATGTGATAGAAACCATTCTGATGGGAATGCTTTACGGCGGGCAGATTCAGACCATGATGCCCAAGCTTCACAGTACGAATTTTGAGGGGATGGAATTAATCCGTCCCATGTATCTGATACGGGAGGACGACATCAAGCATTGGCGGGATTATAACTGTCTTACCTTTTTGCAGTGCGCCTGCCGCTTTACAGAACAGTGCGCAGCATCAAGTCCCGATGGCACATCCGGGGGCGATGTCAGCGGCGATTCCAAGCGGCTGGAGGTCAAACGCCTGATTGCACGGTTAAAGGAAAGCAATCCCTTTGTGGAGGGAAATATCTTTAAGAGCGTGGAAAATGTGAATCTGCGCACGATCATTGCCTATAAGGAAGACGGCGTAAAACATCATTTTCTGGACGACTACTGAGAGCGGGCGGCGTGTACGGAGATACCGTTGACCGTGATATTGTCCCCCAGAGGGATGACAAGGCACTCCCTGCCTTCCACATTACGGGTTTCTATCAGGTCCGTGCGTTCAGGATTCACCTTGATGACCACATCGGGGGTTTTCACTTCAAAGCTGCGGGTGTTTATGACATTGCTGGCCAGCAGGGAGGTATCCTCGCCGGCGGTCTCGTCATAATGGCGCTCGAATTCCAGCATTTTATCGTTGTCGACACCGCTGTTTGCCAGCAGGGTCTTTACTTCATTTTTGTCAAGGGTCAACGGCTGGGGTTCCTCTTTGTGTTCCTCCACCATTTCGGTCAATTTCTCATGGATATTTTTGACGGTCTCGATATCGCAGGTTTCACCCAGAGTCTCTTCGATCAGGGTCTGAAAGGTTTCTTTTTGTCCTCCCGCGGACAAAGGCAGGGGACATCCCAGAAGCTGTTCTACAAAAGTCTCTTTTAATTCTTCCGGATTTTTGGAATAATACAGGGCGCTGTGAAGGTCGCTTCCCCTGTCGTTGAAAGCGGGGAAGAGAAAGCCTGTCTCCGGCAGTTCCACTACCCAGTCCCTGATGCGGTTCTGAAAAATATTTTCCATGGCGTTATAACTGAGACCGGGTTTGGATAAGTTGACCGGACAGATACAGGCAAGCAGGTATTCATATACTTCATCGGAGGCGTCTTCCATTTCCATACCGTCCAACGCCCTGCCCGGCACATCATAGGCGTCATGGATTACCAGGATAAGATAATTTCCCACATATTCATAGGCATCGATGATTTTGTCATAGAATGCTTCCAGAAGGTCATCGTCCTTGAGCCTGCTGTCTCTCAGGCGCAGAAGGAATTCCTGGGTACCGCCCCCCGACTCGCTCTCCAAAGGAAAATCCAGATTCAGCATATTTTTGCCGAGACTGCCGGAAAGACTTTTCTTAAAAATCTCGAAGTATTTAAACATTTCCTCTTCGGGCAGCGCCAGAAAAGCCTGACTAAACTGTGTCTTTTTGTTTTTTTCTCCGTCTACATAGCATCCGCAGATGCGGGTAATAGAGCATTTTTTTGGTGTAAAAAGTTTTTTCAGTTCACTGATTTCCTGCTTTATCATAAGGTATCCTCAACTTTTCTCGATATAGGTCGGCAGTCCTGCCGCTGTATTTTAATATAACATGCATTTGCATCATTTGCCCATATAAAAAATAAATAAAAATTTTGGCGGAAAATTATGGAAAATATGGAAGAAAAACGGAAATCTGCACTGTTTTTTGGCAGAGAAGGGCGAAAAGTGCGATGAGTTAGTGTTGAAGTGGAAAACAATATCACATTATAATGAGTTAGTACGAAATTTCTGATTTTTTAGATATTGGAGGTAGTTTGATGGAACGATTAAACATTACAACTACAAAGGATAACGATAAGGTATATAAGATTCTGGGGGATTTGATGAGCGCGGGAAAGGAATTTCAGATTATGATTACGGTGCCTTCCGGCAAGAACACCGCAGGCGCTCCCACGGGCACGGCGTTAAAGGAGAAAAAGCCTGCGGTGGTGAGAAATCTGGAGCAGGATGTCACGGATATGATACATGAAATCGGAGTACCCGCACATATCAAAGGCTATCAATACTTAAGAGAAGCGATTATGATGTCGGTGGACGACCCCGTTATGATAAGTTCCATCACGAAGATTCTTTATCCTACCATTGCAAAGCGTTTCCAGACAACTCCCAGCCGTGTGGAGCGCGCGATCAGACATGCTATTGAGGTGGCATGGAGCCGGGGAAAGATGGAGACCTTGGATTCTTTGTTCGGCTATACCATTGACACCGGAAAAGGCAAACCTACCAACTCTGAATTCATTGCCCTGATTGCGGATAAAATCAGACTGTCTTATCGGGAATGAGCAAAAAGAAAAATATTGAAGAAACTCTTTCCTCGTTATGAATAATAGTGTATAATAGAATAAAAGAGATATTTATGCGGAGGGTTTCAAATGAAGAAGATTCTTTTTGTAGCATCAGAGGGAGTACCTTTTATCAAAACCGGCGGTCTTGCGGATGTGGTAGGCTCTCTGCCCAAGTATATTGATAAGAAATATTTTGATGTGAGGGTAATTATTCCCAAGTATGCCTGCATGAAGCAGGAGTTTAAGGACGAGTTAAAGAATGTGACCCATTTCTACATGGATTATAACTGGCAGAATATGTATGTGGGCATTCAGGAGACGGTTAAGGACGGCATTCATTATTACTTCATTGACAATGAGGCTTATTTCAACGGCTCAAAAGTCTATAACGACAGTCCCATATATGAGATTGAGCGTTACGGATATTTCTGCAAAGCCGTGTTGTCTTCCCTGCCCTTAATTGACTTCCGACCGGATTTAATCCACTGTCATGATTGGCAGACAGGCTTGATACCGGTGTATCTGAAGGAGCGTTTTCAGGGCAATGATTTTTACCGCGGCATAAAATCGGTGATTACGATTCACAATCTGAAATTTCAGGGAAAATGGGATGTGAAATCTGTCAGGAGTATTACCGGGCTTCCGGATTATTATTTCACTCCCGATAAATTGGAAGCATACAAGGATGCTAACCTGTTAAAAGGCGGCATTGTATTTGCGGATGCGGTTACTACGGTGAGCGATACTTATGCGGAGGAAATCAAAACTCCGTTTTACGGGGAAGGCCTTGACGGACTGTTGCGGGCCCGCAGCCGCGATTTGCGGGGCATCGTCAACGGTATCGACTATGACGAATTTAATCCCGCAACAGACAAACATATTGTGAAAAATTATGACGCCGTTAATTTCCGAAAGGAAAAAGCAAAGAATAAGAGAGCCTTACAGGAAGAATTAGGGCTTCAGGCGGATGACAAAAAAATGATGCTGGGGCTGGTTTCCCGCCTCACCGATCAGAAGGGTCTGGATTTGGTGGCATATATTATGGATGAATTATGCCGGGACGACATTCAACTGGTAATTCTTGGCACCGGTGAGGAGCGCTATGAAAATATGTTCCGTCATTTTGACTGGAAGTATGGGGATAAAGTGTCTGCCAATATCTTTTATTCGGATGGACTGTCCCACAAAATTTATGCGGCATGTGACGCGTTTCTTATGCCGTCCCTTTTTGAACCCTGTGGCTTGAGCCAGCTTATAGCCCTGCGCTATGGCACCCTGCCCATTGTCAGGGAGACCGGCGGTCTGAAAGATACGGTGCAGCCTTTCAATGAGTACGAAGGCACCGGAACAGGCTTTAGCTTCAGCAATTACAATGCCCATGAGATGCTTGGCGCCATCCGTTATGCGGAACAGATTTATTATGACAGAAAACGGGAGTGGAACAAGATTGTGGATCATGCAATGGCGGCAGATTTTTCATGGAAGGTGTCTGCCGGAAAGTATCAGGAAATGTACGACTGGCTGATCGGATAAACAGGCATTGGTATAGGAGCGGCTTGTATGGCTAGCAGTAACAGCGGCGGAAGCAAGAATAATTTCATTATGCAGGCAGGGATTCTGGCAATGGCCGGAATCATCACCAGAATCATAGGGCTCCTTTACAGGAGCCCTTTACATAGTGTAATCGGTGATCTGGGCATGGGTTATTATCAGTCCGCATATACCTATTACACCATGGTACTGCTGATTTCTTCCTATAGTATCCCTTCGGCAATATCCAAGGTAATTGCCCAGAAGCTGGGGGTGAAGGAATACAAAAATGCCCATCGGATTTTCAAATGCTCCCTTGCCTATGTGTTGGTGGTAGGCGGCGCCGCAAGCTTATTTCTGTTTTTCGGAGCGGGGCTTTTTGTGGAGGAGACGGCGGTTCCCGTGCTCCGGACCTTGGCCCCCACGATTTTTCTTTACGGCATCTTAGGAGTGCTCAGAGGATATTTTCAGGCGCACAAAAGCATGGTGCAGACATCCATGTCCCAGATTCTGGAACAGATTGCCAATGCGGTGGTCAGTGTGGCGGGAGCCTATGTTTTGATTCATAGCGCAGCCGGTGCAGCACAGAACGCTGTCCAGATAGCCCACAACGCTGTCCAGACAGCAGAAAACGCTGTCCAGAGCGATGTCTGGGATGTGACAAGAGCGGTGAACGGCGCCGTGGGAAGCGCTCTGGGAACAGGAGCGGGGGTGCTGATTGCGCTTTTATTTATGCTGGGCATCTATCGGTTAAACAGCAGTCTGATTCATGGTCGGATTAAGCGTGACCGGCACAGAAATGTGGACAGTTACAAAACCATTATCAGGATGATTACCTCTGTGGTAACTCCCTTTATTTTAAGCACTGCCATCTATAATTTGAGCAGTTCGGTCAATACCAAGATTTATACGGATTTTTATCCCCGGTTAAAAGAACTTGACATGGTGGAAATTACCGCAAGGTGGGGCGTGTTTTCCGCGCAGGCATTGACCATATCCAATATTCCCATCGCCTTTGCCTCCGCTATGGCTTCCGCTATGATACCCTCCGTGGGACAGTTGATTGCAGCCGGTGATGTGGACGGAACCAGACAGAAAATCGGGGTGGGGGTAAAGACAACCATGCTGATTTCCATCCCCTGCGGAGTGGGACTGTTTGTGTTGGGCAAACCCGTGACAGGGCTTATTTTCCCCAGCGCGGGGGGCGAATCTCTGGAGCTGGCGGGTAAAGCGCTGATGGCATTGGCTCTCAGCGTGGCGTTCTACGCCCTGTCCACATTGAACAGCTCTATTTTGCAGGGGTTGGGCAAGGTCAATACTCCCATTGTGAATGCGGGAATTGCGCTGGCAATTCAGACCGCGGTGGGCTGGGGATTGTTAGTTTACACGAATCTGGATGTATATGCCATAGCCATTGCGAATACGCTTTACTCCGGCATTATGTGCATCCTGAATCAGGCAGCGGTGCGGCGGGCGGTAGGTTACAGACAGGAACTCAAAAAGACCTTTCTCATTCCTGCGCTGGCGTCTTTGTTCATGGGGGCAGCCGCATGGGCCGCTTATGAGGGACTGTATCTGCTGACACAGTCGATGAAAATTTCCGTGATACCGGCAGTTTTGATTGCGGTAGTCGTGTATTTTGTCATGCTGATCGCCATGAAGGGCGTAACTGAGGAAGAACTGCTGGAGATGCCGAAAGGGTATCTGCTGGTAAGAATTGCGAAAAAATGCCGGCTGATAGCGTGAAATTTCATATTTTATTCTTCGTCGGCGGTTTTTATGCCGTCAATATTGCTGTCAATTACCATGGAAAAATTGGTATAGTATACCACAAATCCCGGTTTGGCGCCGTTTGGTTTTTTTACCTGTTTTTTCTGCACATAGTCGATTTCCACTTTTTCCTGATTTCTTCCCTTGGAATAATAGGCTGCCAGCCTTCCCGCTTCCTCAAAGGTGCTGTCGGGAAGCTCCTGCGCGCCGTTCATCTTTACGATGACATGGGAGCCGGGCAGTTTTTTGGCATGGAACCACCAATCGTTACCGGAAGCAAACTGAAAGGTCAGTTCATCGTTCTGATAATTATTCTTGCCTACATACATATGAAAGCCGTCGCTGCTGATATAGTGAAAAGGCCTGCTGGTGACTTTTGCCTTTTTGCCGCCGCCCTTTTTGCGGATATAGCCGCTCTCGGTCAGTTCTTCTTTAATCTGCACCAGATCCTCTTCCAAAAGCGCAATGTCAAGGGATGTCATAATGGATTCCAGATGCTCGATCTCCCCTTTGACTTCTTTGGTCAATTTAGACAGCGCTTCATGGGTACGCTTTAATTTTCCATATTTGTCAAAATATTTTTTGGCGTTTTCCGTGGCGGAGAGGGTGGGGTCCAAGGGAATAGTGACCATTTCATTGGTGTAATAGTTCAGCGCCTCTAAAGACTTGTCCCCGGGCCTGGCATCATAGCCGTAGGTATTGAGAAGTTCTCCGTAGATGCGGTATTTTTCCCTTTTTTCCGTGTCCTGCATCTGGCGAAGCTGCAAGTCGTACTTTTTGACATTGCGCTCCAGCGCCGTCTGTACAATCCGGCGTAAATCCGAAGATTTCTGGCGGATGCGGGACAGCGTGTTCTTTTCCGCGTAGAAATGCTCCAACAGCTCGGAAACAGAAAGATAGGGCACAAGCCTGTCCGTTCCCGATTCGTACATACGGAGGGGGAATGCGGCAAATTCTACGGGCTGCGTGCCGCTGTAAGCAATATGGGGGGCAAACTGTTCCGCCGCGATAAGCTCCGCCATTTTGCGGGTTTCCTCAAAGAGCATATGATAGTCGGATTCGCCGAAAGCAGCCGTAGGAAGTTCACCGTCCAGACGGGCCCTGTAGCACAGCTCCTGAGCAAGGATTGGGGAAATGCCCACAAAACTGCCATAAAGGGCCTTGAAAAGGGGCTGGGGCTTTTGGGATAAGATTTCCCGAAAAGCGGCATAGGATACGGACAAAATATCCGTTTTATCCTGAGTCTGCACCATGAAATAAGGTTTTCCGGGAAGAACCTCTCTGACGCTGCTGACTGCGGCGGACACATGCTTGATGCTGTCAATGATTTTATTGTCCTCATCGCAGAAGATAATGTTGCTGTGTTTGCCCATGATTTCCATAATAAGGGTTTTATGGCGCAAATCCCCCATTTCATCCAGATGCTCCACCGTGATATGGATAATGCGTTCCAAACCGGGCTGGCGGATGTCGGTGATGCGTCCGTTTTGCAGATGCTTGCGGAGCAGCATACAGAAATTGGGGGCAGTCATGGGGCTGGGTTTATTGTTTTCGGTCAGATATATCAGGGGGAGGGAGGCATCCGCAGAAAGAAAGAGCCTCCTCGTCCCGGAGGGCTGCTTAATGGTAAGAAGCAGTTCATCCCCTTCCGGCTGTGCGATTTTGTACAGCCGTCCGCCGACTAATTCTCTTTTTAACTCTGAAACAATGCAGGAAACAGTAACGCCGTCAAAAGCCATTTTGCACCTCCCGGACAGATATTTTCAGGCAATGTGTATAGTTGTTTTCTATCATATCAGATATTCCGCGAAAAATAAACCCCTTGCCCTTGACTGTTTTTTGAAATTATTTTATAATAAAAAGAAGTATGCAGACGAAAGAGGATATCTATGATAAAGAGCATGACAGGTTTCGGCAGATGTGAGATTGCCGGAGAAAACAGAACCTTTGCGGTAGAAATCAAATCCGTGAATCATCGCTATCTGGATGTGAATATCAAAATGCCGAAGAAGCTTAACTATTTTGAGGCGTCCGTGCGTACAAGTCTCAAAAATTATATTTCCCGGGGCAAAGTGGATGTATTTATTACCTGTGAAGATTTTGGCGAAAAGGCGTCAAGTGTGCATTATAACCGTGAGCTGGCGAAAGAATATCTGACCTATCTGCGTCAGATGGCGGAGGAATTCGGTTTGGAGGATGACATACGGGTTTCCACGCTCTCCCGATATCCGGATGTGTTTCAGATGGAAGAGCAGCCCGAGGATGAGGAAGAAATCTGGAAGGACCTCAAACAGGCAATAGAAGGGGCGGCGGAGAAATTTATGCAGACCCGTATTGCGGAGGGAGAGCATCTGAAAGAAGATTTGACGGAAAAGCTGGATGCCATGCTGAAGCTGGTGGATTTTATCGAGGAGCGTTCCCCGCAGATTATTGCGGAATATAAGCAGCGGCTTACGGAGAGGGTGAAGGAGCTTTTGGAGGGCAAAAATTTCGACGAAAGCAGAATCCTCATGG
Organism: Lachnoclostridium sp.; assembly: GCA_023664665.1. GTDB lineage: Bacteria > Bacillota > Clostridia > Lachnospirales > Lachnospiraceae > Acetatifactor. Next base: position 123,805 of record JAMPEY010000002.1, read on the forward strand.
AAGTAACTGTTTTTGCGGATAAAATCTGCGTGGATGAGGAGCTCGTCCGTTTGCGCAGCCATATCGAATCTACCAAAAGGACATTGGAAGAAGGCGGAAGCATTGGGCGCAAATTGGATTTTCTGGCGCAGGAAATGAACAGGGAAGCCAACACCATTCTTTCAAAATCTAATGATTTAGAGGTTTCCAATTGTGGCGTAGAGCTGAAAACAGAGATTGAGAAGGTCAGGGAACAGATTCAGAATATAGAGTAGGGATTTATGAATACATTGATTCATATCGGTTTTGGCAACATTGTAAATACAGAAAAAATTATTGCCATTGTCAGTCCGGATTCTGCCCCCATAAAGCGTATGGTGCAGAGCGCCAAGGAGTCCGGCATGGCGATTGATGCCACGCAGGGGCGCAAGACAAAGTCCGTGCTGGTGATGGAGAACAGTCAGGTGGTACTGTCGGCATTATTGCCGGAGACCATTGCAGGCAGAGCCAGAAACGGCGCTTCTGACAATGCTGCTTTTTTGCAGGAGGAAGAGGAAAAGCTTTGAAAGGGGTGTTTGAAGATATGGCAGAGCGGGGAATACTTATAGTAGTTTCCGGTTTTTCCGGCGCAGGAAAAGGCACTTTGATGAAAAAACTTTTAGATACCTATGACAATTATGCATTGTCTGTTTCCATGACGACCAGAGCCCCCAGAGCAGGGGAAACAGACGGCGTGGAATACTTTTTTACGGACAAGGAGCATTTTGAAGAGGTGATTGCCGGAAACGGACTGATAGAATATGCATCCTATTGCGGCAATTATTACGGAACGCCCAAGGCTTATGTGGAGGAAATGTTAAACGCCGGCAGGGATGTTGTTTTGGAAATAGAGATTCAGGGCGCGTTAAAGGTCAGGGAGCGGTTTCCTGAGAGCCTGCTTTTGTTTGTGACGCCTCCCGGTGTGGAAGAATTGGAGCGAAGGCTCAGAGCGCGGCAGACGGAGGATGAGGATGCGATTCAAAGGCGTCTTGCCCGTGCATATGAGGAATCACAAGGCATGGACGCCTATGATTATATAGTAGTAAATGATGATTTAGATGCCTGTGTGGGAGAGATTCACAACATTGTCAATGCGGCGCGGAAGGCTCCCACCCGTAAAGCCGAATTTATCAAGAAAATCAAAGAGGAGCTGGAAGCTTTCTCGAAAGGAGCAGAATAAAATGTTACATCCGTCTTATAGTGATTTAATGAGTGTGGTAAATAACGAATTGGAAGAGGGAGAGAGACCTTTGGTGACCAGCCGTTATTCCATTGTGATGGCAACCGCAAAGAGAGCCAGACAGATTATCGCAAGGGAGGAAGATCTGACGGCAAAGCCGGGAGATAAACCTTTGTCAATGGCAGTGGATGAATTGTATGAGGGCAAGGTTAAAATTATAAGCGGCGAGACGGAAGAGTAGACGCTTGGCATTAAGAAAGGCTGCCTATGAAGATATTATTTGTATCTTTGGGTTGTGATAAGAATCTGGTGGATTCCGAGATGATGCTTGGGATGCTGCAGGAGCGGGGATTTACCTTCACGGACGACGAGAATGACGCGGATGTGATTGTGGTAAATACCTGCTGTTTTATTCAGGACGCCAAAGAGGAAAGTATTAATACTTTGTTGGAGCTGGGCGAACTGCGCCGCAGCGGAAACATAAAGGCGTTGGTTGCGGCGGGATGTCTTGCGCAGCGTTACCGGGAGGAACTACGACGGGAAATGCCGGAGGTGGACGCCATTGTAGGCACCAATGCCATTGACAGCATTGTTACGGCAGTGGAAGAAGTGCTGGCGGGAAAAGGGCAGGATTATTACCGGGACATTCACGCAAATCCCGTGACCGCGGAGAAAAGGATTCTTACCACAGGAGGGCATTACGCCTACCTAAAGATTGCCGAGGGCTGCGACAAACACTGTACATATTGTATTATTCCCAAAGTGCGGGGCAGTTACAGAAGCATTCCCATGGAGACGCTTTTGAAAGAGGCAGGGCAGCTTGCCGCAGACGGTGTGAAGGAGCTGATTCTGGTAGCTCAGGAGACAACCCTTTACGGCATTGACCTCTATGGTCAGAAAAAACTGCCGGAGCTTTTGCATAAATTGGCTCAAATAGCCGGTATTTATTGGATTCGTATTTTATATTGTTATCCGGAAGAGATTACGGATGAACTGATTGAGTCAATCGCCTCTGAGCCTAAGGTATGTCATTATCTGGATATCCCCATTCAGCATGCGTCCGATGCGGTTTTGAAGAGGATGGGCAGGCGCACCGATGAGGAGGAACTGCGGTGCATGATTAAAAAGCTGCGGGAGAGGATTCCGGATATTTGTCTGCGGACTACTCTGATCAGCGGTTTTCCCGGCGAGACGCAGGAGGACTTTGAGGAGCTGTATCGTTTTGTAAATGAGATGGAATTTGACAGGCTGGGTGTGTTTACCTATTCCAAGGAGGAGAATACCCCCGCTGCTGATATGCCTGACCAGATAGAAGAGGCGGTGAAGGAAAGCCGCAGGGACGAACTGATGGAGCTGCAGCAGGCAATCGCCTTTGAAAAGGCGGAGGATATGGTAGGAAAGGTATTGACTGTGATGGTCGAGGGAAAAGCCGCGGATGAGGACATCTATGTGACCAGAACTTACCGGGATGCGCCTAATGTGGACGGCTATTTGTTCTTAAACACATCGGCAAACCTGATGACAGGGGATCTGGTAACGGTACAGGTCACGGATTCCAATGAATATGATTTGATCGGGGAAATCTATCAGGGGGTATAAAGAGGTATAACTTTGAAAGAAGGTCACTTTCAAATATTGAATTAATGCGCGCTAAAGCGCGCAAAGAGGTATAAAAATGAATCTGCCAAATAAACTTACTATTTTCAGGGTTATTTTGATCGTGCCCTTCGTGATTCTTTTGCTGGGGGGCAATGCGGGATGGTTTGGAGAGAATGTCTTCGTCACCGATATGATTGCTTTAGTCATTTTTATTGTAGCCAGTCTGACAGACCTCTTGGACGGAAAGATTGCCAGAAAGTATAATCTCGTGACCAATTTCGGAAAGTTCATGGATCCTCTTGCGGATAAGCTGTTAGTATGTTCCGCGCTGATAGCTCTGATAGAGCTCGGGAGAATTCCGGCATGGGCGGTGATTGTAATTATCAGCCGCGAATTTATCATCAGCGGATTCCGCTTGATTGCATCGGATAATCATGTGGTTATTGCCGCAAGCTATTGGGGGAAATTTAAGACTACTTTCCAGATGGTTATGGTATGCATGATGCTTACGGGATTTCAAACAAAATATCCCACATTTCAAACGCTAACGGATATTGTGATGTGGATTGCCCTTTTGCTCACGGTAATTTCGCTGGCGGATTACCTGATAAAAAATAAGGATGTTATGAAGGAAACCAAATAGGCGCTTTTGTAAGAAAAGCATGAGCTACCATTGCGAGAAAAGAGGAAGAAGACTGATGACGGTAGAAATTATTTGTGTAGGAACGGAAATTCTGCTTGGAAACATTGTCAATACCAATGCGGCATATCTGGCGGAAAAATGTGCGGCGGCAGGGCTTGCCTGTTATTATCAGTCGGTGGTGGGAGACAATGAAGAGCGGCTTAGTCAGGCGGTCCGCTGTGCGGCGGAGCGTTCCGATATTGTGATTTTGTCGGGAGGCTTAGGTCCTACACAGGATGATCTGACCAAGGAAGTGGCGGCAAAGGTCTGTGGGAAACAGCTGTTTTTAGATGACAATTGTAAGAAAAATATAGAGAAATACTTTGCGGGTAAGGATAAAAAACCTACGGAAAATAATTGGAAGCAGGCAATGATTCCGGAAGGCGCCATTGTGATGGAAAATCATAACGGGACGGCGCCGGGTGTGATCATGGAAACAAAAAACGCAAAACTGATTTTACTTCCGGGACCGCCTAATGAACTGATTCCCATGTTTGAAGAAAGTGTTGTTCCCTATCTGGAAAAATTGACTAAAGGGGTTATCGAGTCCCAGACCGTGAAAATCTGCGGTGTTGCGGAGAGTCAGGTGGAAACCATGGTGAAGGATTTGATAGACGGTCAGACCAATCCCACCATTGCCACATATGCAAAGACGGGGGAGGTGCACATCAGGGTTACCGCAGCAGCGGAGGGACATAAGGAAGCCCGCAAGCTGTTGAAGCCTGTGGTAAAAGAATTAAAATCCCGTTTTGGCTATGACATATACAGCACGGAGGAGGAAACCACCTTGGAGAAGGCGGTAGTGGATCTGTTACTTGCCAACAATCTCACCGTGTCCTGTGCGGAATCCTGCACCGGAGGAATGGTTTCCGCCAGATTGATCAATGTGCAGGGAGTGTCGGAGGTATTTAAAAACGGCTTTGTGACTTATTCCAACAAGGCAAAGAGAAAGACTTTAGGGGTAAAGAAAGGAACCCTTCAAAAATATGGGGCTGTCAGCGCCCAGACAGCGGAAGAAATGGCGAAAGGAGCAGCCTATATTTCCAAGGCGGATGTAACCGTGTCCGTGACGGGTATTGCGGGTCCCGACAGTTCCGAGGAAAAACCCGTGGGGCTGGTTTATATCGGCTGTAATGTCAAAGGGAAAGTGACCGTAAAGGAATTTCATTTTAAGGGAAACCGCGCTAAAATCAGGGAAGCAGCCACATCGTCGGCTTTGATGCTGATGCGCAGATGCATGTTGGAGTATTACAGTCAGGTAACTTTTGGCAAGAAATAGGTTTTGTAAGCTTTGTAAACAAAAAGGAAGTCTGTTACGGAAAATACGGAAAAAATATATCATAAATGCTTGCCTTACGGTTAGCTTTATGGTATATTTTTATTTGTGACAATAGAATTCTCGCAAAGCGTGGGATTTATTGTTGGACGGGAAACCTGTCCGTTTTGCGAATCTTCGGATTCTTCTTATCTTCCGGCATTTCGCCACAAGTTTCAGAGAAAAAATAATTTTTAGGAGGGATGCCTTTGAGGGAGTTTTAATGGACTCAAGATGTAGTAAAGTAAAAATACAAAAATAACATTGACAAAAGCGAACAAATGTTTTATTCTAAATATATCAGAACATTTGTTCCTGCAAAAAGGAGATATCACATGGAAAAAGATGAAAAGTTAAAAGCATTGGATGCGGCGTTGAGCCAGATTGAGAAGCAGTACGGAAAGGGCACGGTCATGAGGCTCGGAGACCCTTCCGCACAGATGAATGTGGAGACGATTCCCACAGGTGCCTTAAGTCTTGATATTGCATTGGGGCTGGGCGGCATTCCTAAGGGAAGGATTGTTGAGATATATGGACCGGAGTCCAGCGGTAAGACCACCGTCACCCTGCATATGATTGCAGAAGTACAAAAGAGAGGCGGCATTGCAGGATTTATTGATGCGGAGCATGCGCTGGATCCGGTTTACGCAAAAAATATCGGCGTTGACATTGATAATCTGTACATTTCACAGCCGGATAACGGTGAGCAGGCATTGGAAATTACGGAGACCATGGTGCGTTCCGGTGCGGTGGATATCATCGTTGTGGACTCTGTGGCGGCGCTGGTTCCCAAGGCGGAGATTGACGGCGACATGGGGGATTCTCATGTGGGCCTGCAGGCGAGGCTGATGTCTCAGGCTCTCCGTAAGCTGACAGCCGTTATCAGCAAGTCAAATTGTACCGTGGTGTTTATCAACCAGCTTCGTGAGAAGGTGGGCATTATGTTCGGCAATCCCGAGACTACCACAGGCGGCCGCGCATTAAAGTTCTATTCCTCTGTCCGCCTGGATGTCAGAAGGATTGAATCCTTAAAGCAGGGCGGTGAGGTAATCGGCAACCGTACCCGTGTCAAGGTAGTGAAAAATAAAGTGGCTCCGCCTTTTAAAGAGGCAGAATTTGATATTATGTTCGGCGAAGGAATTTCCATGGTTGGCGATATTCTGGATTTGGCAGCCGAGAACGATATCATTGTGAAATCCGGTGCGTGGTATGCCTATGAGGGCAACAAGATCGGACAGGGTCGTGAGAATGCGAAGCAGTATTTAAAGGATAACCCGGCGGTCTGCGCGGAAGTGGAGAAGAAAGTAAGGGACCATTTTGGGCTGGACGGCGCAGCAAAGAAAGATGAGGCGGCCGCAGCGGGAGAAAGTGGAAAGGAAGATGCTATAGGGGCGGAAGTCTCCAAGAAAGCAGGGAAAAAGGCGGCGGCAGAGTAAGTATAAGATCGGAAACGGGGACTTTTTATGATAGTCACACAGATTGTAGAACTTTCCAAAACCCGGAGTAAAGTATATATTGAGCAGGAACCCGCCTTTGTTTTATACAAAGGCGAGCTTCGGCTTTATCATGTACGCGAGGGGGAAGAACTGTCAGGAGAAGATTATAACAGGATTCTTTCGGAGGTGCTGCCCAAAAGGGCGAAGCTTCGTGCCATGAATCTGTTAAAGAACAGGGAATACACAAGAGAAGAGCTGCGCCGGAAATTGGAGCAGGGGTATTATCCGAAACAGATTATAGAGGAAGCCCTTGCTTATGTGGAATCCTATGGGTATATAGACGACTTGCGCTATGCGGTAAGTTATATCACTTACCATGAAACGGATAAAAGCCGCAGACAGATAGAGCAGCATTTGATGCAGAAGGGCATTTCTAAAGATATCTTGGAAAAGGCATGGCTGGAATGGGAAGAAAAGGGCGGCAGACAGGATGAACGGGAAATGATAGAAAAACTCTTGCAGAAAAGACATTATACGGGGGAGACCGCCGACAGAAAAGAGCAGCAGAGAACCTATGCATTTTTGGCCAGAAAAGGATTTTCGGGAGAAGCAATTCTCAGTGCAATGAACGCCATGCAATGAATCCCGCCGGACACCCGCAATTTTCATGACGCTATTGAAACGCTATTGAAACGAACTTGGTACTTGACAGATGGGAAAAATAAGTTTAAAATTGTAGTGTTGTAAGTTGCTTGTTAGAATATTACTATTCTTCTACAGTGAAATACAGTGAAAATTTAATAAGGAGGTGCTCCTGTAATGGTGTCCATTGTATTGACGGTCATCATTGCATTGGGCTGTACCCTTGTGACTGCCGTAGTTACCGCAGTGATTGCTTCAAATTACCAGAAAAAAGCGATGGAAAGTACCATTGGTAATGCGGAGGATAAGGCAAGGGAAATTATTGATGAAGCTCTGAAGACTGCAGAAACCAAGAAGCGCGAATCTTTACTTGAAGTCAAGGAAGAATCCATTCGTACCAAGAATGAATTGGACAAGGAAATCAAGGAGCGCAGAGCCGAGGCGCAGCGCTATGAGCGCAGAGTCCAGCAGAAGGAAGAGAACATCGATAAAAAGGCCGATGCAATTGAAAAGCGTGAAGCAAGTCTGGCGGCCAGAGAAGAATCCCTCAACAAAATGAAGGATGAGGTCTCCAAGCTGAATGAACAACGGGTACAGGAACTGGAAAGGATTTCCGGATTAACCTCTGAACAGGCAAAAGACTACTTATTGAAAATTGTTGAAGACGAAGTTAAGCATGAAACGGCAGTGCTGGTCAAAGAAATGACAAGCCGTGCCAAAGAAGAGGCAGACAAGAAAGCGAAGGAATATGTGGTGTCAGCGATTCAAAGATGTGCAGCAGACCATGTTTCTGAGACCACGATTTCTGTAGTACAGCTTCCTAGTGATGAGATGAAAGGAAGAATCATAGGCCGTGAGGGCAGGAATATCAGAACCCTTGAGACTATGACCGGTGTTGATCTGATTATAGATGATACACCGGAGGCAGTAATTCTGTCAGGCTTTGATCCCATCCGGCGTGAGGTTGCAAGAATTGCTCTTGAAAAATTAATTATTGACGGGCGTATTCATCCGGCCAGAATTGAAGAGATGGTGGAGAAGGCCCAAAAAGAAGTCGAAGTGATGATCAAGGAGGAAGGTGAAGCCGCAACTCTCGAAGTCGGTGTACATGGAATTCATTCCGAACTTGTCAAGTTGCTTGGACGAATGAAGTTTAGAACCAGCTATGGTCAGAATGCATTAAAGCATTCTATTGAAGTAGCGCAGCTCTCGGGACTGCTTGCTGCTGAAGTGGGATTGGATGTGAGACTTGCCAAACGCGCAGGTTTACTGCATGATATCGGCAAGGCTGTAGACCATGAAATGGAAGGTTCCCATATTCAGTTAGGCGCCGAGCTTTGCAGAAAGTATAAGGAGAACGCTACCGTGATTAATGCGGTGGAATCCCATCATGGTGATGTAGAGCCTACCACTTTGATTGCATGCATTGTACAAGCTGCTGATACAATTTCTGCTGCAAGACCGGGTGCAAGAAGGGAAACCTTGGAAACCTATACCAGTAGGTTAAAGCAATTAGAAGACATAACAAACAATTTCAAAGGTGTAGATAAATCTTTTGCTATTCAGGCAGGTCGGGAAGTTCGTGTTATGGTTGTGCCGGAGCAGATTACAGATGCCGATATGGTATTGCTGGCAAGAGATATTTCCAAACAGATTGAAGCTGAGATGGAATATCCCGGACAGATTAAGGTAAATGTAATTCGCGAGAGCCGTGTAATTGATTACGCAAAGTAAACCATATACAGTTTCGGACTCGAAAGTAAATAGAAGCCGCTGTGTTTATGACACGGCGGTTTTTATTATGCTTCTGTGGGATAAATTAAAAATAATGTAGAAAAACTTAAAAATACCTCTTGTATAATGCATCATCTTATAGTATGATATTCGAGGTGCATGATTGTATACGATTATGCAATGCTACAGACAGTCGGCATTTTTCCGGGCTTGCACCGGGGCATTCATTGCATGTGCCTGCTGCGCAGGCATGGCATTAGCGGAAGTACCGCAGGCGGAAGCCTGTGTTATGCGGGAGGTATAGATATGAAAGCATATCAGGAGTTGAATAAAGAAGAACTTTTGTCATTAAAAGGCGAATTGGAAGCAGCTTATGAAAAAGCCAAGGCCAGAGGATTGAAGCTGGATATGTCCAGAGGCAAGCCTGCAGCGTCTCAGTTGGATATGGGCATGGATTTTATGGATATCTTAACTTCTACGAGCGACATGAAGACGGAAGCCGGATTGGATGTCCGCAATTACGGAGCCATGGACGGCATACCGGAAGCCAAGCGGCTGATGGCGGATATCATGGGCGTCAGTGAAGAGAATGTGATTGTTTTTGGCAATTCCAGTCTGGCGATTATGTACGATATGGTGTCCCGGGCAATGACTCACGGGATTTTAGGTAATACGCCGTGGTGTAAATTGGACAAGGTCAAATTTTTGTGCCCGGTTCCCGGATATGACAGGCATTTTGCGGTTACTGCCCATTTTGGCATTGAGATGATAACCGTACCCATGTCACCGAACGGTCCGGATATGGATATAATAGAAAAGATGGTTTCGGAAGATGATTCCATAAAGGGGATTTGGTGCGTGCCCAAATATTCCAATCCTCAGGGATATACTTATTCTGAGGATACGGTGCGCCGTTTCGCAGAGCTAAAGCCTGCGGCGAAAGATTTCCGCATTTTCTGGGATAACGCCTATGCCATTCATCATCTCTATGAGGATGAGCAGGATGAGCTTTTGGAGATTCTGGGTGAATGCGAGAAAGCGGGAAATCCGGATATGGTGTATGAATTCAGCTCTACATCAAAGGTGACTTTTGCCGGCGGCGGTATTGCAGCTTTGGCTTCTTCCAAGGCAAACCTTGAAGAAATCAAAAAATCCATGACCATTCGGACCATAGGTTATGATAAAATCAATCAGTTGCGTCATGTGCGCTATTTTAAGGATATCAATGGTATAAAGGCTCACATGAAGAAACATGCGGATTTGATGAGACCCAAATTTCAGGCGGTATTAAAGGTGCTGGAAGAGGAGCTTGCGGGCTTGGGAATCGGCGTCTGGACCAATCCGAGAGGCGGCTATTTTATTTCCTTTGACGCTATGGAGGGCTGCGCCAAAAGAATTGTGGCAAAGTGTAAGGAGGCGGGCGTAACCCTCACGGGAGCAGGCGCTACTTATCCTTACGGCAAAGATCCAAAGGACAGTAATATCCGTATCGCGCCGTCCTTCCCCACACCGGAGGAAATGGAAATGGCTACGGATCTGTTTGTGCTTTGCGTGAAATTGGTCAGCGTGGAGAAGCTGTTGGAAGGTTAGTGTCAAAAGGCGGAGGAATGAGAGAAAGTATGGAAGAAATCAAGCGATTGAGCAGGGATTTAGTGGCCAAGGGCGCTATTATAGACTATTATCAGGACACCATGCAGATTCCTAACGGGAATGTGGTGAAATGGGATTTGATTGACCATAAGGGAGCGGCTGCGGTGGTGGCTGTCCGGGAAGACGGAAAGCTTCTTATGGTACGCCAATATAGGAATGCATTGGAGAGGGAAACTTTGGAAATTCCTGCGGGAGGCTTAAACGGCAGGGAAGAGCCCACCAGAGATGCCGCAATAAGGGAATTGGCGGAGGAGACCGGTTATGTCTGCGATGAGGTGGAGTTACTGGCCTCTATTTATACTACAGTGGCTTTCTGTAATGAAAAAATCGATATTTATCTGGCAAGGGGGTTAAAACAGCATGGCAGCCAGCATCTGGATGAGGATGAATATATCAATGTGGAAGCTTATACCGTAGAGGAGTTAAAGCAGATGATTTTTGATTGCAAAATTCAGGATTCCAAGACAATCTGCGGGATTCTGTCTTATGCAGCAAAGTATTTGTAAAGGGAGGGTAAAAGTAAATCTGCTGCATAATAGGCAGCAAAGTATTTGTAAAGGGAGGGTAAAAGTAAATCTGCTGCATAATAGGCAGCAAAGTATCCGACAGGGGCATGAAAGATAATCCGCCTGCATATATTTGGAAGAGCAGTGAGATGCTCTTTGGAAGAAAGCAGGTGGATTATGAAGCGGATGCGGTTTGGCACTTTATTTTTGGCGGGCTTGCTTGCCGGAATCTTTGTTATGAATATCGGAAAGAGCATTTTGTTGGAGGGTACGGGATTATTGGACGAGTATACTCTGTACCGGATGAAGTATATGACCGTGGACAGCAATGCTCTTTTTTGTTATGTGCTGAGACAGCGGATAGGCGGTGCGTTGATAATGGCAATTCTTGCCACCACTTATCTGGGGATGATAGTATGTGCGGGAGCCGCATTCTGGTATGGGCTGTCTGCGGGGGCGTTTTTGTCGGCTCTTATCCTGCGCTACGGCTTAAAGGGAATTGCGTTTGCCGCGGTGGGAATTTTCCCGCAATATCTTTTGTATGCGCCGGCTTTGGCAGCATTGCTTGTCTGGGGAATCAAGCTGAACCGCAGCATTTATTTCAGGGAATATGAAGGAAGCGCCGGAGGAAAATATTTTTGGATGGGAAAAGCTCTCCGTTTTTTGGGCATCCTGTTTGTGATGGGATTGGGATGCGTTTTGGAGAGCTTTTGGAATCCCCGGCTCATGCTGGCGTTACTCAAAGTTTTTTGACTACAGCTTTTGAAATTTTTCTATTCGTACTCGGCGATGTCGTAGATCAGCTTTTCGGTATCCTCCCAGCCAAGGCAGGGGTCCGTAATGGATTTGCCGTACACGCCGCCGCCTACTTTCTGGCAGCCTTCCACTATGTAGCTTTCGATCATAAGACCTTTTACCAGATTGTGCATTTCAGGATTTAATTTCCGGTTATGCATAATTTCTTTGGTAATGCGAATCTGCTGGGCAAACTGCTTATTGGAATTGGAGTGATTGGTGTCAATGATGCAGGCAGGATTCTTCAAATCCATTTTATTGTACATATCCAACAGGCGGATTAAATCTTCGTAGTGGTAATTGGAAGTATTATTGCCGTGTTTGCTGGTTGCGCCTCTCAGCACTGTGTGAGCCAGCTCGTTTCCGGTGGTACTTACCTCCCAGCCTCTGTAAATAAAGGAATGAGGGTGCTGTGCCGCATAGACGGAGTTGAGCATCACGGAAAAGTCCCCGCTGGTGGGATTCTTCATGCCCGTAGCTACATCAAAACCGCTGACGGTGATTCTGTGCTGCTGGTCTTCTACAGAGCGGGCGCCCACTGCCACATAGGAGAGAATATCCGAGAGATAGCCCCAATTTTCGGGATAGAGCATCTCGTCCGCGGCGGTAAGACCGCTTTCTTCCACGGCGCGGATATGCATTTTGCGCATTGCAATCAGTCCCGCAAGAAAATCAGGTTTCTTCTCGGGGTCAGGCTGGCTGACAATTCCCTTGTAACCTTCGCCTGTGGTACGGGGCTTGTTGGTATAGATTCTGGGAATCAGAATCAGTTTGTCCTTTACTTTTTCATTCACTTTGGCGAGGCGGCTGATATAGTCGCATACGGCATCCTCGTTATCGGCGGAACAGGGTCCGATGATTACAAGGAACTTATTGCTTGCCCCGGTGATGACATCCCGGATTTGGGCGTCCCGCTCTTCCTTTATCCTTATCAGGGAATCGGGAAGCGGATATTGATTTCGGATTTCGTCCGGAGTGGGAAGTTTCTTAATAAATTCAAAGCTCATTCTATTTTACCATGCCCGGATGGGGCCCTTTCTTTATGTTGGCGGCAAGATGCCAAATGCCTAACTCATTATAGTATAAGAGCGGAAATTCTGCAAGAGGTTTGCAGATTCTTTGTGAAAGCCCCGCGCATTATTCGGAGGACAGCAGAATAGGGGAAAAAAGGAGAGAAAAATCAATGATTGGCGAAATATAGAACAGAATGCTTTGCAGGGATAGAAAAGTATGCTACATTAAATATAATGTCAATTGCCACAAGCAAATACAAATATAAAGGGGAAAAAATGGACACAAAAAAATTAGAGGAAAACGAAAAGGAAAGAAAACTGTTAATTGAGGAACTGCGGGAACGACTGAACTTTTATACCTTTCAGGCATCGGATGAACAGTTTGACGCACAAAAAGTAGAACTGTTGACGAAAAAGATTCGGGAGCTGGAGCAGCAGGGTATTGGGACGGGGCAGGAAAAGGCAGAGGCAGAAGTTTCCGGACAGCCTTCTTTTAAGGTGGCGGAAGCGGATTTTGAGGCATTTCAGAAATACCGGGCGGAGAAAGAGGCGGATGCCCTGCGTCTTGCCGCATTAGAGAACATGGGTGTAAAAGAGGCTGGCAAAAAGCGTTCTGTGGCGAACGGAAGATGGGCGGGAAGCAGGCGTTTGGTCAAGGCTGCCGCCGTCGGAGCTGCCGTTCTTCTCACTGTGGGAGGAGGCATCGGGGTAGTCAATGCCCAAAAGGATGGGGGATTGCTGCGGTGGCTGAAGAAGGATGCGGAGGGAGAAGTAATATTGGTGGAGCCTGACAGGGAAAACCCGAATCAGGGAGGCTTTGCAAAAGACCGCACCACGGCTTATGACAGTGCCGAGGAACTGCCGGAGGAATACAAGAAATATTTTGTGGATGTGACGGGCATAAAGGGGCTGGAAGGATATGAGCAGGGACAGGTATTGCTGAGGGAGAATCAGGAGAGTTGGGAGATTGATTCTTCTTGGGTGGCCTCATCACAGGAACCGCTCCTGTTTGAAGTTAGAGGGAGCAAAGATTCCGTGGTTATCTGGGATAAGAGATTTGATGAGTTTGAGGAGCTTTCCACTAAAGAGGTGGATGGTATAGAACTTTCCATGTGCAGGAAACAGAATGATGCTGGGGAACCGAATGTGGTAGTATGGTTTTTCTATGAAAATAGGAGTTATATGGTATATGGGAATGGAAAATCTTCCACGGAGGAAATGGAGCTGCTTGCCACAGGGTATCTGGAAAGGGTTTTGGAGAAAAATAAAGATTTTTAAAAAATTTAAAAATTTTTTGTAAGTTTTGGCTGATTTTTGTCATATATAAGTAGAAGGATAATTAAGGAGTAAAATGTGGGAAAAATTTTGAGGAAAGGAGAAGATCCTTCTAAAGCAGCAAAAGTAAAGAAAAGGAAGTGAAAGGTTATGACTTACAAAAGACAAAGAGCTTTGCAGAGAGCCTTTGCCACGGTACTGACAGCGGTGCTCCTTTTGGGGATTCCCTGTTTTTCCGTGGAAGCGGCGGAGGCCGGAACCGGTGAGAGCGCGCCGGTATGGCTGGAATTCATGGCGGATGAGGGGCTTGAGGAGGATGGCCCTGTCTGTTATACCTTGTTGGCGAAATGTGATGTATTGTTTGCCAGCCATTCCGACGGACTTTATATCCATATAGAGACCGGTGCCTCCCAAAAGGCTTCCGTGGTCGGGGTCAAGGATATCGTGGTGGAGGAAAAGCAGCTGATCGGCTGGAAAGAGGTTGCCGTGTCGGATGGGGGAGAGGACTATAATGTCTACAGTTTTGGCGGTTCCCTTACCTATGAAGGGGCAGTGTATAACAAGAAATACCGTGTCACATGCACCCATTACGCCACCGTGGACAGTCCGGCTGAGGTGTACCATGAGACGGATCCTTATACCTACAATTACAAGAAGTAAAGGGGAAATGTTTTGTAGGCTGTATGCAGGCTCAAACGCAGATGAAAAAGGGGAACCGGAATCCGACTGAAGCGAATCGGTAAAAAGGGATATTTTGGGGAAGAAATATCCCGATAGATGAAAACTGCCATAGTTGCGGTGTCTTACAATTGTCAGGGTCGGGAGGGGAAGTTTTACAAATTTACTATTTTTGATATTGGAATGTGAAAAAGGGGATTTTTCCGTGAAGATAGGAAAAGAGCAAGAACTTCCCGGCAGATCAGGCGGTTTTTGCATGGCGGCGCCGTATGCCGCGGGACAATTGTAGGAAAAGTAAAGTACATCAAGGTATTATGCCGATGGTCTGTGAGGTGCGGAGACATGATGAGACACAGGCTGTGAGGCGGTTGAAATAAGCAGAGAAGAGACAGCGGGTATCGGAGCGTCCTTCCCTGCTTGTTTCTTATTTCAAATCCCTTACCGGCTGTATACACAGTTGCTTTTTAATATATTTTTGAACATTTTTTGATTTTGCTGTTGATTTATACGAAGAAGCGTGTTATCATAATTACTATAAAATCTTTCATTCAAGGCATTTCGCCTGACAATCACCAATTATCACACATAACGAGCAGGCGGATGCGGGAGTGTTGTGATATCGAAGTATTTCGTATGCTTCCGGCCGATAAGGTTGATACTATATTGCAGGATTCCCCCGGACATCTGGTAGATATTATAGCGGATATACTGTTGGCATTTTTGCTGAAAGAAAATGTGCCGGTTGTGGAGGCTGAGGAGCTGGCAGGCAAGGTAAAGGAGAAGAAAATGGCACAGTTATTTGAAAATATGGAAAAGATGGATATTCAGGCAGAGAGAAGGAACACGGCGCGGGAAGCCGAAAGGGCGGACAAGGCGGAACGGAGAGCGGAAGCGGCGGAGCAGAGAGAAAAGGAGTGGGAGAAGAAAATGGCACAATTATTTGAAAATATGGAGAAGATGGATATTCAGGCGGAGAGAAGGAACACGGCGCGGGAAGCCGAAAGGGCGGACAAAGCGGAACAGAGAGCGGAAGAGGCGGAGCGGAAAGCAGAAGAGGCAGAGCAGAAAGCAAAGGAGGCGGAACAGAGAGTGGCGGAACTGGAGAAGCAGATAACGAAATTGGAAAAGCATATGGCACAACTTTTAGCGGAAGGGGAAAAATAACGGACAAATTTGGACAAAAATAGAAAGGATGCGGCTGAAAAAATAAAAATTTATTGGAAAAAATAAATGAAAATGAGGAATTTTTTAAAAGGGTCTTTTCCAAAAATCGGGAATATGCTATACTAATACGGAAGTGTGTTGAATATAGAGTGTGAGAGCGTATGTCAACGAATAATTATCAGGAGAACAACTATAGGCGAAAACGAGTACAACGACTGAAAAAGTTAATTATCAGACTGCTTGCGATATTTATTCTGATACCTTATGTGTGCTGCATTATATTATTCTTTAAAATGGACTCCTTGGACAGACAGGTTGATGATTTAAGCAGACAGGTGGAGAATTTAAGCAGATATCTGGAGCAATTGGGGTCCTCCGTAGAAACGAAGCAGGGAGAATCCGAAGCGGCAGGCAAAGAGGATGCGGTAAAGAAGGTCGATGAAGAGAAGGAAGATGATCTGTTTTCGGGAGAAGTGTCTTCGGGGACGGAGGAAGACCATCCTGCGCATATGGTGTATCTTACCTTTGATGACGGTCCGAGCATTTATACCAATGACATTTTGGATATTTTGGACAGTTACGGCGTAAAAGCCACTTTTTTCGTGGTGGGTAAGGAAGATGACGCTTCTAAGGAAGCCTTGAAAAGGATTGTAGAAGAAGGGCATACTCTGGGCATGCATTCATACAGCCATCAGTATAAACAGATATATGAGTCGGTGGATGCTTTTGCGGAGGATTTTAACCGGATACAGACCTTGTTATATGATATCACAGGTGTAGAAAGCGTATATTATCGTTTTCCCGGGGGAAGCTCTAATACTGCCAGCTCGGTGAATATGCAGGAATTTGCGGATTATCTCAAGACTCAGGGCGTCACCTTTTACGATTGGAACAGTTCTGCCGGAGATGCGACCAGCCAGCCCATTTCCAAGGAGGCTTTGGTGGCGAACAGTACAAAAGGGGTGGAACTGCGGGGAACATCCATTATCTTAATGCATGATTCCGCAGATAAATATACTACCGTGAATGCACTGCCGGAAATCATAGAGAACATTTTGGCAATGGAAGATACCGTGATTTTACCGATTACGGAGGATACCAAGCCGGTTCAACATATACACGCAGAAACAGAATAACGAATGGAGGTTATATTTTGCAATGGGATTTTTTGGAGAATTAAAAGAGGATTTATCACAGGCGGTCAGTGAATTGATGCCGGAGGAAGAACAGGGAGCAGTTTCATTGAACGATGGAACCGAGAATGCAGACGAGGTTAAAACGCCGGAGGAGACTGCGGAAAATGCAGAAAAGGAGACGGCAGGGAACGGTTTAACGCCGGAGGATGCTCTCGATTTGGACAGTATGTTGGAGGATGTGCTGAAAGAAGAGGCTGCAATGTCGGAGAATCAGGCCGCAGCAGTTGTTTCCGAAGTAGAAAAGCCTGCGGAGGAAAAGTCCGGAGAAAAGGAAGCGACGGCGGAACAGTCCAAATCAGAAGAAAAGGAAGAGAGAAAAGGAGAAAAGAAATTTATGGAAGCGCATGTAGGCAAAATGGTTTCAGAGGAGACATCTGTTATTACGGTAGGAACCAATATCACAGGAGATCTTACCTCAGAAGGTTCCATTGATATCATGGGCAGTGTGAACGGCAATATTGAAGCATGGGGCAAATTGAATATAACCGGTCATGTGAACGGCAACTCAAAAGCGGCTGAGATTTATGCGGAGAGCGCTAAGATAAACGGCGAGATTGTAAGTGACGGAGCCGTAAAGATTGGCGCAAGTACGGTTATTATCGGAAATATTACTGCAGCCAGCGCAGCGATAGCGGGTGCGGTAAAGGGTGATATCGATGTAAGGGGTCCCGTAGTTTTGGATACTTCCGCTATTGTTATGGGTAATATCAAGTCTAAATCGGTACAGATTAACAATGGTGCGGTAATCGAAGGTATGTGTTCACAGTGTTATGCAGATGTCAGCCCTACAACATTCTTTGATGAGTATAAACCGGAGACGACAGGTAAGAAAAAGTCTTCATCAAAATAGGGAGAATAATATATGCGCAGGATTTTGCTGAAATTGAGCGGAGAAGCTCTTGCCGGCGATAAAAAGACAGGTTTTGACGAGGCTATAGTGAGAAAAGTAGGCATTCAGGTAAAGGAGCTTGTGGATACCGGAATTCAGGTAGGAATCGTCATCGGCGGCGGTAATTTCTGGAGAGGGCGTTCCAGCGAAAATATTGACAGGACAAAGGCGGATCAGATCGGTATGCTTGCGACTGTCATGAACTGCATTTATGTATCCGAGATACTCCGTTCCATGGGAATGATGACGAATATACTGACTCCTTTTGAGTGCGGCTCTTTTACGAAATTATTTTCAAAGGACAGGGCAAATAAATATTTCTCTAAAGGAATGGTGGTATTTTTTGCGGGCGGCACCGGACACCCGTACTTTTCCACGGATACCGGAGTGGTGCTGAGAGCGGTTGAGGTGGATGCGGATGTTATTTTGCTGGCAAAGTCCATTGACGGCGTATATGATGATGATCCGGCAACCAATCCTGCTGCGAAAAAGTTCGACAAGATTTCCATTGAGGAAGTGATTGCCAGAAATCTTCAGGTGGTGGATATGACGGCGTCTATTCTGGCCAGAGACAATAAAATGCCCATGCGGGTGTTTAGTCTGAATGAAGAGGACAGCATTGTGAATGCGCTGAAAGACAATTTCAACGGAACAACGGTAACGGTCTGAGGTCGAAGACCGGAATATTGCAGATTATGGAAAGGCATGGTTATCAGTATGGATGCGAGATTACAGCAGTATGAAGATAAAATGAAAAAGGCGTTGGAGTTTTTGGAGAATGACTATGCGGCAATCAGGGCAGGGCGTGCCAATCCCCATGTTCTTGACAAGCTGCGGGTAGATTATTACGGGACGCCTACACCGATTCAGCAGGTAGGCAATGTAACCGTGCCGGAGGCGAGGATCATCCAAATCGCGCCATGGGAGAAATCCATGATAAAGGAAATTGAGAAGGCGATTCAGGTTTCTGATATCGGCATAAACCCTTCCAATGACGGTAATGTGATTCGTCTGGTGTTTCCGGAGCTTACGGAGGAACGCAGAAAGGATCTGGTAAAAGAAGTCAAGAAAAAGGCGGAGGAGGGAAAGGTCGCCATCCGCAATATCAGAAGAGACGGGAATGATGCCTTGAAAAAGCAGGCAAAGGAAATCTCTGAGGACGAGGTGAAGCAGATGGAAGATCAACTGCAAAAACTCACGGATAAGTATGTCAAGGAAGTGGATGCTTTGATGGAAAGTAAGTCCAAGGAAATTATGACCGTTTAAAAGTTACTCTGAAGCAAACTGCGGGGGTGGAGATGCGAGAGCTTATCCGCCCTTTGTAATTTTATGGATAGCCTTGTAAAATAACCGTCAGCAAAGATGTTGGCAGAAAGGCCATGCAATATGGAAAAACAGTTAAATATACCTAATCATGTAGCTATTATTTTGGACGGTAACGGGAGATGGGCAAAAGCAAAGGGAATGCCCCGCAACTATGGGCATGTGCAGGGGGCAAAGACAGTAGAGACCATCTGTGAGGAAGCTTACAAAATGGGAATCCGATATTTGACGGTATATGCATTTTCCACGGAAAATTGGAGCCGGCCTCAGGATGAAGTGGATGCACTGATGAAACTGCTCCGCAACTATATGAAAAACTGTCTGAAGACAGCGGAGAAAAATCGGATGTGCGTACGCGTTTTGGGAGAAAAATCAAGGCTGGATGAAGATATCCGGCTGCGGATTGCCGAGCTGGAAGAAGCTACGAAAAATAATGACGGACTGCATTTTCAGATTGCCATTAACTATGGCAGCAGGGATGAACTGCTCCGTTCCATGAGAAGTATTGCGGGGAAAGTGCAAAAAGGAGAACTTGCTCCGGAGGACATCGGAGAGGATTCCATAGAAAAGGAATTGGACACGGCAGGCATACCGGATCCGGACCTTTTGATCAGAACTTGTAATGAACAGAGGATTTCCAATTTTTTGTTGTGGCAGCTTGCCTACACGGAATTGTATTTTACACCGGTGGCATGGCCCGATTTTACGAAAGAAGAATTGATAAAAGCTGTAGAGGCATATAATGAGAGAGAGAGAAGATACGGTGGTTTGAAGGAGGAATAACTATGTTTTTGACCAGATTACTAAGTGGCATAGTGCTCCTTGCCATAGCGATTCTGTCCATGAGTCTTGGAGGAATTTACTTAGCGCTCATTTTGTGGTTTATTTCTTTGATTGCTTACAGAGAGCTGACGAATGCATTGTCCTGCGCAACAGACAATAAAAAATGGAACGGTCTGGAAATCATAGGTCTGGTTGGAGTGACCGCTTATTATGGAATGCTGTATGTTTGGCAGGATCCGCAGATGCTGTTAATGGGAATTGTGGGAGTATTTCTGGCAGAGATGTTCCTCTATGTAATTTCTTTTCCTAAATTTCAGGCAAATCAAGTGGTGGCGGCAATCTTTGCCTTTCTTTACGCGCCGGTGATGTTGTCTTTCGTGTATTTGATCAGAAGCGCTGACCGCGGTATTTATATGGTCTGGATGATTCTCATCAGTTCATGGGGCTGCGATACCTGTGCTTATGCTGTAGGTAAGCTGATAGGGAAGAAGAAAATTTTTCCGAAGCTGAGTCCCCATAAATCGTTGGAAGGCTGTATCGGCGGTGTTGCGGGAACCGCGGCTCTCGGTGCGCTGTACGGACATTTTCTGGTACAGACGGCATTCCCGGATCGGACGGTAACATGGGTGATTGCATTGATTTGCGGAATAGGCGCAGTGATCAGTATGGTGGGGGATCTTGCGGCATCCGCCATTAAGCGCAATTATAATATTAAAGATTACGGTAAGCTGATTCCCGGACATGGGGGAATTATGGATCGTTTTGATTCCATGATAGTAACGGCGCCCATGACATATTTTTTAATGGTATTTCTGCTAAAGATAAGCAGCGTTTGATGCAGCTCAAAAGCGTCAAAGTCAAGGTTTTTTATAAGCCGGTATTGACTTTGGGTTTGAGATTCCGCACAGCGGCATGGAGGATATGATGAAAAACATTGCAATATTGGGTTCTACGGGTTCCATCGGGACGCAAACCCTAGAAATTGTCCGTGCCAATCCTGATTTAAAGGTAGTGGCGCTGGCGGCAGGAAGTAATGTAACAATGATGGAGGAACAGGTCAGGGAATTTAAACCCCTGCTGGCAGGCATGTGGAGTGAAGAAGCGGCATCCGACTTAAGGAGCCGCATAGCGGATCTTCCCGTAAAAGTGGTGTCCGGCATGGAAGGGTTGATAGAGCTGGCAGTCCTTTCTCAAGCAAGCGTATTGGTCACGGCTATTGTGGGAATGATTGGTATCGGACCTACGATAGCGGCTATTGAGGCAGGCAAGGATATTGCCCTTGCCAACAAGGAGACTCTGGTGACGGCAGGACATATTATTATGCCGTTGGCACAAAAATGCGGAGTGTCCATTCTGCCTGTGGACAGTGAACATAGTGCGATTTTTCAGTCTTTAAACGGAGAGCCCGCAAATAGGATTTCCAAAATCCTGCTTACGGCGTCGGGAGGCCCGTTCCGGGGTAAAACCCGGGAAGAGCTTGCGGGCATGCAGGTGGAGGATGCCTTAAAGCATCCCAATTGGTCCATGGGGCGCAAGATTACCATAGATTCCTCCACATTGGTAAATAAGGGATTGGAAGTCATGGAAGCCAAATGGCTTTTTGGCGTGGGTCTTGACCAAATACAGGTGGTGGTGCATCCCCAGAGTATTATTCACTCAGCGGTGGAGTATGTGGACGGAGCCATCATTGCCCAGATGGGAACCCCGGATATGAAGCTTCCCATTCAATATGCTTTATTTTATCCGGACAGAAGACCCATGGCAGGCAAGAGAGTGGATTTTTTTGAATTGGGACAGATTACCTTTGAAAAGCCGGATATGGAGACTTTTGCGGGGCTGAGGCTTGCTTATCAGGCTGCAAAGGCAGGGGGAAGCATGCCGACTGTATTCAACGCTGCCAACGAGAAAGCGGTAGAGCTTTTTTTGAACCGCCGAATCAAATATCCGGAGATAACGGAACTCATAGAGGAAGCCATGGAAAGACATAAAGTGTTGATAAATCCTGGTGTGGAGCAGATTTTAGAGACCGAGAAGGAAGCTTGGGAATATATTTTAGGAAAGGTAAAGTAATTAACGGTTATGGCTACATTAATTTTCACGGTTGTTATTTTAGGGGTAGTGATAGTATCCCATGAATTCGGGCATTTTCTGCTGGCAAAAATGAACGGGATCCATGTAGTGGAATTTGCGGTGGGAATGGGACCCATTCTCTTTTCTTTTCAGAAGGGGGATACCCGATATGCATTGAAACTGCTTCCTATTGGCGGCTCCTGCATGTTTGAAGGTGAGGACGGTCTGGAAATGAAAGAGGGAACGGAGAGCGAGGGGGCGTTTCCCAATGCCAATGTGTGGAGCAGGATTTCCACGGTAGTGGCGGGGCCGTTTTTTAATTTCATTTTAGCCTTTATTATTGCACTTATCATGGTTAACATGATTATTATCAGGGAACCCGTTGCCACGGAAGTAATGGAAAACGGTGCAGCCGAGGAGGCAGGACTAAAGGATGGGGACAGAATTATTTCCCTGAATGGGGAAAGAGTGTACCTGTATGAAGAAATCACTTTGTTTACCCAGCTTTATGACGGCGGTGAGGTTAAAGTAGGTTATGAGCGTAACGGAGAAAAAGGCGAGATGATGCTGACTCCTAAATATGACGAGGAGGCCGGCAGATATATGCTGGGAATCTCCAATGCCGATTTTGTGAAACTGAAAGGTCTGGACGGTTTAAAATACGCGTGGTATGAGATGCGTTACAGCATGAAGATGACATACAAGAGTCTGGGAATGCTGCTGCAGGGGAAAGTAACCAGAAAAGATGTGGCTGGACCTGTGGGTATTGCGGTCAATATGGTGGGAAAGACCTATGAGAGTACCAAGGAGTATGGCTGGGAAAATGTTTTGGTGAATATGCTCAATATTACATTGATGCTCTCCGTGAATCTGGGAATTTTGAATCTGCTGCCCATTCCGGCGCTGGATGGAGGCAGGCTGGTATTTTTGCTTTTGGAGGTTATCAGAGGAAAACCGGTTCCTCCCGAGAAAGAAGGTATGGTACATTTTATCGGACTGATATTCTTTATGGGTTTAATGGTATTTTTACTGTTCAATGATATTTCTAATATTTTTGCGGGCTGACTTTGGAGGGGCAGATACACTGCCCCGTCAGGGTAAACATTTCTTTTGCGCTATATTTTTCACTTTCATTTCAAACCCCATTTTTAAGAAAGAGGAGACAAAGGAGCTCATGAGGTTTTTGACGGGCTATTATTGGCAGGAACAGGGACAAAACAGGACTTCCCTGACCCTGCAGCAAATTCGCATGAAAAAGAATAAGGACAGTCTTTTGCTTGCCTGCGTCTGCGACAGCAGAGATTTTTGCGCCCGGCTGACAGACTGGCTTCATGAGGATATTTTGACGGCTTACGGAAGAAAAGCCTGTGTAGACTGGGACGGGATTTTTGAAGAGCTGAGTGGGATGAACACAGGCTTTTCCTGTGCCGGAATCTTGTGCATGGGGGAGGAGTTTCTGCTGTTCGGACAGGGAGAACAGAGAATCTATCTGTTAAACAGGGGGTTTCAAAAGACTCATATCAAAAGACTGATGGGAACGGGTGACTTCACAGGTCAAAAGCAAACCTTAGGGATGTATTGTGGCGTGATGGAACCGGAAGTGAGTCTTTTGCTGGCAACGGAGCCTTTTTATATATCGCTTACAGAACAGATGCTGGGGGATTGTCTTGGAGGGGATATCAGAGAAGAAAGGAAGGGCGCTGCCCGTTTGCGGGAATTAGGACAATATGGAGAGGAAAGGGGAGGCAGGAATCTTGGAGCGGTATGGGTGCATTCCTATGAAAATACAGGCCATGCAGATAACAGAAGAAAAAAGCCTTGAGAAGCGGGGCTATCAAAACCCGCTTTTTATCGGCAGGGGAACTTATGCTGCGGTATATCGGGTGAAACATGTCGTTTCCGGAGCATTTTACGCCTGCAAGATGAGCAGCGTGGAAGGACTTTGGAAGAGGGAACAGGAAATTTTGGAGCAGCTTAGGCATTCTTTATTTCCTGCCTATAAAGAGAGCTGGCAGGAAAGCGGAAGATATTTTTTGATTATGGAATATGTGCCGGGGCAGACTTTGGAGAGGCTGTTGCAAAGAAGAGGATGCCTGATGCAGCAGCGGGCGGTAAAACTAGGCATATCTTTAGCGGAAGGGCTTACTTATCTGGAGGAGCTTCCGGATGCGATACTGTTTCGGGATCTAAAGGCGGAAAATGTGAGAATACGGGAGGACGGGCGGTTAAAGCTCTTGGATTTAGGTTGTGCCTGTCCGGCAAAATTAAGCAGCCGCACTTTTGCGGGAACTGTAGGTTATGCCGCACCGGAGCAGCTTGCGCCCTCGGGAAAAGCCGGAGCATATAGTGATGTATATGCCTTTGGGAAACTGCTGCATTATATGCTGACAGGGGATAATCCGTGCCTTCCGCCGATAAAGAAACATAAAATACGCGCTTACAATAAAAATCTCAGCGTCAGGTTGGAACGGCTAGTGGAGCAGTGCATACAAGAGGAGCCAAAGGAGAGGCTGCCCGATATGAGGTGCGTACTGCGCAGATTATATGATGTTGCCTCCGAAGGACAAAGTGCAGGCAGTATCTTTGATTTCTTTGTCCAAAAAGCGCAGGGAGAAGAATTTCTCTATGAAAAGAATGTGTTTAAAAGCGGTTCGGAAAATGAGAAGGAAGAATCTTGAAGAAAAGGGAAGCGGCATGGTATAATGAAATAAATACTTAAGGAGGAAAGTGTAGGATGCGGTTTTTTATTGATACGGCAAAGGTGGATGACATCAAAAAAGCCAATGATATGGGAGTTATCTGCGGAGTTACCACAAATCCTTCCCTGATTGCGAAGGAAGGCAGGAACTTTGAGGAAGTGATTGCGGAGATTGCTTCCATTGTGGACGGTCCTATCAGCGGCGAGGTCAAGGCAACTACTGTGGATGCGGAAGGAATGATTGCGGAAGGGCGTGCCATTGCCGCCATTCATCCCAATATGGTAGTGAAAATTCCCATGACCGTGGAGGGACTGAAAGCATGTAAAACGCTTGCAAAGGAAGGAATCAAGACCAATGTGACTTTGGTGTTTACTGCCAATCAGGCGCTTCTGGCGGCAAGGGCGGGTGCGGCCTATGTTTCACCTTTTTTGGGCAGATTGGATGACATCAGTCAGAGGGGTGTGGATTTAATCCGTGAAATAGCGGAAATTTTTTCCATGACGGATTTGGACACCCGGATTATTGCGGCAAGCGTCAGAAACCCCGTCCATGTGACGGACTGTGCGCTGGCAGGCGCAGATATCGCCACAGTTCCTTACAGCGTGATTGAACAGATGGTAAAGCATCCTCTGACAGATGCGGGAATCGCAAAATTTCAGGCGGATTACAGAGCAGTATTCGGGGAATAGCGGACAGTGGAAAAACGGGCCCGGCGCAAAATTTGCGCCGAACCCGCCTTTTTATTAAATAACTGCAAATATTTTTATTTCATGGATTCTTCCTGCTTCTTGATCATACGGCGAACCATCTCACCGCCGATGCTTCCTGCTTCCTTAGAAGTAAGGTCACCATTGTAACCATCCTTCAAGTTTACACCCAGCTCGGATGCAACCTCAGTCTTAAAACGGTCCATTGCAGCCTTAGCTTCGGGAACCTCAACTCTGTTAGACTTGTTTGCCATGTTTTTCACCTCCATATCTTTTCATATTCTCTATCTTCAAGATAAGTGCAACAATCACTTATCCTGAAGATTCCGTATGAAACAGGATGCGTGTTTGCTACAACTTATCTTGATAATAGTATGAACGCCATGAAAAAAATTATAATGGAAAGTTTTTCAAACTTCCGCCTTGTTTCCTTGTTTCATTTATGATAAGATTTTAATGATAGAATCATTGAGACCAAAAAGCGGCGGAGCTGATTGGAATCATACACAGGTGACTGATTTACGAAGATTCGTTCTGAGTAATAAGGCTTATTTTTTGTGCCCGGATTCACCTGAAATATTCAAAAACGGAGGTTTTAACAAAGGCATGAAAAAAGGAAATTTAAAATTTCGGACAGCGGGGGAAAGACTGGCGGCACTTGGACTGGCGTTTGCATTGGCATGCGCTGTCCTGACAGGATGTAATCCTTCCGGCGCAGGGCAGGACAACCAACAGAATATAGGCAGCGGGCAGGATAATCAAACGGAAAAAACCGTGGTTCGCATAGGTTCTTTGAAAGGGCCGACATCCATGGGACTTCTGTTCCTGATGGAAGAAAATGAGAGGGGAGAGTCTCTCAATACTTATGAATTTCAGATGTCTACGGGGGCGGACGAGCTGCTTCCCCTCATGGTAAAGGGTGAATTGGATATCGCGCTGGTGCCCGCCAATGTGGCAGGCGTGCTTTACAACAAGACGCAGGGCGGCGTTACGGTGCTCGATGTTAATACGCTTGGCGTATTATATATGGTTTCGGGCGACACTTCCCTGACAGCCATGTCCGATTTGAAGGGAAAGAGCATTTATCTCACGGGCAAGGGAACTACCCCCGATTATGTTTTACAATACCTTTTATCCCAAAATGATATGGCAATAACAGACTGCACTTTGGAGTACAAGTCGGAAGCCGCGGAGGTAGCGGCAGTATTGGCCCAAAATCCGGATGCGGTGGGGTTGCTGCCCCAGCCTTTTGTGACGGCAGCCTGCGCGCAAAATGAGGAATTGTCCGTTATCCTTGATATGAACGAGGAATGGAACAAGGTGCAGGGTGAAGGAGGAAGCAGCATGGTAACAGGGGTGACCGTGGTGCGTAATGAGTTTTTGGAGGAAGAAAAAGAGGCTGTGGAGCTGTTTTTGCAAGAACATGCAAAAAGTACACAGAGCATAAACGATGACCCGGGGGCAGGCGCAGTCCTTGCCGTAAAGGCAGAAATTATCGCCAAAGAGCCCATTGCGCAGAAGGCGATTCCTAAGTGCAATATCGTCTGTGTCACCGGTGAAGAAATGAAACAGGCGCTTTCCGGCTATCTGCGAATCCTATTTGAACAGTCACCGGAAGCGGTAGGCGGCGCGATGCCAGAGGATGGATTTTATTATGTCCCTTAAAAAATTTTTCATTATTTTGTTTTGGTTGTTTTTGTGGCACTTGCTGGCAAAATGGGTGGACAATGCCGTTTTGCTGGCAACGCCTTTAGAGACGCTGAGAGCGCTTTTGGTCATGCTTCCCAAGATACGGTTTTGGCAGAGCGTGACCGGTTCTTTGCTGCGCATCGGCGCGGGAATCTTTTTAGGATTTGGCGCAGGGGTTCTTTTGGGCATTTTGAGCGGACGATTTTCCCTGTCAGAGGAGATTTTATCCCCGGTTATGAATCTTTTTAAGGCAGTTCCCGTGGCATCCTTCGTGGTATTGTTTTTAATCTGGTGGGGTTCTTCTTTTCTGGCTGTGGCAATCTGCTTTCTGGTTGTCATGCCCAATATCTATATCAATACGCTGTCGGGAATCAAAAATACGGACAGGCAGCTTTTGGAGATGGCGGCGATTTTTGGGATACCCCGCAAAAACCTCTTTTTTTATATTTACCGGCCTGCCTTGAAGCCCTTTTTGTTAAGCGGGTTAAAGATTTCCCTCGGAATGGGCTGGAAGTCGGGAGTGGCGGCGGAAGTCATCGGCACTCCGGATTTTTCCATAGGAGGGCAGCTTTATCTGTCAAAAATCTATCTGGATACGGCGGGGTTATTTGCGTGGACGGCGGTAGTGATTGTTCTCAGCTTTTTGTTTGAAAAAGTTATCCTATGGCTGGCGGAGGCTTTTTTTGCATGGGAGCCCGTCTGTAAAAGGCCGGAAAGAAGCCATAATGCGCAAAATCAGCAGCTCGGCTGCCATGAGTTGACCAAGTCCTATGGGGACAAAACCGTCATTCAGAACTTTTCCGAAGTATACCGGTCCGGAGAAATTTATTATCTGACAAGTCCTTCGGGAAGCGGTAAGACGACTTTGCTCCGCCTGCTGTGCGGTCTGGAAAAGCCGGACAGCGGCGGGGTAGAAGGGAAAGAGAAAATTTCTTTCGGCATGGTTTTTCAGGAGGACAGACTGTGCATGAATTACAGCGCCCTGCGGAATGTGGAGATGGTAACGGGGGACAGGAAGAGGGCAAGGGAGGCGCTTTGCCTGCTCTTGGAGGAGGACGCCATAGACAAGCCCTGCAGCCAATTAAGCGGTGGCATGAAACGCCGGGTGGCATTGGTGAGGGCGATGGAGTCGGAAAGCGGATGCGTGTTGCTGGACGAGCCTTTTACGGGCATGGATGCCGGGACAAAGGACAGGGCAAAGGCTTATATCAGGGACAGGCAGAGGGGAAGAATTTTAATCATTGCAACGCATATTTGAAAGGAAATGAGGACATTTATGAATAAGAGTGAAAATATTGTAAATTCCGCAGAGAGCCGGGTCACTTTAGTGGGTATCATGGTGGAGAATACGGATTCGGTGGCGAGAGTCAACGGTCTGCTGCATGAGTACGGAAGCTATATTATCGGCAGAATGGGCATTCCCTATCCAGCCAAAAAGGTAAATGTCATCAGTGTGGTGATGGATGCACCCCAGAGCGTAGTCAGCGCCCTTTCGGGCAAGCTGGGGATGCTGCCGGGAGTGACCGGCAAGTGCCTTTATGGGAAAAAATAACAGAGAATCTTATAAATCTATAAAATTGTTGTCAATCTCCTTTATTTATGCTATAATTTCAAAATGGCTGTGACTGTAAAAAAATTGGCATGAGACGGTCACTATGAAGGAGGAAATATAAGAATGAGTTTACAGGTAGAAAAATTAGAGAACAATATGGCAAAACTGACCATTGAAGTGCCGGCAGAGGAACTGGAAAAGGCTATTAATGTAGCTTATCAGAAGAACAAAAACAAAATCAGCATTCCCGGATTTCGCAAGGGCAAAGCTCCCCGCAAGATGATCGAGCAGATGTATGGCAGGGAAGTTTTTTATGAGGACGCGGCAAACGAATTGATTCCCGAGGCATATGAAAAGGCTTTGGACGAGTGCACTGAGGATATTGTATCCTCTCCCAAGATCAATGTGACCCAGATCGAATCGGGAAAGCCTTTTATCTTTACGGCGGAGGTTGCCTTAAAACCGGAAGTCACCCTTGGTAAATATAAGGGCATAAAAGTGGATAAGATGGATGTGAGCGTTACCGATGAAGATGTAGATGCAGAAATTGAGAAGGAAAGAGACCGCAATGCGAGAATTATCTCCGTGGAAGACAGAGCCGTAAAGGATGGCGATATGACGGTAATAGATTTCGAGGGCTTTATGGACGACGAGGCTTTTGAAGGAGGAAAAGGAGAGGGATATCCTCTTACCATCGGCTCCAATGCCTTTATTCCCGGATTCGAGGCAGGATTAATCGGCGCGGAACTGGGGAAAGAGATAGATGTCAATGTAACCTTCCCGGAGGATTATCAGGAAAAGAGCCTTGCAGGAAAGGATGCGGTCTTTAAGTGTACCGTAAAAGAGATTAAGGAGAAGGAGCTTCCCGAATTGGATGACGAGTTTGCCGGGGAAGTGTCCGAGTTTGACACGCTTTCGGAGTATAAGGAAGATGTAAAGAAGAAATTGGAAGAAAAGAAGGCTGCCGAGGCGAGGGATGCCAAGGAGGAAGCCGTTATTGACGCCATTATTGAGGATGCCCAGATGGAGATTCCCGATGCCATGCTGGAAACCCAGCAGAGACAGATGGTGGAGGAATTTGCCCAAAGAATCCAGTCTCAGGGTCTTTCCATGGAACAGTATATGCAGTTTACCGGACTGACTCCTACGGCGATGCTTGAACAGATAAAACCTCAGGCGCTTAAGAGAATTAAATCCCGTCTGGTGCTTGAGGCAGTGGTGGCAGCGGAGAAGATGACCGCAAGCGAAGAGGAGTTTGAAGAGGAAGTGAAATCCATGGGTGAGACTTACCGCATGGAGGCGGACAAGGTAAAGGAGCTTCTGGGAGAAAACGGCAGAAAACAGGTTATGGATGATATCTGCATTAGGAAAGCAGTGGAATTTGTAGTGGACAATGCCAAGGAAAGTAAGGCAAAGAAAAAAGATTAAAAAGGGCAGTTTCAAAGAGAAGAATATATGGGCAGAATGAATCAGGAAAAGCCAGAATGGAGGAAATAAGATGAGTTTAGTACCTTATGTCATAGAACAGACCAGCAAGGGTGAGCGGTCTTATGATATTTATTCCAGACTCTTAAAGGACAGGATTGTCTTTTTGGGGGAGGAAGTCAATGAAGTAACGGCAAGCCTTGTGGTAGCTCAGTTGTTGTTTCTTGAGGCGGAGGATCCGGAGAAGGATATCCATCTGTATATCAACAGCCCCGGAGGCAGTGTAACGGCAGGCATGGCAATTTATGACACCATGCGTTATATCAAGTGCGATGTGTCCACGGTATGCATCGGCATGGCGGCAAGTATGGGGGCGTTCCTTCTTGCCGGCGGCGAAAAGGGAAAGCGGTTTGCGCTTCCCAATGCGGAAATTATGATTCACCAGCCCCTCGGAGGCACGCAGGGACAGGCTACGGAGATTGAGATTGCGGCAAAGCATATCTTAAAGACAAAAGAGAAGTTAAACCGTATGCTGGCGGAAAATACCGGCAGGGATTATGAAACCGTCTGTGCGGACACCGAGAGGGATAATTGGAAGAGCGCTGAAGAAGCCTGTGAATACGGCTTGATTGACAAGGTAATCACATTCCATGACGCAGAGCGGGAGAAGGCGTAAACAACGCATAGAATAATTGCCCACAAAATGGCAGGGGGTATAAGAAAGAATGGCAGGCAGAAATTCAGACAATAATATTAGATGTTCTTTTTGTAATAAGGGGCAGAGTCAGGTGCGCAAGCTGATTGCAGGACCGTCAGGCGTATATATCTGTGATGAGTGCATTGATATTTGTTCCGATATTTTGGAAGAGGAATTGGAGGATGAGGTAAGGGAAGATTCTCTTCATCCGGAGATTAATTTGTTAAAACCCAAGGAAATCAAGAGTTTTCTGGATGACTATGTCATTGGGCAGGAGGAGGCAAAAAAGGTGCTGTCCGTGGCGGTTTACAATCATTACAAAAGGGTAACCGCGCCCAAGGATCTGGACGATGTGGAGCTTCAAAAGAGCAATATTATCATGGTGGGCCCCACCGGCTCCGGCAAAACTTATCTGGCGCAGACTCTGGCAAAGATTATCAATGTGCCCTTTGCCATTGCGGACGCTACCACATTAACCGAGGCGGGCTATGTGGGTGAGGATGTGGAAAACATTCTGCTGAAGCTGATACAGGCGGCAGATGACGATGTGGAAAGAGCGCAGTACGGCATTATCTATATTGACGAGATTGATAAGATTACCAAGAAAGGCGAGAATGTATCCATCACCAGAGATGTATCCGGTGAAGGCGTTCAGCAGGCGCTGTTAAAGATTATAGAAGGCACTGTGGCAAGCGTTCCCCCGCAGGGAGGCAGAAAGCATCCCCATCAGGAACTGATTCAGATCGACACCACCAATATTCTCTTTATCTGTGGCGGGGCTTTTGCGGGATTGGATAAGATTGTGGAGGCACGGCTGGACCGTAAAGCCATCGGTTTTAACACGGAAGTGTCCCAGAAGACCACAAAAGAGTTTAATGATCTGCTGGAAGAGGTGACTCCGCAGGATTTGGTCAAATACGGACTGATTCCCGAGTTTGTGGGGCGCGTTCCCATTTGTGTATCTCTGCAGGGGCTGGATAAGGAAGCTTTGGTCCGTATTCTGCAGGAGCCGAAGAATGCTCTGCTCAAGCAGTATCAGAAGCTTTTTGACATGGATGATGTGGAGCTGACCTTTGAAGAGGGAGCCGTAGAGGCTATTGCAGCGAAGGCGTTTGAGAGAAAGACCGGTGCGAGAGGTCTGCGTTCCATTATGGAAAGCATTATGATGGATACCATGTACGAAGTTCCCTCCGATGAAACGGTAGAGTCCTGTGTGGTGACGAAGGAAGCCGTAGAAGGTGAAAGTGCGCCCTTGACGGTTCACCGTGAGGATGTTAAGAGAGCGGGTAACCATGGTTATTAAAGAAGTCAGTCTGGAAACTGTATGCGGCGTTACCAGTAAGCTGCCGGACAATGTTTATCCGGAAGTGGCGTTTGCGGGCAAAAGTAATGTGGGAAAGTCATCCCTGATTAACGCGTTGATGAATCGCAAATCATTAGCCCGCACCAGCTCCCAACCGGGAAAAACACAGACAATCAATTATTATAATGTCAACCATGAGATTTATTTTGTGGATTTGCCGGGATACGGCTATACCACAGCCAATGAAGAAGTAAAGGCAAAATGGGGCAGAATGGTGGAGAACTATCTTCATAGTTCTAAAAAACTGCGTGCCGTGTTTTTGTTAGTTGACATCAGGCATGCTCCCTCCGAAAATGACCGTACAATGTATGATTGGATATGCCGGCAGGGGTATCACCCCATAATCATAGCCACCAAGCTGGATAAGATAAAGCGAAGTCAGATACAAAAACAGACGGCTCTCATCCGCACCGAATTAAAGGCAGGGGCGGAAACTCCGATTCTTCCCTTTTCCGCTCAGACAAAGCAGGGGCGGGAGGAAATCTATGGTGTGATTGACGGGATTCTGGAAAAGGAAATGAAATAAAAAGAAATCTATGAGAAAATATGTCAAGGCTGTTGTGAATTTAGGCGTTGCATTGGCGGTATTCCTGCTGGTCATCTTTCTTGCGCCGAGGTTGTTTTTCTTTTTTGCTCCCTTTGTGGCAGGATGGATTATCGCATGGATAGCGTCTCCTTTGGTGCAATTTTTTGAGGAAAAGCTTAAGATCCGGCGTAAGGCGGGAAGCGCGTTTGTCATTATAGCGGTTATCGGCATGGTAGTGTTTGTGCTATATCTGGCGGGCGCAAAGCTGTCCCAGGAGGCAGTGGGACTGATAGAAGCCCTGCCCGGTATGTGGGAAGGAACGCAGGAGGACTTTTCGGATATCGGGGAGAGACTGAATGTGGTTTACAGCCACCTGCCCATGGATGTGCAGATGGGCATCAGTGATGTGATGGATCGGGCAGGTTCTTATATCGGAGACATTGTAGGGAGCATCAGCACCCCTGCCATCAATGTAGTGGGAAATTTTGCATTGCAGATACCTTCTATTCTGATAGGGATTATTATGGCGCTGTTGTCCGCGTATTTTTTTGTGTCGGACAGAAGCGGCATCAACGGATGGTTTAGAGAGCATATGCCCCCTGCGATTCAATCCCGTTACCGGATGGTCCGGCACAGTCTGGTAACTGCGGTGGGAGGATATTTCAAGGCGCAGCTGCGCATTGAAATATGGATGTATCTGCTTTTGGTTATCGGTCTTACTGTTTTACAGGTGGATTATGCGGTGTTAATTGCCGTGGGAATCGCATTTATGGATTTCCTGCCCTTTTTCGGGACAGGAACGATTATGGTGCCTTGGGCGATTGTGAAGGTGTTGAGCGCCGATTATGAAATGGCGCTGGGACTTTTGATCATATGGGGAGTGGGACAGCTTGCCAGACAGGTTATCCAGCCTAAGATTGTAGGGGATTATGTGGGTCTGCCGGCGCTTCCTACTTTGGTTCTGCTTTATATAGGTTATAAATTGGGAAGTGTCATCGGTATGATCCTAGCGGTTCCCATCGGCCTGATTATCGTGGAATTATATAGGGAAGGCGCATTTGACACCACAAAGAACAGCATTCTTATTTTGACAAAGGGATTGAACGATTTTCGCAGATTTTCCGCGGAAGATTTGAACGGTTTGCATGAAAAGGATAAAAAATAAGTAAAATTTATTGAAAAAATATGAAACAAAGTGCCCTTGAAATTCGTCTATATTTCAAAGGGCATTTTTTAGCCCGAATATATGGAAAGTGAACCGGATAAGCCTGCAGGACAATATATAAGTATAAAAATCGAAAAAAATTTAGAAAATTAAGAAAAAATGATGCAATATGATGCAAAAAGTTTGCAATCATGGTTTATGATACAGTAGGCAGAATGAATTTTGTAATATTTTGCAATTGTTTCGGATTTATGATGTACAGAAAGGAAGATAGGTGGTATGATGGAAAAGACGATTCTTGTTTATAACAATTGCACAGGCATTGTGGAAATCATGGCTCCGCTCTTTAAGGGAGAAGGGTTTCAGATGATAAAGGCGGATACGCAGGAGGAATTGTTTCATTTTGTGACAGAGCGAACGGTTCACCTGATGTTGATAGATGCGGAATTGAGTAAAGAAGGCTGGGGGACAGGCATTGAGCTGATAGCAAGACTTAGGACCAAAACCAGCGTGCCGATTATCGTGGTATCCGAGCAGACCGCGGAAACCGCCAAGATTATGGCGCTCAATTCCGGAGCTGACGACTATGTAACCACGGGCTGTAATCCCTTAGAGATTCTTGCGAGAGCAAAGTCCCAATTCCGCAGATATGTTCAGCTGGCAAATATGTGTGATAACATAAATCGGATTTACAGAGTGGACGGATTGGAGGTCAATGACTTGCAGCGGACCGTGTATGTGGACGGCAGAGAGGTCAGACTGACCCCCATTGAATATAAAATTCTGCGGTTGTTGGTGCAGGAGAGGGGCAAGGTTTTTTCCATCAGTCAGATATATGAATCCATCTGGCATATGAGCGCGGTGGGCGCGGACAATACCATTGCCGTACATATCCGTCATATTCGGGAGAAAATCGAAAATGACCCTAAAGAGCCAAGATACCTGAAAGTCGTGTGGGGCACCGGATACAAAGTGGGATAGGCTGTAAGGGCAGGAAAGGCACGGCGTACAATAGATGTTGGAGACGGCGAAAAACACGGAAGTAACGGATGGAAGATGGGGAATTGCGGGGAGTACATTAAAACTGATTGCCATTGTAAGCATGTTTATTGATCATACGGGGGCAGTCATACTTCTCACCATGTTGAAGAAGTATCAGTTTTTGCGGAACCTGATCGTATGGGAGGGTTTTTGGAAGATTTTCCCATGGGTGGAAGACAGGGCGGTTCTTGTTACCGTATACAGCGCCATGCGTGATATAGGAAGAATTGCCTTTCCCATCTTTTGTTTTCTGTTGGTGGAGGGCTTTCAAAAAACCCGGAGCATTCCCAAATACGCATTGAGACTGGGGTTATTTGCGTTGATTTCCGAGATTCCCTTTGATTTGGCATTTAATGGCAGTCTGCTGGAATTTTCTTCTCAAAATGTTTATTTTACGCTGTTTATGGGATTGATTACCATGGCGGCATGGGAGTTTATCTCACAAAAAAAGTGGATTTCCAATATGGTGGCGGATAATTATGTCAAGGCTTTTCTGGTGGCGGTGAGCGGTATGTCGGGCGCTTATCTGGCGGAGCTTCTTCACACGGATTATGGCGCATTGGGGGTAATGAGCATTCTGGTGCTGTACCTGTTCCGCAAATATAGGATATTGCAGGCGGCAGCAGGGGCGGTTTCCTTTTGCTGGGAACTGCCGGCGCCTTTAGCGTTTTTCCCTGTTTTATGCTACAACGGCGAGCGCGGAATCCGCATGAAGTATGTGTTTTACCTGTTTTATCCGCTGCATCTGCTTTTTCTCTTTGCGGTGTGCAGATGGCTGGGAATTAGGTAAACTGTAAAAAAAGATGTTGACTCCTGCCCTATGGGGGGGTAAAATAGAAATAAGCATTGCGCTTTAATGAAAGGAGTCTACATATGCAGCTGCCCATTTTTGAGAGATATATCGATGAACTGATTGAGAAAAGCACGCTGGATATTCCCGCATGGAATATCGAAAAGGCGAGAGAGGGAAAAGCATCCGGCTGGAATTATATTGACGGCGCCATGATAAAGGCGATTCTTGAGATGTATCAGGTTACGAATGATGAGAAATATTATAAATTTGCAGATGCCTACATTGACCATCGTGTGATGGAAGACGGCACTATCAACGGTTATTCCGTAGAAGAGTATAATATTGACAATATCAATGCGGGTAAGACTCTTTTTGAACTGTACGATTTAAACGGAAAAGAAAAGTACCGCAAGGCGTTGGATCTCCTGTATAGTCAGGTACAGAATCAGCCACGGACCGAGGAGGGGAATTTCTGGCATAAGAAAATTTATCCCAATCAGGTCTGGCTGGACGGCATGTATATGGGGCAGCCCTTTTACATGGAGTATGAGACCAAGTTTAACAACAAAAAAAATTATAAGGATATTTTCAATCAGTTTTCCAATGTAGTGAAATATATGAGGGACGAGGAGACCGGTTTGTATTATCATGGCTATGATGCTTCCAAAACGGCATTCTGGTGTGATAAAACAACAGGCCTTTCCAAAAATTTCTGGCTGCGGGCAATCGGCTGGTATTCCATGGCTCTTCTGGACACTATGAGCAAGTGCGAGCCGGGGGAAGAGTATCAGGCGGACTATGATAATTTAGAGAAGACCTTCCGTGATTTGATGGATTCCATGTTAAAGTTTCAGGATGAGAGCGGTCTGTGGTATCAACTGCCTGCTCTGGGTGATAAGGCACCCAATTATCTGGAGACCAGCGGAAGCGCTATTATGGCATACAGCCTTTTAAAGGGAGTGCGCCACGGTCTGCTTCCCGAGGAGTATACAAAGTATGGCGTAAAGGCATTTAACGGCATCTGCGATAAGTATCTGAAGGAAAAGGACGGACATTTGAGTCTGGGCGGTATCTGTCTGGTGGCAGGCCTCGGACCGGAAGATAATCCAAGGCGTGACGGTACTTTTGAATATTACATGTCGGAGCCTGTTGTGGAGGATGATGCAAAAGGCGTGGGTCCGTTACTGTTAGCTTATACCGAAATGCGTAGATTTGATGATTAAAAATAAAGAATGGAAAGCATGAAAAAACCGGCTCCGAGGAGCCGGTTTTTTGATTCGTCATTAAGCTACAACAGTAACATTGACAGCACGAACCTTGCTGCTGTTCTGAGGATCTGTCTCGGTATCGAAAGAAACCTTCTGACCTTCCTCCAAAGACTTAAAGCCCTCAGCATTGATAGCAGAGAAATGTACGAATACCTCTTCTCCGTTAGCATCATTGGTGATGAAGCCATAACCCTTCTGTGCGTTAAACCACTTAACTGTACCGTTATTCATTGTGGTACCTCCTTTTAAGAATGCGAGTAAACCCCGTATTGGTATGTGAATTCTAAAACTTAAGGCAAAAAAATCACATATTTTTGTAGACCATCATAAAAATCAATAATGACTTACAAAAATATGTGAGTTCAATGACTTTCATTTAGAATACGATTAGAGTATATCATCGCAATATTATTATGTCAACTAATTTTTTAATGTAAAACTAATTTTTTTTATATAAAATTGGATTTTGAAGCATATTTCTTAAAAATTGGCAGAAAGTAAGAAGGAGAAGCTTTGATCGGCATGCGCGGGGAAGCATGTAAGAGGGCACAGGATTGAAAATGAAAATGCCGCTTGCGCGGCGGAATGAGAGGAAACATGACAATGAATTTATTTTGGTTATGTGCAATCGGAATTGTAGCGGCTGTGGCAGGATTTTGGTCGGGCAGGATGAGCCTGCTTTTGGGAAGCGCCGGAGAAGAAGGAATTTCGGATATGAAACCGGAAAGCGCAGAGGTGAAAAATATCGTGGCGGAAAGCATTGTTGACAGAGAAAGAGTGCCGGATATGGATATGGCGTCACCGAGGTATGACATAAAGGAACATGGCACAGAAAAGGTGCGGGAGACGGGACTACAGGGGCAAATAAAGAGCATGACTCCCGGACGGAAAATGCAAAATGACAGAAGGATGCAGGAAACGGGGGCTTTGCGGAAAGGAAGCATATTGGGCAGATTTCGGCTGCACCGCAGCCATTCAAATAATGAAAGGCGAATTCCGCTCGGCTGGGCAATCGGCAGTCCCGCAGAGGGAGCAGTCAAAACTTTTGAACATGGGGGTGTCAGGGGGGCAATGGTGCGTACTACCAAAGGGTGTCTGTATGCACCTTCATCCGGCAAGATTGTGAGATTATATCCCTCGGGCAGTCAAATGATGCTCAGGACAGATTTTGGAATTGAACTGTTGATTCGTGTGGGGAGCGATATAAACAGCGGACATCAGACGGCACAGGCAGACGAAATGATGGGAGAATATTTCCGCCCGAGAGTTTTACAGAATGAAATTGTAACGAAGGGAAAGCTTCTTTTGGAATATGACAGGGAAGCGCTTCTTGCGGCGGGAGCGGATACGGATATCTTTATCGGGGTGGAGGAAGCCGGACAGTTTCGGGATATCACGGTTACGGATAAGACTCAGGTGAGACAGGGAGAAGAAATTTTGTGGGTCATGGACCATTCAAGGATTGCACAAAACTGAGGCTTGGGCAGTCCTTGTCCCGCGGGCGCATCGTGGCTTTCCGAAAACAAAGCCTTAAAAAGCGGTAACGCAAAGATGGCGGAAAGAAGCGGCGTTAGTGTATAATTATAGTTGGCAAAAAAGGAAGCAGAGACTAAATCCCTACTT
>JAMPEY010000030.1 GCA_023664665.1 Lachnoclostridium sp.
ATGCATCAGCATCATATGGCGGACTAAAATTATTTATGTGGGGAGAGATCATCATCGTTTGGTATGATGGTCTCTTTTTTAGGGAAAATAAGGTAGGAATATAAAGTTGGTTGTGATATTATAAAAGAGCGAAAGATTCGCTCAGCGAAAAAATTTTCTAAAAGACCCAAGAGTATTCGTTAAGGAAATCTAAGATGGAGGGACAAGCATGGAGGTGGCAAAACCAGAAGAGCAAAAGAAAATAAGCGCATTGGCGAAGCAGATTTTAAAGCTGGCGCATGACGATATTCTGGTGCATCTGCGTTTCTTTGACAGGGCGTTGGGAGAGCTTGTCTGGGCGGAACGGCTCCATACAGGCTGTCTTGCCACAGATGGAAAAAATTGTTACTATGACCCTGTGTTTGTCCTGCGCTCCTATCAGGAAGAGCCCAAATCGATTGCCAGAGGTTATCTCCATCTGCTGCTCCATTGTATTTTTTCCCACAGCTTTCAATATGATAAGTTGGAAACGGATTTGTGGGATCTGGCGGCGGACATTGCGGTGGAAAATGTGATTCTGGAACTGAAACTGCCAAGCGTGTCACTTTCACAGGATGAAGATATGCTGCGAAAGCTGCGGATTTTGCAGGAGGATGCAGGAGGACTTACGGCAGAGCGTATATATCGGTATTTTAGAAACAATCCGCCCGGCGTAAATGAGCGGGAAGAACTGACCAAACTCTTTTGCAGGGATGTGCATACCCTTTGGAAGCCTAAGGAAGAGCTGGAAATGACCGTGGAGCAGTGGAAGAAAATCAGCGAGCGCATTAAGGCGGAGTTAAAGTCTTTCACGAAAGCCAGAACGGGTGCGGAAACTTTGGAGAAAAATCTGGAGGAAACCACAAGGGAACGATATGATTATAGCGAGATTCTGCGGCGTTTCACGGTGACGGGCGAGGACATTACCGTAAATGATGAAGAATTTGATACGATTTATTACACTTACGGATTGCAGCATTATGGAAATCTGCCTTTGATAGAGCCTTTGGAGTATAAAGAAGTTCACAAAGTGAAAGAATTTGTGATTGCCCTTGACACTTCGGCATCCTGCAGGGGCGCCATTGTGAAGGCTTTTTTGCAGAAAACTTATTCTATTCTCAAGGGAAGCGAGAATTTTTTCCACAAAATAAATGTGCATATCATCCAGTGCGACAGCGAGGTGCAGAGTGATACCAAGATTACAGGGGATGAAGATTTTGAAAAATTCATGAAATATGGAAAGCTGAACGGATTCGGGGCAACGGATTTCAGACCGGTGTTTGATTATATTGAGGAGCTGAATGAGCAGGGAGAGTTTGAAAATTTAAAAGGACTTATTTATTTTACGGACGGATATGGCATTTATCCGGAGCGTATGCCGGATTATGATGTGATTTTTGCATTTTTGGATGAGGATGAGAACCGGGCACCTGTCCCGCCTTGGAGCATGAAGGTAGTGCTAGAGAGCGAGGGGCTGGAAGAAGAACACGAACACAAATGAGGTATTAGCGTGAAGAAAAGTGATAATTGCCTTTGGCGGGGGCTGCTTCGCAAAGAACTTGAATGCTCAAAATACGGGGATTCCGCAAAGCAGAAAGACACACATGAAAATTCGTAGGTTATAGAAAGGCATGGGGATTAAGATGAATATTAAACAGGCAAAGGAATATATCAAGCATTCCGTCACTTTATATCTAAAGAAAGATGAATTCGGCGAGTACCGTGTTCCGGTGGTCAGGCAGCGGCCGATTTTTCTGCTGGGGGCGCCGGGCATAGGAAAAACTGCCATTATGGAGCAGATTGCGCAGGAGCTGGGCATTGCGCTGGTGTCCTATTCCATGACCCACCACACCAGACAGTCGGCGCTGGGGCTTCCTTTTATTACGCAGAAAAATTATGGGGGTACGGAATATAATGTTTCGGAGTATACCATGAGCGAAATTATCGCATCCATTTATGATACCATGGAGGCCAGCGGCATTCGGGAAGGCATTCTGTTTTTGGATGAAATTAACTGTGTGTCGGAGACTCTTTCCCCGTCCATGCTGCAGTTTTTACAGTATAAAACCTTCGGCCGCCACAGTGTGCCGGAAGGGTGGGTGATTGTCACGGCGGGAAATCCCCCCGAATATAACAAATCCGTGCGGGAATTTGATGTGGTTACCATGGACAGGCTAAAGCTATTGGAGGTGGAGCCGGATGTGCGCATCTGGAAGGAATATGCTTCCGACAGGCGTATTCATGGCGCCATTGTCAGTTATTTGGATTTAAAAAAGGAGCATTTTTACTGTATGGAAATGACCACCAAGGGGCGCAGCTATGTGACCGCAAGGGGATGGGAGGATTTGTCCCAGATGCTTTACCTTTATGAAGAGGAGGGGCTTACGGTGGAGGAGAGCCTGGTGGGGCAGTATATCCGCAATGACCGCGTGGTTAAGGAATTCAGCGCCTATTATGATTTGTATAATAAATACAAGAAGGATTACAAGATAGAGGAAATCCTGCAGGGGCAGGCATCTGAGCAGGCGGTGGCAAAAGCTTCCGCAGCGGCTTTTGATGAAAGGCTTTCCCTGCTGGGAATGCTCCTTGACAGGGTGCAGGCGGATATAAAGGAAATCATGGAGCAGGCGGCATTTGTATCGGACATTCTCGCGCCTTTGAAAGGAATTAAAGCAATGGCGGAACAGGCGGACACGGCGCAGGTTATTGCCCAGCTGGAGCTTCTTTCAGAGGGGCGCAAAAAACAGCTGGAATCCCTGCAGAGCGCAAGCACCTTGTCGGATGAGGATAAAAGGAAGCACAGGAAGGTTATCCGCTTTCTGGAGGATGCAAGAAAAGAATTGTATACAGGGAATCTAGCGGATGGAGAGGTGGCATTTGCTTTCTTGAAGGAAAAATATGACGGCACGGTAGCGCAAATGAAGAAGGATACCATTCAGGTACAGGGAGAGCTGCATGCCTTATTTGCCTTTGTGGAGGCGGCATTTGCGGAGGGAAATGAGATGCTGATTCTGGTGACGGAGCTTACCGTGAATCAAAACAGCGCCCGCTTCATTGCCACTTTTGGAAGCGAGGATTACAAGCGCCACAATAAAGAACTGATGTTAAGCGAGAGAAGCGAGGAGATTAAGGCGCAGATTGTGGAACTTTTGTAGAGGATGAAATCTTTGTTTGAATGATAGTCATTCAGAACAAACGAAAAGCGAATACATTTTATATTTATGGGGTACATCCGCATGAATTGGTCGCAGAAAGGTATGGTTTTGGTATGCAGGAAAAGGAATTAAAAATTGCAGGAGGAAGCCTGTTTTATCAAATACAAAAAAATCAAGTGTGCATTCTGCGCTGGCAGCCGGATGTTCTGGCGGGGGAGTTCGGCGAAGTATGCATTCCGGCGCAAATCGAGGGAATGTCTGTGACAGCTCTTGGGAAAAAATCGTTTTTAAGTCAAAAGCATTTGAGGAAGGTGATTCTGCCGGACACGATTACAGAGGTAGGAGATTGGGCGTTTGCCTATTGCAGCGGGCTGAGAGAGGTAGAACTGCCGAAAAGGGCGGTTTCTTTTGGGAAATCCGTTTTTTTGGAGTGCGATAACTTGGAGTTTTTATTTCTTAGATCAATTGCAAAGATGACTGCAGGATGTTCGCGTAGTGACGGGAAGGAAAGTGCTCCTTTGGAAAACAGTCTGTATTGTGATGTTTTAGGGAAGCGAGACTATGAGAATGCCACTGAGGAAAAGGGATATTCAAAAAAGGGATATTCAGAGGAAGAGTCTGGGCTTCAAGGCAAAATGACCGCTGCCCTTCTGGCGGCTGCCGTGACGGTGGGAGAAGCTTACTATCTTTTGGATATCTGTGAGGCAGGAAGCAGGGAATGGCTTGCCAAGTGGGATGCAAGGATGCTGGCTGTGATACATACACCAGATCAGGAAGGATTTTCCAAACAGATACTCTGTGGAGAAGAGGACTATGGAAGTACAGACTTGAATGCCTATATGAGCCAGCGCAGAAAAGTGAAGGTGAGGATGATGCTCCTTCGTCTGCTGTACTCCTATGGTTTGGACGAGGACATCAAAGAAGAATTGCAGGCTTACCTGAAAAATCACACCAAGGGCTGCGCCGGTGAAGAAGCGTGGGAAGTAGTGCTTAAAGAGCATGGGGAAGACAGGGATTATTATGCCTTATTTGCGGAGCTTGGATGTGTCACGGAGGATAATCTGGATGGGATTTTACAGGATATCGGGGAAGAATATCCGGAGATGAAGGCCTATTTTATGCGGTATAAGGCGGAGAGTATCGGATATGGGGATTTCTTCGGGGGGCTGGAGCTGTGAGGGGAAGAAACAAGGGAAAAATATAAGCAGCGGATTTATGTAGAAAACATATTGAGTGGAATTATATATTGTAAAGGGTGTGTGATGCTGCGCATCCCAAAGTTCCTACTGATTAAAATGTCGCTTGCGCGGCGGAATGAGAGGAAATATGAGTATAGATGAAGCGAGGGAACTGTTGGCATATCATTCGGGCAGGAATGGCAATACCGATGATCCCAAATGGATAAATGGTTTCTTGGGAAGTTTGCGACCGTTTAAAGGTGAATTAATTGAGAATAATTTTGTAGAAGTTATGGAATGCATGAGGGTTCTTCAAGATGAATTCAAGCAAGATAAGATTGATAAGAATGTTTTGTCAGATATCGTAGCAATCACATATTTAGCCAGAGTATGGGCATCACCGGATGGGATGCTGGGGTCTAATAAATTATTGTCTGAGGAACAAACAGCCAAATTAAATTTGTGGGTAGGTATGATACAAGAGACCCTTATGTGGCTTTTAGATGGCGCACCGGAGGAGGCATTTTGGTCTTATAAGATGTACTTGGAAGGGAAATTATGATGATGTCAAAGCAGCAGAAAAATTCCCCTTATTGCAGAACACCATAATTTAAGATATAATATACGCAATAACACCAAAAAAGCGAGGTTGTGTTTATGACATTGGAACAGGCAAGGGAAAAGCTTACAAAGTACGGGCAGGAGCATGTGCTGAAATATTATGACGAGCTTTCCGGACAAGAAAAGAAGGATTTGTTAGAACAGATAGAAGCTACGGATATGAGCATTCTGGATGCCTGCAGGCATAAGGAGGATTTAGTCAAAAAGGGCGTTATCACACCTTTAGCTGCTATGGAACTGCCTGAGATTGCGGAAAACAGGGAGCAGTTTACTGCGCTGGGACTTGATGCTATCCGCGCAGGCAAGGTGGGAGCGGTTCTTTTGGCAGGAGGCATGGGAACCAGACTTGGCTCGGACGGACCAAAAGGAATCTACAATATAGGAATCACTAAGGAACTGTATATTTTTGAATGTCTGGTCAATAATCTCATGGAGGTGGTGAAGCAGGCGGATACATGGATTCATCTCTTTGTGATGACCAGCGACAAGAATCATGAGACTACCACGGATTTTCTGCAACAGAAAAATTACTTTGGATATAATGCGGAGTATGTGCACTTTTTCAAACAGGCAATGGCGGCTGCCACAGATTATGAAGGAAAGATTTATTTGGAGGAGAAGGGGAAAATATCCACTTCGCCCAACGGCAACGGCGGCTGGTTTGTGTCCATGGAAAGGAACGGCATGCTGGATATTGTGCATGAGGCGGGTATTGAGTGGTTGAATGTATTTGCGGTGGATAATGTGCTGCAGAGGATTGCGGACCCCTGCTTTGTGGGGGCTGTGATTCAAAAAAACTGTGCAGTGGGCGCTAAGGTGGTGCGTAAGAATGCACGGGATGAAAAAGTGGGCGTCATGTGTCTGGAGGACGGCAGACCTTCCATTGTGGAGTATTATGAATTGACGGACGAGATGATGGATGCCAAGGATGAAAAGGGTGAGCCGGCATATAATTTCGGAGTGATTCTGAATTATCTGTTTAAGGAAACGGAGCTTGAGAAGCTGGCTGCCGGTAATATGCCCCTGCATATTGTGGAGAAAAAAATTCCCTGTCTGGATGAACAGGGAATGGCAGTAAACCCAGAGAATCCCAACGGATATAAATATGAGAATCTGGTGCTTGATATGATTCATCAAATGGATAGCTGCCTTCCTTTTGAGGTAGTGAGAAACAAAGAATTTGCACCTATCAAAAATGCGACCGGAGTGGATTCGGTGGAGAGCGCAAGGAAGCTTCTTGAGGAAAACGGGATTGAAGTGTGAATACAAAAAGAGGTAAGCGCAAGAAGGGAGAAAATCGATGAGTATTTTAGTGACAGGCG
Source organism: Lachnoclostridium sp. (assembly GCA_023664665.1). Classification (GTDB taxonomy): domain Bacteria; phylum Bacillota; class Clostridia; order Lachnospirales; family Lachnospiraceae; genus Acetatifactor. Next base: position 6,295 of record JAMPEY010000030.1, read on the forward strand.
GCGCAGGATTTATCGGAAGCCATACGGTGGTGGAGTTGCAGCAGGCGGGCTATGATGTGGTAGTGCTTGACAATCTGTGCAATGCAAGCGAAAAGTCCTTGGACAGGGTGGCAGCCATTACTGGGAAAAAGGTTCCTTTTTATAAGGCGGATATCTTGGACAGGGAGGCATTGGAAGAGATTTTTTCCAAAGAAAAAATTGAGGCGGTGATTCACTTTGCAGGACTTAAGGCAGTGGGGGAATCTGTGCAGAAGCCTTGGGAGTATTACGAGAATAATATAGCGGGCACGCTGACTTTGGTTGATGTGATGAGAAAGCATAATGTGAAAAATATTATTTTTTCCTCCAGCGCCACCGTATATGGCAATCCTGCGTTTATCCCCATTACGGAGGAATGCCCCAAGGGTCAGTGTACCAATCCTTATGGCTGGACCAAATCCATGTTAGAGCAGATTCTCATGGATATCCAGAAGGCAGATTCACAGTGGAATGTGATTCTCCTGCGCTATTTTAATCCTATCGGGGCTCACCAAAGCGGAACCATGGGCGAAAATCCCAACGGCATTCCCAATAATCTGATGCCCTATATTACACAGGTTGCCGTGGGCAAATTAAAGGAGCTGGGAGTATTCGGAAACGATTACGATACCCATGACGGAACAGGCGTGAGAGATTATATTCATGTGGTGGATTTGGCAAAAGGCCATGTAAAAGCATTAAAGAAGATTGAAGAAAACGCCGGGCTCAAGATTTATAATCTGGGGACAGGCGTGGGTTACAGTGTACTTGATATTGTAAAGAATTTTGAGGAAGCAACAGGTGTAAAGATTCCTTATGTGATCAAAGAACGCCGGGCAGGCGACATTGCCGCCTGCTATGCGGATGCCTCAAAAGCCAAGGAAGAGCTTGGCTGGGAGGCAGAGTTTGGCATTAAGGAAATGTGTGCCGATTCATGGCGCTGGCAGAAAAATAATCCTAACGGCTACGCAGATTAAGTAGGTCGGACCAAGCCGGCTTCTTATGCCACATAAAGGTACATGAAGATAAAGTGGCAGATGCTTCCGCCCATAACGAACAGGTGGAAAATTTCATGGGAGCCGAAGTCTTTGTGGAGGGAATTAAACACAGGAAGTTTCAAGGCATAGATGATCCCTCCCACAGTATAGATGATTCCTCCCGCAAGAAGCCATGCAAAAGCGGCGGCGGGAAGGGTGTCTAAGAGCTGTCCGAACACCAGCACGCATACCCAGCCCATGGCTATATAAATGACGGAAGAAAACCATTTGGGACAGGTAATCCAGCAGGCTTTGATGAGCATGCCTGCAAATGCGATGCCCCAGACCAGAGCCAGCAGTCCATATCCCTGTCTGCCGCCCAGTACGATGAGGCATACGGGGGTATAGGAGCCGGCAATCAATACAAAGATCATCATATGGTCTATCTTGCGGAAGATGCGAAGTTCTTTTCCCTCTACATTTACGGAGTGATATAATGCGCTTGCCCCATAAAGAAAAATCATGCTTGCCATAAAGATGCACATAGCGGCAAAATGGTGGCTGCCTGTGGAGCCGCTTGCCTTTATGAGTAGCGGGATAGCAGCGAATACTGCCATAATCATAGCGACAAAATGGGTAATGGCGCTTCCGGGTTCTCTAATTGTAATCTGCATAAGAATTCCTCCATTCATCTCATGATAAATTCGTTGTGGATTATATTATTGTGCTGCATTTTTAACCATATCATACCTGTTTGACACATATTTTAGATATAAATACTTCAAAAACCAAAACAATCAATCCAACAAGTAGTATTAAAAACTACATCTAACTTAAAACAATACTACTACATGTATCGCAAATAGTCAATGCCTAAATGAAAATATTTTTAAGATTTAATGGGGGATGTGTTTTGAGTCGCTAAAAATCTAATCTTCTTCTATCACTTGAATTTCCAGATAATCAAAATCAACGGTTTCCATAAAGTTATCCTGATGAAATCTTGCTTTGGCGTGGCGCTTAAATTCCGCCACCGTCTTATCCAGCCAGATAGGCTGTCCCAGATCAAAATGAAGACATACCTTCTCTAATGCGCCAAATACTTTGTGGGTGCGGGTATCCGGAGTGTCATCCGCAATCACAATATCCTGAAGCATACGGTTATCCTTAAAAGTTTTTGCCCATAAGCGAAACATGGCAAGCAGTCTCCTTTCAGCCGTTTTTACCTGACATTTTCTTATATTAACGGATTTTGGAGCAAAATGCAAGGAATGATTTTACGGATCCCGGCATAAAGATAGAAGGTGAGCAGTATCGCAGACATAGTCTGTGATATGCAGGGGGATTAACATGACATATGTAAACATGAATGATAATTATAAAGAAGGATTAAATTTTTATGAATAATATACATTTTTGTGAGTTTTTATGTTATACTGATACAAACATACTATATGATAGACAGATTGAGGGAAGAGAGATGGAATTTTTGACAAGCAGTGACGGCATTGAGAGCTGGCGGGAAGTTACATTGGTATATAATGCGGCGTTGCGCCAAGTGGAAACAAAACTGGAAATTCTGAATGACGAGTTTCAGCATGTACATCAATATAACCCGATTGAGCACATAAAATCACGCATTAAGACGCCGGAAAGTATCGTCAAAAAATTAAGGCGGCATAACTATGAGTCCACCATTGAAAATATGGTAAAACATGTAAATGACATTGCGGGTATCCGCGTCATTTGTTCTTTTACATCGGATATTTACCGTATTGCGGAGATGATAGGCGACCAGCAGGATGTAAAGGTGGTTGGCGTGAAGGATTATATTACTTTTCCCAAGGCAAGCGGATACAAGAGTTATCATATGATTATCACAGTGCCGGTCTATCTGTCCGACCGTACCATAGAGACCAAGGTGGAGATACAGATTCGTACCGTAGCTATGGATTTCTGGGCAAGTCTGGAGCATAAGATCCATTATAAATTTGAGGGAGATGCGCCGGAACATATCAGAAATGAATTGGTGGAGTGCGCAAAGCTGGTGTCGGACCTGGATGCCAGAATGCTGTTTTTAAATGAGGAGATTCTTGCTATCAGTAAGGCGGAAGAAGATAAGGAAGATGTGTAAGCCACTTTATGGAAAGGCTCGTATAAATGAGGAGTGCCCAGACACCTTTCGATGCCCGGGCTATTATGAAAAATTTATCTAATATGCTGTTTGTTTGATGTAAATAAAGTATACCAATGAAATGTGAATAAAATATGAACGAGATGTAAAGAGTTGGTGAATATTACAAGACACACCTCAAAACAAGAAGAAAACTTATGCATTTTGCACAAATCTGGCGGAATCCAACAAAATGAAATTTGCGGAATAAAATCAATTCTGTACTTTTGGTTGTCATAATGCTGAAAAAATGTTAAAATAAAAATAAGTATTTGAACGGAACAGCAGAAACTGAATATGCCGGAGGGAAATTATGGATACTTTTATGGACAAATTGGCGCAAAGATTGAATGCGCAGGAAATGATTGATGCAAATTCCGCAGCGGATGTAGAGGAATTAAACAAATTAAGAGGCCGGATAAAAGAGTACGACGAATGTCTGGAGCAAATGAGGGAAATCAATCAGGAGCTTTGCGCCGTGAATGAACAGATGAGCAGATTGGTGGGAGATACCATTACTCCGGAGCTGCAGAGATTGGTAGAGAGCAGCATAGCCAAGATAGAAGGGGCTCAGGTAAATGTTTCCGGCATTGACGATTTGGTGCAGGAAAGCCGTGAGCAGCTTCAGACGATTAGGGATATGGGCAGCATACAGCTTCAGCGTGCTGCGGATGAAAGCGGCTCCCAATTACAGAAGCTTGCGGAGGAAAGCAATGCTCAGATAAGAAAGCTTGTTCAGGAGAATACGCTTCAATTTCAGAAATATGCCGATGAGAGCGATGCGCAGATGCAAAGGGCTGCGGAGGAAAGCGGAGCCAGACTGCAGCATATGGCGGAGGAAAGCACTGCCCAGATGAAGAAAGTGGCAGTGGAAGCCAACGCTCAGATGCAGCAGAATATGGCGGAGAATGCTTCCAAACTGCAAAAAGTAATGGAAGACAGCAGCATGAAAGTGCAGAGAGTGTCGGAGGAGAGCCTTAGAAAACTCCGTGAATTCCAGCAGCAGGGGCAGGATACGGAAGAGCTCAAGCAGATAATGCAGGAAAAGCTGGAAAACACGAATGACTGCGTGCATCGGGAATGTGTGAAGGTTTATCGGAATGTGCAGGCAGTGGTGCTGGAAGAAAGCGGAAAGCAGGCAGAGAGTTTAAGCGAGTCCTCCAGAAGCACAAAGTCGATTCTCACCAAGATTATGGGACTGTCGGCAGCAGCGTTTGTATTTTCCCTCATCAGTGCAGCGATACAGATTCTTTCCATGCTGCATATTATCTAAATTGACACAGAGTGACATGAAAAACAGGAAAAGAGTATGGCAAAAGAATTATGGAAACCGGGCAATATGTTGTATCCCCTTCCGGTAGTGATGGTGAGTGTGGCGGTTCCCACTGCGGGAACCGCAGGAAAATATAATATTATCACATTGGCATGGGTGGGGACGGTTTGTTCCGAGCCGCCCATGGTATCCATATCCGTGCGGCCGGAGAGATATTCTTATGCCATTATCAAAGAAACCGGCGAATTCGTAATCAACCTTACCACCAGGGAGCTGGCATTTGCAACGGATTACTGCGGCGTCAAAAGCGGCCGGGATGTGGATAAGTTCAAGGAAATGAAGTTGACGGCGCTTCCCGGCGACAAAGTCAGAGCGCCTCTGATCGGGGAAAGCCCGGTCAATCTGGAATGTAAAGTGAAACAGATATTGCCTTTAGGCAGCCATGATATGTTTGTGGCGGAAGTAGTCGCGGTGCATGCGGACAGCAGATATATGGATGAACAAGGGCGTTTTCGGTTAGAAAAGGCAGACCCTATCGTGTATTCCCACGGTGCGTATCTGGCCTGTGGAGATAAATTGGGAACCTTTGGTTACAGCGTCCGTAAGGCCAAAAAGAGGCAGTGACGGATTAATGTTTTTGATATTTATCATGGGAGTCTAACAGACTCCCTCTTTTTATAGCATCGCTGCCATAGCGGCTGCGAATTCGGTCAAGGGCCGCATCCAGCTTTTGATGCTTTTCCCTTGTGGGGTCGGTATAATCAAAGATGTTTAATTGAATGGGTTCATCTTCCGCAGATAATTTAGAGGTGCGGACTCCCAGCAGGCGTATGGGAACATGATTCCACAATTCGTCAAAAAGGATACAGGCTTTCTCATAAATAAGGTCTGTGGAAGCCGTAGGGGGTTCCAAAATCATTTGATGGGAAGCCGACTGAAAAGTATTGTACTTGATTTCCGTGCAGACAAGTCCCGCAAGCTGATGGGATGCGCGCAGTCTCTCGCCCACGGATTCGCTTAGGTGGAGCAGCGCCTTACATGCCTCTTCTCTGGATGTAATATCTTCGGGCAGTGTAATGGAATTACCGATTCCTTTGACTTTGGCGGGCTCGGGCGTCACTTCCCTGTCGTCCTGACCGTTGGCATACTGCCAGAGAATCAGACCGTGGCTTTTTAAATGGGCTTTCAGAATCTGCGGGTCGGCGGCTGCCAGTTCCCCAATGGTGAGAATGCCGAGCTTATGCAGGGTTTCCACGCTGGAATGCCCGCACATAAACAGGGAGGAAACCGGAAGAGGCCAGAGCTTTTCCCGGATTTCCCAGGAGTATAATGTGTGTACCAGATTCGGCTTTTTGAAATCGGAAGCCATTTTGGCAAGCACTTTCCGATTGGAAATCCCGATATTTACCGTAAAACCGAATTTTTCATAAATAGAATTTTTGAGGAAGACGGCGGCAGCCTCCGGCGAAGCATATTTTTGGGAAATCGGGGTATAATTCATATAGCATTCATCAATGCTTGCCTGCTCGATATCCGGGCAGATATCGGAAAGATATTCCATAAGCAGCCCGCTCATATGGCTGTACAGGTCGTGGTCGGGAGCAATGTTTACGAGGTTTGGACATTTGCGCAGAGCATTTACCACAGGTTCACCGGTGGTAATGCCGTAGGCTTTGGCCGGAATGGATTTGGCAAGCACCACGCCGTGGCGTTTTGCAATGTCGCCGCCGATAATGGAAGGAATCAGGCGGATGTCCTGCGTATCGCCCTTGCGGAGACGGTCAAGGGCAGTCCAGCTCAAAAAAGCGGAATTGACATCAATATGAAAGATAATATGCTCGACGGTGTTCATAGAATCTGACGGTCTCCTTTCCCGGACGGATAGATATTGCCGCAAAATGTCCTTATCTAATATGATAACCTTTCGGCAAGGTCTTTACAACAAAAAAAAATACTGATACAATAACTTATTATGGTCAAAAAAATTACAAAATATTTCAAAATAATACAATTTACATATGTGAAGATGACATTGCTCACACTACTTTTGTGTACGCTGTTTGTAGACGGATATACCGGTTATCAAAAGACAGGAGACAACTATTTCCATATTAAAATCAACGGAGAACCGGTTGGAATCACTGCGGACGCAGAGCGTGCGGAAGAGTTGTTTGTGGTTGCGCGCAAAAATATTGCAATGCAGAGTAAGGAGCTTACATTCATTGACGCCGAGCTGGTTTTGGAAGGCGAGGAAGTGCTTTTCGGAAAGGTGGACGATGAGGAAGTCATTTTGTCCAACATGGAGAAGGCTTTGCAGAAGAATGTGCAGGAGACCCTGCACCGTTCTTATACCATGAAGGTAAACGAATATATGGTAAATCTTTCCTCCATAGAGGATGTGCAGTCTTTGCTGCAGGCAGCAGTGGAAAAATATGACACGGAAGGAAAGTTTACCGTGAGCCTGCGCTATGATTCGGAGCGTGAGTTCAATGTGTTGACTGCAAGCATGGAAGACTCAGGGACGAACGACGGTGATTCGTATGAAAACGCTGCTTCTATCAACGGAGGAGCAGAGGCGGTTTTCTTCCCGAAAGAACAGAAGGTTGAAGTCACTGGGGAGATGGATTTTGAAGACTACGATTTAGGTATTAAGGAGATGCATTTTTCCGAGCAGGTGGAAATTGTGGAAGCTTATCTGCCGGAGAGCCAATTAACTCCTTTGGAGACGGCGATTGACGAGGTCATCAAGGAACAGGAGACGCCCGGCGTGTATGAGGTGGTGTCGGGGGATACGCTTTCCGAGATTGCGATTAAGGTCAATATTCCCATGGACAAAATTATAGAAATGAACAACGAAACTCTGGAAAATGAAAATTCTACCATCCGGGTAGGGGACAAGCTGATTATTACGGTGCCCCAGCCGGAGCTTTCCGTGGAGCGCATGGAAGAAAATTATTATGAAGAAATTTATGATGCGCCCACTGTTTATGTGGATAATAACAATTGGTACACCACCCAGACCAAGGTATTGCAACAGCCTTCCGCAGGTTTCCGTAAAATTGTGGCAGATGTGTATTTCGTGAATGATAAAGAGGTTTCCAGGGAAATCTTAAAAGAGGAGATTGTTCAGGAAGCGGTTGCCAGAGTGGTGGAGCGGGGAACCAAGATTCCGCTTACTTATATTAAGCCTGTTTCCGGCGGAAAACTGACTTCCCGGTTTGGATACAGACCAAAGCCTAATGCGAAGGGCGCGACTTCCAATCACGGCGGCGTGGACTGGGCGGTGCCTACCGGTACGGCGGTTTTTGCCTCCTGCAGCGGTACGGTGTCAAAGGCAGGCTGGGTCGGCACTTACGGTTATGCGGTTTACATCAACCATGAGGACGGCAGTCAGACCAGATATGCCCATTTAAGCAGAGTGCTGGTAAAAGTGGGGCAAAAGGTGAAACAGGGCGAAAGAATCGCGTTAAGCGGCAATACCGGCGCAAGTACGGGACCCCATGTCCACTTTGAAATCTGGATAAACGGCAGCCGGGTAGATCCTTTGAAACACCTATAGAAGTGTGAAATTAGTATTTTGCTTTACAAAGATAACAAAATATGGTAAAGTGCATTATAGGATTTTATATTATCATAAAATAGGCAGCAGTACCATAGGGGTATGAAAATGGAACAATATGCGATTAAAGGCGGTAATCCGTTGGTGGGCGAGGTAGAGATTGGCGGAGCCAAAAATGCGGCTCTTCCCATTCTTGCGGCAGCTATTATGACGGATGAAACCGTATATATGGACAATATTCCCGATGTGAGGGATACGAATGTATTAATGAAGGCAATGGGCAGTATCGGTGTTTCGTGCAGGCGGGAAGAGCGGCACAGAGTGGTACTGAATGCTGCCAATATCAATAATCTGGTGGTAGAAGACGAAAATATTAAAAGAATCAGGGCTTCCTATTATCTGATAGGGGCGCTGCTGGGGAAATATAAGCACGCGGAGGTGAGTCTTCCCGGAGGCTGCGATATCGGCTGCCGTGCTATTGACCAGCATATTAAAGGCTTCCGTGCTTTGGGAGCGGAAGTAAAAATCGAACACGGACTGATTAAGACAAAGGCACAGCATCTTGTGGGCAGCCATATTTATATGGATGTGGTCAGTGTGGGCGCAACCATCAATATTATGCTGGCGGCGACCATGGCCGAAGGGAGAACCATTATCGAGAACTCTGCGAAGGAACCCCATGTGGTGGATGTGGCAAACTTCTTAAACAGCATGGGCGCCAATATCAAAGGCGCAGGCACGGATGTGATTCGTATTAAAGGTGTAAGCAGGCTTCACGGTACGGATTATGCCATTATTCCGGACCAGATTGAAGCGGGTACTTTTATGTTTGCGGCAGCCGTCACCAAGGGAGATGTGACGGTAAAAAATGTGATTCCCAAGCATTTGGAATCCATTACGGCAAAGCTGAACGAATTGGGCTGCGAGGTGAAGGAAGAGGACGACTGCCTCAGGGTAGTGGCAGCCAAGCCGCTTCAGCATATGCATGTAAAAACCCTGCCATATCCCGGTTTTCCTACGGATATGCAGCCGCAGATGACGGTGGCGCTTGCCCTTGCCAAGGGAACCAGCATTGTGACAGAGAGTATTTTTGAAAATCGTTTTAAATATGTGGACGAACTGACCCGCATGGGCGCCAATATCAAGGTCGAAGGCAATACCGCTATTATTGACGGTGTGGACAAATATACCGGAGCGAGTATTTCCGCACCGGATTTGCGGGCAGGCGCGGCGCTGGTAATTGCGGCGTTAGCTGCGGAGGGTTACACGAATCTGGATGATGTTCATTATATTGAGAGAGGCTATGAGGATTTTCACTTAAAGCTTCAGGGACTGGGCGCCCAGATTCAATTGGTGGAAAATGAGAGGGAGTATCAGAAATTTAAGTTAAAAATAGGATAAAACCTCTTGACAAGCAGATATAGGCGTTGTATTCTTATGTCATAGAACGAAAGAGTTTTTGTTCCGTAAAAATTGCATAGAGTTTCTCTTATTCAGAGTTGGTGGAGATACATAGGATCGATGAAGCCACGGCAACCCCTTGATTGGAAGGTGCCCCCCCTGAGCGAGTCAGTTTATCGAGCAATAAGAGGATTTCAGTATCAAAAGACAGAATCCGCTTCTTGCAAGTGGATTTTTCTTATTTTATAAGCTATTACATTTATCATTCCATGGGAAAATGACTTTTCGCGTATTTTATGCCGGCATTATATAACGCGGATAGGAATTCGGACATGGGATAGAAAGGACGAAACGATGGAAAAACATTTATTTACTTCAGAATCAGTAACCGAAGGACATCCCGACAAAATCTGCGATGCCGTATCCGATGCCGTGCTGGACGCGCTCATGGAGCAGGACCCTTTCAGCCGGGTAGCGTGTGAGACCTGTACCAATACAGGGTTTGTAATGGTAATGGGAGAGATTACCACTAAGGCAAATATTGATATTCCCGCTATTGTCAGAAAGACAGTGACAGATATTGGATATGACTCCTCCGAAAAGGGATTTGACGGTAATACCTGTGCCGTGATGGTCGCTTTGGATAAGCAGTCCGCAGATATTGCCATGGGTGTTGACTGCGCATTGGAAGCAAAGGAACAGGGAACGGAATCTCAGATGAGCGACGGGCAGATAGATGCCATCGGAGCGGGAGATCAGGGAATGATGTTCGGATATGCTTCCAACGAGACGGAAGAATTGATGCCTTATGCCATTTCTTTGGCACATAAACTGACCCGCAAACTGACCGAAGTGAGAAAGAACGGCACGCTTCCTTATCTGAGGCCGGACGGTAAAAGTCAGGTTTCCGTAGAATATGACGAGAACGGAAAGCCTTTCCGTCTTGAGGCGGTAGTGCTTTCCAGCCAGCATGACGAAAAGGTTACGCAGGAACAGATTCATGCGGATATCAAAAAATATGTGTTTGACCCGGTGCTTCCGAAGGATATGATAGATGAGAATACCAAATTCTTTATTAATCCCACAGGGCGTTTTGTGATTGGCGGACCCAACGGTGACAGCGGTTTGACCGGACGCAAGATTATTGTGGATACTTATGGCGGATACGCCCGCCACGGCGGCGGCGCTTTCTCCGGCAAAGACTGCACAAAGGTGGACAGAAGCGCAGCCTATGCGGCGCGTTATGTGGCAAAGAATATCGTTGCGGCAGGCTTAGCGGAGAAATGCGAGATTCAGTTGTCCTATGCTATCGGTGTGGCACATCCTACCTCCGTTATGGTGGATACCTTTGGCACAGGTAAGATTGCCAATGATAAGTTGGTAGATATTGTGCGTGAGAACTTTGACTTAAGACCCGCCGGCATCATCAAAATGCTGGATCTCCGCCGTCCCATTTACAAGCAGACTTCTTCCTACGGACATTTTGGCCGCACGGATATTGACCTGCCTTGGGAGAAAACGGACAAGGCGGAGCTTTTGAAAAAATATCTGTAAAGAAGATGGAAATTGAGGAGATTGATTTAACAAACAGGATGCCCCGTGGAAAATTCCACGGGGCATTTTTGTAAATAATTGTAACGAAACGGTTCTGAAACGGATAAAAGTGTGAGAAGAAGTTCTAAAGTCGTTTCACCAGAGGGTGAAACGCCAAGAACTTCTATTCTCACACGGAAGAACGCAAGGACAGCGTTCTTCTCATTGATTGTTTGTGCCTGCTGTGCAGGTGTTCTTTACATTGGTGGTTTAAGGTGTTGAAAGTGCTATGGAGATGAACATGGGAAGTTTCCGCAGAGATTATGAAGACAATTTGTTAGAAGAACTCTATAGGGAAAACAGTAAAATCGTGTATCACTTTTTACTGTCGTTATGTCATGACGCCGATTTGTCTCAGGACTTGATGCAGGAAACTTTCCTACGGGCGTACCAATCCTTGGACCGGTACGACGGAAGCTGCAAAATTTCCACTTGGCTTTGCCAGATTGCAAGGCATTTGTACTACCAGCATCTTGCAAAAACGAAACATGAGGTACTGTCGGATTTCAAAGAAGAGATAACCCCAAAGACAAGCGCCGTGCCTTTTCCGCATCAGGATTCCCCCACGGAGAATGCCGTGCTCAACCGCTTAGAGCTTTTGTCCGTGCTAAAAGAATTGCAGAAGCTTCCGGAACAGATGAGGGAGGTCATTTATCTGAGGGCGGCTGCAGAGTTATCTTTTAAGGAGATTGCTGAGGTGATGGGAAGAAGTGAAAATTGGGCGAGAGTAAATTTTTATCGGGGAAAAGAAATGCTGATAAAGGCAAAAAAGAATGGGAAAGGAGAATGGTTATGAATATGAGCGGAAAAGAAGAAAAAGACGAAAATATTCGATTAAACTGTGATATTGTGAGGGATTTGACGCCATCTTATCTGGAAAATATCTGTTCGGAGAGCTCCGAAAAAGCGGTGGAGGCGCATCTTAGCGAATGCGTGGACTGCTTTAAGTATGTGCAGAGTATGAGGGAAACGACAATTGAAGCGGGACAGATTCATTTAAAAGAGATGGATCATATGAAAAAAATGCGCCGCTATTATGACAAAAAAGTGCTGGTTCATCTGATAGGTATTTTGGTGGCGGCATTGGTGGTAGTCTGGTGCATGGTTCAATACTGGAATCTGGAACTTAAGGCTTACGGAAGCATTGCGCCTGTGGTAACGCTGGTTTTGTTATTTTTATTAAAGGATGGGCAGAAGTATCGGGAAAAAGGAAAAATGCACATAGCAGCGGCTGCCCTGTCGCTCTTAGGCATCGTTTATATCATAGGGCTGTCCGCTTGCCTTGGGGTCTGGCTGGAAGCGGATGCGGGACCCTTCGGAATGGCTTTGCATAAAACAGGTCCTTTTCTTCATTATCAGATAATGGCAGTCGTGATTATGGAAACGATTCTCTTTGTCTGCTCCCTTCGGGCTACCATGCAGAAAGACCGCAGAATGGGGATTATTCCTGTGGCAGCCTTGGTGGGCATCTTGTATGGAATGGCAGTGACGGAAACATTGTACCGCATGGACGATGTGAATGGTTTATCGGCGCTGTTTTGGCAGATGTTTTTTGTGTTTGGTGCGGAAGCGGTTGCTTTAGGCGCGCTGGCAGTGGTTACATCCATATCGTTTAAGAAGGCGTAATCCATAGGGATTGCGAAACTTTGGCTTTGGCAGAGTGTCGCAAATACCTAAGTTTAATAAAAAGGAGAGGGAAGAGCATGGTTAGGACAGAGATGAAAAGAGCCTTTGGCTCCAAAGCTTTCCGGGCGACTTGTATCGTAACATTAATAATGCTTGCCTTTGCCAGCAGCGACTATCTGCCGCCCCCGCATTCCAATATTAAACTTCCGGAGCCATGGTGGATTTTCTATTTTCATTGCTTTTTCTTGGGGATGAAGACTGCGCTGCCCGTGTTTTATCCTATTGTGGTGATGATTCCCTATGTTCTTTCCTATCGGCAGGACAGGGACAGCGGCTATAGGAAGCTTATTCTGCTTAAAACCTCAAGGAAAGCTTATCTGGGCGCAAAGGCGTTAGCCGTGTGGGCTTCGGCTTTTGCAGCGATTCTGCTGCCATCCCTTGCATGGATTCCGGCATGCAGGCTGATAGGGGATACGGATTGGGACTATGCTTTGGAATATTATGCACACAATATCAATTTTCTGCCGGACTTTTACAGGGAGCATGTTGTATTGTACTGCGTGATGTATGCCTTTCATGCAGCCATCTTGGGAGCTGTGTTTGCCCTGCTTGGTCTGGGCATAAGCGCGGTGGTAAAAAATAAGTATCTGGCGCTTTTTCTGCCATTTTGCTATGCTATTTTTTCCTCATCCATCCTTACCTCGCTCTTTCGGGACACTTTTATCGGAAAAAGCTTTGAGGTGATGAATCTGATGCCGTTGCAGACTTATTGCTATACAGATGTTTATCCGCTGGGGTATTGGACCGTTCCGGTCTATGAGGCGGCGTTAGCAGCAGTGGGGCTTATCCTGTACTTGGGAGGAGATTATTATGTTGGCAAAGCTTAAGACTGAATGTGGGGAGTTTTCTTTTGGGAGGAAATGGATTTTCCAGACCCTTCTTTCGGTTGCGGCAGCATATGTGCATCTGGAATCTTTTAAGGTATTGTGGGCGGATGCATCCATAGGTGAATTTGTGGTATATTCCCTGACAAATAAAAATTATTTTTTGATACTGTTTCCCTTTCTGTGTCTTGCGTGGACCAATGGAAAGAGTCAGGAAGTCTGCCGCTATCCCCTTTTGGTTCGATATCGAACCGGAAATGAGTTCTTTGCAGTCCGTTTTCTGGCAAAGGCGCTTTTTTCCATGGCAGCGCTTCTGGCACACATAGGGGCCCTGCTTATAGTGGGGCGCACTCTGGCATCTGTCCCCCGGAACTGCTTTGTGACATCGGGGCATCCGGCAGGAATCATCATCCTGCAGTTCTTAAATCTTTCCTGCTATGTCTGTGTGGTGCTCCTGCTGTATGAACTTTTGTCAAATGTGGTGGGAAATACGATGTTAGGTGTGATGCTCACCGCATTGGAAGTAATTATGAACCATTTAGTGGTAGGGCTGGGGATGACCCCGATAATAATGTGGACACCCTGGGGGAGAGTGGCATATAAGCTGTCTGGCCAGACGGTTTTGAATTATCGGTTTTATGTGATATATTGGGCGTTTTTGATATCTTTATTATTTTATCTGGCGGATAAGTGGAATGGGAGAAAGGATTATGTTTTTGAGGAAACACGCAAAACGGGCTAGTTTTATTTTGCTCTTTTGCCTGTTGGCATGGTATTCCGGGGAGGCCGGGCCGGGGGCGGAACTGTTGGTTTCTATGTGGGACCGCACCTTCTACCGAATCGGAGCGGACTGTGTTTATTGGATAACCATGCGTTTGGCGGCATGGATTGTGATTTATCTGCATTTGCTTCGCTTGGAAAGCGGATTTTTTGTCTATCTTTTCCTGCGGCAGCGGAGCTATGGAAAAGTGTTCCTGCACACTTATGCGGGATGTGTGGGAAGGGCAATGTGTTATTATGGCATCGGTACACTGATTATGGCGGTTTTCCACAGCCTGACCTTACCCGGCGTAAGGATAGGGAGCCTGCTGTGCCAGGGCGCCCTGCCGCGGATTCTGGCGGAAGAGGGCTTGGAAGCTCTAAGCTTCTGCCTTGCGGCGTATGCGGTGCACTGTGTCTTCCGCCATGCGGAGGCAGGGTTTCTGGTGACGCTTACAGGGCGGCTCGCTCTTAATTTTGCAACGGGCGGGGCGCGCCCCGGGCTGCCTGTTCAGCTAACCGTGCTTTTGGTGTTGACGATGGTGGTGTTTTTTATGGCGTTTCGCAATTTTGCGGAGAAGTATATTGATGGGTAGATAAAATAAAAGAGCGCAGGAGGAAGAAAATATGGATGGAATGGCTAACACGGAAATGTCGGAAGAAATGGTGAAAATCGAGCATGTGAAAAAGGCGTACAAGGGGAATGTGCTGTTTACGGATTTAAATCTCTCGGTGAAACGGGGAGAGAGCTGCGCCATCGTAGGTGTGAACGGTTCGGGAAAAAGTGTGCTGCTTAAAATGGTGTGCGGGCTTGTCAAGCCGGATGCGGGGGATATCATCGTAGGGGGAGAGAAAATCGAGAAGGGGAAGTTTCCGAAGGATATAGGCGTGATTCTGGATAATGCAGGCTTCCTGCCCAATGAAACGGGGCTTGACAATCTTTGTATCATAGCGGGAATCTTAAGGAAGGTGACAAAGGCAGAGGTGGAAGAAACCATGCGCTTAGTGGGCTTAGACCCGGCTTTGCAGATCAAGGTCGGAAAGTATTCCCTCGGCATGAAGCAGCGCCTTGCCATTGCGCAGGCGCTTATGGAAAAGCCGTCGCTTCTTATTTTGGATGAGCCTTTTAATGCCATTGACCAGAATACGGTAAAGGATTTCAGGGATCTTCTGGGGCGGCTGAATACGCAGGAAGGGGTCACCATCCTTATGACATCCCATCATCAGGCGGACTTGCAGGGGCTGTGCCGGAATGTTTATCGGATTGATTCGCAGGATTTGAAGAAAATTGAAATAAATAAAACTCCCATTTACCTATTGACAAAGTAGATAAACGGGTGTAATATCACTATATTGAATTTGAGCAACTTATTCAGGAAAGGAGAGGAATGCTATGTACGGAACAAACAATTCTTATATTGCTGTTACATGTTGCTGTCGAATGTTTTTCCCCCGGGTATGTCAATATAGCCAGGTGCATTCGTCTGCTTTGTGTTGCGGTGGTGCATGATATTTCAATAGGAAATGCTATATTGCTATTTATCCGGGAGTGAATCGACATCCCGGTTTTTTTGTGCTCAAATTCTATACATATTAAAGCAAACTGTTGAATATATGACGGAAAGAGGAGGATTTATTATGAAACATTTTGTATCTAAACGGTTGGGAGCCATTACCCTCGCACTTACCTTTTTGGTATCCGCACTGACAGGATGTGGTTCCGAAAAATCTGCAAACAGCAGCACTGTGGAACAGAAAAACCCTACAAGCGGGACTGCTGTTTATAGGACGGTAGATGAAATTAAGGAAAGCGGTACAATTAATATCGGCGTATTTTCGGATAAGAGTCCATTTGGCTATGTAGATGAAAATGGAGAGTATCAAGGATATGATGTCTATTTTGGCAACCGTATCGGTAAAGATCTTGGAGTGAAAATAAATTATGTGTCTACAGAGGCTGCAAACCGTATCGAATATCTGCAGACAGGAAAGGTTGATATTATCCTTGCAAACTTTACCGTAACAGAGGAGCGTGCACAGGAGGTGGACTTTGCGCTGCCATATATGAATGTAGCGCTGGGGATTGTTTCTCCGGAAGATGCGGTTATCACCAGCTTGGATGAGATTGGCGGTAACGATGAAGTAATCGTTATTTCGGGAACTACTGCTGAAACCTACCTTGAAAAGAACTATCCGGGCATAAAGCTGCAGAAATATGATGCTTATGCAGAGGCAAAAACGGCATTTGAGAACCGGAACGGTGTGGCATGGGCGAATGACAACACGGAAGTCATTGCATTTGCTATTGAGAATCCCGGTTATGAAGTCGGCATTCCCTCTCTCGGAAGCGCAGATACCATTGCACCTGCTGTCACCAAAGGCAATGAAAGCCTGCTGAATTGGCTGAATAATGAAATCAAGGCTCTCGGCGAAGAAAAATTCTTCCATGCAGACTACGAGGCAACATTGCTTGATACCTATGGCGCTGATTATGAGAATACACTGGTTGTTGAAGGCGGTGTGATTGCAGGAACGAAGGTGGAGAATAAAGGTGTAATTACCGTTGCTGCTTCTCCTACACCACATGCGGAAATTCTTGCCTATGCTGCCGAAATTCTTGCAAAGGAAGGATGGACACTGAAAGTTACTGAATTTGAAGACTATATCCAGCCGAATCTGGTGGTGGACAGCGGTGAAATTGATGCCAACTATTTCCAGCATGTACCATATCTGGATGACTTCAATCAGGAAAAAGGAACATCTCTTGTGTCAGTTGCCGGAATTCATTATGAACCCTTTGGCATTTATCCGGGTACAAAATCAAATCTTTCTGATTTAAAGGATGGCGATGTCATTGCAGTGCCGAATGACACAACCAATGAAGCAAGGGCATTGCTCCTGCTGCAGGATAACGGCGTCATCACATTGGCGGAAGGGGCAGGACTAAAGGCTACTGTTAAGGATATTGTTGACAATCCCAATCATATCAAGATTCAGGAGCTTGAGGCTGCGCAGGTTTCCAGAGTAAAGGGTGAAGTGGCTTTTGTCGTACTCAATGGCAATTATGCATTGGGCGCAGGCTTCTCCGTAGCCCATGATGCCGTGGCATATGAGACCAGCGAATCGGAAGCGGCACAGACCTATGTGAATGTTCTGGTTGTAAAAGAAGGCAATGAGAATGCGGAAGGAATTAAGGCACTTGCAGAGGTGTTGAAATCGGATGCGGTTAAGCAGTATATCGTCGATACCTATGATGGAGCGGTCGTGCCTTTTGAGGATTAAAACAGAGCTTAAATAAAATTAACATAGGAAAATAATTTATGGAAACAGCATATATAGAAGTTCATGAGCTTACCAAAACATTTTCCGCAAAAAACGGAAATGTAGAGGCATTAAAATCAATATCACTCTCGATACCCCAAAATGAAATTTTTGGGGTAATCGGGTTGTCCGGTGCAGGAAAAAGCACGCTGGTGAGATGCCTGAACCTACTGGAAAAACCGGATTCGGGAGAGGTGATTATAGGCGGGCAGAATTTGTTAGCGCTGAGCAAAGAGCAGCTTAGGCTCCGCAGGCAGAAGATTGGCATGATTTTCCAGCATTTTAATCTGCTGGAGCAGGCAAATGTTCTGGATAATGTCTGTTTTCCGCTGGAGATTCAGGGAATGCCAAAAAAGCAGCGAAAAGAGAAAGCTTTGGAGCTGCTGCAAAAGGTGGGACTGGAGGACAAGGCGAGAGCTTATCCCTCTCAGCTTTCCGGCGGGCAGAAACAGAGAGTTGCCATTGCCAGAGTGCTGGCAAATGAACCGGATATTTTATTGTGCGATGAGGCAACCAGCGCACTTGACCCGGAGACAACGAAAACGATTTTAAATCTGCTGAAAGACATTCATGATACCATGGGAATTACGATTGTCATCATCACCCATGAAATGGGGGTGATTCAGGAAATTTGTACTCAGGTGGCAGTTTTGGATGGAGGTATGGTTCAGGAGTGCGGAAGTGTTAAGGAGATTTTTGCAAATCCAAAATCAGAGGCGGCAAGGCGGCTGCTTTTGCTGCGGGAAACGGAGGAACGGGCTGATGTGGGATGAAACAATGATTACGATGCTTTTAGAAGGGATTCGGGATACCTTTTATATGACTTTCGTCTCCACATTTTTCGGATATGTGATTGGTCTGCCGATGGGAATTGTGCTGACATTGACGGACAAAGGCGGGATTGCACCAAACAGGGTGGTTTACCGTATGATAGATATTATAATCAATATCACAAGAAGTGTCCCGTTTTTGATTCTCTTAATTTTGGTAATGCCGCTGACTAAGCTGATTGTCGGAAAAAGCTATGGCTCCACGGCTACCATTGTTCCGCTTACATTGGCTGCGGCGCCACTGATTGGGCGTATGGTGGAATCTTCCCTAAAGGAAGTCAACCAAGGAGTGATTGAGGCTGCTGTCAGCATGGGGGCTAAAAAAAGAACCATCGTTTTTAAAGTGCTTATTGGTGAGGCAAGGACATCCCTGATTGTGGGTATGACGATTGTGCTGGGAACGGTTCTCGGCTATTCCGCTATGGCAGGTGTGGTCGGCGGCGGAGGGCTTGGTGATATTGCCATCCGTTACGGCTATTATCGCTATGAAACAGGAGTCATGCTTATCACTTTGATTTTTATCGTTGCGATTGTGCAGTTGATGCAGATGGTGGGAACGCTTGTTGCAAAGAAACTCGATCACAGGAACCGGGAATAGGTTAGGAGGCAGATCATGGATTGGGAAGTGATGATATCATATTTGCCGCGTTTTAAGGATGCGTTGCTGCTCACGCTTAAAATTGGATGGCAGGGTATTCTTCTGGCATTTATTCTCGGCGTGCTCTGCGCTGTGGTAATGCATTTGAAGACCCCGGTTCTGTGCCGGATGATAGGATTTTATATCGAACTGTTTCGGAACACGCCTCTTTTGGTGCAGTTATTTTTTCTCTATTTTGCGCTTCCCAAAATAGGAGTCCGTATTTCTGCACAGGTTTGTGGAAGTCTTGGACTCGGGCTTTTGGGCGGTGCTTACATGGCAGAAGCCTTTCGGAGCGGTTTGGACAATGTGGCGCCGATTCAGTCGGAAAGCGCGCAGAGTCTGGGAATGAATAGAGTACAGACATTTCGGTATGTCATTCTGCCGCAGGCAGTTTCTTCCAGCATACCCGGGCTGCTTGCCAATGTAATCTTTTTGCTGAAAGAAACAAGCGTGTTTTCCACCATTAGCTTGATGGATTTGATGTTTACGGCAAAGGACCTTATCGGCATGTATGCCAAAACCATTGAGTGCCTGACACTGTTGGTTATTTTTTATCTCATCATGCTGCTGCCGGTATCCATACTGGGAAGCTTGCTGGAAAGGAGACTGCGTCATGCAGAATTTGGGGATTGATGTCCTTTTTAAAGGCAAAAACTTTCTGCGGTTGTTGGGCGGTCTTTGGGTTGCAATCCGCATCAGCCTGATTTCTGTTGTGATTAGTATTATATTAGGGCTTGCAATGGGAATGTTGATGACATCCAAAAACAAAATCCTGAAGCTGGTTTTTCGTGTTTATCTGGAGATTGTGCGAATCATGCCGCAGATGGTGCTGCTGTTCATTGTCTATTTTGGCACGACCAGAGTATTTGGATGGGACTTGTCTGCGGAACAATCTGCAATTATCGTATTCAGTTTTTGGGGTGTGGCGGAAATGGGTGATTTGGTGCGGGGAGCCCTCATCAGCATTCCGAAGATTCAATATGAAAGTGCACGGGCGCTGGGAATGACAGAACCGAAGGTTTATTTGTATGTTATTTTGCCGCAGACGATTCGTCGGTTGATTCCACTTTCCATTAACCTGATTACGAGAATGATTAAGACAACAAGTCTTGTTATGATGATTGGAATTGTGGAGGTATTAAAAGTTGCACAGCAGATTATTGAGGCAAACAGGAGAACATCGCCAAATGCAGCGTTTGGTTTGTTTGCGGTAGTCTTTCTGTTATATTTCCTGATTTGTTGGCCAATCAGCAGATTAGCGGGATATCTTGAGAAGAGGTGGGCAAATTTGTGATGCTGCGCATCCCAAGGTTCCCACTGATTAAAATGCCACTTGCGTGGCAGAATGAGAGGTAGGTATGGAGCAGGTGCTTTTGAAAATCAATCATATCCACAAAGCCTATGGTGGTCATGTGATAATTGACGACTTTAGTCTTGTAGTCAACAAAGGTGAGGTTGTTGTTATTATCGGACCTTCCGGGTGCGGAAAAAGTACGCTTTTGCGATGTATCAATGCGTTGGAGGATATTCAGGGCGGCGAGATTCTTCTGAATGGAGAAGCAGTTCAAAAAGAGGCAAAAAATATTTCTACAATGCGTCAGAAGATAGGGATGGTTTTCCAAAGTTATGATCTGTTTCCGCATAAGACGATATTGGAAAACATTTTGCTGGCGCCGCTTAAGGTACAGAAAAGAGACCGTTCCGAAGCGGAAAAAGAAGCCATGGAGCTTTTGGCAAGAGTCGGACTGGCAGAAAGAAAGGATGCTTATCCCCGCCAGCTTTCCGGAGGACAAAAGCAGCGTATTGCCATTGTACGTGCGCTTATCATGCATCCTGAAATCCTGTTGTTTGATGAAATTACTGCGGCTTTGGACCCTGAGATGGTGAGGGAGGTGTTGGAGGTGGTTCTTTCACTTGCCAAGGCTGGCAGTACGATGCTGATTGTGACACATGAGATGGCGTTTGCAAAGGCCATCGCAGACCGTGTCCTTTTTCTGGAGCATGGGAAAATCGTGGAAGAAAGCAGCCGGCCGAAAGAATTTTTTGCACATCCGGCTACAGAGCGGGCACAGGCGTTTTTGAAAACCTTTGATTACGAATAAAACGAATAAAATCTGCAATCCCCTTGTTTATGTCTGCGTTTCGGTGATATAATATTACATATATATGCTTGGACGGACAGGGGGCATAAACATGGATATAAATGAAATTTTACAACAAATCTATACTTTGTATGATGAGGGCAGGGGAGCGGAAGCGGAGCAGCTCATGAAAGAATCCATTGCCACGGCGGAGGAAAAGCAGGATAACAGCAGTCTGCTGCAGCTTTTGAATGAGCTTTTGGGATATTACAGGGAAACCAGCCGGGTGGAGGAGTCTTATCAGGTGGCGGAAAGGGCGCTTGCCCTGGCGGAGCGGATGGGGCTTTGTGACACGATTCCTTATGCTACCACTTTGTTAAATGCGGCGAATGCTTATCGGGCAGGGGGACGGCTTCAGGACTCTCTGGAATGTTATAAGAAAACGCGGGAAATTTATGATAAACTGCTTGCACCGGAGGATATGCTGGTGGCAAGCCTTGAAAATAACTTGAGTCTGTTGTATCAGGAGATGGGCGATTTTGCGAGTGCAAAGGAGAGTCTGCTTCGGGCGCTCCCTATTGTGACGGCGCAGGATGCCCATTTTGAAGTGGCAGTCACTTATACCAATCTGGCGAGCACTTGTATGCAGTTGGAGCAGACGGAGGAGGCGCGCGACTATGCGGACAGGGCGATTGCAGGCTTTAAAGAGCAGGGAGTGAGGGATGCGCATTTCGGGGCGGCGCTTTCCGCACTTGGGACATATCATTACCGCAAGGGCGATTATGCCGCTGCGGAAGCTGCTTTTAAAGAAGCCATGGATATTATGGAAGAGTATCTGGGCAGAAATGATTATTATTACCGTCTGGAGGAAAATGTAAAAGCCTGCAGGGAAGCGGCAAAAAGCGATGCGCGTAAAATGGAGGCTGTGGACGAGCCGGATGGAGCTCAGATAGACATGGATAAGGCGATGGCAGGCAGGGCGGATAAAACTCTGGCAGATACAGATAAGGCAGATGCTGATAAAAAAGGTCTTGCCCTCTGCAGGGAGTATTATGAAGCTTATGGCAGACCCATGATAGAAGAAAAATTTCCGGAATATCTGGATAAGATTGCTGTGGGGCTTGTGGGGGAAGGCTCCGATTGTTTCGGATTTGACGATGCCGTTTCCAGAGACCACGATTTTGGACCGGACTTCTGTATGTGGGTGACGGATGAAACCTACGAGCAGATCGGAGAGGCATTGCAGCAGGCATATGATGAATTGCCCCAAAGTTTTCAGGGAGTTGAGCGCACCCAGAGCTTTCAGGGAGCGGGAAGAAGGGGCGTGCTGAAAATTTCTTCTTTTTATCAGAGACTTTTGGGAACGGACCGCTATGAGGAGATTGACTATGCAAGGGTGGAGGATGCTTCCTTGGCGGCAGCGGTAAACGGAGAGGTTTTCCGGGATGAGGAAGGTATTTTTACCGCTTTCCGGGAAAAACTGCTGCAGGGATATCCCCAGCCGGTACATTATCTTAAGCTGGCGGAGAGCGCCGCGAAATTTTCTCAGGCAGGGCAGTATAATTACAAGCGCATGTGTGAGCGTGGGGATGCTTTGACGGCGGCTCTTATGCTGGGGGACTGCATCAGGGAGGCAATGAAGCTGAAGCATTATATAGAAGGAGTTTATCCGCCCCATGATAAGTGGCTGCATCAAAGTTTGCAGAATTTAAAAGGCGGAAGAGAGCTGGCGGCTTCGCTGGAAAGCCTGCAGAAAGCAAGCTCCGCATTCTGTGCAGAAGATACCCGTACTCAAAACACCTATACTCAAGATCTCCATACCCAGGATGGCGCTCTCAGGATTTGCGCGCTGGTGGAGGAGATAGGCGCAGCTTTGGCAAAGGAGCTTTATGAGGGGAATTTTATCAGCGATATTGAAGCCTATCTGGATGCCCATACCCCGGAACTTTTGCAGAAATCAGCTCTGTCAAAGTACAGTAATGAGGAATTGGTGGAAAAAATTGCCGCGTTGGAATTTGAAGCCTTTGACAAAGTAAAAAATGTGGGCGGCAGGGCAAGCTGCCAGAATGATTGGGCAACCTTTTCCATTATGAGGAAGAGCCAATATCTGACATGGAACCGAGCCATGTTATTGCAATATTTATATGATTTTTCAGAAGAATATCAAAAAGGGCATAATCTTATCACGGAAAAATACGGGCGCATGATGGAAAGCACGGCAAGGGAAGAATATGAGCGGATTAAGGGTAATTTTCCGGAGCTGTCGGAGGAAAAGAAAGCTATTATTGAGGAAATCGTGAAGCTCCAAGTAGGATGGATGGAGAATTTTTCCGCAAGATATCCTGCCCTTGCGGACAATGCCAGAAGCATCCATACTTATGAGGATAATTTGTACAATACCTCTTATGAAACTTATTTAAGAGGGGAAATCAGCACTTATTCCGATAAAATGCTGGAATTATATGGAAGATATGTAGTGGAATGCGCAAAGCGCGGCGGCAATCTGGCGGAGGAAATCATGACAATCAGCACAAAGCTGTACGGCTATAAAAGTCTGGACTGGGCGGAGAAATTTCTGGCAGAATAATTTCATAAGAAATACGCACTCTATAAATGGCTGGGATTTATCCCGGTGGTATGGATTGTTGGTCGGAAGGAGTGTGTAAAATTATGGATATTAACGGAATGTCAGAGGAAGGCTTCGGCATGTACGGAGCCGCGGCTTTTCCTTACGGTATGGGGTCTGCGGTGGCTTTGAATGACAGGATTTTAGACGAAAGCCAAGGTATGAACGGTCTTACGGAGACAGAGCGGGAGCATCTCATTATGCAATACAGGGATGCCCGTTCGGACAAGGAAAGGCAGAAGATTATTGACGAAAGGGCGCCCGGAGGAAATCCCTATGCCTTGTTTGAAAGGGATGAAATTGACTGATGTGCCGGGACGGCGGTTATATCCATCCGCCGTCCATGGCAATCACCTGACCGGTGAGGTAGGCGGGAGCCTGGGAGAGCAGATAAATCATTTCGGCGGCTTCTGCGGGAGTACCCAGACGGTTTGCGGGAATTTCCTCTATGAGGGCGGCAATGGATTCTTCACTGAAACAGGAATTCATGGAAGTGTCGATTGCGCCGAAAGCAACGGCATTGACCTGAATATTGCTGGGGGCAAGCTCCTTGGCGAGAGCTTTGGTAAAAGCGCCTACTCCGCCCTTAGAGGCAGAGTAGGCTGCTTCCATGGAAGCTCCCACATTGCCCCATACGGAGGAAATATTGATAATTCTGCCCTGATGTTTTTTCAGAAACAGAGGAATCGCAAGTTTGGAAGTATAGAAGCAGGAATTCAGGTTGACATTCATGACCCGCTGCCATTCTTCGGGAGTCATGTCGCTCAACAGCCCGATATAGGAGATGCCGGCGTTGTTGATGAGAATATCTAAATCCGTAAGCTGTGCAAATACCTTTTCCACATCCTCATAACAGCCCATATCCGCTTGTATGGGAGTACATTGGATACCGTATCCTGCAGTCAGTTCGCCGGAAAATTCCAAAAGGGCGTCCATGGAAGACTGACAGGTCAGATAGAGCCGGCAGCCGTGTTTTGCAAATTCTATGGCGGCAGCTTTTCCGATTCCGCGGGAAGCGCCTGTGATGAGAACGGTTTTGGGATTCATGGTTATACCTCCTTTTGGGCAGAATAGATGGTTTTGTCCGTCAAATACCCAAACTGCCTTTTAGGGACATTATATCACATATCAGCTCATTGCGAAAGTTCGCGGTGGGCGGCGCTTTCATAAGTCAATTTATTCATTGTGGCTTAAGGATTCCGAGGAGCGGAATCAAGGAGGATAGTGTGAAAAATAAATTTTTCACACGCAAATTCTTGACAACAAAAAGCATGTGCTTTTCGTTGTCAAGAATTCGCAGGTTGAGAAAGGGGCATGGTTATTAATATGTACGATTTAATTATTATCGGTTCCGGCCCGGCAGGACTTTCCGCGGCAATTTATGCAAAGCGCGCGGGACTTGATTTTCTGGTACTGGAAAGCAGTGCCATGAGCGGCGGTCAGGTGTTGAACACATATGAGGTGGATAATTATTTGGGAATGCCCATGACAAACGGATTTGACATGGGCGTATTGTTTCGGAAGCATGCGGACAGGCTGGGAGTAAATTTCAGAACGGCAAAGGCGCTTTCCGTTGAAGATTTGGGCGAGAAAAAAATAGTGCATATCAAACAGGAGGATTTGGAAACCAGAACGGTGATTCTGGCTACCGGCGCGCAGCATGCGAAGCTTGGAGCGCCGGGGGAGGAGGAGCTGGCAGGAAAGGGAGTTTCGTATTGTGCCACCTGTGACGGAGCTTTTTATCAGGGAAAGACGGCAGCGGTAATAGGCGGAGGCGATGTAGCGTTGGAAGATGCCGTGTATCTGGCAAGATGCTGTGAAAAGGTTTATCTGATTCACAGGAGGGATACTTTTAGGGGAGCGCGCATATTGCAGGAAGAAATAGAAAAACTGCCCAATGTGGAAATCCTGTACAGTCATGTGGTAAAGCAGATAAACGGAAAGGATATGGTGGAGTCCATAGATATAGAGCATGTTAAGACCGGGGAGAAAAAGCGGTTGCCCCTTGCGGGCGTGTTTCTTGCGGTGGGTATTTCTCCCAATACGGAGCTTGTAAGGGAATTGGTTGCGTGCGATGACGCCGGATATGTGATTGCGGGAGAGGACTGCCAAACGGACAGGCCGGGCATTTTTGCGGCGGGGGATGTGAGAAAGAAGCCCCTGCGCCAGATTATCACAGCGGCGGCGGACGGAGCGAATGCGGCTTCCGCTGCTGCACAGTATTGTGCTACACTGAACTAAGGTTTCTTTGTATTTTTTTAAAAAATCTTAAAAAATATTTAAGGAAAGACCGGGAAAAAACGGTCTTCTTTTATTGCAAAAATACAAGATATAGTGTGAAAATGCCGGAATAATATGGATTTCTTGCGTATTTTGCGAAAAATGCCGGGGAGTTGACAAATGAAAGAAATAGTGATATATTTATTAA
The DNA here is from genome assembly GCA_023664665.1 of Lachnoclostridium sp. Lineage (GTDB taxonomy): Bacteria > Bacillota > Clostridia > Lachnospirales > Lachnospiraceae > Acetatifactor. The sequence goes on from JAMPEY010000030.1 coordinate 32,484, forward strand.
CAGTTGTAATAAAGTTGTAATAATTAAAAATACAAATGTAAAAATTAACCGATAAAGACACTTAAAGGTAGAAAGCAATATTAGGAGGAAATTATGGTTCGTACATCCGTAAGAGTTAGTGCATGCGCATTGACTGCGGTTCTTGCATTTTCGGGAATGAATTTAAAGGCAGAAGCATCCGCTTCATCCGTACTGCCCAGCGGGGGCGTCTCGCTTGCTATGTCACAGGGCAACAGATTAGAAGATATCACCACGGATAAAAGTAAAAACGCGCAGATCCAGACGATTATAGCAAAGAGCGATTTTCCGGAAGAACTTATGAAATCAATAGAACAGGAGATTTCCGAGGAGGAAACCTTCCGCAATCTTGTGATAGCTCAGGTCAGTCATTATGTAAATGTGAGGAACATGCCCAGTGAAGAAGGAGAAATCATAGGTAAGCTTTATGATAAATCCGTAGGCACTTTTATTTCGGAAGAAAACGGCTGGTATCAAATACAATCAGGTTCCGTAACGGGTTATGTGAAAGGTGAATTCTGTGTGACAGGTGAAGAGGCTGTTGATCTGGCAAAGGAAGTGGGCACCCGAATCGCAACTGTCACCACCACCACTTTAAAGGTTCGTACAGAGCCCAGTCTGGAAGCTTCCGTGTTGGGGCTGGTTCCTTTGGATGACGATCTGGTGGTTCTGGACGCGACGGAAGGCTGGGTGAAAGTAGATGTGGAAGAAGGCATAGGCTGGGTATCCACGGATTATGTGAAATTACATACGGAATTTGTTCAGGCGGAATCAAAAGAAGAAGAAGAAAAGAGACTTGCCAAGGAAGCCGCAGAGAGGAAGAAGGCAAGGGAAGCAGCAGCGGCAAAGGCTGCGAAAGCACAGCAGAACAATACTCCGGCAGCCGCACCGGCGACGCCGGTCACTGTGGCGGAAGGCGGAAGCGAAATGGGTACTGCCGTAGTGGAATATGCATTGCAGTTTGTAGGCAATCCTTATGTATACGGAGGTTCCAGCCTGACCAACGGCACTGACTGTTCCGGATTTGTCATGAGTGTGTATGCAAACTTTGGCGTGAGCCTGCCCCACTCTTCATCCGCAGACAGGACTCAAGGTTATGCGGTGGATGGTCTCGCCAATGCCCAGCCCGGAGATTTGATCTGTTATTCCGGACATGTGGCGCTTTATGTGGGAAACAATCAGATTGTTCATGCTTCTACCGCTAAAACGGGTATTATAGTTTCCCGGGCGGATTATAAGAAGATATTGGCAGTGAGAAGAATTTTCTAAGCACGGATAATTTTATGAAAAGGACTGTCGCAGGATGCGGCAGTCTTTTTGTATCATTAGGAAATTGCGGCAGTGTAAGCCATGCAAACAGTGAAAAGAGGCATAGTTTCACGCAAATCGGATGAATTGTCAAAATATTGTGACTATCATAAAAATCGGATATGCCAAGAAATTCTGTATAGGTTGCACAAAAATGAGAAATGCAATAGGAAATCAAAAAGAAATGAAAAAGAAATAAAATGCAAAAAAAGATAGTTATACACCGAGTTATGCACATTATCCACGGATTTTGACCGCAGGAGGAAACCAAACAGGGGATAAACTTGGGAACAGGCGTTTTGTGCAGTTCTCATAAAATTTTTTTGGCCGACCAAAAAATACAAATGAAGAATTTTTGAAATTGTTGCAAAACACCCCTTGATATGATATGATTTTTATACAATACCAAACCGAAAGGGATGATTATCATGAAACTTATTATCATTGGCAGGAATATTGAAGTTACACCGGGTTTAAAGGCTGCAGTAGAAGAAAAAATCGGAAAATTGGACAAGTATTTTAATTCCGATACGGAAGTGCATGTTGCACTCAGCGTGGAAAAGGAACGCCAGAAGATTGAAGTGACCATACCCGTGAAGGGAAGCATCATTCGTTCCGAGCAGGTCAGCAATGATATGTATGTATCCATTGATCTGGTTGAGGAGATCATTGAGAGGCAGTTAAAGAAATACAAGAACAAAATTGTGGATAAAAAGCAGGCGGGCGCTTCTTTCAGCCAGATGTATGTGGAAAACGATTATATGGACGAAGAGGAAATCAATATTGTCCGTACCAAGAAATTCGATATTAAGCCGATGTATCCCGAAGATGCCTGCATCCAGATGGAGCTGCTGGGACATAATTTCTTTGTGTTCAATAATGCGGAGACGGGACAGGTTAATGTGGTGTACAAGAGAAAAGGAGATACCTACGGTTTGATTGAACCGGAAGAATAAGAGGCGGAAACCATACTGCCCGGCATACAAAATCCCCGGCGTTCATATAGTATATTAACGGATTGGGAAAGAGACAGCACAACGGATGGGATATTATGGGAGCTGCTATACATCATCTTATTTAAAGAAAATAAAGAAGGCGTTAATCGCAGAAGGGGCGGCAGTGGCAATCATTGCCGCTTTTATTGTGGTACAGACAGGCTTTTTGAAAAGAGAGGTTCCCGAAGGCATAAAAATAGAAAACGATACTATTAGTGTGGGAGTTTCAGCGGATGCTGCAGGGGAAAAGAAGGATTATATCAAGTGGGTGGATTTCAGTGTATCTTATGAGGCGTTATGCAGCGCATATGACTGGGATGTGAAGACCCATGACGAAGAATATGCCATAAACTGGATAGAATTGTTGGCGTATACGGCGGCAAAGACCGGAGGAAGCTTTGACAAGAAAGCGCTGACTACTCTGGATAAAGGGGCGCAGCAAATCTGTGACGGGAAAACTACTATGGAAAAGCTGACGGAGGATTTAAAATATTATCCTTATTATAAAGAGGCATATGAGGCTGTCCTCGGGGGCATGGTAGGGGAATATGAGGAGGAATGTACGGATGAGGCGGGCATCAAAAGTTATCAAAGCCGCTATGGATTGAAAGCCTATTTTCCGTTGGCAAGAGGATTTGACTATACACATTATGATGATTTCGGAGCGGGAAGAAGCTATGGCTATAAGCGAAAACATCTGGGGCATGACATGATGGGACTTGTGGGTACGCCCATTATGGCGGTGGAGTCCGGCACAGTGGAGGCGCTGGGATGGAACCAATACGGCGGCTGGCGTATCGGCATCCGCAGTTTTGATAAAAAGCGTTATTATTACTATGCTCATCTCAGACAGAACTATCCTTATGCGGAAGGGCTGGAAGAAGGCAGTATTGTCACTGCGGGAGATGTGATTGGGTATATGGGGCATACCGGTTACAGCACAAAAGAAAATGTCAATAATATAGAGGTGACGCATCTGCATTGGGGGTTGGAACTGGTTTTTGACGAATCCCAGAAAGAAAGCAATAACGAGATATGGATTGATGTTTACGCTCTGACCCGTTTTCTTGCGAAACACACCCAGCCTGCGGCAAAAGTGGAGGGGACGAAGGAATGGATGCGCACTACCTCTATCAAAGACCCGGCGGTGGAGGAGTACGAGGCGCAGTCTTCGGAGAGGATGGTGCCTCCAGCAGGGGAGGATTCTTTGGAAGGGAAGTAGGCAGAAGCAAATTAAAATTCAAGTATTGATCTATGTGGCATTTTCCTTTCATGTATCGAGTTCAGGACCTAATTTGAGCCGGAACCTTGTACGCTGGGAAGAATCAAGATGTATTTTTTACCTTATGCAGAAAATTCAAATCTTAATCCAAGGAACGCGGCTATACAAACTGTCAGATTTGTCAATGGGTATTAGATTTGAGTTTCCCGTTTGGTCAATATTTGGTCAATATTTGGTGCCAGCTTTGAAGAATAAAAACTTTTCGCACTAAAATAGCAGGATTTCATGCAGGAT
>JAMPEY010000031.1 GCA_023664665.1 Lachnoclostridium sp.
GAACCCCTGTTTCCGCCGTGAGAGGGCGGCGTCTTAACCGCTTGACCAACGAGCCGTACAAATCTGACTTATTCACTATACCATTCTTTCAAAAATAATGCAAGCACTTTTTTAATTTACTCTATATACGCTTAAGAATCCACAGAAGGAATTTCTCTCATCGATTTTTTCCATACTGTCTATCCAGTCCACATTTTCTATCAGATAATTTATGTAATCTTTTTCATAGACGAGGTTTTCACCTTCCAAAACCACATTAATGCCCATTAGATTGCTCCCCTGTTCGTTTTCCTCCGGGACAAATATGGATTTTTCCAATATAAAATAAACCGGCGTCCGGGATGAATAGGCATATTCATTCATAAGCTCTGCCGAATCCATACAATCGTTGTCAAGCACATAAGCAAATTGGTTGACATACGGCATTTCCGAGGAATACCATGTCATTCTCCAAGCCTCCATCGATACAATCACACAGTCCGCGCCGGATGTCAGTTCCGTCAGCGAAGGATTTTCGGAAAATGTTTTAAACAGATAATAGCAGCCGCTCCTTATATTGCTGCACAGAAGGAACCCCGTCATTACCGCTGCCGCAGCAAAAACCGCCGCCACTCTTTTCTTTATTGCCTTTTTGCATATCCGGCCGATGAATACCATGAAAATCCCGATAAGCACCGGCATCATATAAAACAAATACCTATCCGTTGTAACACCCATTGCCATGACATTACTGATTTTCGCGATTATCGCGGTATTTGCCACAATGGCCGCAAGGCAGATGACCGCAAACCAATTGCAGTGTTCGATTCCCCATTTTAAATGGGTGCGCCAATCCCTAAGCCATGCCCATATCTTCCCCCTGATACGGATAAGCCACTGTTCGTTTCGGAACAGGATGAAAACCACGGCGGTTAAAAATACAATCCAAAAGACCACAAACGCTGCATAAAGAAAGGTAATATGATCAATCTTCCAGCCAAAGCCGAAGGATTCCCCCAGCAAAAGCGTCATGCATGCTGAAAAGTCCCAATAATACGGCAGGCTTGCACCCGTTGCATACAGATCCGGTCCGCTCTGCATATGGGATAATATATAGGGAAATGCCACCAAATCAACCACCACGCCAAAAAGCATCGTCAGACCGTATGTGAACATTTCCTTCCACTTTTTCCTCACCAGTAGGTATATGCATGTAAATGCGGTCAAAAAGAACGCCAAGGTAAAGAAATAATAGTGCGTGAACCCGCCCAGCAGCGTTATGACAAATGTTACGGCAAGCTCCTTCTTTATCCCGGCAAACTCTTTTCGGTACATGCTGCACAGCATATACACAAGCGTTATTGCGAACACCGTAAGCATCGCATAGCTCCTAAGATAGATATAGCAGTTAAGCGCAGCGTTGGTAAATCCGTAATATACAGTCACCATGAGCGCTGTAAGCGCCGAGCCGCTGAACCGTTTGATCCACAGGAACAGCACAAGCTGGCACAACAGAAAGAACACTATATTGATGGCATAGCTGTACCACCATGAAAAGCTGCCCGGGAAAAAGGAGCATATGGTATGTAAAAGCATCTCGTGGAGGGGAAGGCCCAAATCCCCTATCAAATTATAGTAAACCGACCCATAAGAAAATCTTTCATCCTCACCGACAGTCAGGTACTCTCTGAACACATCACCGGATACCCATTCCATTAAATTTCTGTCCACATTAGGCTGTTTTCTTTCCGGGTCCACGATCTGGGCATACAAATACGGTTCATAATAACTATTGGCAAATCCGTAGCTCCATGTTTCGTCAGAATGGAATCCCTCCCTCTCCACGGCAAAAACATAGGTTATCCGGGCAAGCTGCAGCAAAACCACCAGCACAAATACGCCGAATATAATGATTTCATTTCTTTTGCTTTTTTTCATAATCTTCTGTCTCCTGTTCCGCTGTCTGTATTATTTTTCATTCTCATTAACAAATGCAATATAACTTTTTTTAACAACTGCCGCACCCGCTGCCGCTGCAGTCATTGCGATAACATATCTTATAATATAATTATCAAGCAATAGATGCATTACAAAAAATACTGCGGACACCAGCAATACCATGATAATTATTTTGGTATTATGAATAACTCTTTTTTTAATGATGCAATTGACTGTAAGCATATGAAATACCGTCAAAACAACATACGATGCTACCGTTGAAACAGCAGCAAAGCCATAGCCGAATTTTCTGAGGAATATGGCATTTAACACAATATTAATCCCTGCCGCCAATACCGTGCCCATTGAAATCAAATAGGTTTTCATCTCATAAAATTCCAAATTTACATACAACTGATATATAAATATCAAGTATGCGGAGAAAACGATCCAAACGGAAAATCTGACTCCTTCCCAGTACTCTACGGGTGATATTATTTTTATGATCTCCGGGGTAACCGCTCCTGCCAGCACTGCAATAACCGAAAATACCATGGCATAAACAGTATATGCTTTCTTTAATACCGCATCTTGTCCTGCCTCCAGCTTTCTGAACATCCACGGACCCCATACATTGTTTGCAGCCTCAATAAGCGCTCCTATCATCAGACCGAGACTATAAACCAGACTATAAATACCGCTCTGTGCTTCTCCGATCATCCTTGCTATCATGATTTTATCGGCATTGCCCAGAATAAAATGGGAAAGATTATGGGGTATCAGGGGAATGCCCTGACATACATAATACTTGGCATACTCTGTCTTCCATATTTTTCTTCCTCTGCGCATAACATAAATATACAATACAACACCTATGACAATCGCGGGAAGCGCTGCTCCCAGAATTCTTCCAAACTTTCTGTCACCGGCACAAAAGGTTTGAATCAATATAACCGAAAAAACAAGATTTAACACTGCCACCGAAAAGCTTAATGCGGTGTTTCCTTTATAGTTAAAATCATAAATCATACTGCCTGACATAAAAGAAACGACCGCCATAGCATAACTGTATATAACAAGCAGATGTAACTCCGTCGGGTTCATGGACAGCAAACTTCCGAACAATCCCTGAAAAACATGAAACAGCACAAGCATCGCGCCTGAAAATACACTTGTGACAAAAAAGCCGACCGATAAAAAACCATATTTGTCATCTTTGAAAAGCATCTGACCCTTTGAAACCGTTCCGTAGAAATCCAATCCCGTTAAAACCGTAAAAATACTGACATAGGTAAAAAAAATATTTGCCTGCCCATATTCCTCCGTACTTAACAGCCTCGAAAATATAGGAATGCTGATAAGATTAACCGACTTTATTAAAAATGTTCCCAGCAGGCTCCAAAAGCTGCTTTTCTTTATAATTCTATCCATTCCTGTTCACCGATGCCGATTGTATCTGCATAAGCATTTAAGGCCGCCAAATACTTTTTATTATGAATTGGAAACTTTAAAACTTTAAACGCTTTTTTCTCCCGGCGCATTTTAAGTAAGATTGTGGTTGTGGTAAAAAAACAAACTTTCGCATCCGGCAATAAATCAATCACTTTCTCTCCTGAAATATCTTCTCCGCATATATCAAACAACACATCATTCCACTCAAAGCCATAAGTTTCCCTTGGATGCTTTTTTATCAGAATGCTTTTCCCACTGCAGTTTTCCTTAATCCAATCATGTGCTTTATCATATATCTCATCACCTATTCCAAAATCAGAAAACGAGGTCGAAAAAAATATAATCTCATAATTCTTCTTAAAATACTTTTTTTCTTCCTCTGTAAGCCTTTCTTCGCTTTTATACCCTTCATACATCTGTTTTATCGCTTTAAAATTTCTATATCGCATCCTTTCGGGAAGACTGCAATATTTGATAGTCCTGTCATCATACTTTAATCTAAACTGCTGCCCATAAGCCATTATATTTACAACATTCATTTTCGCCAGCAAAAAATGAATGATATCGGATGCTTCATGTATTTTAAAAAAACGCGGAACCTCTGCATAATCTCCAATGCCATCCTCAAAACATACGATTATCCTGTCGCACATTGCATTCACGCAGGCAGTCTGAAAAATTCCTACTTTCGACTGCACAACTACTTTCTTATAATCAGTATGTCCGCATATTTTTTCAACTAATTTCCGATCGTGCTTTTCTCTTGTATTTGTTATGTATTGGAAAAAATAACCCAGCATTAAAAATATTTTTGTTATTATTTTTTCATCCGACATCAGCCTGTCATAATGAAAGATATGATGAAAAAAATGGCTGTTTTCACACTTTTCCTGCATAATGCGGAGCAGTTTCTCATTATTAAAATTAACTATGACCGCATCCCACTGGCCTTCCGGATATTTGGAATGATACCATTCAAACATTTCCCAGCTGTATAAATTTGTCAAAGCAACTAATGCCTTGTCGCTATTTTCAATGCGTTCCTCATCATAGTTCATGCCATTGTCCTCCAATTAGTATATCCCCATAAACTCCTCTATCTGTCCGTCCATGCACTTACCTACATCTCCACCCGAAAAATACGCCGCCGTCCATTCCACAATCTTTTCAACAGCCGTCTCCATATTCCAGCGGGGCTTCCAGCCGAATGTATTTTTAAATCTGGAGGAGTCAAGCTTTAAAAAGCTTGCCTCATGCGGTCCGTCGGCGCTGGCATTTTCCCATGTAAGCGATGAATCGGTATACGAGTTCCATTTTTCGCAAAACATTGCCACTAATTCCCCTGTTGTCAGGCAGCCGGAATCGTCCGGTCCGACATTATAGTTTCCCGCTTTCGCGCCGTCAATATATTGGGCTTCTGCCACCAGAAGATACGCGTAAACCGGCTCTAGCACATGCTGGTAAGGCCTTGTGGAATAGGGGTTTCTGACGATAACAGCGCTTTTGGTTTCCGCCGCCCTCACACAATCCGGAATGATCCTGTCCCTTGCAAAATCACCGCCCCCCACAACATTGCCGGCTCTCACCGTACTGACCGCGACGGAACCATCGCCGAAAAAGGAATTTTTATAGCATGCCGTCACAAGCTCGGAGCAGGATTTTGAATTGGAATAGGGGTCAAATCCGTTCAGTTCTTCATTCTCCCGGTAGCCCCACTCCCATTCTCTATTTTTGTAGACCTTATCGGTCGTGACATTCACAAAGGATTTGACCGATTTGGTCAATCTGATGCATTCAAGTACATTGACCGTCCCCATGACATTGACATCGTAGGTATAAACCGGATTTTCATAGGATGCGCGCACTATGGGCTGAGCCGCCATATGTATCACTATCTCCGGCTCCGCCTTCTCAAAAACCTCCTTCAAATGCTCAAGGTCACGCACATCCCCTATAACGGAATCCATGCTGTTTTCTATGCCGCTCAGCTCAAAAAGAGAAGGGTTTGTGGGCGTCTCCAAAGCATAACCCGTAACCTCTGCCCCAAGCTTCACCAAAAGCCTGCACATCCAAGCGCCCTTAAACCCCGTATGCCCGGTGATAAGCACCCTTTTTCCTCTGTAAAAATCCATATTGGACATCTTTACATTATCCTTCCTGTTTCTGTTTCATATTCCCTTTCAGGCTTCATTCGCTCTCACTTGATTCCTCTTTGTCAAAGTTAAGCCTTTCCTCCTCTATCACCAGAGGCCTGTTCATTATCCTTTTATTCATACTGATGACATATTCTCCCAAGAAGCCTATAAAAAAAAGCTGCACCGAGCCTATTATCAGTACCGCAAGGAGAATGGGCGCCATGCCCGCAACAAATCTGTCCCAATAAATAAGCTTCATTATCATATAGACAATCGCTATAAGAATACTCACAAATCCTGTGATAAATCCGCCCCATGTGGCAAGCCTTAACCCGACCTTTGTGTAGGAAGTAAAGCTAAGCATGGCGGCATCATACAGCGTGAACCAATTATTGTGTGTTTTCCCCGCTCGCCTTTCCTGCTGCTCATAGGGTATATCCTTTCGCTTATAGCCAAGCTCCGCCACAATTCCTCTCAAAAAGGGGGTCGGGTCATCAAGCTTTTTCAAAACCTCAATAAACGATTTGTCATACAGCCCGAACCCCGTAAAATGTTCAATCTGCTCAACATCCGACATTTTCTTAATCATTTTGTAATAACAGGTGCGCAAAAAGCGCATGATTTTGTTTTCCCTGCTGGCAGTCTTTATGGCGCAGACGATTTTATATCCCGCTTCCCACTCTTTTACAAGCTTTGGAAGCATCTCCACCGGATCCTGAAAATCGCAGCACATACAAACGGTACAGTCGCCCGTAGTCTGACACATTCCATAAAAAGGCGAATTGAACTGTCCGAAATTTTTAGCATTAAAGATTGCCCTCACCTTTTTATTATCTTTACAAATCTCACGAAGGTACTCTCTCGTTTTATCCTGAGAATTGTTATCTATAAAAAGTATCTCATAATCATATGCGGGAAGGTTTTTTGACATTTCCTCAATGACCGCGGCGCATATCTGCCGCACATTTTCCTCCTCATTATAGCATGGAATCATAATACTTATTTTTTTCATTCTATTTCCTCATCTGCCCTTTCGGCTTTATGCAAAACCGTCCGCAATTATCGCCCTGATCCCATCCTCAAACTCCCAAGCCGGCTCAAATCCCGTATCTGCTTTCAGCTCTGAAATATCCGCCCTAAGATACATTACCTGCCCCTCGCTATAAGGAATCGCCCCCAGTAAAATCCTGCCCTGCGGCGCAGCTATGCTCCGGATGGTTTCTATGTAGTAAGAAAGCGGGCGCGCGTTTCCGCTTCCAAGCACATAAACCTTTTTGTCAACGCCCTTTTCCGCAATCAATCTAAGCGCTCTGGCCGCATCCGCGCTGTATAGGTAATCCCACATTTGTACGCCCTCGGTAAATTGGGGCACAATCCCTTTTTTCAGTTTATCAATGGTTGACATCACCATCGAATCGTCCCTGTCATAAGGGCCATATACGCTCAAAATACGCACCCAGATATGGGAAATTCCCAGAGTCTGCGCATATCCCCTGCTCATCTGCCCCGCACATAGCTTTGCAGAGCCGTACCCCATGTTAGGAAATGTCGGGGTATATGGAGTAAGTGTTTCATTCGTCACCCCGTATTCAGCCTGCGAGCCGATGCCTATAAACCTCTTGCATCCGAATCTTTTTGCCGCCCCCACCGCATCCAGCGCATATCTCACATTCAGATTTTGGAGGTACATATCGTTTCTTCCGGCTCCAAAGGTTCCTTCCCACGCCAGATGGAAAAAAACATCATACTCCACGCTTGTATTATTACTAAGTCCCGAAAGCTCCGATAAATCGCAAAACAGTACCTTGACAAGTTTATGCTCCGGGATTCTGGCGTTTCGCTTTGACTCTCTTCTCGCAAGCACCAGAACCTCAATATTATTTTCGATAAGCTCTGCTATCAGAGCCATGCCCACCGCGCCGGTGGCTCCCGTGACAATAGCACGCTTCATATGAATCATCCATTCTTGCTGCAAAATCTCCCCTCATAATTCCCTTCTGCAGATTCTCAACTATGGCGGAGAAAAATTTTCCCAACTATGAATTCAAAATTTAACCGCAGGAATAAACAGATTTTCCATCAGTTCCTCTCTGGGCAGAAACGGCGCAAGATCCTCCAACGGCGGACTCACAAGCGTTCCGTCCTCAAGCCTCTTCGTGCTGCTCTTTGGCTCCCAGACCTGATCGGTGTCCGTAAAAATCTCGCAGAACACAAACCCGGGCTGCTTTAAGACCTCCTCCACAACGCTTTTCATCTCCATATTATCATGCGCCGAATAATATGTAAAGCCGAACGCTTTGGCAATCTTTTCAAAGTCCGGAAAGCCCAAATCCCCCGATTCCGGTCCTATGCCCACCTTGCTGTTTTCTTTGAACAGGTTGTTCTGCGTGATCCTGATGGAATGATAACCCTGATTATTTATCAAAAAAATCTTTATGGGAAGCCTGTTTGTCACGATGGTCTGAAGCTCCTGCAGATTCATCATAATGGAGCCGTCCCCCTCTAAGCAGACAACATCCTTCCTCCCGGCCGACACACACAGCCCGATTGCCGCCGGAAGTCCGTAGCCCATGCTGGCAATTGCGCTGTTTATGATAAACCTCGTTCCCTCTTTGATAACATAACTCTGATGTCCCGCAACACAGCACGCGCCGTTTGACACTGCCGTCAGGCTTCCCTCTTTAAGACTTTTGCTCACATGATTTATGAAGGCATAGACATTGACATACCCCTTATCCGCATCCCAATGTTTTTTTAAGGTGACAGGATATTTTTCCTTCCAATTTTTACAGGCATTAAGCCACTCTTCGCCCATGAAAATTTTTTCGGGGGAATACTCGCCTGCAGCTTCGTCAAGCGTTTCAAGGAAATCCTTCGCGTCCGCCCACACCGGCATGTCCACATGTATCGTGTGTTTTTTCATCTCCGCCCTGTCAATATCAACCATGATAACCTTGGCTTCTCTCGCCCATGTATCAAAGCTGTATCCGGTCTGCCTGATGGAAATCCTTGTGCCTATCGCAAGCAGAAGGTCAGCGTTCTGCACCGCAAAATTCCCCGGGCGGTCGCCCATATTGCCGCCTCTGCCCACATACAAAGGATTGTCCGTCTCTATGACATCTATGCTGTTCCAATATGTCACCACGGGCACGCTGAGCTTTTTTATCACCCTTTTAAACGCCTCATAGCCCCCCGACAAACGGATTCCGCCGCCCGCATATATCACCGGTCTCTTGGCAGCTTTAATCATCTGTATCACTTTTTCCGCATCCTGCTTTGAAACCTTAGGCGGCAAAAGCGCATCATCTTCTGCCGGGTCGTAGCCCTTAAGCCCGTCCGTTTCAATGTACGCCCCCTGAAAATTCACCGGTATGTCAATCCATACAGGTCCGGGTCTTCCCGTAGTGGCAAGGTGATACCCCTTTTCAAGGGCATACCTTATCTGCGCCGGATCTTCAATCATCACCGCATACTTCGTCATGGGCTCCACCGATTTGACGATATCGTACTCCTGATCGCCCACAGCCCTTAATGGTAATCCGTCTGTAAACCTCTGGGCATATCTTGCCGTCGTGTCATACCTCACCTGGCCGCTTATAATAAACATGGGTATGGAATCAAGCCAACCCCCGACTACTCCGGTAATGGCATTGGTGCCGCCCGGTCCGGTTGTGACACAGACCGCTGCAATCTTATTTTCGAGTCTGGCATAGCTCTCCGCCGCGATGGCACATGCCTGTTCATGGTGATTGTAAATACAGCGCATGCCCGCATGATGGCCAAAGGCATCATTTAAATGCATGGCTCCGCCCCCGACCACCGTAAAGCAGTCTTTGACGCCATGTTCCACCAGAAAGTCCACCACATAATCCGCAACACGCCTCTTCATGAGCACCTCCGTTCCACCGCCTCGCTTATTTCTTCCGCCATATAATCAATCATCTCATCCGTCATTCCCGGATAAACCCCGACCCAAAAGCTGTCGCTCATGATTTTATCCGTATTGTCAAGACTGCCGACAACCCTGTATCCCCCGCCTTTTTTTCGCATCTCGTCAAAGCAGGGATGCTTTATCAGATTTCCCGCAAACAGCATCCTTGTCTGGATGCCCCGGGACTCTATGTACGAAACCAGCTTGTTTCTGTCAACGCCCTCCCTGCAAGTCACCAGAAAACCGAACCAGCTCGGCTCGCTGTTCTCGCATGCCTCGGGAAGTATAAGCTTATCGCCGCACTTTGAAAGCCCTGCCTTCAGCCTGTTAAAATTATGGATTCTTCGCTCAACAAATCCGGGAAATTTATCTATCTGCGCGCAGCCTATTGCAGCCTGCATATCCGTTGCCTTTAAATTATATCCAAAATGCGAATATATGTATTTATGGTCATATCCCTTCGGAAGCTCCCCAAACTGCCCGTCAAAGCGGTGGCTGCATAAGTTATCGCGCCCGGGCGGGCATACGCAGTCGCGCCCCCAATCCCTGAAGGAGCGTATGCACTTATTCAGCAGCGCATCATTCGTATAAACCGCGCCGCCCTCCCCCATCGTCATATGATGCGGGGGATAAAAAGAAGAAGTGCCGATATCCCCTATGGTCCCTGTAAAATACTCCCTGCCGTCCATTATATACTTGGAGCCGAGCGCATCGCAGTTATCCTCTATCAGCCATAAATTATGCCTGTCACAAAACTCCTTCACGGCTTTTAAATCAAACGGGTTGCCCAAGGTATGCGCCGCCATCACAAGCTTTGTCTTATCTGAGAGTGCATTTTCAAGCACGGATATATCCATATTGTACTGAGGAATCGTGACATCGATGAACACCGGCACGACGCCGTACTGTATTGCAGGAGCGACCGTTGTGGGGAATCCCGCGGCTACGGTTATCATCTCGTCATGTGGTTTAATCTGTCTCTCACCCAAAAGCGGCGAGGTCAGCGCCATGAACGCAAGCAGATTTGCCGATGACCCTGAATTGACCAGCGAACAGTATTTTACCCCAAGATAATCCGCAAATTTCCTTTCAAACTCCTCGGTATACCTTCCGGCCGTAAGCCAGAATTCCAATGCGGAATCCACAAGGCTGCACATTTCCTCATGCCCGTAAACCCTTGACGCATAGGAAATCCTGTCCCCCGGCCTGTATTCCCTTTTTTGATTGTGAAAGGTATCACAATACTCGGAAACCATATCCAGAATCTGTTTCCTCGCCTGTTCCTCCGTCATATTTTCAAACATATCCTTCTCCCATGCCTGCTTATGCTGTCCACACCATCCACGGTGCCTTCCCCGACGCGACCAGCGCCTCAAGCATTTTCTTGTCCCTCTGGTTGTCCATGCACTTCCAAAAACCGCTGTGCTGATACGCCATAAGCTCCTCGTCCGCCGCAACGGCTTCTATGGGGCCCTTTTCAAAAACCGTATCGTCCCCGTCGATATAATCAAAAATCTGCGGCTCAAAAACCATATATCCGCCGTTTACCTTACCGCCGTCAATCTTATTTTTTTCCCTGAAGTTATGGACTTTTCCGTCAGAATCTATGTCAAGTATCCCAAAATTCTGGTCAAGGTTCACCGATGTAATGGTCGCAATCTTTCCATGGGATTTGTGGAATTCCACAAGCTTCCCGATATCCACATCCGCCACGCCGTCGCCGTAGGTAAGCATAAAAGTCTCATTGCCGATATAGGGCTGGATGCGCTTGATGCGTCCCCCCGTCATCGTGTTAAGGCCGGTATCCACAAGGGTCACTTTCCACGGCTCAGCCACATTATTATGTATCTCCATGCTGTTTTGTCTGGTGAAATCAAAGGTGATGTCACTGTTATACAGATAATAATTCGCAAACCATTCCTTTATGATATGCTGCTTATACCCGCAGCAGATAATAAACTCATTATACCCATAATAAGAATACTCCTTCATAATATGCCATATTATGGGTTTCCCTCCTATCTCTATCATGGGCTTGGGCCTTAAGTGGCTTTCCTCGCTGATTCTCGTGCCATACCCTCCCGCCAAAATCACTACCTTCATAATTCATCCCTTTTCTTATACTTAGCCGAATCCTTGTCACATTACAACCTATCATCCGTTTTTTCTTTCCAATCCTATTATAAGCTATAGCCGGGCAATTCACAAGCACAAACACTCTTTTTTGTTTCTGCCATATGGAAAATAAAGCGAAAGGCAGGCACTATTGGTACATCAAAAAGCAACCTCTCCGACTAAGGTTAGGTTGCTTTTTGATAATCATATAACAATTTTTCAGTGAATGATATGGATTCTCTTTACACAATCCCCTGTGCCTTCATGGCATCAGCCACCTTCAAAAATCCTGCAATATTGGCGCCTGCCACATAATTGCCTTCCATGCCGTACTTCTTTGCGGCATCGTCCAGATTGTGGAAAATATTCACCATAATATTCTTTAACTTGGAGTCAACTTCCTCAAAGGTCCAGGAAAGTCTCTCGCTGTTCTGGCTCATTTCCAGAGCGGAGGTAGCAACGCCGCCCGCATTGGAAGCCTTGCCGGGGCAGAACAGAACGCCGTTTGCCTGCAGATACTCCGTAGCTTCCATGGTGGTAGGCATATTAGCGCCCTCTGCCACGGCGAAGCAGCCGTTTGCAACCAAAGTCTTTGCGTCTTCCAGATCCAATTCGTTCTGGGTAGCGCAGGGAAGAGCGATATCACATTTTACGGTCCATACGCCATGCTCTCCTGCCTTCTTCTCATGATACTCTGCGCTCTTTCTTGCAGCGGCATACTCTGTCAGCCTTGCACGCTTTACTTCTTTTACTTCCTTTAACAGAGCCACATCAATACCTTCGGGATCATAAATCCATCCGGTGGAATCGGAGCAGGTAACGGGCTTTGCCCCAAGCTGCTGTGCTTTCTGAATCGCATAAATGGCTACATTGCCGGCGCCGGATACGGCAATTGTTTTGCCTGCGATATCCTTGCCGTTGCATTTGAGCATTTCCTCCGTGAGATACAAAAGACCGTAACCGGTAGCTTCGGTTCTTGCCAGAGAGCCGCCATAGCTTAAGCCCTTTCCGGTGAGAACGCCCTCATAAAGTCCGGTGAGTCTCTTGTACTGACCGTACATATAGCCAATCTCCCTTGCGCCGGTTCCGATATCGCCTGCGGGCACATCGGTATCTGCGCCTATGTATTTATGTAATTCCGTGATGAAGCTCTGACAGAAAGCCATCACTTCCCTGTCTGATTTTCCTTTGGGGTCAAAATCGGAACCGCCCTTGCCGCCGCCGATGGGAAGCCCGGTCAGGGAATTCTTGAAAATCTGCTCAAATCCCAAAAACTTAATAATACCAATGTTTACGGAAGGATGAAGTCTCAGTCCTCCCTTATAAGGTCCGATTGCGGAGTTAAACTGCACACGGAAACCGTTGTTTACCTGAACCTGTCCCTTGTCATCCACCCAGGGAACACGGAAAAGCAACTGTCTCTCCGGAGTTACAAGTCTCTCTAACAGAGCATCCTTGCGGTACTCCTCCTCATTAGCCTCGATCACTACACGAAGAGATTCCAATACCTCTTTTACTGCCTGATGAAACTCCGGCTGCGCAGGGTTCTTTGCTACAACCAGATCAAATACCTCGTCGACATATGACATTATCTTGTCCTCCTTTATTGTATCTGCAAGTCCGTTTTTTATTATAAGTCTTGTGTTTCAAATTCTCAACAAACTTTCATCCACAAAACCGTAAAAATTTTGCCCGTTTTTTTATACAAGTTGCACAATAAATGATGCATCACAAATAATGTTTGAGTCTGGCTATATTCTTTTCCTCAAAATCAATCAGCTGCCTTGCCAGCATTTCCGGCTTCTCCCCCACATTATCATTATGGTTCAACACCTTCTCCATCTCCACGATGCCATTATGGCTGCCTCTTATCATCAGCTCCGCAATGTGGCTGGTGCTGGTATTTAGCAGGGTATTGTAATGAATGCCCGTCTTTACCATCATATCATCAAAATAACTGCTGTGATAAGGCTCCGCCTTTGCCTCCACCAACTGCTTCACCGCCTCATTATGAAGCTCCGAATATTTTAAGGACTGTCTGGACATCTGCAGGGCAAGCTGGTCGTCATATACCTTGTCCGATATTGTATCAATGGCTTTCATTGCCATCTCGGTATTTTTTTGAATTTCCCGATATATTTTTACTTCCTGTGATTTCATTTTTCCTCTCATTCCGCCGCGGAAGCGGCATTTTAATCAGCGGGAACTTTGGGACGCGCAGCGTCACAAACAACATAAAAAAGAATGCCTCTTTTTCGGAAGCATTCCCTTTTTCTGTATTTTTATGCAAATTTGATTTACCTATTCCACATAATCCGCTTTTACATACCCTACCTGATTCTGATACTTGATTTTGCACCAGCCGTTTTCTTTCGCATACAAATCCACGGTTTCACCCTCGGCCAAGACACCGAGCCGCTGACCGTTCTCACCGGCCGAAGCCCGCACATTGACATTGGCGGTGGCAGTCACCGTACCGATGGCAGAAAGACCGGCAGCGCTCTCTTCCGCCTCCAGATATTCGGATTTGATAAATGCATCTTTGCCCTCAAAAACTATCATACTCCAACCGTTGACACGGGCTTCCTTCAGCTGCAACCTCGTACCCTGGGACGCCTTTCCCAGACGGTCCGCATTCTCGCTGTCAGAGCTTCTTACATTTACCGTAGCGGTTGTGATGACATACTGTACCGTCGGTTCGGCATTTTCGGGAGGCGCTTCCTCTCCGCCCTGCTCCGGTTCCGTCTCCGGCGTCTGCTGCTCCTGCGCCTGCTGTTCCTGTTCCGTATTTTTCTTTGCTATCTGTACGCCTACGGTGGTTTCCAGCTGGTCTCCCATTGCTTCCATATACTCGGCCCATTCGGGCTTTTCGAGGAGCAAATCGCTGTATTCCGCGTTGATGCGGTTGTTAAAGGCTATCACATCATCCTGAGAGTTGATCTCCCGGACATAATCGTCCTGCTCTTTGGAAAAATTGCTCCACTTAATATAAAGGTTTCCCTCTTCATTCGTACATAGATAGAATTCCTGCCACCCCGGCAGCTCCTCCTCATGGTTGACAAACACCTGCTTAAGATATACAAAAACGATGGTCGAGCCTTCCTCAAAGCCCGGTTTGGTATAGAGTTCAACCACAGGATAATATTCGATATACTTTGCCAGCTCCTGATAGCGGAAATACATTTCATCCGACATATAATCGCAGAGTGACAGCAGCGTGTCCATATCCCCTAACGCCGCCGCATTATAAAAAGTCAAAATCAGGCTCTGGACCGCTTCGTCCGTATTTTCTACCAGAGGCACATTTTCTATCTGCTGGGTAACAGGCGTTGTCGATGACGATGCTTCCGATGTCCCTGCGTTTTCCGCCTCCTGTGCCCTGCCGACATTCCCCGCATTCAGCACAAAAGACACCGTAACCGCCACTGCCACACAGATAACCAGCGGAAATACAATCGCACTATGCTTTAAAATCCAATCAAGCGCTTTGCCTGCTTTATCTTTCAACATGAAATAACACCTTTCTCAAACATACTGTTGATATCCGTCAAGGTGATGCAAAATGCATCCGACAGGAATCGAACCTGCATTAAAGGCGTCGGAGGCCTTCGTTCTATCCATTAGACTACGGATGCAAATTGTTACAATTTTATTACATCACCTTGAGTATGATATCATAAAAAATGCTCTATGTCTACTGTTTTTGGGAAAACTTTCACGAAAATTTCACAAAATTTATGAAAATTAAGAGAATTGTAATCAAAAGATTCTAATATGATTGTCCGCACAATCAAAATAATAGAGCTGATATGACAGAATTTCTTCCAAAGACACCTGAGTGTCATTTACCTCCTTTATCATTTCCTTCAAAAGTCCGCGGTTCTCTCCGGCTTCCTCCTCCAATAAAATCACCTCATGGACGGAGCTGGGCAGAATATAATAGCTCCTGCCCTCTTTTCGGGCGAGTTCTTCCAAAACCCCGGGATACAGAATGCAGGCTGCCCCATAAACATGGGCGCTGTTTCCGAGAATCTTCATGAACCCCTTTTCTTCTTTTGCCTGCCCTGCCATATCCTCATCTGCCTCTCCCTGAATCTCCCGCAGCGCCTCCTCTATGGTTTTGCATTCCCATGGAAAAAGGACTGGGGTGTTTTTTTGCGCCAGGGCAAAAAGTTCTTCCGCGGTTGTCCCCCACATTTCCAAATGATTGTTAAAGATCAGGATAGTGCCGTTTCCGAGCTTCTCTCCCTGATATGCATAGTAAAAACAGATTTCCAGATCCAAAAATTCCCTGTGGGGAATCCGCGAAAGAAGCTGTTCATTCTTTTCCCTGTTGATGAGCCTGTAACAGATTCTGTCCTTCACCTTTTCAAAATCCTTGAAAAACTCCATGTCAATGCTTTGAGGCGGAGCATCCTTACCATAAATTTCCAATATTTTCTGCACAATATAGGTTAAGGATACGCCGCCCTCATAAGCATCATAAAAACCATCCAGATAAATGGTGGGAGCAATATTCTGCCCCTTGGCTGTAATCGTCAACCCCGTCAGGGTCACTCCGTTATTTTTGGAGATATCATGGAACGCAATCTCATAACCCTGTCCTAATTCCTTTTTCACCGCAGCCTGCACGGTCTGCGCAAATCGTTTCATTTCCATATGACTTCCTCTCTTTCTTTCATTTTTCGCAATTTCCTAATGACACAAAAAAACAATGGCACCTAATCTAAGCGCCATTGTCTCACAAGCTTGTACTATAAAAGATATTGCAGATTACACACGGGACAGATATTCCCCTGTTCTGGTATCAATCTTGATGGTTTCACCCTGATCTACGAACAGAGGCACCGCAACAGTAGCTCCTGTCTCCACCGTGGCGGGCTTCGTAGCTCCCGTAGCGGTATCGCCCTTAAATCCGGGCTCTGTCTCGGTGATAACCAATTCTACAAATAAAGGAGGCTCCACGGAAAATACATTCCCATTGTGGGAGCATACCTTGCACATCTCATTTTCTTTCACAAATTTCAGTGCATCGCCCACGGTCTCATTATTTAAAGCTACCTGCTCATAATTTTCCGTGTCCATAAAATAATAAAGGTCTCCGTCATTGTACAGATACTGCATATCTTTTCTGTCAATTCGTGCCTGAGGGCATTTCTCGGTAGGACGGAAGGTCTTCTCCACCACGCCGCCGCTTTTGATATTCTTCAGCTTTGTTCTGACAAAAGCTGCGCCCTTTCCGGGCTTTACATGCTGAAATTCAATAATCTGATAAACATTATTGTCCAACTCAATCGTAATACCATTTCTGAAATCGCCTGCAGAAATCATAGTATATTCCTCCTGATACTCTCACAATATAATCCTTTAACAGTGTAATATATCGGCGGACATATTTCAACTGTTTTTTTATTTTTTCTTACTTTTTTTGTAACAGTATAAAATCTATCGCCTGCAGATACCCGTCAAGTCCCTGCCCGTAAATCTGCTTATCGCAGGCGGGCGCCGTCACGGAAATCTTGCGGAAATCCTCTCTCTTGGTAATATCGGAAATATGGATTTCCACCTTGGGCACGGTGATGCTTGCCAGCGCATCCCTTATGGCATAGCTGTAATGGGTATATGCTCCCGGATTAATGACAATTCCCTCCGTACCGTCAAAATACGCCTCTTGAATACGGTCGATAACAGCCCCCTCATGATTGCTCTGGAACACCGTAATATCCGCCCCACATTCCTTTCCCTTCTGCGCTATCAGCTTTAGCAGATAGTCATAATCCTGTGTCCCGTAAACGCTTTTCTCCCTGATTCCCAGAAAATTGATATTCGGTCCGTTAATCACCAATATTTTCAACCTTGCTCCCTCCACTCTTTCTTTTTCTGCCAATTTCTTTCTCCAGTCGTTCTAAAATTTCTTCCATGGAAATTTCATCCACATCAATGATAATATCCGCGCATTCCTCATAAGCGTCCTTTCTCGCCTCCATCAGTTCCCTGATGCGCTCCAAGGGATTCTCACCGGCAAGCAGGGGCCTTGTCGTATCATCTTTCAGTCTCTCATAAACGGTTTCCGGCCGAATCCGCAGATATACCACTGTTCCGCACTGCCGCAAGAGCCTGCGGTTTTCCTCTCTTACGGGAGTTCCTCCCCCCACCGAAAAAATTCTCCTGTAATTCCTTTTACCGATTTCCTGTAAGAGCTCCGTCTCCCTGTCCCGGAAATACGCTTCACCCTCCTCCCTGAAAATACTGTTGATGCTGCGCTTTTCATTCTGCTCTATCAGTTTGTCCGTATCCTCCACAGGTATTTTCAAACGATAGGAAAGCTTAAGCCCCACCGAGGTCTTGCCGCTCCCCATAAACCCTGTCAAAATAATATTATCCTTCCGTTCCATACGCACCCCCTCATGCAGCAGAAACTGCCTGCCATGCACCGCCGGCACACCCCCGCGGTAAGAAGCCCCTGCTGCGCCATACTAATCTCCATGCCGCTTTTGCGTTTTTCGGCGTGAAACTTAGTACTTTTCACGCTACGCTTTCACCAGATATTCCTCATATATCCGCTGTGCCAGTTCATCCTCAATCTGCCGCCCCGTCCACAATTCATAGGCAATGACCGCCTGGTACAACAGCATTTTATAGCCGCAGAACGCCCTGCCCCCGCAAGTTTCAACCAATTTCATAAATCGGGTTCTGACCGGATTAAAAATCAAATCATATCCCGTGTGAATCCTCTCATAAAAGGCTGCATACTCTATCACCACAGCCTCCGTATCAGGGAACATTCCCACGCTGGTGGCCTGAATTGCCAGATATTTTCTGTCTGTGGGAATCTTATCATATTCCTGCAAAGAAAGCGCCCGGGCAAACTTTTCTCCGGCAGATCCTCCGCTTTTTTCCGCCATGGCGTTGACCTCTTCCGCAATCCGGGCAGCCCGTTCCACAGTGCGGTTTAAGAGGATTACCCCTGCTGCCTTTTTCTGCAAAAGCAGCACCGCCACCGCCCTTGCCACGCCTCCGGCTCCCAGAATCAGCACCTCTTCCCCCTCTATGGACACCCCGTCGCTTAACATGGCGCGGTAGAGTCCCGGCATGTCCGTATTATATCCCTTATATCCCTTCCCGGTGCGCACCAGCGTGTTAACGGCTCCAATCTGCGCCGCCAGCGGGTCCGTCTCCTCCAGAAAAGGAATCACCGCCTGCTTGTAGGGCACCGTGACATTCAGTCCCAAAAGATTCAGGGCATGGGCGCCCTCTATTGCTTCTTTCAGACGCCCCTCACCCACATGGAAGGGCACATAGACCAGATTCTCCCCTGTTATCTTTGCCAGATTGTTATGTATCGCCGGTGACATGGTATGCTCCACCGGATTTCCTATCAGCCCGCAAGTGCGGGTATAGCCGTTTATCTCCATCTTGGTTTCTCCTTCTATTATTTCTGTTTTTCCGCCTGCTTATGATAAGAATAAAGCACGATCTTTTCCAGATACCGTTTCAGCACAATCTGAATCTCCTCCTTGGGATGAATGGGCTTCGTCAGATAAGTGACAATCCCCGTCTTCTTTGCACCCCACACATCCGTAAAAAGCTGGTCGCCCACAAACACGGTAGTTGCCGGATCCGTTCCCATCATCTCCATTGCTTTCAGATAGCCCCTGCTGCCCGGCTTTCCTGCCTTGTAAATATAGGGAGAGCCCACCTGTTCGCTGAAGGATTGTACCCTCGGCTCCTTGTTGTTGGACAAAAGCAGGGTTTTAAAGCCGATATCCCTAAGCCTTGCAAAGAGCGCCACCGCCCGGTCATCCGCAGGCGCGCCATGGGGCACCAGCGTATTGTCAATATCAAAAATAATGCCCCTGTAGCCTTTTTCATATAATGCCTCATACGCAATATCATATGCGCCGTCCTCTTCATGGTCGGGATAAAAACTTTCTAACATTTCGCCTGTTTCTCCTCATGATAATCCTGTTTTGTATTCACATTCCGTCTTGTTTTATATGCCAAATACTGTACCACAAAAATACATTTTTTTCAACTGCGCCCGATTTTATTCCAACTCGAACAATCCGCCTTATTTATCCCATAACTAGAATATTTTCATCTCTCCATCCTTATGCGTTACAATATATGCTGAAATTGTTTGTACATAATACACCGGAAGTTAAAGCAAGGAGGAATTACTATGTCGGATAATACCTTGGAAATCGGTCAGATTCTGTCAGATCTGCGCACGGAAAGAGACCTGTA
The DNA here is from genome assembly GCA_023664665.1 of Lachnoclostridium sp. Classification (GTDB taxonomy): domain Bacteria; phylum Bacillota; class Clostridia; order Lachnospirales; family Lachnospiraceae; genus Acetatifactor. The sequence goes on from JAMPEY010000031.1 coordinate 19,798, forward strand.
TCAAAAAGAACTTGCCGTTTACCTGAATGTTTCCATCGGCACGATTTCCAATTATGAAAAAGGCGTTCACTATCCCGACCTTGATACTTTATGTAAATTAGCCGACTATTTCGGAGTCACTACCGATTATCTCTTAAAACGCACCAATTACCGCTACTATCCGAAAGATTTGGAGGTTCCCTTAACAAAGGACTACACGATTGCCAACCTGATCAACACTTCGTTGGAATTATCCAAGAAAGACCGTGGTCTGTTAGCCGATTACGCCAAGCTTTTGAAAATGCGTCAGGCATTGGAGTCCAAAAAACAACCCTAACTGTGCCTGTGCGCACTGCACTTAAGTACAGTGGTCTTCCAGCCAGCGCCAGGCGGCATAGGCATACACCGCGCATCCTCCGGGAAGCACGCTTTCGTCAAATTTGACCATGGGATGATGCTGCGTGTAGCCATAGCCTTTCTTAGGCTCCCCCGCCGCAAGCGCCAGCATCACGGAGGGAACCTGCCTGCTTACATATGCAAAATCTTCGGATCCTCCGGTCTGCTTGGAGGATTTTTCTCCCGATAAAGCATTCAGTTCTTCACTGGAAAACGCTCTTTCTTTCCCCAGAATTTCTTTCATGAATTTCAATGTGTCTCCTGCCACCTCTTTATCATTGTAAAGAGAAGGGCATCCGCTTCCGAAGCTCACTTTGGCCTCTGCCCTGAAAGTTTTCGCAATCCCCTCCGCCATCTCGACCATTCTCTTTTTCAAAAACGAGCGAATCTCCTCGTCAAAAGTCCGTATGCTTCCTCCCATGACCGCAGTATCGGGAATGGCATTGGCGGCATTTCCGGCGCTCATAGTGCCGATAGTCAGCACTGCCCTGTCATTTATGGACAATTCCCTCGCACTCAGCTCCTGAAGCGCAATCAGAATATGGCATGCTGCGTTCAGGGGGTCCACTCCCATATTGGGCATGGAGCCATGACAGCCCTTCCCCTGCACCGTAATTTCAAAATAATCCGCCGCGGGAGCGCTGACTCCCGGAGAGGAAACGATTGCCGTCCCTGCCGCAAAAGGCATTCCTGCCATCACATGAATCATCAGTGCCGCGTCCACTTTGGGATTTTCCAACACGCCTGCCTGTATCATGTCATCGGAGCCTTCAAAAATTTCCTCGGCGGACTGAAACATAAGCTTCACCGTGCCGGGAATTTCCTCTTCATGTTTCTTTAAAAGCCTTGCTGCTCCAAGCAGCATTGCCGTATGCATATCGTGTCCGCAGGCATGGGATTTATCCCCCTGCGCCGCAAAAGGAAGTCCCGATTCTTCTTTAATCGGCAGTGCGTCCATATCCGCACGCAAAAGAAACACCTTGCCCTGCTTTTTGCCCCCTGCCAGAGCTACAATACCGGCTTTTCCGCAGTCCTTTGGTTCATAACCCATTTTTTCAAGTTCTCCCCTGACATAGGAAACCGCCTCTTCGGTATCGAATCCCGTCCCCGGATGCCCATGCAGATATCTCCTGTCCTCCACTATGGTCTTTTCAAGCTCCTGCGCTTCTTTCCAAATCATTTCCGCCAACATCTTATGACACTCTCCCTTCTCCTAATGTTTTGCAATCCCTGCCCCGAATCAAAAACGGAAGCTCATATAACATCATTGCCGCCCAGCCAATCAAATATGCCCACGGCAGCGCAACAATTCCCATTTTATAATAAAATACCAGCAAGACGCAGGCTGCCACCCGCACCCCCATATTAATCAGACTGCTCCACAGAGTAATCTGCAGATTCCCCATTCCCCGGAAATATCCCTGCACGCCGTTGGTAACCGCAGGCACGATATACATAAATGCAATCAGGTGCAGATACTGCTCCCCCAGAAGAATCGTAGCGTCGTCCCGGGTAAACAGTCCCATAATGGGATTTGCCAAAAACAGTAACAGAACGCCCGCAGCTATTCCATAGACCAGCTCCACATACATTCCCATGCGGAAAGCCTCTCTCACGCGCTCCCTCTTTCCGGCGCCCCTGTTCTGAGCCATCACGCTTGTCATGGCATGCCCTATGTTCTGCTCCGGAATATAAGCATAGTCGTCAATCCTGTTGATTGCCGCAAATGCCGCGGTAGCGGTGACTCCCATGGTATTTACTATCCCCTGGATGCCCAGCTTTCCCGCCTGAACCGCAGACTGCTGCATGGCGCTGACAAACCCGTAGCGGATGGTCTGTCCGAACAGTTCTTTGTCAAACACAAACCACTGCCTTCCCAAATCCATGACCGGTATGCGCCTTTTAATATAAATCCAGCATAAAAGACAGCTGAACGCCTCGCTTAAGACAGTGCTCACGGCGCAGCCCACAGTCCCCAGGGAAAAGTATATTACAAAGACCAAATCTCCGATGATATTGAGAACCGCGCTGATGCCCAAGAAGTAAAGGGGAGAACGGCTGTCCCCCATTGCTCTTAAGGTGCTCGCAAAAAAATTGTAAACAAAGTTAAAAACAAGTCCACAGATAATGATTCTCAGATAAATCAAGGATTCCCCTAAAATCAAGGAGTCCACCTGTAACAGCCCAAGCAGCGCCGGAGCCGCACCCAGCACAATCGCCGTAAGGGAGACAGAAAACACAATTCCCGAAACCATGGCTGTACTGATCTGCCTTTTTAAGGTTTCATAATTCCCCGCGCCATAAAGGGTTCCTACCAAAATTCCCGTGCCGAGACAGATTCCCTGCAAGAACAAAATAATCAGCGTTACAAGGGGATTTCCGGTTCCCACCGCCGCCAGGGCGTCCTTTCCCACATACTGCCCCACAATAATGCCATCCACCGCATTATAAGTCAATTGCAGCAGATTCCCCAAAACCAGCGGAATCGTAAATTGAATGATAAGGGGAAGAATTGCCCCCTTCGTCATATCCTTCGTCATTTCATTCTCCCGTTTAAAATCCGGCCCTCCGATACTTTGTCCAAACAGTCTGCGCCTTTTTACAGAAGCGGTGCAAACAACTTTAAAAATCCGCCCATCACCTTATAAGAAAACTTTTCATGCTTTATGGTTTCGGCAGTCACCACCCTGCACATGCCGAGGGTCTTTTCAAAATCTTCCTCTATTTCCGCAATACAGCCCGTCCGATACAAATAAGTGGCGCATTCAAAATGATGATACAGACTCCTGTAATCCAGATTGATGGTTCCCACCACACCTTTTTCGTCATCGCTGACAAAGACCTTCGCATGGACAAACCCCGGCGTATATTCATAAATCTTTACTCCTGCCTTTAGGAGCGCCCCATAATGGGATTTTGCAAGAGCATATACAGGCTTTTTATCAGGAATCCCCGGCAGTATCAGCTTCACATCCACCCCCCGCTGGGCGGCATATTTCAATGCGGTTTCCAGCTCGTTGTCCAGAATTAAATAAGGCGTCATAATATGCACATAGCTCTTTGCCCTGTAAAGAATATCCATATACACGCTTTCGCCCACCTTATACTCATCAAGGGGGCAGTCGCAATAAGGCATTACAAAGCCGGATGACTTTTCCGACTTTACAGGCGTAAGATACTCATCCCACTTCGGCTCCCTCTCACTGATATTCCACATCTGCAGAAACATCAAGGTAAAGCTTGACACCGCCTCACCCTTTAACATAACTGCCGTGTCCTTCCAATGACCGAATTTCTCCACTTTATTAATATACTCATCCGCCAGATTGACGCCCCCGTTAAACGCCACCTTATTATCGATCACCAGAATCTTCCTGTGGTCCCTGTAATTGTAATGGGTGGAAATAAAGGGCTTGATGGGTGAAAAAGGTCTGCTCTTTATGCCCAGCTTTGCAAGGCGTTTGGGATAATCGGAAGTCAAAAGGGAAATCTCGCACATTCCGTCATACATCACCCTGACATCCACGCCCTGCTTTGCTTTCTCTTCCAGAATTTTTAAAATGCTTCCCCACATAAATCCTTCTTCGATAATAAAATATTCCAGAAAAATAAATTTTTCCGCCTTTTTTAATTCCTCCAGCAGGGCGGCAAATTTATCCTCCCCCAAGGGAAAATAAGTCACTTCCGTATTTTCCCACAGCGGAAAACATCCGCTTCTGTTGACATATCGGCACAAATCATCGGTGCCCGAGTTTATAATCTCCGGTTTTTTGACGGTTTCTTCACTCTGGGGCAGCTTCTCCATGCTATCGCGTATCATCTGTCCCACTCTTTCCTTGACCGCCTTATGCCCTATTTCGTTTTCGGTAAACCAGAGCATAATGGTAGCTGGGATGGGAAACAGCATGATAAGCGCCAGCCAGGTAAGCTTTGCGCTGAAATCCATATCACAGTTGAACAGATAAAATACCATACCGATGGAAAACAGCGCCTGCGCCCCCGCAAACCATTGGAAATATTCCGCAAACCAGCCATATAGGGACAGCAGGATATTAAGCTGCAGCAACAGCAGAACCACCACAAGCCCTACGCGGCTGAACACTATCCTAAAAATACCCTTTTTCGGGCTTGCGATTAACCGGGTAATATTCTCATTTGTTTTCATAGAATGCCTCCTTTTGTTTATCCCTTTTTAAACCACGCTTTCATGGTATCCAGTACCCTGACCAGTTCCTCCTCCGAAATAATATAAGGCACCATGGCATAAAGATACTTTAAGAACGGTCTGCTGAATACGCCTCTCTCATAAGCAAACTGCTGATATCCCGAAAGGACTGCCTCATCCTTCACTTCCACGCAGACACAGCCTCCCATAATCCGCACTTCCTTGATGCGCTCATCCGAAAATCCCTGCATTTCCCGGCGGGTAATTTCTTCTATTCTATGGATTTTCCCCATATAATCCTGCGTTTCAAAAAGCTCGATGGACTTAAGCGCCACGCTGCATGCCAGAGCATTTCCCATAAAAGTCGGTCCGTGCATCAGGGCATGCCTTGGGTCGTCATCATAAAAACCGTCAAAGACTTTCTTTCCGGCAATCGTGGCTGCATGTCCGAGATATCCGCCTGTCAGCGCTTTCCCCAGCACCAGAATATCCGGCAGCACCAAATCCGCCACAAAACGGTTGCCGGTGCGCCCAAAGCCCGTTGCCACCTCGTCAAAGATAAGCAGAACCCCATACCTGTCACAAAGTTCTCTTGCCCGCCGCAAAAAGGAGACATCGTACATTCTCATTCCTCCCGCCCCCTGAAGCAGCGGCTCCACAATAAAGCAGTTTAACTTATCATGATACTTTTCAAACGCCTGTTCCAAAGCAGGCGTCTCGGTAGGGATATGCACCACATACGGGCTCTTTCCGTATGCCTCCAGAACAAAATGATAGTCCTCGTCATCACCGGCCTCCATAGTCTTGAAAGTATCGCCGTGATAGGCATGGTTCAGAGCCAGAATCATAGTCCTTTCGTTTTCGCCCCGGTTGATATAATATTGCAGCGCCATTTTCAGCGCAACCTCTACTGCCACGCTGCCCGAATCGGAAAAAAAGGAATAATTCAAATCCCCCGGCAAAAAAGCCTCAAGCTTTTGTGAAAGCTCACAAACCGGCTCATGGGTAAGCCCGCCCAGCATCACATGGGAAAACTTCTCCGTCTGTGAGATAATCGCCTGATTCAGCACAGGATGCTTATAACCGTGAATCACGCTCCACCAGGAGGAAACCGAGTCAATCATTTTCTGATTTTCGGTGTACAGATAAACCCCTTTTGCATCTATAATTTTGTAAGGGGGATTCATTGTTTTCATTTGTTCATAAGGATACCATATCATATTTTTCTCTCATTCCGCCGCGCAAGCGGCATTTTAATCAGCGGGAACTCCCTTCACTATTTTTCATAGGATATCGGAAGCATACAAAGATTTCAGCGTTTCTTGGGGAATATCAAGTTCCGTATCCCCATCCTTCACACAGGCAAGCACCTTCACTCCCGTAAGATGCCCGCACATTTTCAGATTATCCTCCTGCATGATATCACCCGGCTTGAAATGATTAAAAATAATGCCCAGTAAGGGAATCTGATGTTCCTTCATATAAAAAGCGGTCAGTCCCACACTGTTAATGGTGCCAAGCCCGGCGTCCGCTATCAGCAGACAACCTGCGCCGCTTGCCTTTATCACATCCGACAGCCAGATTTCGGCTTCGTCAAAGCATATGGGACACAAGATGCCTCCTGAGCCTTCCATGGTGACATATTCATGGCTGCGGCAGACTTTTTTTAGCCCTTGCATCACCACATCCGTCCGCACCGGATTTCCCTCCAGCCGGGACGCCAGATGGGGTGAAACCGCCTTTTCATAGACATAGGGACACATATCTTCCAAGGGCTGCGGGATTTTTGATACCTCTTTTACAAAAAGAGCGTCCCCGGGCGTCAAGCTGCCATCGCTGTTTCTTACATTGCCGCTCATTGCCGCCTTGTAATAACCGGCCGTCACCCCGCTTTCCTGCAGTTTTTTTACAATGAGGGCGCTGACATAGGTCTTTCCCACATCCGTACCCGTCCCTGTCACAAACAAAACCTTAGCCATATTTCCTCTCATTCCGCCGCGCAAGCGGCATTTTAATCAGCGGGAACTTTGGGACGCACGGCGTCACAAAGTTCGGACGACATATCCCAAATCCCTCAACAGCTCCATATCCGTTTCCACGGTAATGCCTGCGGTAGTCAACATGTCTCCGGAAATTGCCGCATTCGCTCCGGCCAAAAAACAGCTTTTTCCCTTATCCCCAAACAGTCCCCGGCCTCCTGCCAGCCGTATAAAAGCTTTGGGCAGAATAAAGCGGTACACGGCGACGATTCGGCACATATCCTGTGTTGTCAGCCTTTGATTTTGTTCAAAGGGAGTACCCGGAATCGGGTTTAACATATTGACCGGCACACTCTCAATTCCCAATTCCCTCAGAGTAAGCGCCATGTCTATTCTGTCTTCCTTCGTTTCTCCGAGCCCCATGATACCGCCGCTGCACACGGTAAGCCCTGCTGCCTGCGCCGCGCGAATCGCCTCAAGCTTATCCTCAAAGGAATGAGTGGTGCATATATTGGGAAAATTGCGGCGTGAAGTCTCCAGATTATTATGTACCCTTGTAACCCCCGCCTCCTTTAACTTTTGATACTGCTCTTGTCTTAGCAGTCCAAAGGAAATACACACCTCAATGTCCGTCTCCTTCTTAATCCGCCGCACCGCCTCGCACATCCTGTCCACCTCTTCGTCGGACAGCCGCCTGCCGGAAGTCACGATGGAATAGCGCAGCACTCCCTGCTCATCATTTTTCTTTGCCTGCGCCACAATTTCCTCCGCGGAAAGCAGCGGATACTCCTCTGCGTTTGTATGATTATGCGCGGACTGGGCGCAGAATTTACAATTTTCCGAACAACGGCCGCTCTTCCCGTTGATAATCGTACAAATGTCAAAGGTATCCCCGCAAAAATGCGCCCTGATTTCATCTGCGCTGCCGCACAGCTCTTCCAGTGGCTGTTCGTACAGCCAAAGCGCTTCCTCCCTGCTTATCTGCTTTCCCTGCATCACTTCATCTTTCAAATGCCCAATATTCAAGCTGTCATTCTGATACCTCAAATCAACCGTCGTGTCCATCTTTCCTCTCATTCCGCCGCGCAAGCGGCATTTTAATCAGCGGGAACTTTGGGACGCATGGCGTCACAAATTCCGAGATTGAAAATTTTTTATTTTCAATCTTATGCCTCTTTCGTCTACACTACCCCGTCTTTACGCAGCGGAATCAGACGCTTTCCCAAAAACGCCCCCGCTATGCACAAAAAAATATCTCCCGGAACCGCCAGCAGAAAGCAATACAGAAACAGCGTCCGAATCCCGATGGGGCTGTCCAGATAAAAATTACTTATCAGATAATAATAAACCATTCCCAAAAAATAAACAATCCCAAGCCCCGCAAAATCAGCGGCAAGCAGCCTCCCAAGGCTTGGTCTGTTCTTTTTATTCGCAATGACCCCCGTGACGAAAGCTCCCGCCGCAAACCCGATAATATAGCCGAAGCTTGGCCGGAAAACATATCCGATTCCACCGCCCTGAGCAAAAACCGGAAGTCCCAAAAGCCCCAGCAGAATATAAATACAGACTGCAAAACAGCCCCTCTTCCCGCCAAGAAGAAGTCCCGCCAGCATGGTAAAAAGATACTGCAGGGTAAAAGGCACTACGGGAATGGGAATTCTGATAAATGCCCCTACGGCAATCAGCGCCACAAACATTGCGCATAAAATCATATTTTTCGTCTTCTCGCCGGAATATACCGCTTCTGATGTTTTCATCTTTTCTCGCATACCTGATTTCCTTTGCCGCAAACAGCCCGCAAAATGGTTCAACCTATAGGAAATGCTATCATATACGCCTTGGATAGTCAACCCGTTTTAAGCCGTTATTCACCATTCATAAATCACTTACCCTTTGACTTTTTTAATCTTTTAATCTATGATAAATAGATTGAAGAATATAGTTTTCGGAGGTTTTTATGGGTAAAATCGTTTTCTTTTGTATCCCCGCCCACGGGCACACAAATCCGACTCTGGGCGTGGTGCGTGAACTGACTGCAAGAGGGCATCAAGTGTGGTACTATTCTTACAACATAATGCGGGAAAAAATTGAAGCCGCGGGAGCGGTCTTTGTATCCTGCGACGATTATGATACGGAACGGAAGCTTACGCCGAAGGACGCCGCCCGGGTGGGAAAAGATTTGGCGTTTTCCACGCGGATTCTGGTGGATACTACACTGGCTCTTGACGATAAGGTCTGCGCTGACATGGCAAGGTTAAAGCCCGACTGTATTGTCGCCGATTCTATGGCTGTATGGGGAAAGGCGGTTGCCATGAAACTTGGCATTCCCTTGGTATCCTCCACCACCACCTTTGCTTTTAATCAGCATTCCGCCAAAATCATGAAGCAGGGCGTCAAAGAATTGGCCGGGATGCTCTTTGCCATGCCCAAAATCAGTAAAGATATCAAACGCCTGCAGGAAAAAGGGTATCCTTTCCAAAGCATTCTTGACATTATACAGAATGATGACGATACCCACACCATCGTCTATACCTCGCCCGAATTTCAGCCCTGCTCCGAAACTTTTTCGGATAAATACGCTTTTGTAGGTCCTTCCATCCGTCCCTCCGGGGATAACGGACCTTCCGTAAAAAAGACAAAGGACAAGCTTGTCTATCTTTCCATGGGCACTGTGGGAACCGTGGATAATGATATGCTTCCGCTTTACCGGCGTTGCATAAAAGCTTTTTCGGATACGGATTATCAAGTGGTGCTTTCCGTGGGTAACACGATACCGGTTGGGAAATTGGGAACACTGCCTGAGAATATCTCTGTATTTCCCTATGTTGACCAGATTGCGGTTTTACGGCAGGCGGATGTGTTTCTTTCCCATTGCGGGATGAACAGTGTGAATGAGAGCCTGTATTTCGGAGTGCCCCTGATTATGCTGCCACAGACGGCGGAACAGAGAGGCGTTGCGGAAAGGGTCCATCAGCTGGGGGCTGGCATGAAGCTTCCAAAAACGGATGCTCCCTCCCTTCTTCGGGCAGTAAATCATGTGCTTTCCGATAATTCCTATAGACAAAATGCAGCCCGGATTGCGGATGGATTTGCAAAATGTCCCGGCGCAAAAGGCGCCGCGGATAAGATTGAACAGGTTGCAAATATATAACGCACAAGCTTTTTGCCGAGGCTTTTTTGCCGAGCCCGCCGCATATTGACATCGGTTTGCCAAATTGTTAAAATACAGATATCAGATATTTATACTTATTTGGAGGAGAAGCGGTTATGTATAATTGTTATCTTCATATATACCTAACAGGCCGTCCATGCCGTACATTTGAAGTGATAAAGGAAATGCCTGCCCTTGAACATTTTACCCATATATTCACCGAAAGCGATAAATTGGAAGCAAATCTGATATCCGAAGCGGATGTGATTATCGTTGACTTACAGGACATGGACATCAAAGAGGTTTTACCTGTCTTTAAGTCCGGCGGCGGCAAAGAAACTCAGGTTATTTTACTGGCGGATAAAGAACAGATGCAGATTCTCGCAGAATGTCAGACTGATGGCACATCCGTCTTTGATGGCACATCCATCTTCGACGGATGGGTTGTGCCTATGTCGGAGGAAGAGGTGCGGTTCCGTTTTGCCAGATGGCAGCAGACTTATAAGATGAGCAAGGACTTCTGGCAGACCAGCCATTATCTTGAAGCTACTATCAATAATATTCCGAATCTGGTCTGGTACAAAGATAAAAACGGCATCCACGAAAAAGTGAATGACAGCTTTTGCAAAACGGTAAACAAAACCAAACAACAGGTAGAGGGCCGCGGTCACGCCTATATCTGGGATGTGGAGCAGGACGATCCCGCCTGTATCGAATCAGAGCGCGAGGTTATGGAGAAAAAACAGACCTGTGTGTCCGAGGAAATCATTAAGACCGGAGACGGTATGCGCACGCTGACCACCTACAAGTCGCCTCTCTACAATCTCGACGGCAGCGTCATGGGGACGGTGGGCGTGGCCATTGATGTCACTCAGGAACGCGCTTACGAACAGGAAATCATCAAGAAAAACCAAACGCTGGAAACCATTTTTACTACCATAGACTGCGGCGTGATACGCCATACTACGGACGGACGACATATTTTAAGCATAAACAGGCCCGCACTGAAGATTCTGGGATATAAGACACAGGAAGAACTGATTGCCGACGGCTTTCTGCTGATTGCTCCCACTGTAGTGGATGAGGATAAAATAAAACTTACAGATTCCCTCAAAAAACTGATCAAAGTGGGAGACAGTGTCAATATCGAATATCGGATACAGCACAAAGACGGAGAACTCCTGCATGTCATGGGCAATATCAAACTCCTGGAAGAAAACGGGGAACGCTTTTACCAGCGTTTTCTTCTGGATTGCACTGCCCAGAAGCTTCAGGAAAAGAAAAATGAAAGACGGCAGCTGGAATTAATTCAGGCCTTAAGCATAGATTACTCTCTTGTCTGCCTCGTGGACCCCAATACCGGCATGGTCACCCCAATCCAGAACGCGGATCAGAAAACAGGTGATTTCTTCCGGGAGTCCGTTGCACTGACAGACATTATGGAGCAATACATACAGAGATGGGTTTATGAGGACGACCGCGACATGCTGCGGCAGGCGACCTCTCTGGATACCCTCAAAAAAGAACTGTCCGAGAAAAAACTGTACCATGTAAATTATCGGAAATTTATGGATAATGAGATTATCTATTTCCAAATAAAGGTGGTTGGCACGGAGACGGACGATGGCGATTCGGGTATTGTTCTGGGATTTCGCAGTGTGGACGAGGAAGTCCGCCGGGAAATGGAACAAAACAATCTGCTGGAAGCCGCTCTCTCTCAGGCAAACAGGGCGAGCAAGGCCAAAAGTGTATTTTTGTCCAATATGTCCCATGATATCCGTACGCCCATGAATGCAATCGTCGGTTTTACCAATCTGGCGATTACCCATATTGACCAGCAGGAAAAGGTTGAAGAATATCTGCAGAAAATCATGACTTCCGGCAATCATCTGCTGAGTCTGATCAATGATGTCTTAGATATGAGCCGTATTGAAAGCGGTAAAATGCAGTTGGATGAAAAACCCTGCAGTCTGCCGGATATTCTGCACGGACTGCGCAATATCCTGCAGGCCGATATCCGTGCCAAGCAGCTTGATTTGCAAATCGATACCATCGATGTATTGGACGAAAATATTTACTGCGACAAACTCCGGCTCAATCAGGTGCTTTTGAACCTACTCAGCAATTCCGTCAAGTATACCGGTCCCGGAGGCACCGTCAGCATGCGCATTACGGAACAGTCCGGCGCTCCTAAGGGTTACGCCAACTATGAATTCTGTATCCGTGATAACGGCATCGGCATGAGCCCGGAATTTGTGCAGCATATTTTTGAACCCTTTGAAAGGGAACAAAACTCTACTATCAGCAAAATTCAGGGAACCGGTCTGGGAATGGCGATTACCAAAAATATCGTAGACATGATGAACGGTTTCATTGAAGTAAAAAGCGAACAGGGACAGGGCTCCGAGTTTACTGTGGTTTTTACCTTCCGCCTGTGTTCCGAAGCCAACACTGTACAGACTATTCCCGAGTTGATCAATTGCAGGGCTTTAGTGGTGGACGATGATTTCAATACCTGTGACAGCGTTTCCTACATGCTGGGGCAGCTCGGCCTGCGTGCCGAGTGGACCCTGTCCGGCAAGGAAGCCGTGCTGCGCACTCATCAGGCAATCATGCGGGAAGATGATTATTCCGTATATATTGTGGATTGGCTTCTGCCTGACATAAACGGCATTGAAGTTATTCGCAGGATCCGCAAAGAAACGGGTGAGAATGTTCCCATGATTGTTTTGACCGCCTATGACTGGTCGGATATTGAGACGGAGGCAAGAGAAGCCGGGGTAACGGCATTCTGCAGTAAACCGCTGTTTCTATCCGAATTAAGATCCTGCCTGCTCTCCGTGGTACACTCACAGCAGGATGAAATTTCCCCGGAGAATACCGCGCAGGAAACCATAAAGCATCACACCGGACGCATTCTTCTTGTGGAAGATGTGGAACTGAATCAAGAAATCGCCGTAGCCATTTTGGGGGATGCCGGATTTACCACGGAAGTTGCGGAAAACGGTAAAATTGCGGTAGATATGGTGAAGCAGTCGGAGCCGGGATATTATAATGTCGTTCTGATGGATGTGCAGATGCCGGTGATGAACGGTTATGAAGCAGCCCGTGCAATCCGCAGTCTGGAAAACAAGGCGCTTTCCTCCATCCCGATTATCGCCATGACCGCCAATGCCTTTGAGGAAGACAAACAGGCTGCCCTGCAATGCGGCATGAACGGTCACATAGCCAAACCCATTGATATCCAGCAACTGTTTCAGACTCTGGACAGTGTGCTATAAAAAATCGTCGCTCGGCAGCGACGATTCAGAGAATGCCAAGCAACTTGTTCGCTTGGCATTCTTTGAGATGAAACTTAGAAATTCTTAGGAATCTTAAATCCAATAAACCGGCTTATGCCTCCGTGTCAAATAACAGCGTCACAGGACCGTCATTGACAGACGCCACCTTCATGTCCGCTCCAAATTCCCCATGTTCAACATGAAATCCCCGGCTCTTACATTCCTCAATAAACTTTTCATATAAAGGCACCGCTATGTCCGGTTTTGCCGCATTGCTAAAACCCGGTCTCCTGCTTTTTAAATCTGCAAACAGCGTAAATTGAGAGACTACCAAAATTTCGCCCCCCGCTTTTTCCAGATTCCAATTCATTTTCCCGTCTTCGTCCTGAAAAACACGGACGCCGCACACTCTGTCCGCCAGATAGACAGCATCTTTCTTTGTATCCTGCGGCGCAATTCCCAAAAGAACCAGAAATCCGCGGGAAATCTGACCTACTATCCTGCCGTCAATCATTACGGAGCTTTCCAAAACCCGTGTCACTACCGCTTTCATATTTCCTCTCATTCCGCCGTGTAAGCGGCATTTTAATCAGGGGGAACTATATCGGACTTTGCTCCGTAAACCCTGAGTACGCCATAATACTTTGCCACTATACTATCATCCTGCGTATACTTTCCCACATCCTCTTGCGGCATGTCTCCCTTTACCATATCTTCTATTGCCGTCTCCTGTGTTGCAGCTTGTCCCTGTAATTGTTCCTGCTCTTCTACCGAATGCTCTGCCGGCGGTTCCTGTATCCCACAGGCCGAAAGCGTAAGGCATATGGCTAAAACCGAAAAATGGAAAGTGTTTTTCATAACGGTTACCTCAATTTCAAGCGGAAACAAAAATATCTATGAGAAATCCAGACACATAAGAGTATAGTCCCCGTCAGGATTTACTATATCTTCCAATTCCCGAAATTTATCCGGATAATATTCTTTCAGGAACCTGAGTAAATTTTTCCCTTTGAAGCTTATCTTACAGTTCGCAAAATAATCCAGTTCAATACTCTCGGCATAGGGAATCTCACCTTTTTCCGCCATGTTGTAAATATGACTGACCGCATCCAATCCGGCATCAATGATTGCGTTTGTTGCAAATCCTTCCAGCCCATCCCCTTGTATTCCGACAAATCTTGTAAAGGGTACGCCGGGCAGATTGTCCAAATCATCGACATCATACTCTTTGTCCATACTTTTTATCCTTTCGATGTTTTATCGGTTCATCTACAGTAATCTATTTCTTCGGCAACATTACAAATACATTTGCCCAGCCTGCTTTTAAACTCCCACTGTTTGATCATCACTTTTTATACTTTGCAATATCCGTCAAAGATATAAATTCATTATCACTTCCCTAAATGTGGCTTGGACATTTTATAATGTCTATTATATTGAGTTATATATGTCCATAAAAGAACACTTTATTTCTAAAATCCACATTACAATAGGCGACCGCACATAAGTCGCCTACCCATCAATGGGATATTCTCCTGACCGTGACATATGCCTTAATTTCCCTTCTCCGCCGCTGCCAACGCCATTTTATTTAGACTTAATTACATCCCACTACAATCATCGGATTTTCGTTTGTACAACTAAACTTGTGTCATTTTACAACTTCCACATATCCTCTATGTGTGCTTCAGCACGCATAGCAATCAAAAGCCTAAATTGGTTAACTTTCTTTGGGCTATGCTCTTCAATAATTAATTTGTTTGGTCACCTATTGGCTAACAAATCAAATGCTATTCCGGCATATACAAACGCCTATACTCTCTCGCAGCAAATTGATCAGTCATACCAGAAATATGGTCACATATCGAACGGATAAACCGTGAATCACTCCTCAATTCATCATCTATAATTTTTAGTCTATTTAATTCTAAGCCTTTCCTTGTGAAATAGCGACTCAAAATATAGTCAGGAAGTTGTTTGGGATGTTTATAAAAAGCTTTAAATAGTTGCTTAATCACATACTCTGATTTTGAATCGGCTATACTAATGCTTTCTGAAAAAATAACTTTATTGGTTATTTCATCATAAACTTCCTTGGCTTTCTTTTCTACCTCTGGTGACATGTTAACACAAGATTCATTTATACAATCATGCACATTAGAAAACTTAGGAGAATATTGTTTAAAATATTCTTCAATTTTGGGGGTGGAAGTCCTTATCACATCATTAATCAAATATCCGATATAATCTCGGATAATAATCATTCTTAAATAGAATGTTGGATCATTAGGAAATTGTGTTTTGTAATTTTTTGCATTTATTCCACGATTCTTCCGTAGTACTTTCTTAATGATAGGAAATTTAATCACATCATCTATTGTGATAATATTACTTCTTACACTATCTTCCAAGTCATGAGTATACTGAGCAATTTCATCTGCAATAGCTACGACCTGCCCCTCCAAAGTAAAAGAAAAAGGATTATTTAAATTCATATTAGTGTAATTATTATTACTATCTTGACACAATATTCCATTTTTCATAGTTTTTGTATGTTTGATTATACCTTCTCTGACAGCAAGTGTCAAATTAATACCATTATATTCTAAACACCTTGACTCCAATTCATCAACTATTCTTAAAGACTGTAAATTGTGTTTGAATCCATCCCCTTGATCCTTAATTTCAGGAATTGCTCTTCCTCTAAGAATATTATCCAGAGTTCTTTCGCCCACATGTCCATAAGGAGTATGCCCTAAATCATGTCCAAGAGCAATAGCTTCTATCAACTCATCATTGAGTCCTAATGCCTTACCTATGGATCTTGCTATTTGTGATACCTCAAGTGTATGTGTTAATCTATTGCGATAGTGATCTCCTAAATTTGCATTAAATACTTGCGTCTTATGCATCATGCGTCTAAATGATCTGGAATGTAGAATTCTGTCTCGATCCCTTTGAAATGGTTTTCGTGGAAAGTCCTTTTCAGCAGATTCCCCATAAATACGATTAGTTAGAAAAATACTTCCTTCCTTAGCAGCATAATTCACCCGTTAAATCCTCCCCTGATTTTCCCCTTAGTAACTTCAAATTTGAATTATACCCAAAATCTTGCTTCTGGTATCGTTATAAACTGCCAATCTTTATTTCTTGCATTTAAATAATACCATACACATTTGAGTAAATTATTTGATTATTATATCTTATATTTTAAAGTACTATCCAATAACATTTTTATTGTATCACAATACACCAATCTTTGGCAACTATTTTAAGATAGAACCAGCGCCAAAGAATAAAATTACAAAATTAACCCCATCTCATCCTGATTTTACT
>JAMPEY010000032.1 GCA_023664665.1 Lachnoclostridium sp.
CAAAGGTTAATTCCACCGCATAAGTGGGTGGCGGAATTAACCTTTGAAATTTTCAAAGACTTCGCAATGAAGCTGCCCGCATTGAAATCCGGCGGCGCGCATGGTATAATAATTCTGCTGGCGCAGAATCCAAGTCAGCTTACGCTGCCTTGCCCTCACAAAGCAAAGAAATGCTTTGTGAGGCATTATACGAAAAGCCACTGCTTGAAAAGTAAATGCCCCTGCGGGGCGCTTCCTTTTCTGCGCTTGTGGTATAATGATTCTGCTATCGCAGAATCCAAGTCAGCTTGCGCTGCCTTGCCCTCACAAAGCAAAGAAATGCTTTGTGAGGCATTATACGGAGCCATGGCTTGAAAATCAAATGTCTGCTGCGCAGCCGCTTGATTTTCTGCGCGTATGGTATAATAATTTTGCTATACAGAGTTTGCAAAGGAGATTGGAAAGTGGAAGAGAGAGAGGAAAGAACTGCGGAGGGCTTTGTCTTTTATACAAAAAAGGATGCGGAACTTGCCACGCAGGAACAAAAGAAAATAGAATATCTTCAAGCGCGCATGAATTATTCCAATCCTGAGAGTATACTGCGCATTTACGAAAAGGCGCTGGAAGAGAAACTGTTTAAGACTCCGGTGGGACTCGGATTTTTAAAGGATACGCAGAAATTTCTGGTGCGGAGCGGTACGATAACACAGGAAGAGATTCCGCCCATTTCCCTCCATGTGTTTTTTGACGACGAAATACGGGAGCAGGCAAATCCGGCAAGACGCCGGGTGCAGCCTGCGGGACAGGCGGAAGGAAAAAAGTTTCCGGCGCTTCCTGTTTCCATTATACTGAATATTGTATTGGTTCTTGCCGTGATTGCCATGTTTTGGATTGCCTTGGGCGCAGGACAGCCCAATATTTTAAATTATGAGAATGTGCTGGTCAATAAATATGCGCAGTGGGAGCAGGAACTGACCCAGAGGGAGCAGACGGTAAGAGAGAAGGAGTTGGAGCTTTCCATTGGAAATCCCTAGTTCCATCGGAATCCCTTGATTCCGTTGGAAATTCTTAGTTCCATTGGAAACTAGAGTTGCAATTTAGGTTCACATAAGTTATCATAAATTAGGTAATTGCGAAACGCTTGTATTTGTAGAGTGTCGCAAATGCCCGGTTATCATAAATAGGATGGAGGAAAAGACTGAAAAACAGTCCGATAAAAACAATTATGGAAATGATACAACATATGGTGCTGGCATTTTTTTGCTTTGGACCGCCGCTTATTTTCATAGTGGTAATGCTGGTGGCAAGAAGTAAATATAAAAACAAGTCGGGAGCGGGAGCGTTTTTCTTTGAAAATGACTGTCTTGTGCTGAACACGGGAATGCCCTATGAGATTCCCTTCAGTGAAATAGAATGTGTGGAGCTTCACTATAATAAATGGGAGCTGGAGCATCGTTATTCCTATAGCTTAAGGGTAAAAGTGATCAAAAAAAGCGGGCAGACCAAGAGTGTATTTTACAAAGGTTACAGAACAGCCAAGCTGGCGCTGCCGTCTGATATGGAAGCCGCTTTACAGGAAAACGGAATCCGGTGTGTCATGGCAGGGAAGTAAACTTCCCCGGAAATGAATTTCCCCGGAAGTAAACTTCCCTGAATAAAAAATTAAGAAGGACAAGAAAGGATGTGTCGGTATGGAGTTAAAGATTACCTGTATCCCCGGCGACGGAATCGGACCGGAGATTGTGGCGGAGGCCAAAAAGGTATTGGAGAAGGTTGCCGATGTATACGGACATCAAATGGTTTTTACGGATATTCTTATGGGAGGCGCTTCCATTGATGTGCACGGAGTGCCACTTACGGAGGAAGCGGTAGAAACAGCAAAAGCGGCGGACGCGGTGTTGATGGGGTCCATCGGCGGCGATACCACCACTTCACCGTGGTACAAGCTTGCTCCCAATCTGCGCCCGGAGGCGGGACTTTTAGCTATCAGAAAGGCATTGAACTTATTTGCGAATTTGAGACCGGCGGTTTTGTATGATGAGCTTGCGGGAGCCTGTCCCCTGAAAGAGGAAATCAGCCGTGCGGGTTTTGACATGATGATTATGAGGGAACTCACGGGAGGACTTTATTTCGGTGAACGCAAAACAATAGAGGAAAACGGAGTAAAGAAAGCCATTGATACTCTGACCTATGATGAGAATGAGATTCGCAGGATTGCCATAAAGGGCTTTGACATTGCCATGAAGCGCAGGAAGAAAGTTACCAGCGTGGACAAAGCGAATGTGCTGGATTCCTCAAGGCTTTGGAGACAGGTAGTGGAAGAGGTTGCAAAGGATTATCCCGAGGTTACGCTGGAGCATATGCTGGTGGATAACTGCGCCATGCAGTTGGTGAAAAACCCCGCGCAGTTTGATGTGATTCTCACGGAAAATATGTTTGGCGATATTTTGTCCGACGAGGCGAGTATGGTGACGGGTTCCATCGGAATGCTGGCAAGCGCAAGTTTAAATGACAGTAAATTCGGGTTGTATGAGCCAAGCCACGGTTCCGCTCCCGACATAGCGGGAAAGGATATTGCCAATCCCATTGCCACTGTTTTGAGCGCATCCATGATGTTACGCTACAGTTTTGACCTTGATAAAGAGGCGGATGCGGTAGAGAGGGCGGTAAAACAGGTGCTAAAAGACGGATACCGCACCATAGATATCATGTCCGAAGGCTGTACGCAGGTGGGATGTTCCCAAATGGGCGATTTGCTGGCAGAGCGTATCTGTTGAAACAGAAATAGTAATAACAACTAAGATTAAAAGAGAAAGAGGAAAAAACATGAAGAGTGATTCCGTAAAGGTAGGGGCTGCGCAGGCGCCTCACAGAAGTCTTTTTAATGCATTGGGATATACGGAGGAGGAACGCCGCCGCCCAATGATTGGTATTGTAAGTTCTTACAATGAGATTGTTCCCGGACATATGAATTTGGACAAAATCGTGGAAGCTGTCAAGATGGGCGTTGCCATGGCAGGAGGCATGCCAGTGGTGTTTCCCGCCATTGCCGTATGCGACGGCATTGCCATGGGGCATGTGGGGATGAAATATTCTCTGGTGACAAGGGATTTGATTGCGGACAGTACAGAGTGCATGGCAGTGGCGCACGGTTTTGACGGTCTGGTATGCGTGCCCAACTGCGACAAAAATGTACCCGGACTTTTGATGGCGGCTGCAAGATTAAACATTCCTACTATTTTTGTATCGGGAGGCCCCATGCTTGCAGGAAGGGTGCATGGTCAGAAGAGAAGTCTTTCTTCCATGTTTGAGGCAGTGGGAAGCGTTGCGGCAGGCACCATGACCATGGAGGAGCTTACGGAATTTGAAGAAAAGGTATGTCCGACCTGTGGTTCCTGTTCCGGTATGTATACTGCCAATTCCATGAACTGCCTGACAGAGGCAATCGGTATGGGGCTTAGGGGAAACGGGACGATTCCCGCCGTTTACTCCGAGCGTATCCGCCTTGCAAAGCATGCGGGCATGAAAATTATGGAACTTGTGGAAAAAGATATTAAACCGAGGGATATTATGACGCCGGAGGCGTTTCAGAATGCGCTCACCGTAGACATGGCTCTCGGATGCTCCACCAACTCCATGCTGCATCTTCCGGCTATTGCCAGGGAAGCGGGAGTGGAGCTGAATCTGGATATGGCAAACGAACTTTCCGCAAAGACTCCGAACCTGTGCCATCTGGCTCCTGCGGGTCCTACTTACATAGAGGACTTGAACGAGGCGGGAGGCGTTTATGCAGTGATGAACGAACTGACAAAGAAGAATTTACTGAATTTGGACTGCATGACGGTTAACACAACGACTATCGGTGAAAATATTAAGGATTGTATCAATAAGAATCCGGAGGTTATCCGTCCTGTGGAGAATCCTTATTCCGAGACCGGCGGCATTGCCATTTTAAGGGGCAATCTGGCGCCGGACAGCGGTGTGGTAAAGCGTTCCGCAGTGGTGCCTGAAATGTTGGTGCATGAAGGCCCTGCGAGAGTATTTGACTGTGAAGAAGACGCTATTGAAGCGATTAAGGGCGGCAAAATCGTTGCCGGAGATGTGGTAGTCATCCGTTATGAGGGACCCAAAGGCGGTCCGGGCATGAGAGAGATGTTAAATCCCACATCGGCCATTGCAGGCATGGGGCTTGGTTCCAGCGTTGCGCTGATTACGGACGGGCGTTTTTCCGGCGCATCCAGGGGGGCGTCCATCGGACATGTGTCTCCGGAAGCGGCAGTGGGCGGTCCCATTGCGCTGGTGGAAGAGGGAGATATCATCAGCATCAATATTCCCGAAAACAAGCTGGATGTATTGGTGTCCGATGAAGTTTTGAATGAGAGACGCGCAAAATGGCAGCCCAGAGAGCCGCAGATTACCACCGGCTATCTGTCCCGCTACAGGGAGATGGTTACAAGCGGCAATACCGGTGCGGTTCTCGAGATAAAGCGTTAAGTGATGGGAGGACAAAACAATGCTTTTGAACGGTTCGGAAATCGTTATAGAGTGTTTAAAAGAGCAGGGCGTGGATACGGTGTTTGGTTATCCGGGCGGCGCTATTTTGAATATTTATGATGCACTGTATCAACACAGCAATGAAATCAGACATATCCTGACTTCTCATGAACAGGGTGCAGCCCATGCGGCTGACGGCTATGCAAGAGCTACCGGCAGGGTGGGAGTCTGCATGGCGACCAGCGGTCCCGGCGCAACCAATCTGGTAACGGGAATCGCCACCGCCTATATGGATTCCGTTCCCATGGTGGCGATTACTGCCAATGTGACGCTGCCCCTGCTTGGCAAGGACAGTTTTCAGGAGGTTGATATTGCGGGAGTGACCATGCCCATTACCAAGCATGGATATATCGTAAAAAATGTGGAAGACTTGGCGGATACCCTGCGTAAGGCTTTCCATATCGCAATGAGCGGAAGACCCGGTCCCGTGCTGGTGGATATCACAAAAGATGTGACTGCCGCTTCCTGTGAATTTACGCCCATGGAGATTCCTGCAGAAGAGCGTGAGAGTAAATATACACAGGAGGAAATGGAAAAAATTGTGGAATATATCAGCCGCGCAAAGAAGCCCTTTATTTATCTGGGAGGCGGAGCCATTATTTCCGAGGCAACGAAAGAGGTTGCCGAGCTTGCGGAGCTGATGGACGCCCCGGTCTGCGATACGCTGATGGGAAAAGGCGGATTTGACGGACGCAGTCCCCGTTATACGGGCATGATAGGCATGCATGGCACCAAGGCGTCCAATCTGGGAGTGAGTCAGTGCGATCTGCTTCTCACGCTGGGGGCAAGATTTTCCGACCGTGTTATCGGCAATCCCAAGAAGTTTGCGGAAGACGCCGTGATTATCCAATTAGATATCGATGCGGCGGAAATCAATAAAAATATCAGGGTGGATGCTTCTCTGGTGGGAGATTTGAAAAAAACATTGTCCGATTTGAACGCCAGACTGAAGCAGCAGGACCACAGTGAATGGATGGCGCAGATTCGGGAGTTAAAGGAAAAGTATCCTTTAAAATACGGGAAGGACTCTTTGTCCTGCCCCTATGTGATAGAGGAAATCGACCGCATTACGGGGGGCGATGCCATTATCACTACGGATGTGGGACAGCATCAGATGTGGGCGGCACAGTATTATCGATATACCAAGCCCCGCACTTTTTTGTCCTCCGGGGGCTTAGGCACCATGGGCTATGGTCTGGGAGCCTGCATCGGCGCACAGGTGGGACAGCCGGACAAAATCTGCATTAATATTGCGGGGGACGGATGTTTCCGCATGAATATGAACGAACTGGCAACGGCAAGCCGTTACAATATTCCCATTATACAGGTAGTGATCAATAATCATGTGCTGGGCATGGTGAGACAGTGGCAGACATTGTTTTACGGAAAGCGTTATTCCCAGACTGTGTTAAACGACAAGGTGGATTACTGTAAAGTGGCGGAGGCGCTGGGCTGCGCTGCCATCCGCGTGTCCACGAAAGAGGAGGTTGCCCCTGCCATTGAGAGAGCGATTGCCCTGAAGGCTCCCGTGCTGATTGAATGTGTGATTCCGGAGGATGATAAGGTATTCCCCATGGTTCCCGCAGGCGCGCCCATCAGCGAAGTTTTTGACGGGGATGATTTGAAATGATAAAAAGAAAACTTATCCTTCTGGTAATTTTAATAGGGATGCTTCTGGGGTTTTTAGGTTATTTCCTGCTGGCGTTTTACTATCGCAGGGGATTTGGCTTAAATACATGGATCAACGGTATTTATTGTACGGGAAAATCCGTGGAGGAAGTGAATTCGGAGCTTTTGCGGCAGACAAAGGCTCCGATTATTCAAATTACCGATAAAGACGGAAAAAACTATCATATTGATTTGAAAGACGCCGGGTATGAGGCGGATTACCGGACCGCATTAAACCGTTATATGCAGGAGCAGAATCCTTATTTATGGACGGATTATATCACTCTGCACAGAAATTACAATTTGCAGCCGAATGAAACCTATGATAGGGATGCCTTAAAAGAGCTTTTCTGCCGTCTGGAGCCTGTGGCGGACCAGATGAACAGACCCGTGGAATTTTCCTTAAGCCGTAACGAAGAACAGGGCTGGGTTTTAAAGGACGGTTTTCATAACCGCATGGACGAGAAAAAAGCTTTTGAGGTATTGGTGGAAAAGGTGAATGCCGGCGAGAGGGAGATTTCTCTGGAGGAGTTGGGCGGCTATTATGATCTTCCCTTGACGAAGGAGCATGAAAACCTTCAGGCGCTTTATGAGACAGTGGAGGATTTTCAGAAATGGAATGTGATATATGATATGGGAACGGAAGAATTTTTCTGGAGTCCGGGGCAGATGGCATATTTTATCGAAACCGATTCGGAGGGGCTGCCGCTTTTGGATAAAAACGGACAGGTGGTTTTGGATGAGGATGCCGTAAAAGAGGCTGTGGAGGCATGGGCGGATGCCTATGACACCTATGGAAAAACCCATAAGTTTATGAGTACCCGCGGGAAGGAAATGCTGATAGACGGAGGCACTTACGGAAATCTGCTGAACCGGAAAAAGGAGACAGCTTTTCTGACGGACAACCTTTTGAAGGAAGAGCTGCGCACGGGAGAAACACAGTACCATGTGCCGGAATATGATAAAATGGCGAAGGTGCAGGGAAAAAACGATATCGGCGATACTTATGTGGAGGTTGACATGACCCAGCAGAAGCTGTACTACTATGAAGAGGGAGAGCTTTTAATAGAATGCGATATCGTCACAGGGGATATGGCAAAGAAAAGGAGTACGCCGGAAGGCGTGAGTTTTGTCTACAGCAAGGCGAGAAACTGTGTTCTGCGGGGACGGGATTATGTCAGTCCGGTAAAATACTGGATGCCCGTAAACGGAAATATCGGGCTTCATGACGCCGATTGGAGAAGTGAATTCGGCGGCAGTATCTATTTGGAGGACGGCTCCCACGGCTGTGTCAACATGCCGGATGACGCCATCAAAGAGCTTTATGAGAAAGCGGAAATCGGGCTGCCGGTGATAATGTTCTACTGAATATTAAAAAATGCAGTTGACGAATGGGGCAGGAAAGATTATTCTATATTTATGGTTTAAAAAACGGATGCCTAAGAGGAGGAGTTTGAAAAATGTCAAGAGTTTATAACTTTTCTGCGGGTCCTGCGGTTCTTCCGGAGGAAGTGCTCAAGGAAGCGGCAGATGAAATGATGGATTACAAGGGAAGCGGAATGTCTGTAATGGAGATGAGCCACCGTTCCAAGACCTATGACAATATTATCAAAGAGGCGGAAGCCGACTTAAGGGAGATTATGAATATTCCCGACAATTATAAAGTCCTGTTTTTACAGGGCGGTGCAAGCCAGCAGTTTGCAATGATTCCCATGAACCTGATGAAGAATAAGGTTGCGGACTATATCGTTACGGGACAATGGGCTAAGAAAGCTTATCAGGAGGCTTTAATTTATGGAAAGGCAAATAAGATTGCCTCTTCCGAAGACAAGACATTTTCCTATATTCCGGACTGCTCCGACCTACCCATAAGCGAGGATGCGGACTATGTGTATATCTGTGAAAATAACACAATTTACGGCACAAAGTTTAAGACCCTGCCCAACACCAAAGGCAAGATTCTGGTGTCGGATGTGTCGAGCTGTTTTCTGTCGGAGCCTGTGGATGTGACCAAGTATGGCGTTATCTATGGCGGTGTTCAGAAGAATATCGGGCCTGCCGGTGTGGTTATCGTGATTATCAGGGAAGATTTGATTACGGAGGATGTGCTTCCCGGCACCCCTACCATGCTGCGTTATAAGACCCATGCGGACAATGATTCCCTGTACAATACTCCTCCCGCATATGGTATTTATATCTGCGGAAAGGTATTTAAGTGGATTAAGAAAATGGGCGGACTTTCCGCAATGAAGGAGCATAACGAGAAGAAGGCTAAGATTCTTTATGATTTTCTTGATGAGAGCAAGATGTTTAAGGGAACCGTGCGCAAGGAAGACCGCTCATTGATGAATGTGCCTTTCGTAACCGGTGATGAGGAGCTGGATGCCAAGTTTGTAAAGGAAGCTACGGCAGCAGGATTTGTGAACTTAAAGGGACACAGAACCGTGGGCGGCATGCGTGCCAGCATTTACAATGCAATGCCCATTGAAGGAGTGGAAAAGCTGGTTGAATTCATGAAGAAGTTTGAGGCGGAAAATACAAAGTAATCGTATGACTGCCCGATAAAGACAAGAAAAGGAGAACCGCAGATGTATAAGATAAATTGCTTAAACCCTATTTCACAGGTAGGGCTTGTCAATCTGACAGGGAACTATCAGTTGACAGAGGATGTAAATGAGGCGGAGGGTATTTTGGTAAGAAGCGCTTCCATGCATGAGATGGAGCTGCCGGACGGTCTGCTTGCAGTGGCAAGGGCAGGCGCCGGCACCAATAACATCCCTTTGGATAAATGTGCGGAAAAGGGCGTGGTAGTTTTCAATACCCCCGGCGCGAATGCCAACGGAGTGAAAGAGCTGGTAGTTGCAGGCATGCTGTTGGCTGCCCGGGATATCATGGGCGGTATCGAATGGGTAAAGGATAACAGCAAAGACGAGAATATTGCCAAGACTGCCGAGAAAGAGAAAAAGAAATTTGCGGGGACGGAGCTTATGGGAAAGAAGCTGGGCGTTATCGGTCTGGGCGCCATTGGCTGTAAGATTGCAAATACCGCAATCAGTCTCGGTATGGAAGTATATGGCTATGACCCTTATCTGTCCGTGAATGCGGCATGGAATATCAGCCGCAATGTAAAGCATGTTCTGAATGTGGAAGAAATTTATGCGGAATGTGATTATATCACCATCCATGTGCCCCTTTTGGATTCTACCAAAGGCATGATTAATAAGGATGCTATCGATAAGATGAAAGACGGCGTGGTAATTCTGAACTTTGCAAGAGACCTTCTTGCAAACGAGCAGGATGTTCTGGACGGCATTCAAAGCGGCAGGGTTGCGCGTTATGTATCTGATTTTCCCAATCCCGTTACGGCGGGACAGCCGGGCTGCATCGTGATTCCCCATCTGGGAGCCAGCACGGAGGAGTCCGAAGATAACTGTGCAAAGATGGCGGTGGAAGAATTGATGGACTATCTGGAAAACGGGAATATCCGCAACAGCGTAAATTATCCCACCTGCGACATGGGAGTCTGCACAGTGGCAGGCAGAGTGGCGATTTTCCATAAAAATATGGCAAATATGATTACCAAATTTACTGCGGAATTCGGCGAAAAAGGTATCAACATCAGCAATATGACCAATAAGTCCAAAGGCGAAGTGGCTTATACCATGCTGGATGTGGAAAGCGCGCCTACGAGAGAAATCGTGGAAGCCTTGGAGAAGATTGAAGGGGTATTCAGGGTGAGAAGTGTGAAGAGAATTTCTAAGCCCGCAGAGGACGCGGACTAAGAAATTCTAGATCTTCACACCGAAAAACGCAAAACCGGCGTTTTTCATTACTACTTGTGTCGCCAGCCGAAGGCGGCGGAATGGAGAGGTAATGTGAATAAGAAAGTTCTTATAGAATTAAGGAGCGTCCCTTGTGAAAGAGGGGCGCTTACTTATCAGCTTACGAGAAAAAAAGTAAAAAAACATAAACTTACGGATAAAATCGGACGGGAGGATTCTGGTATCGGCGAATACAAGGGTTCCGACGGCATTTATTGATGAGTTTGTGCAGAAAAATCAGGAATATATTTTTCAGGTATTGGAAAAATTCCGGGAGAGACAGCAGATGCATCCCATGACTCCAAAACAGTATGTAAGCGGGGAAGATTTTATGATTCTGGGAAGACATCTGACTCTTCAGGTGCAGGAAATAGCGGCGGGGAATGCGGCAGAGTCAGGTGAGAGGGTCTGTGCGGAGGGCTCTGCGCTTTTTCTTTTTGTGAAGGACAAGGATGATTTTAAGAGAAAAGAAAAGCTTATGAATAAGTGGCTGCAGAGTCTTCAGAGGGAAGTGTTTGACCGGATTTGTCAGGAAATCTATCCGGCGTTTGAGGAATACGGCATCGCATATCCGCAGATAAAAATAAGGCGTATGACCTCCCGCTGGGGCTCCTGTCAGCCTGTCCGGGGCATTATTACCTTAAACAGCAGACTGATAGAAGCGCCGAGGGAAAGTATTGAATATGTGGTTCTCCATGAATTTGCGCATTTTATCCATCCCAATCACTCAAAAGATTTTTATGCTTTTGTGGCAAAGCTGATGCCGGACTGGAAAGAGCGCAAGGCGGTTTTGAACTCCTAATTATCATTGTAATGAAGCTTCTGGCAAAGCAGCGTGAGCCTGCTCTTTACGGGCAGCAGCAAGAGATAAAGAATGCACCCATAAAAGATTCCCAGCAGGCATATGGGAAAGGTTGCGCCCGCCTGCATGAGAAAGAAATCTAAATTATCCTGCAGGGATATACTAAAAACGGCATAAATGAAACCTTGGGCGGTAACCAGAGCCCCGGTTATAAGAGAGGCGTTGCCGGCAAGCTTTATGGCATTGCTGCAGTAAGCAGCTTCTTTTTCGGTATATTCTTTCCGAATGTGAAAGAATATGGAAAAAGCCTGAAAGAAATATTTCCACTGCCCTGATACGCTTAACGCTAAAGTTGCCACAAACAGTATAATCAGAAATGTGGGCGGATCTAACCAGAGTGCGGTAGGCATATCCAGCCCAATGAGCAGGAACAGCATTACGAGGGCGATGATATTCAGTATCAGGCTCAGGATTCTGAATATCAGACTGCTTTTATTTTCTTGTTTGCTTTTTTCTGTTTCATGTATAAGATTCATCATATTTTCCTCCGCTTTCCGGGAATAGCTGTCCTCCGACAGGTGCTCCCCTGATAAAAGTTCATTTACATTAATCTGTAAAATTTGACAAAGCGGCATCACGGAAGACAGCTCAGGCATACCATTTCCGGTTTCCCATTTGGAGATGGTTTTGTCGCTGACACCGATTTCGTCTGCTAATTGTCTCTGGGTCATCCCCATTCCCTTTCTTATGCTTGCAATAAATTTTCCAATTTTAATTTGGTCCATTTCTTCCTCTCTTTCCGCCGTGCAAACGGCATTTTAATCAGTGGGAACTTTGGGATGCGCAGCATCACAAATTCCGAGATTGAAAATTTTTAATTTTCAATCTTTACCTCCTTCATCCTTATTTATGCAGCCTTCCGCTCCTGCATCCGTTATCAATATAGGGGAAAGCCGCATAATTAGGAACTGTTTTTCCATAGAATTGCCTCCACGAACCGTAGAGGGCGCTGTATCAGGGCTTCTCTGATTCAGAGAGTGCCCGCAGAATCAAGAATAGGGCGCAGCCGCCGTATCCAAAATGAGATAAAAAATCGCCGCTTAAAAACGGCGATTTTTGGTTTTTTATACATATATGATTATCGGTAGGTAATTGCGAAACTCCCTCTTCGTAAAACGAATTGTGCAAAAAACAGAGTTTCGCAATCGCCTAATGGCTATCGGTATAAAAGAGGCGAGCCGTCCCCATCATTTAAGTCCTTTAATTCCTCCCTGAGCTTCCGGTCGGAGAGGCAGGAAGCTTCGCTCTGCAGGTCCATATATAAGATAAAAAAGTCCTCAAGGCTCATCTGTTTTTCCGCAGCGATTTCCTCCATAATGGGGCGCAGCTTGTCAAGTTGGACGGACACCTGAACCTTCTGCGGGTCGATGTTCCCCATCACCTCTTCGGCGTATTTGTTGATTCTATCTAAGATTTTTCTGTTTTCATCTGTCATGTTACTTTCACTCCTTACTGAAAATTTGTGCTCAAAATATATTTTATCACTTGATGCTCGTTATGTATAGTTTTATTTGTAAGAATTCCAATATTGCGAAAAGATGACGAAAAAGCATTCATTGACAAACAATAGAGGGATTGGTACAATGAAATCGTCCTATATGGACGGGAAGCACTGCATAGCGGCAGGCGGTTGGCTTACATCCCTCGAAAGGGGGTGAAGCTTATGCGTATTACATTACATATCGGTAAATATACCGTTACGATAATTGTAAAAAACAACAACCGCCACTCGGCCAAGTGAACGGTTGTCTGATCAATATTAACACCTTACACGGAAGCTAACCGCTTGTCACAGTGCTTCTCTATGTTTATTATATGTGAGGACTTAAAAAAAGTCAATTGTAATGTCAAACATATACTAATTTTATCACTTGATGCTTGTTATGTATAGTTTTATTTGTTAAAATATCTAATAAGAGTATTATATGCGGTTTGTGAATCATCAAAAATTTTATAAGGAGAATACATATGGCACAAGTCAGACCTTTTCGGGCGTATCGTCCTAAGCAGGGCCTTGAGAGCAAAATTGCGGCGCTTCCCTATGATGTTTACAACAGGGAGGAAGCCTGTGAAGTAGTGAAGAACAATCCTTATTCCTTTCTGGGAATCGACCGGGCGGAGACTCAGTTTGGACCGGAAGTGGATACTTATGCGCCGGAGGTTTATGAGAAGGCACATAGTATGCTGCAGGAGCAGATAGGGGAAGGAAGATTTATTCAGGATGAAAACCCCTGCTATTATCTGTATGAACAGACCATGCAGGGGAGGAGCCAGACCGGTATTGTCGCCTGTGCGTCCATAGACGATTATCAGAATCAGATAATCAAAAAACATGAAAACACCAGAGCGGACAAGGAGCAGGACCGCATCCGGCATGTGGATATTTGCAATATGCAGACGGGACCTATCTTTCTGGCATACCGTGCCAATCAGACACTGAGGGAAATTGTAGACAGCGAAAAGGCAAAATCCCCCGTATATGATTTTGTGTCGGAGGACGGTGTCGGACACAGGGTATGGGTGATTGATGACAGCAGACAGGTAGAAGCTGTTTCGGAAGCTTTTAAGGCTCTTCCCGCCCTTTATATTGCAGACGGGCATCACCGCTGCGCTTCCGCGGTGAAGGTGGGGCTTAAGAGAAGGGAGGAACATCCGGACTATAGCGGAAAAGAGGAGTACAATTATTTCCTTTCCGTATTGTTTCCGGACGATGAGCTGCATATTTTGGATTATAACAGAGTGGTAAAGGATCTGAACGGTCTTTCTGTGGAGGAATTCTTACAGAAAGTGGGTGAAAGTTTTATCATAGAGAAGATGGGAAGCACCCCCTATACCCCCACAAAAAAGGGGAATTTTGGTATGTATCTGGAAAAAATGTGGTATGCTCTTACTGCGAAGGAAGAAATAAAGAGTGAAGATGTAGTGGCGGGGCTGGATGTATCCCTGCTTCAGGATTATCTGCTGGCTCCCGTTTTGGGAATCGGGGACCCTAAGACGGACAAGCGGATTGATTTTGTGGGCGGAATCAGAGGACTTAAGGAATTGGAGAGAAGGGCGGACACGGATATGAAGGCAGCGTTTTCCATGTATCCCACTTCCATAGGCGAGCTGTTTGAGGTGGCGGACGCAGGCAGGCTGATGCCTCCCAAATCTACATGGTTTGAGCCGAAACTGCGGAGCGGTCTGTTCCTGCATGAGTTATAGGTGTGAACGGAATGAAGGTTTTCTAAGGTCGGAAAGAACCCAACCTAAGAAAATCTAAATCATTCCGGGAATGAAGATTTTCTAAGGTCGGAAAGAACCCAACCTAAGAAAATCTAAATCATTCCGGGAATGAAGGTTTTCTAAGGTCGGAAAGAACCCAACCATAGCGCTGAAGCGCATGGAAAATCTAAATCATTCCGGGAAGAATCCGCAAGCGGATTCTTCCGAGTTTGTACGAATTGTTTGTGTCTGATGAGCAGGCATGACGGGAAGTGTGAAAAGATTTTCATATTGTGTGTCGCCAACAAAAAAGGCGGCGGGACGGAGGTTATTATTATGACAAATAAACTGTATAAATTGATGAATTGGGCAAAGATAGAGGAAATCATGTATTCGGAATGTGACAATCCCCATGAGCTGCTGGGACCTCACAAAGCCGGAAGCCAGACTCTTTTGCAGGCATATTTTCCCGGCGCTTTAAAGGTTGCGGTGCAGTGGGACTTTGAGGAGGACACACAAGACCATAAAGAAGCCAAGATGGAGGTCGCTGAAGAGGAAGGATATTTTGCGGCGTTAATTCCCGTAAAAGAATTAGGATTTTACCGCTATGTGGTGACTTATCCCGAGAAAAAGACATGGGTGACGGGCGACCCTTACCGCCATAAAATCCAGATTACGGAAAGCGATGTGGAGAAATTCAAAAACGGAATCCATTATACCGTTTATGAAAAGCTTGGAGCACATCCCATGACCTTGGACGGAGAATCCGGGACTTATTTTGCGGTCTGGGCTCCGAACGCCATGCGAATCAGTGTGGTAGGCGATTTCAACGGATGGGACGGACGCATTCATCAAATGCGCAGAATCAAGGATGCGGGTATTTTTGAGCTTTTTGTGCCCTGCGCAAAATGTGGGGATAATTACAAATTTGAAATTAAGTTGAAGACGGGGCTTACTTATTTAAAGTCGGACCCTTACGGTAACGCGGCTCAGATGAGACCGGAAAACGCCTCCGTAATTGCCGATTTAAATGCTTTTCGTTGGGAGGACGCCGAATTCATCAAAAATCGCGAAAAATTCCAGACGGGCAATGCGCCTATAAGCGTATATGAAATGTATCTGGGGTCCTTTGTGGAGCCGAAGCAGGGGAAGGCTTATGCCAATTACAGGGAAATTGCCCCCGAAGTAATCTCCTATGTAAAAGAGATGGGATATACTCATGTGGAGTTAATGCCGGTGATGGAGCATCCTCTTGACGGTTCATGGGGATATCAGGTTATCGGTTATTATGCTCCTACGGCGAGATACGGTTCTCCCGAAGACTTTATGTATTTTGTCAACGAACTGCATAAGGCGGGGATTGGCGTGATTCTGGATTGGGTTCCGGCACATTTTCCGAGAGATGCTTACGGGCTTTCCAATTTTGACGGAACCTGTCTTTATGAGCATCAGGACCCCAGACAGGGCTGTCATCCCCATTGGGGAACATTGATTTACAATTATGGCAGACCGGAGGTGTCCAATTATCTGATTGCCAATGGGCTGTTCTGGGTGGAAAAATTTCATGCGGACGGAATCCGTATGGATGCTGTGGCAAGCATGCTCTATCTGGATTACGGCAAAAACGACGGAGAGTGGGTTGCCAATATGTATGGCGGGAAGGAAAATCTGGAAGCCATTGAAATGATCAGACATTTCAATTCCATTTTAAAGAAGCGTGACCCCGGCGTGCTGTCCATCGCAGAGGAAAGCACGGCGTTCCCCATGATTACCGGGGATATCAAGGAAGGCGGTCTGGGTTTCGACTTAAAGTGGAATATGGGCTTTATGAATGATTATTTAAGGTATATCCAGTATGACCCGTATTTCAGAAGCCATCATCACGGGGAATTGACATTCAGCATGATTTATGCTTACAGCGAGAAATTTATATTGGTATTCTCCCACGACGAGGTGGTGCACGGCAAAGCTACCATGGTGGGAAAGATGCCCGGAGAAAGGGAGCAGAAGTTTGCAAACTTACGCCTGACCTATGCTTATATGATGACCCATCCCGGTAAAAAACTGTTGTTTATGGGACAGGATATCGGTGAGTTTGACGAGTGGAACGAAGCCAGAAGAGTGGAATGGGATTTGAGGCAGAATCCCGAGCATGAGGGAATTGCCCTTTTGGTAAAAGATTTAAACGGTCTGTACAAAAGTCAGAAAGCGCTGTATGAACTGGACGGGGAGCCGGAAGGTTTTGAATGGATGAACAATATTTCCGGAGACGACTGTTATTTGTCCTATGTGAGAAACGGTTCCGACCCGGAGGATATGCTTTTAGTGGTGGCAAACTTTGCCGGAGTGGAGCAGGAGATTACCACGGGTGTTCCCTATGAGGGCAAATACAAGGAGATTTTCAATACCGATAATATTAAGTATGGCGGAAGCGGTATAGTAAACGAAAGGGTAAAGAAGGCGCAGGATATCCGCTGGGATGAGAGAATGCAGTCCATTACCGTGAAGCTTGCCCCCCTGTCCCTGAGTATTTTACAGTTTATCCCTTATACGGAAGAGGAGCTGACAAAGGTAATCGAGCAGAGAATCCGCAAGCATACTCCGATAAAGAAGACTGCGCCCCGGAAGAGTAAAAAATAATTGTTGACAAATACCTTTTCCGTAGGTATAATGAATCAGTGTGCAACATGCAGAGGATGTACAGCATACATGTATGTTGTGCATGTAGCTGTAGCATAGGAGCTGATATGTTAATCAATTTATCCGATGTCTTAACATTAGAAGGAAAAACAGCGGAATATACCGTGCCGATAGAGCTGGAAAGCTTTAAGAGCAAATTAGGGGATTTCGCAGTGACGGACAAGACTCCCATAGCTTTTACTTTTGCCAATATCGGTATGGGAAAAGCCAAGATGGAGGGTCGGGCAAAGATAAGTTTTGCCGCCGAATGTGACAGGTGCCTTACCCAAACGCCTGTGGACTTGGAGCTTTCCTTTGAGAGAATTGTGATTTCTCCGGATGTGCAAACAGAGGATGAGGAGGAATCGGACAGCCGTCAGTTTATGGAGGATTTCCGATTAGACACGGAAGCTTTTGTGTATCAGGAAATTTTGGAAAACTGGCCTATGAAGATTCTGTGCAGGGAAGACTGTAAAGGCGTGTGCCCGGTGTGCGGACAGAATCGGAATATGAAAGAATGCGGCTGTGACACTTTTGTGCCGGATCCCCGCATGGCAGTGATAGGTGATATTTTTAATGCGAATAAGGAGGTGTAAAGATGTCTATTTGTCCTAAGAATAAATCTTCCAAGAGCAGAAGAGATAAGAGAAGAGCAAACTGGAAAATGAGTGTTCCCGCATTGGTAAAGTGCAGTAAATGCGGTGCTTTGATGATGCCTCACAGAGTTTGCAAGGCTTGCGGTTCTTACAACAAGAAGCAGGTCGTAAATGCTGACTGATATTTTGGCAGAACAGGACCTTTCCCTATGGGAGAATTTTTCCCTATGGGGAGGGTCTTTTTTGTAATTTTTTACTTGATTTTTGCATAGGGGTCTAGTATATTAAAATAAGGTGTTTGGCTATAGTATTTTGGAAGGGAACGGACAGATGGCTGATTTTGTAAATGTGGCGGTGGACGCCATGGGCGGCGACAATGCTCCTGCGGAGATT
This sequence comes from Lachnoclostridium sp., assembly GCA_023664665.1. Taxonomy (GTDB): domain Bacteria; phylum Bacillota; class Clostridia; order Lachnospirales; family Lachnospiraceae; genus Acetatifactor. Next base: position 17,757 of record JAMPEY010000032.1, read on the forward strand.
GTGAAGGGTGCAGTGGAAGCCATAAATGAAGACAAGAGGGTCAAGGTCTTTCTGGTGGGAAAAGAGCCTGCCATCAGGGAAGAGCTGAAGAAGTATACCTATAAGGAAGAGCAGCTTGAAATCGTACACGCAGGGGAAGTAATTGAAATGGCGGAGCCTCCGGTTATGGCAATCCGCAAGAAAAAGGATTCCTCCATTGTAAAAGCTATGTATATGGTGAAAGACGGAAGCTGTGACGCTCTTGTGTCCGCCGGAAGCACCGGTGCTGTGCTGGTAGGCGGACAGATTATTGTAGGCCGTATCAAGGGTGTGGAGAGACCGCCCCTTGCTCCGCTGATTCCCACGGCAGACGGTGTGAGTCTGTTATTGGACTGCGGCGCGAATGTGGACGCAAGACCTTCGCATCTGGTGCAGTTTGCCAAGATGGGCAGCGTATATATGGAAAATGTCATGGGAGTAAAAAATCCCAAGGTGGGTATTGTAAACATCGGTGCGGAGGAAGAGAAGGGAAATGCTCTGGTAAAGGAAACATATCCGCTTTTAAAAAATTGTCCCGACATTAATTTTGTGGGAAGCGTCGAGGCGAGGGATATTCCCGCCGGAGCGGTGGATATTGTGGTATGCGAGGCGTTTGTGGGAAATGTTATCCTGAAAATGTACGAGGGCGTGGGCGGAATCCTGATTCAAAAAATAAAGGGAAGCATGATGACTTCCCTGCGCAGCAAGATAGGCGCAATGTTGGTAAAGCCCGCTTTGAAAAGGACATTGAAATCTTTTGATTTGGAAGAGTACGGCGGTGCGCCCCTTTTGGGCTTAAACGGTCTGGTGGTTAAGACGCACGGAAGCAGCAAGGCAGTTGAAATCAAAAACTCCGTTTTGCAGTGCATTACATTTAAGGAGCAAAAGATTAACGAAAAAATCAAGGAGAAGATTGTCCTTGAAAATTAAATAAAACAAGAAAGAAGGAACAAAATATGGAACTTGAAAAGCTGAAAAAAATCATTGCCGAGGTACTGAATGTAGACCCGGAGGAAATTAAACCGGAGACAACTTTTACCGATGATCTGGGAGCTGATTCTTTAGATGTGTATCAGATTATTATGGGAATCGAAGAAGAGTTTGATATTGAGATTCCGGCTGAGACTGCAGAACAGATTGCTACAGTGGATCAGGCTGTAGAGATGATTAAGAAAGCTTTGAACTAAATCTGAATGTTATGGTATTCCCGGATTGAGTCTATGATTTCTATTCGGGAATATTTTTCGTTTTGCGGAATCAGGGAGGTTAGGGTGAAAAGAATTTCTAATTGCCTTTGGCAATTTTCACTCGCAGCAAGAGCTGCTTCGTGAAGAAATTCTATGTTTCACCCCGAAAAACGCCTGAAGTGCGGCGTTTTTCATCCGGATTTGAGATTCCGCTGAAGCGGAATCAGGGAGGTTAGGGTGAAAGGCATTATATCAGAAAAATACACATTGGAAGCCTTGGAAGACAAAATAGGCTATAAATTTAACAATAGGGCTTTTTTAAAGCAGGCGTTGACCCACAGCTCTTTTGCCAATGAACAGAAAATCAACAAAATCGGGAACTATGAGCGGGTGGAATTTCTGGGGGATGCAGTGCTTGAATTGGTGTCCAGCGAGTTCCTTTTTAAGGAGCATCCCGACATACCGGAGGGAGAACTTACCAAACTGCGGGCGTCCATGGTGTGCGAGCCTGCGCTGGCATTCTGTGCCAATGACTTGGAGCTGAAGAATTTTATTTTGCTTGGAAGGGGCGAGGAGAGTACCGGCGGAAGAAACCGGGACAGTATTATTTCCGATGTGATGGAGGCCGTGATTGGCGCCATTTATCTGGACGGGGGAATGGAGCCTGCCAGAGACTTTATCAGTCGATTCATATTGTCCGATTTGGAAGATAAGAGCCTTTTTTATGACAGTAAAAGCAATCTGCAGGAACTGATACAGGGTAAATTAAAAAAAGAATTTCATTATGAACTTTTAGAGGAAAGCGGACCGGAGCATGACAAGGTATTTCAGGTGGAATTGTTCATGGAGGGAGAGAGCCTTGGCAGGGGAAGCGGAAAAAGCAAAAAGGCGGCGGAGCAGCAGGCGGCATATAAAGCGCTTCTGCTATTGAGGGATAGAGGATATGTATTTAAAAAGTATTGAGGTACACGGTTTCAAATCATTTGCAAATAAAATAGTCTTTCAGTTTCACAACGGAATCACGGGTATCGTGGGACCCAACGGAAGCGGAAAGAGTAATGTTGCGGATGCGGTGCGGTGGGTGCTGGGAGAGCAGAGAATCAAGCAGCTCCGCGGCGCCAGCATGCAGGATGTCATTTTCTCGGGAACAGAAACCAGAAAGCCTTTAAGTTATGCATATGTGGCGATTACTCTGGACAATTCCGACCACCAGCTTGCCATCGATTATGAGGAAGTGACGGTTGCCAGAAGAATTTACCGTTCCGGAGAAAGTGAATATCTGATCAACGGTACGCTTTGCAGGCTCAAGGATGTGAATGAGCTTTTTTATGATACCGGAATCGGCAAAGAGGGATATTCCATTATCGGTCAGGGTCAGATTGATAAAATTTTAAGCGGAAAACCGGAGGAGAGAAGGGAACTTTTTGATGAGGCGGCGGGCATTGTAAAATTTAAGCGCCGTAAGGCTGCGGCACAGACCAAGCTGGAGAGTGAGAAGCAGAATCTGGTCCGCGTGACGGACATTTTGGCGGAGCTTGAGAAACAGGTGGAACCCCTTGAAAAGCAGTCGGAAACCGCAAGGATTTATCTGCGCAAAAAGGAAGAGTTAAAAAAATTGGATGTCAATACTTTCCTGCTGGAAAACAAACGCTTAAGGGAGCAGCTTCAGAGCATTGAGGAGAAATATCAGGTCGCAAGCGGCGACTTGGAACAGACCACGGAAAAATATGAGGGCATTAAAGAAGAGTATGAGCGGATACAGGAAGAGATAGAGACTCTGGACGAGGCCATTGAACAGGCGAGAAACAGTCTTACCGACACAGGGCTTCTTAGGGGAAAGCTGGAGGGAGAAATCAATGTCTTAAAGGAGCAGATTAACTCTGCCAAAGGCAGTGAGACCCATTTGAGCAATCGAAAGAATACGCTGGAGGAAGAGATTGCTGCAGGCAATCAGGAAAAAGAAGCCATTCTCACGGATAAAAAAGATGTGGATGAAGATGTGCGGGAGATTACCGATACCGCCGAAAAGATGAGAGCGGAGCTGGAAGCGGTTCAGCAAAAAATCGAAGAGTTGAATCAAAGCATAGAAGACGGTAAAAATACCATTATCGGAGAATTGAACCAGCGTGCCGGCGTCAAGTCCAAGATGGGGCGTTTTGACAGCATGACCGAGCAGGTCAATATCCGCAGGGCAGAGCTGAATTCCCGGATTCTCCGCGCCAAATCCGATGAAGTGGCGAGGGAGGAGAACCTTAAGAATCTGGAAGAAATTTTCCAAAAGGCAAGCGAGGAGCTGGCTCTTTTGAACGAGCAGGAGGCTTCCTGCGAAAAAGAGCTGGGAGAGATGAAGGGAACCCTTGCGGGAACGGATGCCAAACTTCGGGAAGATCAGAGCCTGTATCATCAGGAAAAATCCAAGTTGGAAGCCCTGACCAATCTGACGGAACGCTATGAGGGATACGGCGGCAGCGTAAAGAAGGTTATGGAGCAGAAGGATAAGGAAAAAGGCATCGTAGGTGTGGTTGCGGACATTATCAAGGTGGAAAAAAAGTATGAAACCGCCATTGAGACCGCGCTTGGCGGAAATATCCAAAATATTGTCACGGATAATGAGGACACTGCCAAAAAGATGATTGCCTATTTAAAGACGAATCGTCTGGGCAGAGCTACCTTTCTGCCCCTTACCAGCATTACCCATCCTCAGGAATTTAAAAATTCCGATGCGTTAAAGGAAAAGGGCGTCATCGGCATGGCGGATGAAGTGGTGCAGACGAAGGACAAGTACCGCAATGTGGCAAAAGCCATGCTGGGGCGCATTGTCGTGGTGGACAATGTGGATAATGCCGTAAAGATTGCCCGTAAATTTGACTATGGCATCCGTATGGTAACTTTGGAGGGAGAACTTCTGGTGCCGGGAGGAGCCATCAGCGGCGGCGCTTTTAAAAACAGCAGCAATTTATTAGGACGAAGGCGTGAAATAGAAGAACTTGAAAAAAATGTAAAGGGGCTTTTTGAGGCCATTCAGGAAGGAAATCAAAGAATAAGCGATATCAAAGAGAGAAGAAATAAGCTCAGGATGGATGTGGAGACCATAAAGTCCGATATCCAGCAAAAGATTATAGAACAGAATACCGCAAGGCTGAATATCAGTCAGGCAAGAGAACGAATGGAAGAGGAAGCACAGAGCGTTCAGTCTTTGAAGAAAGAAGAACAGGAAATCGAGAGCCGGATTTTGGAAATCAAGGAGAGCAAGGCTTCCATTCAAAAAGAGCTGGCGGACAGCGAGGCGTTGGAAAAGAGGACGCAGGAACAGATTCTTGTCTTTCAGGAAGAATTGGAGCAGATGAGAGAACGGGAGACTCAGGCGGCTACAAAGGTGTCCCAATGGGATTTGAAGGTTGGAAAGCTGCGGCAGGAACAGCAGTTTAAACAGGCTAATGTGGACCGTATCGAGGGAGAAATCAAACAGAGGCAGGCGGAGCTTTCCGAGATTCTCACTGCGCTTTCGGAAAATGCTTCCGAGGTGGAGCGGAAGAAACAAAATATTCTGGAGTTGGAGAAAACCATTACCGCATCCTATGACGAACAGAATGAATCGGAGAAGCTGCTGAAGGAAAATGTGGTTCGCAAAGAAGAGCTCGGCACAAAACAGAAGAACTTTTTTAGGAGCAGGGAGCAGTTGTCCGAGCAGATGAATTCTCTGGATAAGGAAGTGTACCGTCTGAATGCCCAGAGGGAGAAATTGCAGGAGTCTGTGGAAGCCCAGATTAATTATATGTGGGCGGAATATGAGATTACTTTAAGCGATGCGGCGTCCATGCGGGATGAGGAAATGACAGATTTATCCGCGATGAAGAGCGAGATCAGCTCTTTGAGGGAACAGATTAAGAAGCTGGGTGATGTGAATGTCAATGCCATTGAGGATTACAAAAACTTGATGGAGAGATATACTTTCATGAAGACCCAGCATGAGGATCTTGTGGAAGCGGAAAAGACGCTGGAGGGGATTATAGAAGAGCTGGACAGCGCCATGAGAAAGCAGTTTGCGGAGAAATTTGAGGAAATCAACAGAGAGTTTGACAAGGTGTTCAAGGAACTGTTCGGAGGCGGAAAAGGCACGCTGGAACTCATGGAAGACGAGGATATTCTTGAGGCGGGCATCCGCATTATCGCACAGCCCCCCGGCAAGAAACTGCAGAATATGATGCAGCTTTCCGGCGGTGAGAAGGCATTATCGGCAATCGCGCTGTTGTTTGCCATCCAGAATTTAAAACCTTCACCCTTCTGTCTTCTGGATGAGATTGAGGCGGCGCTGGATGACTCCAATGTGGTGCGGTTCGCAAAATATTTACATAAACTGACCAGAAGCACGCAGTTTATTGTGATCACGCACAGAAGAGGCACCATGGAACAGGTGGACAGGCTGTATGGAATTACCATGCAGGAGAAGGGAGTGTCCACGCTTGTCAGCGTGAATCTGATTGACAAAGAATTAGAGGACTAAGTGTGTAAAAATTTTCAATCTCGGATTTTGTGACGCTGCGCGTCCCAAAGTCCCCACTGATTAAAATGCCGCTTGCGCGGCGGAATGAGAGGAAATATGAACGGAGAATGGGAAGAAGCTTCCAATCCCGAAGAAAACGGGACAACGGAGAAAAAGGGTTTTTTTGCCCGCCTGAAAGCGGGGCTTACCAAGACCAGAGATAATATTGTAAGGGGCATTGATTCCGCATTCAGCGGATTTTCCTCCATTGACGAAGATTTTTATGAGGAGCTGGAAGAAGTTCTGATTATGGGGGATATCGGTGTAAATGCCACTACAGCCATTGTGGAGCGTCTGAAAAAACAGGTGAAGGAGCAGCATATCAAGGAGCCTTCCGGCTGCAAGCAGCTTCTGATTGACAGTATAAAGGAACAGATGCGGGTAGATGAGACGGCTTATGAGTTTGAAAAAGAGCAGTCCATTATTATGGTAATCGGCGTAAACGGCGTGGGGAAGACCACCACAGTGGGAAAGCTGGCAGGCAAGCTGAAACAAAGCGGCAAGAAAGTTTTGATTGCGGCGGCGGATACTTTCCGGGCGGCAGCGGGGAACCAACTGGCAGAGTGGGCGAGAAGAGCGGATGTCCCCATGATTGGCGGGACAGAGGGCGCCGATCCCGCAAGTGTGGTGTATGATGCGGTAAGCGCCGCCAAGGCAAGGGGCGTGGATGTGCTTTTGATTGACACCGCAGGAAGGCTGCATAACAAGAAAAACCTCATGGAAGAACTGAAAAAAATGAACCGTATCATTGATAGGGAATATCCCAATGCCCACAGGGAAAATCTGATTGTGTTAGACGGCACCACAGGGCAGAATGCATTAGTGCAGGCAAGGGAGTTTGGCGAGGTGGCAAAGCTCACCGGCATTGTGCTGACCAAGATGGACGGAACAGCCAAGGGCGGCATTGCCGTGGCGATTCAATCGGAGTTAGGCGTTCCGGTAAAATATATCGGGGTGGGCGAGACCATTGAGGACTTACAGAAATTTAATTCGGATGAGTTTGTAAATGCACTCTTTGAAATATAAAAGGAAAGAAGGTTTAAATTATGGGCGAGGAAATGTTGACTTTGAAAAAATTTGAGGAAGCCAGCGAGGCGGTAAAAAAGGTTACGCTGGAAACAAAGCTGGTTTATAGTGATTATTTCAGCGAGCAGACCGGCAACAAGGTGTATTTAAAGCCGGAAAATATGCAGTTTACCGGCGCTTATAAGTTAAGGGGAGCCTATTATAAAATGAGCACCTTGACCGAGGAAGAGCGGCAGAAAGGCTTAATCACAGCCTCCGCAGGCAATCATGCGCAGGGTGTTGCCTATGCGGCGAAATGTTTTGGCGCGAAGGCAACCATCGTCATGCCTACTACCACGCCCTTAATCAAGGTAAACCGTACCAAGAACTATGGAGCGGAAGTAGTGCTTTACGGAGATGTCTATGACGAGGCGTGCACAAGGGCATATGAGCTGGCTGAAGAAAAAGGCTATACTTTTATCCATCCCTTTGACGATTTGGGAGTGGCTACCGGACAAGGGACCATTGCCATGGAAATCATCAAAGAACTTCCGGTAGTAGATTATATTCTGGTGCCCATCGGCGGCGGTGGCCTTGCTACAGGCGTGTCCACTCTGGCAAAGCTTTTAAATCCGAAAATCAAGGTGATAGGGGTGGAGCCTGCGGGCGCCAACTGTATGCAGGCTTCCTTAAAGGCGGGAGAAGTGACAACCCTTCCGGGCGTCAGTACCATTGCCGACGGTACGGCGGTAAAAACTCCGGGCAGTCTGCTGTTTCCCTATATCCGGAAAAATCTGGATGACATCATTACCGTTGAGGATGAAGAACTGGTAGTGGCGTTTTTGGATATGGTGGAAAACCATAAAATGATAGTGGAAAATTCCGGGCTTTTGTCCGTAGCTGCCCTGAAACACCTGAATGTGAGGGATAAGAAGATTGTGTCCATCTTGAGCGGGGGAAATATGGATGTGATTACCATGTCCTCCGTGGTGCAGCAGGGATTGATTTTCCGTGACAGAATCTTCACCGTATCGGTTCTTCTGCCGGACAAGCCCGGCGAACTGCACAGGGTATCCGGCATTATCGCGGATGTAAACGGTAATGTAATCAAATTGGAGCATAACCAATTCGTGTCCATCAACAGAAATGCAGCAGTGGAGCTGCGCATTACCATGGAAGCATTCGGCACGGAACATAAAAAACAGATTATCGAAGCATTGGAGAAGGAAGGTTACAGACCCAAGCTGGTGCGGACGAATATTTAAAAGGATTCCATTTTTCTCTTTCCCAATATACTTTTGAAGGTATAAGAATAATTATTTACCTTCGGCGGTACATTAAACAGAAAGGGATAAAAGGGGATTCGTATGGGAAAGAAAAGCTTAAAAAGAAAAATAATGGATTATCTTGTGATTACGGCTGCGGCGCTTTTGTACGGAGCGGCGCTGAGCCTGTTTCTGGCGCCTAACATGCTGGCGCCGGGAGGAGTGTCCGGAATTTCCATTATTTTAAACAGGGTGATTCCCGGTATTCCTACAGGTACTTGGATATTCCTTTTGAACATTCCGATTCTGGCATTGGGGACATGGAAATTCGGCATAAAATTTATTTTGTCCACCATTTACTGTACCGTGCTGACCTCTTATTTTACAAATCTGCTGGAGCCTGTCGGAGCGTTGACAAAAGACCCGTTACTTGCCGCGCTTGCGGGGAGCAGTCTGATTGCGCTGTCGTTAGGTTCGGTCTTTAAAGCCGGTTCCACCACCGGAGGTATGGATATTATCATTAAGGTAATCCGGTTAAAACTCCCCCATTTGAAGACAGGTTTTCTGTATCTGATAGAGGATATCATAATTATAGGCGTGTCCGCTTTGGTGTTCCAAAATATTGACAGGGCGTTGTATGCGGGGCTTTGCGCGTTGGTGACCTCTTTCCTGTTGGATTTGGTTCTGTATGGCCGCGACGGCGCAAAATTAATTTTTATTATCAGTAATCATTCCGAGGCTATTGCCCGGCGCGTTTTGGATGAGTTAAATGTGGGAGTGACCTTTATGCAGGGCTCGGGCGCATACAGCGGCAAGGACAAGAAGGTAATACTTTGCGTTATGAAAAAGCCACTTTCTCCGAAGGTGGAAGAAATCGTCAAGAAGGAGGATCCTATGGCGTTTATGATTTTCAGCAGCGCAACGGAAATTTATGGGGAAGGATATAAAAATATTTTCAGCGAAAAGCTGTAAAAATCAGGAAAAGACGAAATAAACGAAATATCGAACATAATATTTTTAAAAATAAATTGACTTTGCATTAAAGGCGTGATATGATCATTTTATAGAAGGCAGCCCAACAATTTAATCATAATTGGGAGGGATATAACTATGACAGATCATGAAATGTTAAAAGAGATACTTTCGCAGCTTCAGTTGCTACAGGCACGACAACAGGAATTGGGAGAACAGATGAAGGCTGTGCAGATTGAGCAGACCAAAATGAATCTGCAGATGCAATCCATGCAGGCAGAGCAGCAGGAAATGAAAGCGGATATCGGCAGCCTGAAATCAGAAGTCGGCAGCCTGAAATCAGAAGTCGGCAGCCTGAAATCAGAAGTCCGCAGCCTGAAATCAGAAGTCCATGACCTGAAAGAGGAGATTCAGATGATACAGGCCCAGCAGAAGGAAATGCGGGCGGAGATCAAGGAGATGAAGTCAGACATAAAGGGCCTGAAATCGGAGAGTCAGGAGCTGAATTGGAAAGTGTCAAAACTCAGTCTGCATGTTGAAAATGAAACAGACCGGAACATTCAACTGGTTGCCGAGAATTTTATCGACTTAATCAACAAGCTGAATCAGGCGATTCCTGCAGCCGACAAAAATCTTGCCTATGAAGTAAAGGTCAATTATCTCATTAACGAAGTTGACAAAGTGAAAGAAAAACTGGCAATGTAATTCCTTGAATAAGGTGCAAAGTCCATGGAAACAACGGACTTTGCGCCTTATTTGTCTGTCGGATATTTTCTTGAGAAGCAATAAAACCTTGACAAGCGGGTTCGGGGGGGTAAAATAAGGGTGTTTGATTTTGTGAAATCTGCAAACGAATCTTAAAAATGCTGCCAAAATTTTATGAATTTTATGGAAAATTCATAAAAATGATTGCAAGACAACACTATATGTGGTATTGTTATACAGAATGAATCAATATAAATTATACACTAGAGAGGATGCGCCGAATGAAGACCGGGGAAAGGATTATAGACATACATACGCACATTCTTCCCGGAATTGATGACGGTTCGCAGAGTATGGACGAGAGCATACAAATGCTTCGGATTGCCGAGAGAGAGGGGATTACGGATGTAATGGTAACGCCGCATTATAAGGGCGGAAGACACAATGCCAGTCCACAGACCGTATTACGCCTTCTTGACGAACTGCGGGAACATGCCGTAGCACTTGGAATTTCCGTATCCATTCACTTGGGCAATGAAGTCTTGTATTTCAGCGAAGTCGAAGAGGCCTTGGATGAAAAATATATTTTTACCATGAACGGCTCCGATTTTGTGCTGGTGGAATTTCATCCCGGGGATCGGTACGGTTATATCCGTAATGCATTGGATCATGTGCAGGGTATGGGTTATACGCCGGTGCTGGCACATGTGGAGCGGTATGCCTGTATGTTGAAGGACAAGGATGCCGTAAGGCAGATCCGGGACATGGGGGTCCGGATTCAGGTGAATGCTTCCAGTGTGGAAGGGGCGCTTGGATGGTCGGTCAAACATTTTACCCATGAAATTCTGCGTAAGCATCTGGTGGATTATATTGGGACGGACGCCCACAATTGTGACAGGCGGGCGCCGGAAATTCAAAAGTGCGCCAAAATTCTTTACAAAAAGTTTGGAGACGAATATGCCGACTCTGTGCTTTACGGCAATGCACAAAGAGATTTCGATATATAAATGAAAGAGGATGTATCAATGGACGGTAAGGTAAGAGACGATGAGATAGAGATAGACCTTCAGGAGATAGTGGGGCTGCTGATGCATTGGGCGTGGCTGATTATCGCCTGCGGAGCTGCGGCGGGGATTATCGGTCTGATTATCAGCAAATTTATTCTGGTTCCCCAATACCGCTCCACCACCAGCGTCTATATCTTAAGCAAGAGCAGCAGCAACGATTCCGTGACACTCAGCGACACACAGCTTGCCACCACGCTGACCAAGGACTATGAAAGATTGATTACCAGCCGGAGTGTGGCGAAGCAGGTGCTGCAGGATTTGGAATTGGAAGATGATTATACTTATGAAGAGCTTGTGGACAGGATTACCGTGTCCAATGTCAAGGACACGCGTATCATAAACATTACGGTGCAGGACGAGAATCCGGAGATGGCGCAGTTGATTGCGAATGCAGTCAGGGAAGTGTCTGCGGAGCGCATTCAGGAGGTTATGAGCATCGAGGCGGTGAATATGGTGGACGAAGCCGAACTGCCCACCAAACCTTCGGAGCCCTCCGTGCGCAGTTGGACATTCGGCGCGGCAGCCCTGGGCATGATTCTGGCGGCTCTGTTTGTGTTGGCACGATTTATGCTGGATGATACCATAAGGTCTTCGGAGGATATTGAGAAATATCTGGGACTCAGTACCCTTGCTCTGATTCCGGATGCCAATGCGGAGAGTGAACAGGGCAAGAGGAGCAGAAAGCGGAGCCTGCGGCGGTTCACTTCATTCGGGAGTACAAAGGAAGGGCGTTCCGCGTCCTCTTCCCATAATGAGGACGATGTAGAGATTATTGATTACAACGAACAGGAAGGCTGAATAAACTATGCAGACAATCGAGTTAAAGAAAGAACAGCAGGATTTCAGGACAAAGGAAGCTTTCAAGACCCTGCGTACCAATATCGAATTTTCGGGGGAAGATATTCAGGTGGTCTGTGTGACCAGCTGTACACCCAACGAGGGCAAGAGCAGCATCTCTTATGAATTGGGCAAAACTTTTGCCATGAGTGGAAAGAAGACATTACTGATAGATGCGGATTTGCGCAAATCCGTAATGCGTTCCAGACATAAGAAGGGCAAGGTAAGATTGGGACTGACCAACTGTCTGGTGGGTAAGGTGGCTTTTGAAGAATGCGTCTGCGCTACGGATATCCCTAATTTCTTTGTGGTTTTTGCAGGTCCCGTGCCGCCCAACCCCAGCGAGCTTCTGGGTGGGAAGAGATTCCAGAAAGCGGTGGAGGAGTCCCGTTCGGAGTATGATATCATTATTATCGATACGCCTCCTCTGGGCAGCGTCATCGATACAGCGGTGGTGTCCAAATGTTGTGACGGTGCCATTATTGTAATCGAGTGCGGAGCCATCAGCTACCGCTTTGCCGCAAAGGTAAAGGAACAGCTGGAAGTTACCGGATGCCGTATTCTGGGCAGTGTGCTGAACAAGGTAGACTTGTCCGGCAAGGGCTACTACGGCAAGTATTATGGCAGATACTACGGTAAATACTACGGAAAGTATTATGGTAAGTATTATGGAAAATATGGAGAAGAATAAGCAAAACAACCAAATATGGAAAATTCTGCTTGGCGTATGCCTCATTGCGGCGGTGATATGCGGCATCGTATTGGGAGTCCGGCAGCATGCACAGTCCAAGGAACAGAAGAGGCTGGAAGAATTGGCGGCAATGACAACGCAAGAGATGCCGGAACCGAGCAGCGCCCCCGTACAGGAGCCGCCGGAGGAACCGAAAACGCCGGATCCTTTTGAGGAATTGCGGCAGATGGGCATTCCCGTTCCCGAAAAGGAAGTGGATTTTGAGACTCTGAAGGAAGAGGTAAACGAGGATATCTACGCATGGCTTTATATTCCGGATTCCACCATTGATTTCCCGGTACTGCGCCATCCCACGGACAACAGTTATTATCTGCTGCACAATCTGGACGGCAGCAGTGGGCGTCCCGGATGTATTTATACGGAAAATTACAATAGCATGGATTTCACGGATCCCAACACGGTGATGTACGGACATAATATGAGAGCCGGTACCATGTTTGCGGGGCTTCACAATTATGAAGACGAAGAGTTTTTTGCGGAGCATCCTTATATCTATGTTTATACGCCGGAGAAACTGTTTGTCTATGAGGTTTTTGCCGCATATGAATTCAGTGATCTGCATTTGCTACTGAATTTTGATTTTACCAGTGAACAGGTCTTCCAGAACTTTTTGGACGACATTTATGAAATGCGCTCCATGAATTGCAATACGAAAGAGGATGTGGAAGTAACCGCAAAGAACCGTATTTTGACTTTATCTACTTGCGTGACCGGCAAGGACGATAAGCGCTATCTGGTACAGGGAGTGTTGTTGAATGAAGATTAGCATGAAGCTTTACCGGATCATTGCTAAGGTTATCATGGTATTGGTGGCAGTGGTGTTTATCTGCGCCATCGTGTTCATCGGTATGCAGATATCCGGAAAGAACAGGCTGTACGGACGCAGCAAGGGCATGGTTCCGGAAATGGGAAGCAGCCCCATACAGAGCACAAGCGAAATTATAGAAGCCTATCAGCCTTTGGATGAAAGCAACTGGAAAGAGGGGGATGTGCGCTATCAGGGCGTGCATTACCGTTACAACAGTGATGTCCTCACATTTCTCTTTCTGGGCATCGACAAGATGACAGAGGTGAAGGTAGTGCCGGAGGGTGACAACGGGGGACAGTCGGATGCGATTTTCCTGCTGGTGATGAATCCCCACAATATGGAAATCAACATTATCGGTATTCCCAGGGATACCATGGCGGAAATTGAAGTTTACAGCCCGAAAGGGAATCATATAGGAACTACCACGGCGCAGATTACACTGCAGCACGGGTACGGGGACGGAGCCAAGATAAGCTGTGAACGCAGCATGGAGGCCGTGTCCAAATTGTTTTACCACTTGCCCATCCATGGGTACTGCGCTATTAATATGGGGGCGATTCCCCTGATTAACGACGCTGTGGGAGGTGTGGAGGTCACCGCTCTGGAAGATGTGATTCACAGCAACATCAAAAAAGGACAGACCATCCGCCTGCAGGGCAAACAGGCATACGATTATCTGCACAACCGGGATACGGGCAGCGGCCAGAGCGCATTCAGACGCTTGGAGCGTCAGAAGCAGTATCTGAACGCCTATGCCAAAACGGCAACGGCGGCAATGAAGAAAGACATTACCCTTCCGGTCACCTTATACAATACCCTCAGTAAGTATATGGTGACGGATATTTCCGTAGATGAAGTCAGCTATCTTGCCACACAGGCGTTGAATTATCACTTTGGCGAGGACAGCATCCGCTCTCTGGAGGGCGAGATTAAAAAGGGCGAGAAGTATGAGGAGTTTTATGCGGACGAGACGGCTCTCTATGAGCTGATTCTGCAGGTCTTCTACGAGGAAGTGGAGGACTAACACATCACACTATTTTCGGTATTAGGCAGAAATGCTTGATATAACCACATGATTATGAGGAAAGGAGGATGAGACCCATGAAAAATTTTTCTAAATTGTTAGCACTGGGCGTAGCTATGTCTTTGACATTCGGCATGACTGTTTTTGCAGCAGAGAACCCCAGTGTAAGCACCAAAGATCCCAATGTTTCAAATGCAACATTGAGTACGGAGGCAAGCACAATCAATGCTGCTAATGAAGATGTTACCGTATCTGCGGTTTCTGTAGAGGTTTATGATACTGCTGCAACTGTGGCAGATAGTAAGAATTTTGCTACAGAGATTGCTGAAAAGTTGGATGCAGAAGAGGTGACCAAGGTAGATTTGGTGACAGTATTTGACCTTACAGGTAAGACTGGCGAAATTACCTTAAAGGGATTGGAGAACAAAGTTAGTACAAGTGCTAAGTATGTAATGTGGCATGTCTTTGATAATGGTTCTTATGAGATTCTGCCCGTTACCGTAAACAGCGACGGCTCCATTACCTTTACCACCGGCAGCAACTCCGTTTTCGCACTCTACAAAGTAGAGGCAACCGAAAAGGATGGTGAGGATGAGGAGGATGACGATGATGATTCCGCAGCACCCGCTGTGACTTCAACAGGCGCACCCGCATCACCCAAGACCGGTGAGACTCTGCCCGTAGCAGGCATCGCAATGATGATCGCTCTGGCAGGCGCAGCAGTTTGCGCAACCAAGGTTCGTTACAATAACTAAACTAAAGTAAAGTATTAAAAAATTTTAATTAATCATGCATGATTAGTTAGTGACTCAAAACATGTGGTTGTCGTGCCTCCCTGCAAAGGGAGGCACGACATAATAAAGAGAAACAGGTGAAATATTATGTACAGGAAGGGAGTACAGGGGTGGCTGAAACACCTTGACTTTATCATATTGGATATGGTGTGCCTGCAGATTTCCTTTGTGCTTGCCTATATGGTGCGCATGGGACCTTCCAATCCCTACGCCGGGGAAGCGTACCGCAGCATCGGACTTGTGATTCTTTTGGCGGACGCAGTGGCGTGTTTTCTGTTCAACAGTTTTAAAAATGTACTGAAAAGAGGCTATTACAGAGAATTTGCAGCCACCATCAAACATGTGTGCCTGGTGGTGGGAATTGTAATTGTATATCTGTTTACCATACAAAAAAGCATCTCCTATTCCCGAATTGTCATTTATCTGATGGCAGTGCTTTATGTCTGTCTGGGATATTTTCCACGGATTTTCTGGAAGAAACATCTGCAAAAGGTTCTGGCCGCAGAGAAAAGTAAGAGTTCTCTGCTGATTGTGACCACAAAGTCCATGGCGGAGTCGGTGATACAGAATGCCGAAAAAGGCAGTTATGAACGCTTCTATATAGCCGGTGTGGCGGTTCTCGACTGTGATATGAAGGGACAGGAAATCAGCGGGATTCCCGTAGTGGGGGATGAGGGAAATGTGGCGGACGCCGCGTGCCATGTGTGGGTGGACGAAGTGCTGATTGCACTGCCCCACAGTCAGGTCTATCCGGAGGAGATGGTGAACCAGTTTCTGGAGATGGGAATTGTGGTGCATTGGGGGCTTTTCCTGCGAAGTAGCGAGGATGATACCGGAAGCGGCGGAGGACAGCCTTTTATAGAAAATCTGGGAAATTACCGGGTGATGACTACAACCATCAATTCGGCGACTCCCCTGCAGCAGGCATTGAAGCGGCTGCTTGATATTGCCGGCGGTATTGTGGGAACTTTGATTACAGGCGTTTTGTTTGTGTTTCTGGCTCCTGCAATTTACATTGTCTCGCCGGGGCCTATTTTTTTCCGGCAGGAGAGAGTGGGGAAAAACGGCAAGCGCTTCCAGATTTATAAATTCCGCAGCATGTACCTTGATGCGGAGGCGCGCAAGAGGGAACTGATGGAGAAAAACCGCTTTACGGACGGCATGATGTTCAAGCTGGACGGGGATCCGCGGATTATTGGCTCCAAAGTATTGCCCGACGGAACCGTTAAAAAAGGTCTGGGAAATTTTATGCGGGATTACAGTCTGGATGAATTTCCACAGTTTGTGAATGTATTAAAGGGAGAGATGAGCCTGGTGGGCACTAGGCCCCCCACCGTGGATGAGTGGGAGAAATATCAGAGGCATCACAGGGCCCGCATGGCGGTCAAGCCGGGTATTACCGGACTGTGGCAGATCAGCGGCAGAAGCGCCATCACAGACTTCGAGGAAGTGGTAAAGCTGGATACCAAGTATATCACTGATTGGAGCATCGGATTGGATTTTAGGATTTTGCTTAAGACGGTGAAGGTGGTGCTAGGAAGAAAAGGGGCGATGTAAAGAATGATTATTACAAGGGCGCCATTCCGTGTAAGTTTTTGCGGTGGAGGAAGTGATTTACCAAGTTTTTATGAGAAATATGGTGGATGTGTACTAAGTACCACAATCAGAAAGTACATGTATCTTACTATTCATAATTATTTTCATAAAGAGCAGATAAGACTTAAGTATTCACAAACGGAAACTGTAAACAATTATGATGAGATTGAACATAAATATTTTAGACAGTGTCTGAAAGATTTCGGAATTATGGGTGTTGAAATAAGTTCCATGGCAGATATTCCATCTGGCACAGGGCTTGGTTCATCATCATCATTTACAGTAGCGCTACTTCATCTCCTTCACACATATAAAGGAGAATATATTTCTAAGTATAAGCTGGCTAAAGATGCATGTGAGGTCGAGATTGACAAATTAGGCGAGCCGATAGGAAAGCAGGATCAGTTCGCGGCAGCTTTTGGTGGATTAAAATTCTATGAGTTCCAACCGAACGGTTTTGTGAATGTTGAACCTATTGTTATGGCACCACAAAGTTACAGGATGCTTGAAGATAATATCCTTATGTTTTATCTTAGTGGTGTGCATTCAGCTTCCGCAATTTTGCAAGAGCAGAATCAAAATAGATTGTGTCAAGTACTCGTTGGCACTTTTCCTATTTTTCTTTATGAACCCTTA
>JAMPEY010000033.1 GCA_023664665.1 Lachnoclostridium sp.
CCGGCTCTGAAAAATGTATTTGCCAAATCCGGATTATATGGTCTGGAATTATGTGTTTTCATCAGATTTTCTGTTGTCCAATCACTAGGAAAGACACATGCATTGCTGATATACATAGCTTCATCTTCTATCCTGATTTGGATCGGGATGCCATCTTCCCATTTGCAATGAATCAACGCATTGTACACAGCCTCTCGCACGGCCTCCCGCGCATAAGGGTATGTCTCCACTCGCACCTCTTTATCGTAAGATATAGATGCCTTTAAATATTTCAAATAAATCAATTCGACTACCCTGTCCGCAATTAAAATAAGCGAACCCTCTATTACATCCTGATATTGCAAATCCGATCCCACGCCAAACTTCCCGATTTTCACATAACAACCTGTAAAAAAATGTTGAGGATTACGATAAAACAACAAAACTGCTGCCCTCTTTAATTTTCCATCCGTAATGAGTCCCAATTTCTCCAGCAATTCTTCGTTTGTACACTCCAAATCTTTACGTGTCATTCGTTCTGTACGAACAGATTCCCGACGAAAAATTTCAAAACTCTCCATATCCAAGTCTGCAGCAGAAACATTGTCTATTGGAACCGCATCCCATCGATACCCCGTCTTTCTAACTAAAAATTCTGTCAGTACCGATCCTCGGAGCTGTTGCTTTGTGCTTCCACTCCGATAATGATACTCACCACGATAGCTGACCGGATAAGAACTTGGATTTACAATAATCTGAATATATTGCTTTCCATTCTCATCCAGGCAGTTTACGTCGGCTATAATCCCCATTGTATCCTTGATTTTATTGGGAATATCCTCAAGAAGTTTCTTGCAGTCAGCCACGCCAATAATTTTCCCCTTGTCATCAAGCCCAATATAGATGCATCCTCCCTGTGCATTAGCAAAACCGCATACCCATTTCAGATATTCATCCCTCCAGGACTCTTTATATTCTATATTTTGACTTTCCGCCATACTTCCTATCCTCCAAAAAACTATCCCACCATTTGTGAACTCAATGCGTTCGTCTTTGAAAACATCAAATAAAACCTCTTTCAGATTTTCCACTCACTGTGTGGAAAATCTCAGGGAAGCCACCAATACTACATTTATAGCTTGGAAAGCCTGTTATTGAGAGACGTGATAATGCTTTGCATATCTGAAACAATGTTATCTGTTTTTTAATAATTCTCCATAACATTAGTATTTGCACTTTGCGCCAGCTCACTCATTACTTTGCCTCCTGCTGCAAATCTCATTATTATTTATCTCAATTTTGCTCTAAATGCGAACTCACTGCGTTCGTATTTAACTACACTTATCGTCTTTTCTTATCGAAAAAACACTTTTCATATGCGTTTTGTTGTTTTACAGCAATATATTCACGTGCCAAAACAGATAGTTGCTGAATTTCATTCTGATTGTATTGGCTAATTTCCTCCATGATAGCAAGCAAATTTTTTCTTTGCGGTTCAATGTCGATAATTTTGCTTTTATGGGTTTCAATTTCGGCTTCGCTATACTCTGGTGGCTGTCCCAATGCTTGATTCTGTTGATTATTTTGCTGACAATTCGTTACCAAGGCTTGATACAATGCATTGCTGACACAAGCAGCAACATAAGTATCTATCATCTGTAGCAGCCCGAAAAGTTTGCTACCAACTTTTTCATATATCTTTTGAAACTCCGGCAAAACAGATTGGACTTTGCAAGGCTTTTTACAAGCGGAACACCCTGCGGTCATTGCATAAATCTCTGTGAAAAACAGAGTTTCCTGTTTCAGCGCATTAATTTTCTGCATTTCTTCAGAAAGCTGCCGCCGGATAGCTGCTACTTCAACAGAATCGTACCCATTACTTGTGATATGTAAGCTGTTGAACTGCTGATAGAGTGCACTTGGTGCAAACACATTCAAATCACAAATTGCTTTTCCCAAAGCATCTTTCTCCTTATCTATGCTATCCATTGATTTCTCATATTGATGGATATTATGCTCATGCCTCAATGTAAGCATGACACCTGCAAGGGTCATTGTTCCGCCAAGGTAATTTCCACAAAAAATAAACCATGTTGATGCATCTACATTTGGCACATTAATATTGATGCCAAAGTAGCTACCCAGCGCAATTCCGATATGCAAGCAGAACATTAACAGGAACGGAATAATGGCAACAACCAAAATCCACCATTTTGACAGTCTATTCTTCATCCATTTCTCCTTCCGCCGATTCGATGTTTTCTTCACTTTCTCCATTGGTATCTTCTTCCACAAATTCATACTCTGGAATTTCAATGTCACGCACATCAATTTGCCCTGTAACAACATCAGAGAATAACCGAGTTCTGTATTCATCAATCAACATAATCTCCTGCGCAAGTAAAGACTTGCTACTTGCAATGAGATTACCCTTTGTTATCGCTTTTTCTGGTATGATACTGTTAAAAATTGCCTTTTGCCAATTCAAATAGTTGACAATAGAACATTGCTCTTCGTAAGAAGGCAATGGAACAAGGATGTTTCTCATCTCACTATATCTTGTTGTCCACAAATCAGCTACTATTCCTCTGCCATTATGGTAAAATTCTTCAATAAATGTATGACTCCGTAAAAGGTAGTGATAATAATAACTTGTTCCTTGCCTTGGCATCAAAACGATATTAATCAAACTTACAGAACCATCAAGCGGAGATATTCCACTTGAACCTCGTCTATCAGATCTGCTGTTAATCACAAAGTCACCCTTGCACACTCTTTTTCTGTTCTCTCCGTCCTGTGTTTTAACCGCAGTTGGAAGTTGGGAAAGAACACCAAATTTTGTTACAGACAATGGCGGATAGTCTCTGTCAGAAACTTTTTCCTTGCGCTCGGCAAAAAGATCATTGATTTTAACCATATTCCAACCACATGGTATATAGGGAATCCAAGCAATACCTGTTGCTTTATATTCATCGTACCTCTTCATTATAACATTTCCTCCAACGCAGCAGAGAGTAGCTTCTTTACTTCATTCAAATCTGAGAGTATTTGTTCAATACTTCTCAATTTGGCAGGATGAAAAAAGTATTTGATAAAGCTGATTTCATATCCAATCTGTGTTTTCTTTTCATCTATATAGGCATCGGGAGCGTAGGTCAACACCTCGTTCCTAATAAAAGCATCAATACCTCCCTCATAGGTGAAAGGAATATTTTCCGTATCGCGCAAATCAACATCTGCCTCGTCCTCTATCGGTTTTGCGGAGGAATCTTTCTCTGTGATGAACGGGCGAATCTTTTTAAGGACAGCCGCTTTTAGTTTTGTCTCTTTTGCAAATACTATCCAATCATCAAGGGGCGCTATTTTAGCTGCATCCCGTATCGCAGCGCAGACAGAATCATATTCCCCTGCTTTCGCGAAAATGTCTGCAGGAATTATCCGGTCAGGATAAATATGCAGCCGCAGCGGGCGTTCCACCGTGACATTCCAATAACCAAACTCCTCATTGTTGAAAACCATGCTGACCTCGCTTTCCTCCATCTCAAGGAAGATGCGGAGTATCTCGTTTTTGATTTCTGATGTGAACTCGCAGTTCTTCTTGCCCATATTCTTACGGAGCGGTGACTTCATTCCGCTTGCATCAATCAGTTGGATTTTCCCCTTGCGGCGTTCTTCCTTTCTGTTGGAAAGCACCCAGATAAATGTCCCGATACCCGTGTTATAGAACATATTCTCCGGCAGTGCAATAATTGCTTCCACCAAGTCATTTTCAATCATATAGCGGCGAGCGTTGCTCTCACCGCTTCCGGCATCCCCGGTAAAAATGGAGGAACCGTTATGTACTTCCGCAATGCGGCTGCCAAGCGGGGTATTCTGCTTCATCTTTGACACATTGTTCAGCAGAAAAAGAAGCTGACCATCACTGGTTCTCGGAATCATCGCAAGCTGTTCTCCGTCCTCCAGATAAGCGTTAAAGCGGCTGTCAAGAATATCTTTCTTCCCGCCCATCTTCTCTGCATCGGTTTTCCAACTTTTGCCATAAGGCGGATTGCTGAGCATAAAATCAAACTGGCTGGCAGCATTCCCATCAAGGGACAGCGTGGAACCATAACTGATATGCTCCGCCTGCTCCCCATCGCCTTTGAGAAGCAGGTCTGCCTTGGCGATAGCGTATGTCTCCGGATTGATTTCCTGTCCAAACAGATGTATGGATACTTTTTTGCCGTGTTGTCCGGCAAGTGTGAGAAGCCTGTCCTGCGCAACGGTAAGCATCCCTCCTGTGCCGCAGGCCCCGTCATAGCAGGAATAAGTGGCATCCTTAATCTGGTCAGCAATAGGAACAAACACTAAATCAGCCATCAACTCCACCACATCGCGGGGAGTCCAATGTTCTCCGGCCTCCTCGTTGTTTTCTTCATTGAAACGGCGAATCAGTTCCTCGAAAACCGTACCCATGCCATGATTATCCAGCGCAGGCAATTTTACCGTCTGCATGGTATCGTCTGTGTAGATTGGATTCGGACTAAGGTTGATTGTAGGCGAAACAAACTTCTCTATTACGGCGCCGAGAATATCCGCCTCAATCATGGTATCAATCTGATTACGGAACTTAAATTTGTCCAAAATTTCCTGAACATTTGGAGAAAATCCATCGAGATACGCTTCAAAATCAACCTTCAGTGTCTGTTTCTTTGCACGGCTGGTCAGGTCTTTCAACAAAAAAGGCGATGAATTGCAAAAAGCCTGTCCTGCTGCATTGCAAAGTGCGGGCCACTGATTCGTAATACCTGCATCATCCATTCTCTTTTTCATTTCCAACACCGCAGGCTTCGTACTTTCCAACATTGCATCCAGACGGCGGATAACTGTCATCGGCAGAATCACATCACGATATTTGCCACGCACATATACATCACGCAGGCAGTCATCGGCGATTCCCCATATAAAACTCACTATTTGATTGTGAATCTGATTGTCCATGTTTCCGTGTAGTTTGTCGCAACCTTCCCACCCTGATGCATATAATTGTGTATTCTTAACAGACATATTTTCCTGCTCCTTGCCTATTGATTTTCTTTGGTTTTTCTTTGAATCAGTCGTTAGCGCTCTTTCCGCTCTTAACCCATTCATCAAGCTCAGAAATTTTAAACTTCCACTGCTTTCCGATTTTTTGAGCAGGCAAACCTTCCTTACCGCTTCTAATCCAGCTGCGAAGCGTGACCGTCTTAATCCCTAAGTATTCCGCAGCCGCATCTATGCTAATCCATTTGTCATTCATGATTTCTACCATGTACTCACCTCGTGATTTAAACCTGCATATAACTCGATTATTTTATTATAAGTCACAAACGTGTAGTTTTCAATAGTTTTTCGTTATTTGTTGTTATTACTTTACATTTCTGCGTTCAGCAAAATTCACGGAGCAAAATCCCAACATCTCCCTTATGCCGCCAAGAGGGGTGCCCAAAATTCTTCTTTTAAATATAAGCATCCCTGAAAGAACAACCTTTTCATGAATTTAGTATCATGTGTTATTTTCTCTTTCCGCACCCCTGCCACCCACACAAATCTCCTGTTTTCTGATGATTTTCTTCCTATGCCACCCACTTTTGCAGAAACCTATATCTTTGGGTGGCATTTTCTTCTCCCACAATTTTTTTGCAAACGCCCAGTTTTACTGGGCGTTGTTGTTCTTTTCCGGGCGAGGAGGCTTGCAAAAGCCACCCGCCCTTTAACCTGCACGCATTTCGACCCTCGCTTATTTCCCCCAATCTGTCCTCTCTTTTTGTCTGTCTGCACTTTCTGCCAGCAGATTTGGGAAACTGTTTTCGCCAAATCTCCCCAAATCGAGCAAAAAGGAATACAAACTACCGTTTTTATCTACTTTTTCCAAACAAGGTCACAAATCGCCACACGGATGCTCACAGGGGTAACAGAGCGGCTTCGCCGTTTTGCCCACATCCGGCATTGCCTTTCCACTCCGCAATAGCCAAAGGCGGGGATTACACTGCTTCATTTACAGAAACAAAAAAGCCTGCAAACATTGCTGTCTACAAGCTTTCATGTGCGTATCCTTCATACCTTGCTACCGCTCCAGCGGCAGGTTTAACTCCTCAAGTAGGACTCGAACCTACGACACTTCGGTTAACAGCCGAATGCTCTACCGACTGAGCTATTGAGGAATAACGCGGTATCTTTCCGCCTCTATAGTATAGTCATGGGACCGGCAAATTATGCATATGCAATTATGCATGCAATTATGCATCGGCAACTTTTTGAAATTAGGTCTGGTAAAATTCCAGAGTATGCTGTATAATATATCATATGCAGATATAGTTCATTGGTAGAATGCTAGCTTCCCAAGCTGGAGAGGCGGGTTCGATTCCCGTTATCTGCTTTATGCACCCAGATTTTTTAACTCTTCAAACAGTTCCAGATCCGATTTTAATACCTTCATATTGGTGGACACCGGCTCTTCGCCGGGTCTTTTTATTGTAATCTCTATCACCGTATCCTCAGGAATTCCTTTGGCTCCAAGCAGCACATTGCGAACAAATGCTTCCACCTTGGGGTGGTTCTGAGTAAAGGTATTCTTGGCATTTAAAAGCTTCATTATCATACCGGGATTCATGTTCATATTCATGCCGCTGCCTCCTATATAGCAGATTTCACCTGTGTCAATACCGATATATTATAACACATGTTATTTAAAATATTCTACACCACTTTCAAAGATTTTCATATCCTGATTGCCATAAATGTTCATGGCAACCGCCTCGTCACGCCGCTCGGAGTGAGCCATTTTGCCAAAGCACCGACCGTCCGGAGATGTGATTCCCTCAATGGCACAATAGGAACCGTTAATATTGTACTCCTCATCCATGGACACATTGCCCTCAGGGTCGGCATACTGGGTTGCCACCTGTCCGTTCTCAAACAGAGTTTTCAGCCACTGGGCGGGAGCCACAAAACGCCCCTCTCCGTGAGAAGCGGGATTGCAGTAAGTTTCTCCGAGTACCGCCCCCCGAAGCCACGGGGATTTGTCGGACACTACCTTCAGGTATGCCATTTTGGAGATATGGCGGTTGATGGTATTGAATGTCAGCGTAGGCGAATCTTCCTTCTGTCCCGTTATCTCACCGTAAGGCACCAGCCCCAATTTGATAAGAGCCTGAAAACCGTTACAGATTCCAAGGGCAAGACCGTCTCTCTCGTGGAGCAGCCTGTTTACGGCTTCCTCTATCTTTTGGTTTCTGAATGCGGTGGCAAAGAACTTTGCGCTTCCGTCAGGTTCATCGCCCGCGGAAAATCCGCCGGGGAACATAATAATCTGCGCTTTGTCGATAGCCTTTTCAAAGGCGTCCACAGACTCCCTGATATCTGCGGCGTTTCGGTTCTTAAACACTCTGATAACGGTATCCGCTCCCGCCCGCTCAAAAGCTTTTGCACTGTCATACTCGCAGTTGCTTCCGGGAAATACGGGAATAAACACCGTAGGTCTTGCGACTTTATGCCTGCATGTATAAATAACACCTGTTTTGTAGCAATCACTCCGCACAGCCGCCTTATCCTTTGAGGCTTTGGTGGGAAACACCTTTTCCAACTTGGAAGTCCATGCATCCAAAGCTTCTTCCATGGAAACAGTCACCTCGCCATAAGTAAACGCAGGCTCTTCTGTCACGGTGCCGACAAGTGTATAGGAAAGTTCCCTTTCTTCCAGCGCTGCCAGCCTGTCCGCAGGAATTTCCGCCAGCAGGCCTCCCAGACTGTTTTCAAAAAGCATCTCCGGCGTCACATCTTTTTCAACGGCAACGCCCAGCTTGTTGCCAAACGCCATTTTGGACAATGCCGCTGCCACGCCCCTTGCATCCAGCGCATAAGCCGAAAGTATGGTTTTGTCCGCCGTCAGTTCATGAATGGCGGCATACAGCTCTGCCACCGCTTCATACATGGGAATGTCATAATCATCTTTCTCTATGTCAAATTTTACTAATTTATTTCCGGGCTGTTTTAATTCGGGAGTTATGATCTCACCGGATTTTGCGATATCCACCGCGAAGGATACCAGCGTGGGCGGCACATCAATGTCATTGAAAGTACCCGACATGCTGTCCTTGCCGCCGATAGAGGGGAGTCCGAAGCCAATCTGCGCATCGTAAGCTCCCAAAAGAGCCGCAAAAGGCTGGCTCCAGCGCGCAGGGTCACTTGTCATCCTACGAAAATACTCCTGAAAAGTAAACCGAATCTTTGCGGCATCGCCTCCCGATGCTACGATTTTCGCCATGGATTCCACTACGGCATAAATTGCCCCGTGGTAAGGGCTCCATGATGACAGATAAGGGTCAAAACCGCAGCTCATCATGGTAACGGTATCGGTTTTCCCTTTTAGCGTGGGAAGCTTTGCAACCATGGACTGCGTCTCCGTCAACTGATACTTGCCGCCATAGGGCATCAGCACGCTCCCCGCACCGATGGAGGAATCGAACATCTCCACCAATCCTTTCTGGGAACATACATTTAAATCCTGTAAAAGAGCAAGCCACGCTCCCTTCACATCTTTAGCATCCAGCTTCTCCTTCACCGCAGGAACGGCATATTTATCAAAATAATTATCCTCTTTTGAGGGAATATCCACCTTTACGGCAGTTTCCTGATGCGCGCCGTTTGTATCCAAAAACGCCCTCTTTAAATTGACGATATCCTTTCCCCGCCAATTTAACACAAGTCTGGGCTCTTCGGTAACGGTTGCCACAGCCACCGCCTCCAGATTCTCTTCCGCCGCATAATTCAGAAAAGCTTCCACATTGCCCGGCTCCACCACTACCGCCATGCGCTCCTGAGACTCTGAAATGGCAAGCTCCGTGCCGTCCAATCCCGCATATTTTTTAGGTACTTTGTCCAAATCCACTCTAAGACCGTCAGCCAGTTCCCCAATGGCAACGGATACGCCGCCGGCGCCAAAGTCGTTACATTTTTTAATAAGCCTGCCGACTTCCTCCCTGCGAAACAAGCGCTGAATCTTGCGCTCTGTGGGAGCGTTGCCCTTTTGTACCTCTGCGCCGCAGGTCTTGATGGAATTCTCCGTATGTACTTTTGAGGAACCTGTTGCGCCGCCGCAGCCGTCACGACCGGTTCGCCCGCCCAAAAGGATAATGATATCTCCGGGATCCGAAGTTTCCCGAATGACATTCTTTCTGGGAGCGGCGCCCATTACGGCGCCGATTTCCATTCTTTTTGCCACATAGTCGGGATGATAGATTTCTTTTACAAATCCGGTGGCAAGCCCAATCTGGTTGCCATAGGAAGAATATCCGCTTGCAGCGCCTCTGACCAGCTTCTTTTGCGGCAGCTTGCCCTTTAAAGTATCCGATACGGGAACCGTAGGGTCCGCCGCACCGGTCACCCTCATTGCCTGATAAACATAGCCTCTTCCGCTTAAAGGGTCGCGAATCGCTCCGCCCAGACAGGTAGCGGCTCCTCCGAAGGGCTCGATTTCCGTAGGGTGGTTATGGGTTTCATTCTTAAAAAACACCAGCCATTCTTCCGTTTCCCTATGGTCGCCGTAATCCATCTCCACAGGAACCACAACGGAACAGGCGTTGATTTCATCCGACTCCTCCATATCTTCTAACTTTCCGTCCCTCTTTAACTTACGCATTGCCATCAGCGCCAAATCCATAAGGCAGACAAACTTATCTTTCCGTCCCGCAAAAATTTCCTCTCTGGTGTCCAGATAGCTCTGATAGGTAGTCTCAATGGGAGACCGGTAATATCCCTCGCCAAATTCCACATCCGTAAGCTCCGTGGAAAAAGTGGTGTGACGGCAGTGATCGGACCAATAGGTATCCAAAACCCTGATTTCCGTCATGGAAGGGTCTCGCTTTTCATCGTCATGGAAATATTTTTGAATATGAAGAAAATCCTTGAAAGTCATTGCCAATCCGAGAGAATCATACAATTTGCGCAACTCTCCCTCCGGCATATCCTGAAAGCCCGCAAATATCATCACATTTTCAGGCTCCTCAAAGACGGTGAGCAAAGTATCCGGCTTGTCCTTATCCGCCTCCCTGGAATCCACGGGGTTAATGCAGTAAGCCTTGATCTTAGCAAATTCATCCTCAGATATGCCGCCAATAATAACATATGTTATTGCCGTTCTGATAATCGGTTTCTCATTCTCGTTTAAAAATTCAATACACTGTACGGCAGAATCCGCTCTCTGGTCAAATTGTCCCGGCAGATACTCAACAGAAAACACTTTTGCATTGTCAGGAATATCAATGTTTTCCTCATACAAATCATCCACGGGAGGCTCCGAGAAAACAGTTTTGCACGCCTTTGCAAACACTTCGTCCGAAATGCCTTCCACATCATAACGGATAAACATACGAACCCGTTCTGCCCGAATGCCCAGATAATTTTTGAGTTCCTCGTGAAGCTCCTTTGCCTTGACCGCAAAAGGCTCCTTCTTTTCTACATAAATACGCCTTACCTTACTCATATCAATCCTCCATGCCGCCTCCGGCTGCACAAATATTAAATTGTGTTTTAACTTTCTTCCACATCAAGGCTCTTCAGGATAAACAGGATTTCCCTGTCCACCGCCTCCGGAGTAATGCCGATGGTCTGGGCGGATATCTTAAGTCCCTCCAGCACAAACATAATGTTGCGCGCCGTCCCCTGACAGTCCTCGCAGGCAAATTCACCGCTCTTCACTCCCGTTTCTATCAGCTTTTCGAGAATCTTCACCGCTGAGTCAAACTGTTTCCGCAGAATATTATCCTTCTTGGGCATCTTGTTCTGAAAATAAAATTCATAGGTAGCCTGCGTCAAAGTATTGCCTTTGCGCAGCAGCTCCTTCTTCTGCTCCTTTAAAAACAGCGCGAGAATATCGGATGCGGTGGCATCCTCCGTAATGCTGCCCGAAAAGACATCATCCGCCTCTTCGCTTTCCATTTTCAACACTTCCATAAAGATTTGACTGGTACTTTCAAAATAAAGATACAATCCGCCCCTGCTGATATCGCAGGCTTCCACGATGTCTTTCATGGTAACTTTTTTAAAGCCCTTTTCCATAAACACCTGTCTTGCCGTTTCCAATATGTATCTTCGCTTTTGTATTGATTTTTCTCCCATTATTGACCTACGCCTTCCTATCTCAATCTGTCATCGGCGGTTTTCCCCCAAAACTCGACGATTTCCTTCATTTTTTTCAGTACCAGATAAAAAATCTGTTCCTGAACCGCTTCATTCCACAGGGTTGCCTTTACCCGTCCCCCCATGACATATTTGGACAAAATTCCTCTCAGCATATCCCATTCTTTCCAGGTGGCAGAAGCGATTATCCGTCTTTCGTCGTCATGCGTCTTAATATGATTACGAGTATATATATATTGATAATTCTTCTCCATCAGAGGACTTTTAGAAGCCTCCTTTATAAAACTCATCAATGTACCGTCATAAATCGGAAAAGAAAGAGAGTGTTCGTTCGCTTCCCGGCCCTGATAGTCAGTACTGGCGGAATGACCCGCATTCTGAGCAAACCAGGGCAGAAACCGAAGCAGCGGCATCAAAAGCTCTTTATTTGTTTCCATTAACTGCTGCGTATACTCTTTTTCCTGCTCCACGATGGCACCTCCCTTAAAAATGACACATATGTAGTTTTATTTTATCACATTTTTGCCAAAAGTACAGCAAAAAAATACTCAAAAAACTCTTCTTTTTTGGTTGAATTTACCCTCCATGAAGTATATAATTTAGTAATCGGGAGGTTTTTACCCTGTCAACTCGTGTAAAAATATCTCGAAAAACATACAAAATACACAAAGGAAGAGTGAATTATGAAAGAAAATGAAAAGAAAAGCGGGGGCTGGCGCACCAATAAATGGGTCCGCGCGGCTATCCCGGCACTGCTGCTCCACTGCAGCATCGGTACCGTTTACTGCTGGTCCATTTTTAGTCAGAACATCGCTGATTACATCGGTTTTACCAAAGGGGCTACCGAATGGGCATTCAGCTTTGCCATCTTTTTCCTCGGCATGTCCGCAGCTTTTTTAGGCAATATTGTAGAGAAGGATATTCATAAATCCTCCCTGATTGCCGCCGTCTGCTTTGCCGTAGGCATGGCGGGCACGGGATTCTTTATTTATTACGGACATGCCCACGCCACTATTTTGCCGGACGGAACACTAAAAGGCACACCTCTGGCGCTAATCGGTATCTACATATGCTATGGTTTCATCATGGGCATCGGCTTGGGCACAGGTTATCTCTCCCCTGTCAAAACCTTGATGCTGTGGTTTGAGGACAGGAAAGGACTTGCCACCGGTCTTGCGGTTGCGGGATTCGGCGCGGCAAAAGCAATCGCCAGCCCCATCATGGAGGCTATGCTGAAAAATCTCGGCGAAGGCGGCATCTACAAAATGTTCCTGATTCTGGCAATCGTATACTTTATTATGATGTTTGTGGGACATCTGCTGTTAAAGAAGCCCGACAGCTGGCATGAACCCCAGAAGACCGAAAAGGGACAGAGCATGCTTGCCGTTATCAAATCCAAGCCCGTTGCCAACTATATTGGTATCTGGTTGATGTTCTATATCAACATCACCTGCGGTCTTGCTTTGATTTCCCAGGAAAAGATGATTGTGAAATGTCTCGGTCTTGCCAGCTTTGTAGGCATTATCTCCACGGTAACAGCCATTTTTAACGCAGGCGGCCGTCTCGGCTTCTCTGCATGGGCGGACACCATGAAGGACAGAAACACCGTTTACAAACTTATTTTTGCCCTCTCCATCTTATTTACGGGTATCGTTATGGTGACAAGCGGCATCCAGAACGGCAAAGGGAACACGGTATTGATTGTTTTGGTGCTGTGCCTGCTCTTTGTGGTAAATGCGGGATACGGCGGCGGCTTCTCCAATGTGCCCACCCTGTTGTCCGACCATTACGGCATGGGCAACATCAGCGCGATTCACGGTCTGACCCTTTCCGCATGGGGCTTTGCGGGACTTACCGGCAACCAGCTTGCAAACTGGATTGTAGAACACTTTGGCAGTCCCGTGCAAATAGAGCATGTTCTGGATAACGGCACTACAGAATATTTAACCGTAAATCCTACCGGATACCAGCATGTTTTATATGCAACCATCGTTTTGTATATCATTGCATTGATTATCTGCCTTGTAATGGTAAGACCTACGGAAAAAGCTCTTGCCGCTAAACAGGCAAAGGCTAAAAAAGCCTGAAAATCGCGGGTTTTGCAGAAATTTGAAAAAAATTTAAAATTTTTAAAAATAATTGTAGACAAATGTCAAATGTTGTGGTATTATAATTACATCGGCAGAGATGCTGATCGACTAATTAGTTGGAATTCCGGAAAAATTCCCCTTTAACACAATTAGGCGGCTGTTGGTTTCCCCCGACGGCCGTCTAATTGCGTGTTACTCAATATTTTTAGGAAAACTTATCTATAAAGTCCGTTCCCGTCTCATTCACCATCTTTTCCTTAAAGGGTTTCGGATCCTCCTCCATCTGCAGCATAATGTCAAACGCCGTGAGAAGCAGCCTTTCCTGACGATAACGGTTCATATCCTCCGGTCTGTCCATATACGCCTTAAAATGATCCACCTGCCACACCAGAATGTCCGCTATGGTATAGCCTGCCACTTCATACTTGCACAGAAAATTCCCATAATCATGATAATAGGCAAGTTCCTGCAGGACTCCCCCCGAGCGGCGGATTCTCTCCCACAGTTTTTCTCCGTACTCCTTGGATTCTCCCGCTTTCAGAGCCAGCATCTCCACATAATTTTTCAAGGTATTCAGAGCTGCCTCCAACTGTTCTTCCTTTGATAAACTGTTGTCCATAAAAATACTCCTTTTGTCACTTTTTACTCTTTTTAGCATTTTTCCGGAAAAGACTTGCAAAAAATCCCCTGACTGTGTTATAATAATGTTCGCAGGCGCAATGAGCCAAGCAGCTGCGGGGCAGACATTTGGCGAATGTGTGCGAACCATGATGAAACGCAGTGTAGTCATGGTAATAAATTTCGTCGGCAGATAAGCCGACTTTGTAGGGGAATAGTACAGCGGTAGTGCGGCGGTCTCCAAAACCGTTAACGGGGGTTCGATCCCCTCTTCCCCTGCTATTTCTTTTCATCCTTCTTGGCAGACTTCCTGTCGCTTTCCGACTTCTTTTTTGTTTCTTTCTTGGATTTTGCCTCCTTCGGAGCCTCCTCGCTGTTGGCATTCTTTTTCGTTTTTGTCTCCTCCGGAGCCTCTTCGCCATTAACCTTCTTTTTCGTCTTTGCTTCCTCCGGGGCTGCTTCGTCTGCCTCTTCGGTCTCAACCTTCTCATAAGTCTTTGCAAAAACACCCTGTTCTATCACATAAACATCCTGCAAATCATCCATGCTTACAGCCAGATAATCCCCCGGATTGCCCAATTCATATTTATCCTTGTCCCACTCGGTAAAAACCTTTACCCTATGTTCCAGCTTCTTTACATAAATACAGCTCTCGCCGTTTGAAATACAGGTCTGGGCATAAGGAATCAGGGAAATGCTTTTCCCCTTTGCCACATCCCTGATAACAGGCTCATACTCTCCCTCAAACACATAAGGTTCTTCCAGCCTTTTATAACTGCGATCAAATTTTTCCTTATCATTGGGATGTACTTCTCCGTCAATGCCGATCATGATGTACAATTTATCATGAATCTGCACATCCAAGTCCCCTCCCATGGTACGGATACAGATTTGCGTGCCCACAGGGCGCACGCTGTCCGCCCGCACATATCCTACCGGAATCTGTTTTCTCCGGTATTTCTCCATCTGTGACAAATCCACGACATAGGAATCCGCATAAATAATCTCTACATTGTTAAAATAATCCGTCATGCGCCATTTCATAAAATCAGACGCAATTTCTTTTAATTCCCTTACGGGCTCCTTCTCCTGCTCCTTACAAAACTTTCTGTAAGACCTGCGCAATAGCTCTCTCTGGATAAATCCTCCGGCTTTCTCCAAATGGCCTCCTCCCGAGCCGATGCCTTTGGTAATAAACCGGGCAAGCTCGTTTGCCATTACTTCCTTGATACAGCTCCTGACGGAAAGCTTCACCCCGAATGGCTGTACACTGTATACCAGGCAGGCATCCACCGTATCCACTTCCAACATCAAATCGCTTATCATTCCCAAAATATTGGGGTCACAAGGATCTGTGGCTACCACAGCATATCGGAATTCTTCCACATAATGATAATTCATCAATGCCTTTCCTGCGATTTCCAATTCTTCCAAGGAGAGATTGGCATTGCGGAAACGACTGATCAAGCCTCTGTCAAACTCTGCGATATCCCTCAAGTCCTTATCCAAAGGATGGGCAATTTCGGTAAAATTATTGGTATCTGTCAACAAACCGTAATAAAGGGCTGTTGCCAGCATTTTATCCTCATTGATGTCATAGCCTTCTTTTTTCAAAAGCCTCCATACCAATGTGGAACAGGAACCCAGATTACTTCTTACCTCGCGCAAATCCGGCAGTTCTCCGCTGATTTGATGGTGATCGATGACGGCTGCGGTCTTTGCCTCAAAAAGAGTCACATTTCCTTCACTGTACTGACAGTCCACCGTAATTAAAAGTTCCGGCGGTTCCAAGGTTTCCACATATTCAATGGGAATCCCGAGTTCCGAAACCATAAGTACCAGATTGCTCTTTTTTATCAAATACATTCCGCCATAAATAAGCCTGACATCTTTCCCCCGGCTCTTAAAAAAATTGTATACGCCGAACCCGCTGGCTATGGCATCTGCATCCGGATTGTCATGGCATTGTATCACAATGGAATCATATATAAGCAAATCTTTTAACCGCATCTTAACCTCCGTCCGTGGCAGCGCCCAGCCGACCCATAGTTCTGCGCCATTCTGTATCAAAAAGGCATAATGTCCCAGTCAGAATATTCCGGCTGGGACAGCTTGTTAAAACAAATTTTTAATAGCACCTGTTATGTTTGATATACCGTCAGCAGCTATTTTGGCCTTTACGCCGTCTATCACTTTCTCAACCACATCATCCGGCAAATCCATGCCAATCACCTTTTCGATTACTTTCACAGGCTCTTTTTCAAACTGTTTCTTTAAATCCTCGTTCTTTGTCAATTCTTCAACAATTTTTGAAATCTTCTCTTTAATATCCATTTTTACGCCTCTTCTACAATTTCCGCATCCGGTGCATTCTTCTTTACCGATTCCACACCGTTTAAGCAGTTTGCCAGAGTGGTGTAGCCCTCGCCCACTGCGATAATCTGTCCGTTGGTAGCCTTTAAGCGGAAGCGGAACTCGCCCTTTTTATCCTTGTAAACTTCAAATTTAGGATTCTTCTCGGTTGCATAGCCTTCCACTGTCTGATTCTCCACGGCGGCAATGGGAGCATTTTTCTTTACGCTCTCAATTCCGTTCTTCATAGCTGCTTCGGAGGAATATACCTCTGAGTTGGCAATAATCTGCCCATTGGTAGCCTTCAAGTCGAATTTAATGCCGGTATTTGTCTTCTTTACTACAAATTTGCCCATTTTTCCTCTTTTCTGCGCAGTCTGTTTTTTCTTTTGTAAGCGGAATCGGAATACTGCGCAAACCAAATCCCGCCTTTAGATTATTTTATCCAAGTTCTATAATAGAATCTAAGAACTGATTCTATTATCTAAATTCTATTTTAAATTAAAAGGAGAAAATATGCAAGGGATTTTACTCCATGCATTCCATGGCTTCCTGCACATTCCTGACACCGATTACCTTGATTTTACTTCCCTTTTTGCATTCCTCCGCGCACACATAGGGCACGATACAGGCGTCAAAGCCAAGTTTTTCCGCTTCCGCCACTCTCTGCTTTGCCATGCTCACTCCGCGGACCTCGCCGCTTAATCCCACCTCGCCGAAAGCTGCCAGACGATGGCTTAACGCCTTGTTGCGAAAACTGGACAGCACCGCTAAAACGATGCCCAAATCAATGGCAGGCTCTAAAATCTTCATGCCTCCGGTGATGTTCACATAGGCATCACAGCCGGAAAGCTGCACGCCGCAGCGTTTTTCCAGCACTGCCATCAAAAGGTTTACCCGGTTAAAATCCGTTCCGGTAGCCTGTCTTCTGGGAATACCGAAATTGCTGTGGCACACTAACGCCTGTATCTCGATAAGAAGGGGTCTGGTTCCTTCCATAGTGCATGCCACCACACAACCGCTTGCGTTCTCCGGCCGGCCGCTCAACATATATTCCGAGGGATTCTGTACTTCCATAAGCCCCTGCTCCCTCATTTCAAACACACCGATTTCATTGGTGGAGCCGAATCGATTCTTTACGCCTCTGAGAATACGGTAGGAAGCATGCCTGTCTCCTTCAAAATAAAGAACAGTATCCACCATATGCTCCAACACTCTGGGACCCGCCACAGTACCTTCTTTTGTCACATGTCCCACGATAAAAACAGACACGCCAAGCCCCTTGGCAAGCTGCAACAAAAGTCCCGTGGACTCCCGCACCTGAGATACACTGCCCGGCGCCGAGGAAACCTCTTCCTTGTACATGGTCTGAATAGAATCGATAACCACCATTTCGGGCCTGGTCTTTCGGATAACTTCGGCAACGGTATTTAACGCCGTCTCGCACAACAAGGTCATATCGGAAGAAAAGTTTCCGATACGGTCCGCGCGCATCTTAATCTGCACCTTAGATTCCTCGCCGGATATGTATAAAACCTTATGTCCCGCTTCCGACAGGTTTTTGCACATCTGTAAAAGCAGGGTGGACTTGCCTATTCCGGGGTCTCCGCCCACCAAAGTCAGCGAGCCCTGTACAATGCCTCCGCCCAGCACACGATCCAGCTCTGCAATACCTGTCAGCGTCTTTGCCTCCTCCATTATGGGGATTTCAGACAAAACGCAGGGTTCTGCCCCGCCTGCATCCTTATGGGACAGCCCCCTGCCGTTCTTAAGTTCCGCCGTACTTACCGTCTCCTCCACAAAGGTATTCCACTCCCGGCATCCGGGACATTGCCCCATCCATTTGGCGGATTCATACCCGCAGTTCTGACAGTAAAATATGGTCGTATTCTTTCCTTTTGCCATAGTACACCTTATTTCTGTACAATTTTTACGCCTACTTCCCCGGCGTTTTGCAGCTCAACGCTCAAAGAAAGCTTGCCGCCAAGTCCCGTCTTCATGGTTCCCATGCTTCTGCCTTCAATGAACACCTCGTACTCCGTATCATCATTTAAGCCCAATGTCACCTGAGCGTCCTCATCGCCTTCCACCACAAATTCTACGCCGTTCTCTTTCTCCGCAAAGTTAAGAACGCTGGTTCCCGGCACGGACTCATAAAGGAATAATCCGTTTTTCTCCAGCTTGGTAATCTCCCGGCAGGTCTTTACCTTCAGCAAATCTCCGAAATGTTCAAAATCCTCCACCTTTGCCTTCTTCTCAAGCTTATGATTGCCAAAGCTGACTGTTTTGTCCGCCTCATTGCGAAGTAACTCTTCTACGACTGCCATCTGTCCGTCCTCCTGTAATCTCACTTTTGTTCTTTTTTTGTAAAAACAATACCATCGTTTTTGTATCCCGCGGATACCCTGTCTCCCGGCAGAATCTTCTTTTTCAGGATCTCCTCCGCCAGCGCATCTTCTACCACGGATTGAATCGCGCGTTTTAAAGGTCTTGCGCCCATTTTATTGTCAGAATATTTCTCCACCAGATGATCTTTTAAAGAAGGCGTCATGCTTAAATGAATATCCATCTGGGACTCGCAGCGCTTATAAAGATTGGAGGCAAGCAAATCCACGATTTCCTTCATATTAGCTTTATTCAACTGGTGGAACACAATAATATCGTCAATACGATTGATAAACTCCGGTTTAAAGCTTTTTTTCACTTCTTCCATAACACCGGATTTCATCCTCTCGTAATCCTGTTTTTCACTGGTATCCGCGGCAAATCCGAGGTTTTTGGGGTCTATGATGCGCTGGGCCCCGGCATTCGAGGTCATAATCAATATGGTATTTTTAAAGCTGACCTTTCTGCCCTTGGAATCCGTGATATGCCCGTCATCCAACACTTGCAGCAGAATATTGAACACATCCGGATGAGCCTTTTCAATCTCGTCAAAAAGCACCACGGAATAAGGATTCCTGCGCACTTTCTCACTGAGCTGCCCACCTTCCTCGAATCCTACATATCCCGGAGGAGAGCCTATCATCTTGGAAACAGAATGCCCTTCCATATATTCCGACATATCCACCCGGATCATGGCGTCTTCAGAGCCGAACATTGCCTCTGCAAGCGCTTTGGACAGCTCTGTCTTGCCCACGCCGGTAGGTCCCAGAAAGAGAAAGGAACCAATGGGACGGTTGGGATCTTTTAAGCCTACCCTGCCCCGGCGCATTGCCTTTGCCACAGAGACAACCGCCTCATCCTGACCGATTACTCTCTTATGCAGAATGCCCTCCAGCTTTAACAGACGCTCGCTTTCCTTTTCCGCCAGCTTCTGTACGGGAATCTTGGTCCACATGGCAACTACCTCGGCAATCTCATTCTCGCCGATGCGATAACCGCCCTCCCGTTCTTTGGTTTCCCTGCGTTTTGCCATTCTGTCATATTTTTTGACCAATTCGTCCTGCTTATTCTTGATTTCCGCCGCCTGAGTGAAAGCCTCCATGCGGATAGAGCGCTCAATCTGCAAATCCATCTTCTTGATCTGCTCTAACAGCTCTTTCTGCTGCTTTGGCATATCCATGGCGCGGAGCTTTGCGCTTGCGGATGCCTCGTCGATTAAATCAATGGCTTTATCCGGCAGATTCCTGTCATTGATATAGCGTGCCGACAGCTTCACTGCAGCCCAGACTGCCTCGGAAGTAATTGTGACATGGTGATGTTCCTCATATTTGCCCTTAATTCCCTCCAAAATACGGATTGCCTCATCCTCCGTGGGCTCCTCCACATTCACAGGCTGGAAACGACGTTCCAAAGCCGCGTCCTTTTCCACATATTTGCGGTATTCCGCAATGGTAGTGGCGCCAATCATCTGGATTTCTCCCCTTGCAAGAGAAGGCTTTAAAATATTGGAGGCATCTATGGCGCCCTCGGCGCCGCCGGCTCCGATGAGGGTATGCAGTTCATCCAAAAATAAAATGATATTGCCTGCGTCTATGACTTCCTTGATCACTCTCTTAATGCGTTCCTCAAACTCGCCGCGGTATTTACTGCCTGCCACCATGCCCGACAAATCCAGGGTAAGCACCCTTTTATCCTGCACGGTGCGGGGCACCTCACCCGCCACGATCCGAAGCGCCAATCCTTCCGCTACGGCAGTTTTGCCCACACCCGGTTCACCGATCAGACAGGGATTATTTTTCGTGCGGCGGCTTAAAATCTGCACCACCCGCCTGATTTCATCCTCTCTGCCGATTACGGGATCCAGCTTCCCGTCCCTTGCCAATGCCGTCAAATCCCTGCTGTATTGATCCAGTGTGGAACTTTTGCCCTTTCCTGAGGCTCTCCGTCCCAAATCTTCTTTGTACAAATTGACATCCTGCCCCATAACGGCCAGCGTATCCGCATAAACCTTCTGGCAGTTGATGCCGATGGTATTTAAAAGCCGGACTGCCACATTCTCCCCTTCTTTAATCAGGGCAAGCAGAATATGTTCCGTTCCTGTCTGCTCCTGACGAAAGCGTTCCGCCTGCCTGTGGGCTTCTTCCAACACCTTCTTCGCCCTGGGGGAATATCCTTCCCGTTCGCTGACTGCCACACCGCCCTCAAAGGAAATCAGTTCCTTTATCATCTCCATAACCTGTTCCACCGACACCTTGTTATCGGCCAATACCTTGGCTGCAACACCTGACTCTTCCTTTAAAAGTCCCACCAGAATATGCTCTGTGCCGATATATCCCTGTTTCAGGTTTTTTGCGCACCTCTCCGCCTGTTTTAGCGCGGCCTGTGCTTTCTGCGTGAAATGCGGCTGCATCTTTCCTATCCTCCATAATCCTTATTTATGGAACCATGAACACAGACCGGTCATGGTTCAATAAGATATATATTCTTCATAGATCTCATCTATCAGCTCATGTATCTCCTCTTTTGTAATGTTTTTACAGGTTCCCTTTGCAAGTATGACCTGTAATCCCTTCTTTAATTCTTCTAAAGTCTGCATTCTGTCAACATCAATGGCAATTACCGCGCCTCTTCGCCTGTCAACCTTTACATACCCCTCCTGACGCAGTACCGTATATGCTTTGTTTACCGTATGCATATTGATTCCTATGGTATCCGCCAAAGAGCGCACGCTGGGAAGGGAATCCCCTTCCCTGAATTGGGAAGTGGCAATTCCTCTGATAATCTGGTTGCAGAGCTGCAAATATAACGCTTCATCGCTGTTAAAATCTATTTCAATGATCATCGCCGCCTCATTCTGTTGCATTCAGCCTATTGTTCATCTTCATCCCAACGCAAAAATTCAAATTCTTCCTCTTCATCATCCATAAAGTTCTTGGACTTCCATCCGGGCTTCTGACCGGTTCCCTGATTTTCTGCCTGTGGTCTGACCGGTCCTCTCGGTTCTGATGCTTCTTGTGGATTCTGCGCGGGTCTGCGGCCCGGTGCGGGTCTTTGCCCGCTTCCCTGCACGGGTCTTGCTCCCTGTCCCTGAGGTCTTTGTCCGCCTCCCTGCACAGGTCTTGCCCCCTGTCCCTGAGGCCTTTGTCCGCCTCCCTGCACAGGCCTTTGTCCCTGTCCCTGAGGTCTTGCTCCTCCCTGAACGGGTCTCTGTCCCTGTCCCTGAGGTCTTGCTCCTCCCTGCACAGGTCTTTGCCCCTGTCCCTGAGGCCTTGCTCCGCCCCCCTGCACGGGTCTTTGCTGAGGTCTGTCCGCGCTTCTCCTTCGGGCAGTCTCTCTCTCTACCTCCGCAAAATATGCGGAATCATCCATATCTCTTAATTTAAAAATCAATATCGTAATAAATGCCGCCAATACCACAATCAAAAGCACCAGAATGATAACCACTATTTTAAGGTTCTTTGCCGACTTTACCGCATCGTTATAGGCCTGCTTATTATCCGACACGGTTTTAAACATATTTGAAATATCGTAACGCTGAGGCGTTAAATGATCTTCGCTGTATTGACCGAAAGAGTCTATCAGCCACCATGTATCGCCCTCTTCCTGTACTTCCCATGCCTTCGGTTCTTCCGGTGCCGCTACAGGCTCCTGCTCCTGCGGGGAACTTGTGGGTTCCTCATTCTCCGGCTCCGTAGGATTGATAGCCTCCACATAGTCGGAGCGGATGAAACCGGTCACTTCCGTTCCGTCCACGGTACAAGTCACACGCCACCATTTATAATTGTCCGAATCGGTGGCCCATCCTGTAACGGTAAGGGAAACCCCTGCCTCAACTCTGGCAAGAATCGTGGAATTGGTGGAAGCGTCGCTTCTCACCCGGACTGCGTTCAATACGGCAGCTTCGGTGGGATTCACTTCCGTTACCACCGCCTTAGGCGCTGTGCTTACATTCTGGGCCGTAGGAGCCGCCGTTGTCTGATTTACGGTGCCGGCAGCCGTGGCTGCCGTAGTCTCCGTAGTCGTGGGAGGGGTACTGCCATCCGTGATGCTCACCAGATTAGAACGAATAAAACCCAACTGCTCGGAATCTACAAACACCTGATACCACACTGCCCCGTCAGAGCCCTTGGTCTGGGCTTTTATGGACACAGTGTCATCCTTTTTGACACCGGCCAGAATTTCGCTGTCCGGGTCTGCACTCTTTCTGATATTTGCACTGGCTGCCGTAACCTTCGCCGGACTCTCCGCCAGGCTTACCATGGAAAAGAAATCCACACCCAGCCATAGTCCTGCTGCCAATACCAGCGAAAGCATTCCCAGCATCAGTTTTTGGCAAAAATGTATTTCTCCTGTTTGTTTCATTTGTATACCTCCTTGTCCGCTTTTGCGGACATCATTTTAATGCTTAGCATATTCTTTAATGCTTAGCATATTCTTTAATGCTTGCGCATAAAGCGCCTCTGGCCTTCCTCGCCCTCCTGCTGACGGCCATAAACCTTCATGTCTTTATGCAACAGCGCTCTCTGCGCTTCTTCTATCTTACGGTGCGCTTTCACCGCACACTCCGGACAGTATTTCCCACTCTTCAGCTCCTTACCGCACATCTCACAGTGAAGGGACGCTCTGGAGCCCTCCGCTACCTCGATGCGGTCTTCTTTTAACATCCGCATAATATTCCGCTGGGTCACCCCTGTGCCTTTTTCCACATCCGCGGCGGTGGCCCCCTTATGCGACTCTATATAGAGCCTTACCTTTCCATAATCGTCATAAAGCACCTTACCGCAGTTTTCACAGTGATATTCGCCTACGCCCACAAATATCATGACGCCCCCGCATTCATCACAGGTAACCGGAATATTATAATAATTTATTAAGCTATCCATACCGATACCTCCGCCTATGCTTCGTCTATCGCCTTGCCAATGTCATTTCGCATATATTTGTTTTCAAACCGCACCCACTCTGTAGCGGCATAGGCATTGGCTCTCGCTTCTTTCAAATCTTTTCCCTTGGCGGTAATGCCCAATACCCTGCCCCCGTTGGTGACAATACCCTGTGGGGTAAGCTTCGTGCCTGCATGGAAACAGTAATAACCGTCCTC
Organism: Lachnoclostridium sp.; assembly: GCA_023664665.1. GTDB lineage: Bacteria > Bacillota > Clostridia > Lachnospirales > Lachnospiraceae > Acetatifactor. Next base: position 23,683 of record JAMPEY010000033.1, read on the forward strand.
TTGTTCAAAACGCTCCAAGCCCTCAATCACAAAGCCCTTCTCATAGGAAACGGGATAGCCGTCGCTTGCCAGCACCACACAGACCGCCGCATTATCCTCAAATTCCAGCTCGATTTGATCCAGAGTGCCCTCCACACAGGCTTCCATCACTTCCATAATGTCATTTTTCATGCGGGGAAGCACTACCTGCGCCTCAGGGTCGCCAAACCTTGCATTGTACTCCAGTACCTTGGGGCCCGATTTTGTAATCATCAGCCCAAAGAATATCACACCCTTGAAAGGTCTTCCTTCAGCCGCCATGGCATCCACAGTCGCCTGATAAATATATTTCCTGCAAAATTCATCCACTTCTTTTGTATAGAAAGGGCTGGGAGAAAAAGTTCCCATTCCTCCGGTGTTAAGCCCCTGATCTCCATCCTTTGCCCTCTTGTGGTCCTGAGCGGAAGTCATGATTTGAATGGTCTTGCCATCCACAAAGGACAATACACTGACCTCCCTGCCTTCCATAAACTCCTCAATCACCATCCTGCTTCCGGCATCCCCAAATTTCTTATCCGTCATAATGGTGCGCACTCCCTCAAGAGCCTCTGCCTTCGTATTGCAAATCAGTACGCCCTTGCCCAGAGCCAGACCATCCGCTTTCAGCACAATGGGAAAAGAAGCTTTCTCCTCCAGATATCGCACAGCATCCTCCGCACTGTCAAAATTCTCATAATCCGCCGTCGGAATCTTGTATTTCTTCATCAAATCCTTGGAAAATGCCTTGCTTCCTTCCAGAATTGCCGCATTTTTGCGGGGACCGAAGACTTTAAGCCCTTCCGCTTCCATGGCGTCCACAAGCCCTCCCACCAGAGGGTCATCCATTCCCACAATGGTGAAGTCAATCTCCTGCTCCTTTGCAAAAGCCGTCAGCTTATCAAATTCCATAGCTCCTATGGGCACGCATTCCGCTATTTGTCCGATTCCCGCATTGCCCGGAGCGCAATAAATTTTGTCCACCTTAGGACTCTTTGCCACACTTACTGCAATGGCATGCTCTCTTCCGCCGCTTCCCACGATTAAAACCTTCATTGGCCGATTACCTCTCCTTTATTCATAACACCTGTTATTTCCTCACAACGCTTCCGTTTACCACAGATATTCTTCCGTTTGCAATATCATCTATCGCTTCGGGAAGCAGAATCCACTCCGCCTGCTCCATCACTCGCTTTTGCAGTATTTCAGGCGTATCGCCCTCCTCCACATACACTGCTTTCTGGGCAATAATGGGACCCTCGTCCATTCCTTCGGTAACAAAATGAACGGTGGCGCCCGTCACTTTCACGCCACGCTCCAAAGCTTTTTCATGAACCTTCAATCCATAATATCCCACTCCGCAGAAAGACGGAATCAGAGAAGGATGGATATTGATGATCCGTTCCCTGTATTTTACCACCATTTCCCTCGGAATTGCCACCAAAAATCCGGCAAGCACAATCAAATCCGGCGCAAATTCATCCACCTTCTCCAAAAAAGCCTTATGAAACGCATTCCTGTCCGCAAAATCCTTGGGGGAAACGCTGACCGCAGGGACTCCCGCAGCCCTTGCCCTCTCAAGACTCTTTACCGTTTTGTTGTTGGAAATCACCGCAACAAGCTCTGTATTCGTGACTTTTCCCGCTGCAATCCCATCAATAACCGCCTGCAGATTGGTACCTCCGCCGGACACTAACACCAACACTCTTAACATAACTTTACACCCTTTTCACCGGTCTCACAATGTCCCACCAGATAAGGGGTCTCGCCCGCAGCCCCAAGAGCCTCCATGGTCTGAGCCGCATCCTCAGGAGAAACGGCAAGCACCATGCCAAGACCCATATTATATGTATTGTACATCATCTGTTCTTCAATATTGCCGGTTTTCTGCAACAGGCGGAAGATGGCAGGCACCTCATAACTGTCCTTTTTTACCACTGCGAGGATGCCTTCCGGCAGCATTCTGGGGATATTTTCGTAGAAGCCTCCTCCGGTAATATGACTGCATCCCTTTATAATAACACCTGTATTTTTAATAGCCGCCAGCGCTTTTACATAGATTTTGGTGGGTGCAAGCAGCGCCTCGCCCAAAGTGGTTCCCAGCTCGTCATAATAGGTATCCAGACTTTCCTTTGTCATATCGAATACCTTCCGCACAAGGGAAAAACCGTTGGAATGTACGCCCGAAGATGCAATGCCTATCAGTACATCCCCATCCTTGATATTTTCTCCGGTAATCAAGTCCTTTTTGTCCGCCACGCCCACTGCAAAGCCTGCCAGATCATACTCATCCTCCGGCATCAGTCCGGGATGCTCCGCCGTCTCGCCGCCTACTAAAGCCGCCCCCGCCTGTTTGCAGCCTTCGGCAACACCCTTTACGATAGCCGCTATTTTTTCCGGATAATTCTTGCCGCATGCGATATAATCCAGAAAAAACAAAGGTTCTCCTCCCGCGCATGCCACATCGTTTATGCACATTGCCACACAGTCGATGCCGATGGTGTCGTGTTTATCCATGAGAAAAGCCAGTTTCAGTTTGGTGCCCACACCGTCCGTTCCGGACAAAAGAACGGGGTCTTCCATATTTTGAAAGGCTTTCATGGAAAACGCCCCGGAAAAACCTCCCAAGCCCCCCATTACTTCGGGACGCACCGTCTCTTTTACATATTTTTTCATCAGTTCCACTGACTGATATCCTGCCTCTATATCAACTCCGGCCTTTTTGTAATCCATAATAATCCTCCATTTTTACCAGAAGCTTTCTTCATGCTAGTATTCCTTACAGCCCACTTCCTGCAGCCTTGCATCCTTGGCTTCCACCTGTTCTTTGAGTTTCCGGCTGTAATCTTTTAACTTCTGCAAGAGTTCCCCGTCAGACACGGAAAGAATCTTTGCCGCCAAAAGCCCCGCGTTGACGCCGCCATTAATGGCAACGGTTGCCACGGGAATCCCCGAAGGCATCTGTACGATAGAGTACAGGGAATCCCTTCCCCCGAGAGAAGTGGTATGCATGGGTATGCCTATAACGGGCATGGGAAAAATCGCCGCGCACATTCCGGGCAGATGCGCCGCCATGCCGGCTCCCGCAATAATCACTTTAATCCCCTTCTCCTCCGCGCTTTTTGCATATTCAAAAAATATATCCGGTTCCCTGTGGGCGCTGATAATCCTCATCTCATACGAGATGCCCAATTCTTCCAGAATATCCGCCGCCTTTTTCATAACCGGCATATCGGAATCGCTTCCCATTACAATGCCTACTTTAGCCATGATGCCCTCCTTGGTGAAATATTATCCTACCCTTTAGTTTACTAAAATTAAGGGTAGGATGCAACCTTTATCTTGGAATCTTTATGAATTTTTAAGAGTGGCAAATGCCTCATTTAACTCTTCCGTGCCGGGCAGAACAAACCTCCCGTTCTTAATGAGCGGTATCCTCTCTCCGCTTTCTTTTACGGCTGTCAATTCTCCCAATTCGTCATAGGGGATGGTGATATCCGTATGGCAGTTGAAGTATGCCTTTGCGGGGTCGGTGCTGCGAAGTCCGGAGCGTTCATTGTCCTTTGCCACGATTTCTTTTCCGTCAGGATTGTAAACCCGCACTTCCTCCCCATGGGAATAACAGGTGTCACCTACGGCAAAATGAGGACCCGTTTTTTCCGCAATCAAAATAGGAAGCTTCCCCTCCACTCCGTATTTTTTTGCCGTCACATAGGCAGCGGTGTTGGTTCCTATGGCAAATTCGCCCATGGGCAGTGTGTCGTGTCGAAACAGCACATTCTGTTTTATGAAATTTCGATTATCTTTCTCCTGTGCATAGTTATCACAGCCGTAATCCTGTACCATGCCGTCTTTAAAAGTAATCCTCAGGTTTTTGTACTCCAAACCGTTCAGATAAACGCGGCTTACCTGTAAAATGCCTTCCGTTCCCGTAAGTACGGGAGAGGTAAACACTTCTCCCACCGGAATGTTGACATCCGCCACACAGTTTTCAAAAATAGTTTCCTTTTCGGGATTCTTCAACGGATAAAGCCGTACCTTAAGGTCTGTTTCGTTGCCGCCGCATCCCTTGATTTCACAATAGACTGCCGTATCTAAAACATCAATCAGAGCCTGCTGAATCTTTTGGTATTTCTTGTAATCCAATGTATTTAAGCGAATAATTTCTCTGAAAAACTCTCCGAAACAGGCGTCCGTCTTCTTTGGCAAAACTTCCTTTATCTCCGGCAGCGGAAAAGCGATTATAGTAAAGCTTCTCTCTTCCTCAATAATATAATTGCGCTGCTGCTCGCCTGCCTTGGAGCGGTATTCCACCCAGAGTCTGTTCTGCTCCTCAGACATTTTTATGCTTTCCGGCTTATTTACCGGTTCAAAACTCCGCTCTCCGAAGGTTTCCACCACGGCGGGTCCCGCATATCCCCTTGCCTGCGCCTTATAATCCTCAAAAGCGGTGCGGGTTACTTCCAATTTCCGGTTACAATAGTTTTTATCAAGAAAAAGCGCCCTGTCATCCTTATGGTCAAACTCATACTGCCTGTTGGGAGAAGTGCTGCAAAAACCGCTCTTAAACAGAGAAGGATTGTAAAGCTGGCTTACCGCCGCCCTATAACACACAGGCTGCAGAGCCATTTTGCGGAAATTGTCCACAGCGCGTCTCATCATACGCTCAAAACCGATATGATAGCGGATATCCACCACTGTTTTCTTGGACAAATCCTTGTTGCCCACTTCAAATCCAATCCTGTACCCTTCCGTATAAGTATCCGCCATGGAGGCGATTGTTTCCTCGGGCAGATTGGCCAGAAATTCCGCCATGACAAGCTCGTTTTCACCCACATACTCCCCATAGGCAAATAAATACCGCAAATCCGTAAAATCGCTGTTTTCTATAATATCCACCGCAAAGTTATTTTCAGGCTCCACCAGTTCCTTCACCCGGTTTACCGCCGCCATGTCCGCATAATCGCTTATAAACCAATAAAAAATCCGGTGAATATCTTCATAAGGAGGCATCGCGGCATTTTCCCGCCATTGGTAAACAAAAGCCGTATAGATTTCCAAAAAAAGCTCCGCCCTGACCACCATTTCTTCCAATCTCATTTCATAGACGAATCCGATCAGGCTGCGCATTTCCGCATATACGGCAGACAAAAGCGCCCCGAAGGTTTCTCCCAGTTTTTTCACGGCAAAAGCCGGGTTGGCAAAGCTCTCCTCATAGCGGGAGGGCAAAATATCTGCATATAACGCCTGATTTCTTGCCTTTAACGCATCCAGAGACGCCTTTTTTAAGCCTCCCCCTTTCAAAAAAGCATAGTTCTCCTCTATCAGGAGCACAAAATCCGCCACGCTCTTAAAATAATCCGCCATGCCTGACATGGCGGAATCTTCCCGGGATTCTTCTGAAATTTCCCTGATGCGCGAAAGGCACAACTGCCATCTTTCTTCAAGCAGTCCTCCCATGTCTTGGCTGCTGCTGCCATTCTCCATAATAATCTCCATTTCTATGATATGCGTGCATATCATGCGTGCATATTATGCATACACTCCCATATACAAAATCAATCCCACCGCGCCCAGAGCTATCAGGTTAAACAGAAGCCCCAGACAGGGAAACAAGCGGTAATAATCCTTTTCCTGCACGGTAATGATGCCTAAAATAAACCCTACCAGAGAATAGATTGCCGCCAACAGTCCCGTTATTCCATAGCCTGCCGTTGCGGCTCCGCCATGCCTGTATGTCAGATATATGACGATACTCAGAGAGACTGTACTTATAATGCCCAAAATAGTGGACATAATCGCTTTTTCCGAATGCCTTTTATTGGTAAAAATATAATTTCTTTTCTTCTTCATATCCTGTCTTTCTAATCATTATTCTTCCAATCTTTATTCGATTCTGAGGCGAAAAAGGCATTCCCCTTCGGAAATGCCGCCTGCTTTCTCAATCAGAATAAAATTTTGGATTTACTTGCCAAAAGCTTTGCTCCACTGATAATTAACAGCACTCCTGCCGCCACTCCTACCACCAATGCAACCACGCCCACCGTAATATTTAAGGCTCCTGCACCATTCACGGTTTTATACACTTTTTCTTCCATATCCGACCTCTTTCCGTGCCCTTTGGCAACTTACATCATTATCATATGAAACAGGCGTTACATCCGCTCTACTCCATAAGTTTCGTAATACATATCTATCTTTGCTTTCAAAGAATCATCAATATACACCTGTCCCTTGTAAGGCTTGTTGTACAAATGCCCGATAACCTCTTTCATCGTCACAATGGCGTTTGCATCAAAACCGTACCTCTCCCTGATTTCATCCAAAGCGCTCACCTTGCCCTCAGGCCCTTTTTCCATGCGGTTCAGGGATACCATCAGCCCTTTGATTTCTACCTTTGCCTGAGAAGTCAAAATGGGAAAAGTCTCCTCTATGGACTTCCCGGAAGTAGTAACATCTTCAATGATAACCACCTTGTCCCCATCTTTCAGTCTACTGCCCAAAAGAATCCCCACATCGCCGTGGTCTTTGATTTCCTTGCGGTTAGAACAATAACGGATCTCCTTTCCGTACAGCTCGCTGTAAGCAATGGTGGCTGCCACACTTAAGGGAATTCCCTTATAAGCCGGACCAAAAAGCACATCAAAGTCATCTCCGTAATTCTCATGGATTGCCCTTGCATAATACTCGCCCAGTTTCTTCAGCTGTGCGCCGGTCACATAGTCGCCCGCATTCATAAAAAAGGGGGATTTCCGACCGCTCTTTAGGGTAAATTCTCCAAACTTAAGGACATTACAGTCCACCATGAACTCGATAAATTCCTGCTTGTAGCTCTCCATTCTATCTAAAAACCTCCATTTTTCAAGGCTTTTGCCTGTATCTTTTTCCTCCAAAACACTCTACTACACACTTACTACACACTTTTCCATCAGGTTCATTGCATCTACCAAGGTATCTTCTGTTACATGACAATATAGATCCATTGTCATATGTAGTGAACCATGACCAAGTATCCTTTGTAAACTCTTAGGCTGCATTCCGTTTTCGATAGCCCTTGTTGCAAAAGTATGGCGAAGACAATGCAAGGAAAAGCGTTCAAAGTCCGGTTTCGTTTTCTGAATATGCGCTATTGTCAAATCCATACATTCCTGCACAATAAACAGTTGAGTAGGTCGATTGTTCTTAGTGACAAACACCAGATTCTTATACTCTTCCTGTGCATTTACTGCATTTTTCAGCAAAATCTTTTGTCTTTGAACTTTTTGTTTCTTCAACGCCCCTAATGCCTTGGTTGTTAATGGAATCATTCGTCTGCCATTACTGGTCTTCGTTTCATGCCATTCAAACACATACTTGCCTTCCTTACGAAAATAGCACAAAGAGCGTCGGACATACAGCACTTTTTTGTCCCAGTCAACATCAGACCACTGTAGCCCTGTCAACACCCGGCGTTCCTTTTTTTCTTCTTTGGTGATCACCGTATTTATCTGTTTTGCGGCATTTTTGACAAGCAAATCAGAATCTATGGCTTTTTCCAACGAAACCATTCATCCAGCTTCACATCTTTTGTTACAACATTAATAGCCTTTTCATCCTCGTACTGCTCGTTTCGGAGTTTTTGCCTCACTTCATTTAGTGTTTTAGCATAAACCGTCTGCTTTTTACCAAACCGATTGACAAATCTTCCCTGATAAATCCCATCCTTTCTTTGTGTAATGCCTTTGCCTAATTCTTTCCCATTAAGAGATTTTCCCATTTGTTCTCCTTCCTGCATATAGTATATAGGAAAGGATTTCAAATATCCCTTTCATACTACCATAAAACTTTTAATTATTCAATCAGTTTTACCAATTAACAGCGCCAAAGAATAAAATTACAAAATTAACCCCATCTCATCCTGATTTTACTTTTTCATGGTTAAATCACACTGCTGGCTAAATTTGGATGAGTTATCCACATCATATGGGCACGAAATTATATTCACTATGGCATCAATTATTGATTACCGCCTGAGCGGCTACGATACTTTGATGACTTTTACCCCGGGGTAAAAATGTTTACCCCCCTGCGATTGGATTTACCCCACCCGATTCGACATTCGACAAATTGCGCAGCTTTGAAGAATAAAAACTTTTCGCACTAAAATAGCAGGATTTCATGCAGGA
>JAMPEY010000034.1 GCA_023664665.1 Lachnoclostridium sp.
AAGGGTTCATAAAGAAAAATAGGAAAAGTGCCAACGAGTACTTGACACAATCTTTTTACATCTTTGTCTTGACAATACGCTCGCAATACTGTAAAATAACAACTGTTATAATGGTGTTGCATTTCCGCATTTTACGGAAGAAGGGACGATGACATGGCTCGTAAGGAGACAATCACGGAAGATAATATTTTAGACACTGCATTTGCCATGGTGAAAGAAGAAGGCATGGCGGGTATGACGGCAAGGCGACTTGCAGCAAGGGCGGGCTGTTCCACACAGCCTATTTTTCGTCTTTACAGAAATATGGGGGAATTGTGGCAGGCTGTATATGAAAAGTCAGTAGCTTTCTTTTTGGAATATTATAATAAATATCCGCCAAAGGGCAAAGCTCCTTTTGTAAGGCTGGGCATGGCTTATATCGCTTTTGCAAGGGAGGAGAAGCACCTCTTTGAGCTGCTCTTTTTATTGGCGGACGCGCCGGAAGGTTCCGTGAAAAAGAGCATCTATGAGCTTTTAAACGGTGATAAGGGCAATGTGGTCTATGAGATCAATCTGGCAAAATCTCAGGGATGCCCCAATCCCAGCGAATTGTTTATGAAAATGTGGATTTTTATTCATGGTTCCGCGTGCATGACTTTGACGGGGGATTATGATTTGTTGGATGAAGAGACAATGGAGCTTTTGGAGCAGTCCTATGCGGCCTTCGCACAGCGTGAGGAGTAATTCTAAATTAATATTTATTGTCATAATGGAGAGAGGAATGGACAGACAGTCAGAAGAACAGTATGATATCTTGAACCGAATTAGGGAGAAATATGGGCATATGAGCAAGAGCCATAAGCTCATATCCAATTATATCATGGAACATTATGATCAGGCGGTGTTTATGACTGCGGCAAGGCTGGGAGAGACGCTTGATATCAGTGAATCCACGGTGGTGCGCTTTGCCATGGGCATCGGTTACGAAGGGTATCAGGAATTTCAGAAAGCATTGGAAGAGTGCGTGAAGGGTAAGCTGAGCACCATTCAGAAAATGGATGCAAAATACGGCAGGAGTACGCAGTCGGAGATTTTGACATCCGTGTTGGATGCGGATATCGAAAAACTACAGGATACCATACAGAATCTGGACCCGGCGGCGTTTGAAATGGCGGTGGAGACCATTTTGGAAGCGGATATTATTTATATTATGGGACTTAGAAGTAATGAGCCTTTAGCGGCTTTTTTACATTTTTACCTGAATATGATACGGGGCAAGGTGGTGTTGATCAATACCACCAGCGTGACGGAGACCTTTGAACAGATGATTCATATAAGCGAGAAGGACTGTTTTATCGGCATCAGCTTTCCCAGATATTCCATGCGTACCTTAAAGGCGATGGAGTTTGCCAATGACAGGAATGCCAAGGTGATTGCCATCACCGACAACATCCATTCTCCCATGAATTTGTATTCTTCCTGCAACCTCTTTGCCAGAAGCGATATGGTGTCCATTGTGGATTCCCTCGTGGCGCCTTTAAGCGTTATCAACGCTATTGTGGTGGCTCTCTGTATCAAATGTCCCAGAGAGGTAAAGGACAATCTGGAAACGCTGGAAGAGGTATGGAATAATTATCAGGTTTACTTAAATGATGAGATTGACTTTATTAACGATGATCCTATTTTGAATTATTCTTTGTATAAAGACGATGAAGGGGAAGAAAAACAGGGCAGGAAAAAGCGGAGAAAGAAAGACTGAGTAAGATATGCAGAGCGTAATTGTAATCGGCGGCGGCGCCGCCGGCATGATGGCAGCCATTGCTGCGGCACAGGCAGGCGCGAGCGTTACGCTGCTTGAAAAAAACGAAAAATTGGGCAAGAAGCTCTTTATTACGGGAAAAGGCCGCTGCAATGTGACAAATTCGGGCGATGCAGAGACTTTTTTTTCAAATATATGCACCAACGGGAAATTTCTGTATAGCGCCTTTTACGGTTATGATAACAGGGCGGTGACGGAGTTTCTGGAAAAGGCGGGATGCCCTTTGAAGGTAGAAAGAGGCGAGAGGGTATTTCCGGTGTCCGACCGTTCCTCGGACATTATCGGAGCGTTCAAAAGAGAATTAAACAGACTGGGGGTTAAGGTGCTGCTTCACACAAGGGTAGCGGAGCTTTGTGTCGCTTCGTCTTATGTATATGGCGTGAAGCTTTCGGACGGAAGCGTCTTAAAGGCGGATAAATGCATTGTCTGCACAGGCGGGATGTCCTATCCGGCAACGGGCTCCACGGGGGACGGCTATCATTTCGCGCAGGAGACGGGACACAGGCTGGTGGAAGCAAGACCCGCTCTGGTGCCTTTGGAGACGGAAGAAACATGGTGTAGGGATTTGATGGGACTTTCCCTGAAAAATGTATCCCTTCGTATGATTGACGGCAAAAAAGAGCTGTATCGGGGCTTTGGAGAGATGCTCTTTACCCACTTCGGAGTCAGCGGACCGTTGGTATTGAGCGCCAGCAGTTTTTACGGAAAGCGGAAGTCGGATTCTGTCAGGCTTTTGATAGATTTAAAACCGGCGTTGGACGAAGCGCAGATGGATAAACGCCTGCTTCGGGAATTTGAACAGAACAAAAATAAGCAGTTTAAAAATGCTTTAGGAAGTTTGTTTCCGTCAAAATTAATTCCGGTGATGATAAAGCTTTCGGGCATTCATCCCGATAAGAAAGTAAATGAGATTACCAGAGAAGAGAGGCGGGGATTTTCGGATAAAATCAAGAATCTGCCGCTTACCGTCAAGGGAACCCGCTCCTTTGAGGAGGCAATTATCACTCAGGGAGGAGTTTCCGTAAAAGACATAAACCCTTCCACCATGGAATCCAAACTGGTGAAAAACCTGTATTTTGCGGGCGAAGTGCTGGATTTGGACGCCATGACCGGGGGCTTCAATCTGCAGATTGCTTGGTCGACCGGGCATTTGGCGGGGAAAACGGAATGAAGATTTTCTAAGGTTGGAAAGTACCCAACCTAAGAAAATCTAAGTCATTCCGCGAAGAATCCGCAAGCGGATTCTTCCGAATGATACCAATTTATGAGTATGAGTGTTTATGCCTGCTGCGCAGGCATGGCGGAAAGCATGAGCGGAATAAAGCTTTTCTAAAGTCGGAAAGAGCCCGGCCATAGCGCTGAAACGCAAGGAAAAGCTGAGTCATTCTGCAATTAAGGAGGAGACGGCATGGCGTTTAATATTGCTATAGACGGGCCTGCGGGAGCGGGAAAAAGCACCATAGCAAAGGCGGTGGCAGACAGATTGGGAATGATTTACATAGACACGGGGGCAATGTACCGTGCCATGGCTTTATTTATGCTGCGGGAGAAGGTTTCCCCGGGGGATGAAAAAGCCGTCAGCGCCAAATGTAAGGACGCGTACATCACCATCCTGCATGAGAACGGTGAACAGAAAGTCCGGCTGAACGGTGAAAATGTCAACGCTTTCCTTCGGACGGAAGAGGTGGGAAATATGGCGTCCGTTACCAGCACCTATCAGGCAGTCCGTGAGAAACTGGTGGAATTGCAAAAGCAGCTTGCCGCGGAATGCGACTGTGTGATGGACGGGCGGGATATCGGAACCTGTGTGCTGCCCCATGCACAGGTGAAAATTTATCTTACGGCGGACAGTAAGGTCCGGGCAAAAAGGCGTTTTGACGAACTTACGCAAAAGGGCGTTGCCTGCGATTTGGAACAGATTCTGAGAGATGTGGAGGAAAGGGATTACCGGGATATGCACAGAGAGCATTCTCCTTTAAGGCAGGCGGAGGATGCCGTTTTGGTGGACAGCTCCAATATGGGGATAGAGGAAGTGATTGCAGAGATTCTGGGCATCTGCGAAAAAAAAGATAAATAGGCGATTGCGAAACTCTTTTTTTGAAGAGTGTCGTTGTGCAAATTGCACATTCCACCGCAGACACGCTCTCGCTCCGTGCAAAACGCAGTGGCACATAAGATGCCAGAATACGGCATCTAAGTGCCGGCGTTCTGCAAGGGTCTGCTTGTGGAACATGCAATCTGCACAACTCGTCATATGAAAGGGGAGTTTCGCAAACGCCTAAAAGAGATAAAAAGGATGCAGGAGGTAAAGCATGGAAGTGAAGCTTGCGGATTGCGCAGGGTTCTGCTTTGGGGTAAAACGGGCAGTAGATACTGTGTATGAGCAGATAGAAACAGGGAAAACTATATATACTTACGGGCCTATTGTCCATAACGAGGAAGTAGTCAGGGATTTGGAAGAGAGGGGAGTAAGGGTAATAGAGACGGAGGAAGAACTCAGAAGCATGCATCCGGCAAATGCGGAAAACAAGCCTGTGCCGGAAAGTAACCAAACCGTGATCATAAGGGCTCACGGCGTTCCCCGTAAAATTTATGATATTCTGGAAGAGAACGGGATGGAATGTATTGACGCAACCTGTCCTTTTGTGAAAAGAATCCACGGCATTGTGGAAAGGGCGGGCAATGAGGGAAAACATATTGTGATTGTGGGAAATCCGGGGCATCCCGAAGTGGAGGGGATTAAGGGATGGTGCACCGGACCCGTAACGGTATTGGAAACCTGTGAGGAGGCGGAAAAATTTACACTTCCGAAGGGGGAAAAGCTCTGTATGGTATCTCAAACGACATTTAATTACAATAAATTTCAACAGATAGTTGAAATTTTTGAAAAAAAAGGTTACAATGATAATGTCGTTAATACTATCTGCAATGCGACGGAAGAAAGACAGCAGTCGGCAAAAGCGCTTGCGGCGCAGGCTGATGTCATGATAGTAATAGGGGGCAGGCACAGCTCCAATACGAGAAAGCTCTACGAAATATGCAGCGCTGAATGTGCAAAGACCTATTTTATACAGACACTGGATGACTTGCATTTAGAACTACCTAAAGCTGTTCGACTAGTGGGAATTACTGCGGGGGCTTCCACCCCAAATAAATTAATTGAGGAGGTTCAAAATTATGTCAGAATTAACTTTTGAACAAATGTTGGAAGGATCATTAAAAACAATACATGCAGGAGAGGTAGTGGAAGGCACAGTTATCGATGTGAAACCGGATGAAATCATTCTTAACATCGGCTATAAGTCGGACGGTATTCTTACCAAACATGAATATACCAACGATTCCGGTGTCGATTTGACCACCGTAGCCAAGGTTGGCGATACCATGGAAACCAAGGTGTTGCGGGTAAATGACGGCGAGGGACAAGTCCTTCTTACTTACAAGCGTCTGGCAGCCGACAGAGGGAATAAGCGGATCGAAGAGGCTTACAACAGTCAGGAAGTGCTTAAGGCTACCGTTACACAGGTACTTGAGGGAGGCTTAAGCGTGATTGTGGACGAAGTGAGGATCTTTATCCCTGCAAGCCTTGTATCCGATATTTACGAGCGGGATTTAACACAGTATGCAGGGAAAGAGATTGAATTTGTTATCAGCGAGTACAATCCCAAGAGGAGAAGATATATCGGCGACCGCAGGCAGTTGGTTGCCGCCAAGAAAGCGGAGCTTCAGAAGGAGCTGTTTGCCAGAATCAAAGAAGGCGATATTGTGGAAGGAACCGTAAAGAATGTGACGGAGTTTGGCGCTTTCATTGATTTGGGCGGTGCGGACGGACTGCTTCACATCTCCGAGATGTCATGGGGCAGAGTGGAGCATCCCAAGAAAGTATTTAAGATCGGGGACAAGCTGAATGTTCTGATCAAAGAGATTAACGGAAGCAAGATTGCGCTGTCCTTAAAATTTGACGATGCCAATCCCTGGAAGGACGCGGCGGATAAATATGCTCTGGATACCGTGGTGACGGGAAAAGTTGCCAGAATGACAGATTTCGGTGCTTTCATCGAGTTAGAGCCGGGTGTGGACGCGTTGCTTCATGTATCCCAGATTGCCAGAGAACATGTTGAGAAGCCCGCCGATGTGCTGAAAATCGGGGATGAAGTGACTGCAAAAGTAGTTGACTTCAACGAGGCGGACAGAAAGATTTCCTTAAGTATCAAGGCAATGCTGGCGCCGGAGGTTCCTGAGGAAGAGAGCGGCGATGAGGCGGAAGCTTCCGAAAATAACGAATAAAGAAAAGATATGCATAATTTAAGCGGCATTCATAATAAAATAGGGATATATTCAAAATAAGCAAATATCGGATGGTACAGAATATGACATATGACTATGAATATCTGAAGAAGGAAGTATTGGCACTGACTACCATAGATTTAAATTCCTATAAGGAAGCGCAGATGAAGCGCCGGATTGATACTTTAATTACCAAACATAATATTAAGGGTTATGATAAGTATGTACAGGCATTGCGAACCGATGAGGCTTTGTTTGATGAGTTTGTCAATTATATCACTATTAATGTATCGGAATTTTACCGCAATCCGGATCAGTGGAAGTTATTGGACACGGAGATTATTCCCGAGTTAATTCACAAGTATGGGAAAAATCTGAAAATCTGGAGTGCAGCCTGTTCCACCGGAGATGAACCGTATTCTCTGGTGATGGCGCTGTCCAAGCATCTTCCCATGAATCAGATTAAGATTTATGCTACGGATTTGGATAAGCAGGTGATTGCAAAGGCAAAGGTGGGGCTGTATTCGGAAAAAAGCATTGCAGCCGTGCCGGATGAGTTCAAGAAGAAATATTTCACTCAGGTAGGTCCGTCTTACAAGATTTCCGAAGAAATCAAGGCGCGGGTGGAGTTCCATGAGCACAATCTCCTAAAAGATAAATACCCTACGGATTATCACATGATTGTGTGCAGAAATGTGTTGATCTATTTCACTGAGGAAGCCAAAGATGAAGTGTTCCGCAAGTTCTGCCGTTCCCTGTCACAGGGAGGCATTCTTTTTATCGGTAATACGGAACAGGTAATCAATTACAAAGAAATCGGCTATGACAGGAAGAGCTCATTCTTTTATGTAAAAGTATAGAATAAATAAAACGGGAGCCGAATTTTCCGGCTCCCGTTTTTAAGTTTCTTAGTACACCGACGCAATCATGGTCAGAATATGCTTGGCATACTCCGTAAAGGCGGCGCGGTCACGCTTCAATTCATCCGTCAGTTCAAAGAACAAATCCCGGCTCTTATAATCCCTCTTAAAAAACGGCTTGAACAGGGTATCCCATTGCGGAAGATAAAGGGAAAATTTGCGGGTATAGCAGTTGGCGGCGGAGGCCTGTATGCGGTTTGCCTTTTCCACGAAGGTAGCCACGGATTTGTGAAGGGCAACATCTTCGGTAGGAAGATAATAGTAGTCATGATAATTTTTGTAAAAATATTTCAGCTCTTCCTCATAGATAGGAACCCTCAAGGTCGCCTCCGAATCCTCGCCGCGGAAATAGCAGTCGTTGGCAAAGGAAGAAACCGGTTTCGGCAAGGGGAGGGGCAGCGTAATGGTAATCAGCAGTTCCTTCCGTTTATTTCCCGCATAATCCTTATAATAGTTGGCCTGTACCTTTCGTGCCTTTACCGTTTCGTTAAAAATATCATAATATGCCAGCATGGGCAGGATTTCCAGCATTCCCTTTAAGTCGTCCGCATTGTGGAGAAAGAGGGATTTTTCTGAAAATTCAGAAGGATTCTTCACATAATCATGATAAATGCCAATCAGCTCTCCGCCGGAAAACACATCCTTGCGGTTGATGCCAAGGAACTGCTCTAAGGTTTTCTGCTTACAGTTAGGAAGCTTTAAGAAAAACTTATAGGGGGAAATTCTTTTGTACAGGTCAATTCCGGTTAAATTATCAAAATGATAGGGCAGGGACAGGCTTTCACATTTCTGGGTGATAAAGGGCAGATCGAAATTATTGCCGTTAAAATGCACCAGATAAGTAAAAGAATCCGTAAAGGTAAAGAATGCAGACAGAAGACTTCCTTCTTCACCATAGTTTTCCGCCATCCATTGAATGGTATGCCAATTACCCTCCGAATAGTAAGCGCAGCCTATCAGATAGAGATAGGCAGACTTAGCGGTAAATCCGGTGGTCTCTATATCAATAAATAAAAATTGCTCTAAAGGGGCGATTTTTTCCAAAGGATAGGAGATGGAAAAATGCTCCAAAGTCTCTTCTGAAATTCTCATAATGACCCTCCAATCTTTTCCTACTAATATAATAGCATAAATTTCAAAAATGCAGTAGTATTTTGACAAAAAAAATAGTATATTTAAAGTAACAATAAGAAAGGAATGGGGACATATGGCAAAGTTTACATTTGCAGGAGGGATTCATCCCTATGACGGCAAGGATTTATCCAAAGACAAGCCTATCAAAGATGTGCTTGCGGGAGATGAACTTGTATATCCGCTTTCCCAGCATATCGGCGCGCCTGCCAAGGCGATTGTTAAAAAGGGCGACCATGTGCTTGGAGGGCAGATGATTGCGGAGAGCGGCGGTTTTGTATCCGCGCCCATTTATGCTTCCGTGTCCGGCACCGTAAAGGCGATTGAACCCCGCAGGGTGGTTACGGGGGACATGGTCATGAGCATTGTTCTGGAAAATGATAAATTTTATAAAGAAGTGAATTTTTCACCGGCCGTCACTCCCGACAATATGGACAGGGGGAAAATTCTCAAGGCTGTGCAGGAAGCGGGAATCGTAGGCATGGGCGGAGCGGGATTTCCCACCCATGTAAAGCTTTCTCCCAAGAATCCGGAAAAAATCGACTACTGCATTGTAAACTGTGCCGAGTGCGAACCCTATCTGACTTCCGATTACCGCAGAATGTTAGAGGAGCCGGAGAAGCTGATCGGCGGTTTAAAGGCGGTGTTAAGTCTTTTTGAAAATGCGCAGGGGATTCTGGCTGTGGAAGATAACAAGCCGGATTGTATTGCCCTGCTGAGACAGATGACGAAAAATGAGAGCAAAATCAGCGTAAAAGCATTGAAAACAAAATATCCCCAAGGCGCGGAGAGGCAGCTTATTTATGCCACTACGGGGCGTAAGATTCATTCCGCCATGCTGCCTGCGGATGTGGGATGCATCGTAAATAATGTGGATACGGTGGTGGCGGTTTACCGCGCCGTATTTGAAGGCCGTCCCTTAATGGAGAGAATCGTGACGGTGACGGGGGACGCGGTGCGGGTGCCCAGGAATTTCCGTATCCGTATCGGTACCAGCTATAAGGAATTGGCAGAGGAGGCAGGAGGTTTTAAGAAAATGCCGGGGAAAATCATTTGCGGAGGTCCCATGATGGGTTTTGCCATGTTCGGTCTGGATGTTCCCACCACTAAAACTTCCACGGCATTGTTAGCTTTTTTGGAGGATGAGGTGGCCGATGCAAAACCGGGACCCTGCATTAACTGCGGAAGATGTCTGGAGGTATGCCCCGGCAGGGTGATGCCCAACAGGCTGGCGGATTATGCGGAACATTTTGACGAGGAAGCGTTTTTGGCAAATCATGGGATGGAGTGCTGCGAGTGCGGATGCTGCAGCTTTGTCTGCCCCGCCAAAAGGCAGTTGACCCAGCAGATTAAGTCTATGCGTAAGATACAGCTTTCCAAGAGAAAGAAATAAGGAGGAAGAGAAAGTGAGTGAGCTTTTTAAAGTGTCATCCAATCCGCATATCCGTTCCAGAATCACTACAAGCGGAATCATGCTGGCTGTGATTATCGCTCTGCTTCCGGCTATGGGTTATGGCATTTACAATTTCGGTCCAAGGGCATTTGCGGTAGTTCTGGTCACGGTGGCGTCTACCGTGCTGACGGAGTTTTTATTCGGATTGTGCCGGAAGAAAAGAACCGTTACGGATTTGTCGGCCGTAGTCACGGGTCTGTTATTAGCGCTGAATCTGCCGGTGAATATTCCTTTTTGGATGGCGGCTTTAGGAGGCGTATTTGCCATTCTGGTGGTAAAGATGCTGTTTGGCGGACTGGGGCAGAATTTTATGAACCCGGCGCTGGCGGCAAGATGCTTCCTGCTGATTTCTTTTCCTGCCCAGATGACGGATTTTGTCTGTGACGCCTATACAAAAGCTACTCCTCTTGCGGCATTGAAGGCGGGGGAGGCAGTGAATGTAAGGGACATGATTATGGGAAATACGGCTGGGACCATAGGAGAAACATCCATGATTGCCATTATGGCCGGAGCCTGTTTTCTGATACTTCTCGGGGTAATCGATCTGCGTATTCCGGGCAGCTATATTGTAAGTTTTGTACTGTTTACAGGCATTTTCGGAGGGAGAGGATTCGATCCGGCATATCTGTCCGCACAGCTTGCGGGCGGGGGTCTGATGCTGGGAGCATTCTTTATGGCAACGGACTATGTGACAAGACCTGTCACAGTCAGGGGACAGTACCTGTTTGGTGTTTTTTTGGGAATTATGACGGGGATTTTCCGTATTTTCGGACCGGGTTCCGAAGGGGTGTCCTATGCCATTATATTAGGAAATCTCTTGGTTCCGCTGATAGAACGCGTTACGAAACCCACTGCTTTCGGCATGCGGCCCAAAAGGCAAAAGGCGGCTTCGGGAAATTAGGAAAGCGGATGAAGCGGATTTGGATGGAAAAGAATGGCGGAGCAGCACAGAAATGGAGAAAATATGCAGAAAAATAATGATATCAAAGTGATGCTGAAAGAAGCGGGAATTCTGTTTGTTATCACCCTGATTTCAGGATTGATGCTTGGATTTGTATATGAATTGACAAAAGAACCCATAAGGCGCCAGCAGGAGAAAGCGGTGCAGGAGGCCTGTATGGCTGTATTCCCGGGTGAGGCGCAGTTTGCGGAGATTTCCTATACGCCGGACGAGGCGTTTGCGGCGGAATTGGCGGCGGAGGGAGTGAAGCTGGGCAAGGTTTTTGAGGCGAAGAATGCGGGGGATAAGCTGCTTGGGTATGTGATAGAAACCATATCCACGGAAGGTTACGGCGGCAATATCGTTCTGTACATAGGGGTTTCTCTGGACGGCACTTTAAATGACATATCCATTTTGGAGATTTCCGAGACGCCGGGTCTGGGTATGCGCGCGGATGAGGTGCTTACGCCGCAGTTCCACCAAAAGAAGGTATCCGGATTTACTTATACGAAATCGGGAAGCAAGACGGAAAGTGAGATTGACGCCATCAGTGGCGCTACCGTTACCACTAAGGCAGTGACAAACGCCGTAAACGGCGGGTTAAAGGCAGCCGCAAAATTGATGCAGGGAGGTGGAAGCCATGAATAGTGCGGGAGAGAGACTCTATAACGGTATTATCAAAGAAAATCCCACCCTTGTGCTGGCTTTGGGCATGTGCCCCACGCTGGCGGTCACCACATCTGCCATAAACGGTCTGGGAATGGGGCTTACCACGGCGGCGGTCCTCGCATGCAGCAATCTGATTATTTCCCTGCTTCGCAAGGTGATTCCGAACCGGGTCAGGATTCCCGCATTTATTGTGATCATAGCATCCTTTGTGACAGTGATGCAGTTACTTTTGGAAGCGTATCTGCCGTCTTTAAACAAGGCGCTTGGGGTATACATCCCCCTGATTGTGGTGAACTGTATTATCTTGGGGAGAGCCGAGAGTTATGCTTATTCCAATCCGCCGATTCCCTCCCTGTTTGACGGAATCGGAATGGGGCTTGGTTTCTCACTGGCGCTGACCTGTATCGGTGCGGTCAGGGAAATTCTGGGTGCGGGAACTCTTTTTGGATTTGGAATTATGCCTTCTTCCTATGTTCCCATTAATATCTTTGTGCTGGCGCCGGGAGCTTTCTTCGTGCTGGCGGGACTGACGGCGCTCCAGAACTATGTTAAACTTGCGGGGGCAAAAAGGGGAAAAGATTACAGCAAGATACAGTCGGGATGCGGCGAGGACTGCATGAACTGTTCGGAAAGCGGCTGTTCAAAGCGGTTTTACGATGATGAAGAGATTATTGATTTGGAAAAGGAGGGCAACTAGATGGAAAGTGTAAGGGATTTATTACTTCTGCTCATCAGTTCCTCCCTGATAAGCAATGTGGTGCTGAGCCAGTTCCTGGGGCTGTGCCCTTTCCTTGGAGTATCTAAGAAAATCAAGACCGCCGCGGGTATGGGAACAGCCGTGATATTTGTCATTACCCTTGCCAGCGCGGTAGCGGGTGTGATTTACAAATTTGTACTGCAGGCGTTACATATCGAATATTTACAGACTATTGTATTTATTTTAGTCATTGCCGCTCTGGTGCAGTTTGTGGAAATGTTTTTGAGAAAAGCAATACCCTCACTTTATGAGGCGCTGGGGGTTTATCTGCCTTTAATCACGACAAACTGTGCGGTTTTGGGCGTTGCAATCACCAATGTCCAGAAAGAATATGGGATTCTTACCGGTATTGTAAACGGTTTTGCCACGGCGCTGGGATTTACCATAGCGATTGTGATTCTTGCGGGGCTGCGTGAAAAAATGGAATATAATGATGTGCCGAAAGCTTTCAGGGGGACGCCCATGGTGCTGTTGACTGCGGGGCTTATGGCCATTGCGTTTTGCGGATTTTCCGGACTTTTATAGGATGAGGATAAATAAGGAAAGGCGTGGTTATTTATATGAGTATAGCGGGTATCATAACAGCGGCTGCCATCGTGGGCGCAGTGGGAATCTTTGTAGGACTGTTTCTGGGTGTAGCGGGCATCAAATTCAAAGTGGAAGTGGACGAGAAAGAAGAAGCGGTGCTTGGAGTCCTGCCCGGCAATAATTGCGGCGGCTGCGGGTTTGCGGGCTGCAGCGGTCTTGCAGGCGCCATCGCCAAGGGGGAAGCTCCCGTGAACGCCTGTCCGGTGGGGGGAGAAGCCGTTGGTCGGAAAATTGCGCAGATTATGGGCGTGAACGCCGAGAATACGGAAAAAATGGTTGCTTTCGTCCACTGTCAGGGTGATTGTGACAAAGCGAGAGTGGACTATGATTATATAGGAGTTACCGATTGCAGGATGATGGGATTTGTGCCGGGAGGCGGGCCCAAGTCCTGTAACAGCGGCTGTATGGGTTATGGAAGCTGTGTACAGGTCTGCCCCTTTGATGCGATTTCGGTGATAAACGGCGTGGCGGTTGTGGATAAAGAAAAATGTAAGGCATGCGGCAAATGCGTGGATGTCTGTCCCAAGCACCTGATTTCCCTTATCCCGTACCGTGCAAAACAGGTGGTGGCATGCAGTTCCGCGGATAAAGGCCCGGTGACCATGAAAGCCTGCACAACAGGCTGTATCGGCTGTGGCATCTGCGTCAAAAATTGTCCCCATGAGGCTGTCCGGGTTACGGATTTCCATGCGGTGATTGATCAGGAAAAATGTACCGGCTGCGGAACCTGTGCGGAAAAATGTCCTAAGAAAGCGATTGTGAAATTATAGTGTGGGAAGGGAGGTGTAGTTATGCAGTTACCCGATGATTATGATGACCGTGCCGGAATTACTCCTACGGTGATATCTGCCGTTATGGCGGTCACATTGTTTGTGGGAACCATTCTGGTGATAGTGCTGCTTATGAATAATCAGGAAGGAAACAGAACCCATAAAGTGCAGTCCTCAGGCTCTTCCCATGGGGTGATTCTGGACGAGACGGACAGTGCGGACAACTCTCCCATCGTAGGTGAGGACAAACCTTCCGGCGGGAAATTAAAGCCGCAGGATTTGGATTTTTGGGAATATTATCAGACGCAGAGTGCCGAGCCTGCAAAAGAATCGGAGACGGCGAAACCCTCCAAAACACCGGAACCTGTGGAGAATGACCCTGCAACGGACGGAAAGCATACCCTGATAACCTATGCAAACGGCAAGGAAGAGTGGGTGCTGATCAGTCCTTATCTGCCCAAACATGAGTATGATTTTACCAAGCTTGTCTGTCAGTCCGATTTGATGAAATATTATGTGGACGGGAAGCTGACCTCTTTTGTGGGGGCGGATATTTCCAAATATCAGGACTATGTGGATTTTGTAAAGCTGAAAAAAGCAGGGGTGAATTTTGTCATGCTCCGTGTGGGTGCAAGAGGCTACGGAAGCGGTCAACTGGTATTGGACGAATATTTTGAAGACAATATCAAACGCGCCAGCGATGCAGGGCTTCAGGTCGGCCTGTACTTTTTCTCGCAGGCGGTTACGGCGGAGGAGGCTGTGGAGGAAGCGAACATGGTGCTTGAGCATATCGGCGATTACCGTGTGGACTATCCGATTGCCTTTGATATGGAGCATATCGAGAACGATACCGCGAGAATTGACGGACTCAGCAAAACGGAAAAGACTACCATTGCCAAGGCATTTTTGGACACGATTCAGAGTTCCGGCCATAAAGCCATGATTTACGGAAATAAAGAGTGGTTGATCAAAGAAATCGATATGTCCAAGCTGACGGCGTATGATGTATGGCTGTCCCAGCTTCAGGATGTTCCGGATTATCCTTACAAATTCACTATGTGGCAGTATAAACAGGACGCTTCTATTGACGGAATTGCCGGATATGCAAGTCTGAATATCAGCTTTATCGATTATACGGAAAAATAAGTTTTAAATTAGGTTTCGGAAGGATTCGGGCGGAAATTCAAAATATTTTGGGAGACTTCCAGAGAAGTATAGATTTCCGCATATTCGGCGGGGGATATGCCGTCAATATAATTGGGAGTATAATTTTTGCACACTCCCCTTTGCAATAAGATATCAATGGCTTTGTTGTAGGCAATGGCGGCCTCTAACTCCGTGGCATAATGACCCACCAGAAGATTGCCTCTTACATGAATGCGGACAGTATAGCAATACTGTCCGTTTTTTTGCTGCTTCAAACGGACGCCGTGATAAGAATTCAGGATTTCCAGATTTTCCCGCCTGAAATCCGTGTTGTCCCCGTTGCGGAAGCGAAAGTCCACACCGCAGACCGCATAATTTTTGATGCCGTATCGGGAAGCGAGATTCACCTGCATACCATAATCCGCCACAAAGTAATGATTTCCCCGACGCATGATTTTGTGAGAGGAATAATAAAACAAATCGTCCATATCAAATTTGAGCACATGGGAAGGGGTTATGTAATAATAAAACAGCCTCTGTCCTATGTAAATGGGATTGCCCAGATATAGACCGTTATCCCTGAAATTAATCAGACATACCCATTTTTCAAAAGGCAGGGGAGAATCCTCCGTAAAATCCATGAGGGTAATATGAGAATCCGCAAGCAGACGCGAACCTTCCAGATATGCTTCGTGAGCCTCTCTGGCGGAAGAATAACTTCCCAGACTGATATGTTTTCTGCGGTGGGTCAGGGACGCCCGGTAATAAATATCCCCGTTTTTTTTACAGGCGGAAAAAACTCCCGCATAATGCTGAGGAGCCGTCTCTTTCGGCTTGATTTTGTTGGAGGAATGTCTTTCTCTGTTTTTTGTCATAATTTATTATATCATTTTATACAAATTTGTACAATTCGGAAATCTCGAAGGTAAAAGGAATATATTGGCATATTTTTCAGGTTGTCCTCATAAACTATAAGGTAATGTTTTAATTGTGTGAGAGAGGACAAGATGAAAATGTATAAAAAAGCAGTGACAGTATTGGCAGCGGCTAACTTTTTATGTTTATGCAGTTTCTGGAATCTCAGAAATCTGCAGGAGGAGAGGTTGGCTGCGATAACAGTGTCTGTTTGTGAGGAAAAAGTGGACGAGACCCAAAAAAACAGTCTGATAGGAATTTTGAAGACTGCGGCATCGGGGCAGCGGGTGGTGGATTATGAGGTGCTGGTAAAGGAAAGCGTTATAGAACTGAATGAGTCGGATAAGGAGACGCTCTGCCGTATCGTGGAAGCGGAAGCGGGGTCGGAAGATGCGGACGGTAAGCTTTTGGTGGCAAATGTGGTATTAAACAGAGTGGAAGACAAGCATTTTCCCAATACGGTAAGAGAAGTGGTATTTCAGGAAGAGCAGGGAGTTTATCAATTTTCCCCCGTGGCGGACGGAAATTATGAGCGGGTAAATATCAGTCAGGAAACCCGTCAGGCGGTGGAAAGGGCGTTGGAAGGAGAGGATATTTCTCAGGGAGCGCTGTATTTTGCCGCAAGGCAGTATGCCGATAACAGCACTATGAGCTGGTTTGACAATCACCTTTCTTTTCTTTTTGCCCATGGCGGACATGAATTCTACACTTCACCATAAGGATATCTCCATGCAGCATTTTTCCATCATACAAAAGCAAAGCTTTCCTCCTGATGATTTATCCATCCGATAACATATGAAAAAACGTAAAAAAGCAGTAATAAGAATTTAAAAGAACTGCCGCACAGACTGTAAAGAATGTGCGGCAGTTCTTGCGTACAACCCCGAAAAAATTTATTATCACAAGAATATTGAACATTTTTTTATTTATAGTATAATTTACTGAGAATTTCAAGTTTCATGTTAATAAAGTGCCTGATATCAGTGCACTTTTATCCGGCAAATCCGAACAATTTGCCTTTCGGTTCGGAACAGGCAGTGCTGTCGGTGCAGTCATTGGAGATTAGGAGGAAGATATGTTTGGCATATTTGGGAAGAAGAAAAAAGAGAAAGTGGCTTATGTACACCCTCAATTGGGTGAGGTGAAGTATATCGGAGTGAAGGGGAACAAGTATGACGGAGGGGATTGGAACCCTTCTTCTAAGCTTAAAGTAGAGCTCTGGGATAAGGTCTTTGAGGTTGCAATGAGCTTTGGTACAGGCAGTGAAGACGAACATATTAACCCGAAGCAGGAGGAGGCTTTTGAAAGGGTCAAGAGCCTCATAGTGGAAAAAAACATGATATAGAACAATTGATAATAGAGGAACGCTTCTATACCTATGAGGAAAGTGAACAAGAGGTACGGGGCAGATTTTATCCGGATTACCTTAATTTTAGCCGCACGGGGGAAGAATGTGTACTGTATTTTACGGATGCGGAACATGAGGATTGGGATCCTGATTTTGCACTACTTCTGATACCTGAGTTCAAACTCGTTGATGAGGAAGAAGCTATGGACTTTATGGGAGGGCATTCGGATTTAGACCGTTTGCTTGATTCCAGAATAAACATATCAATAGGGGGGAATTTATGAATGTCAAAGATATCATAGCAGATTCTCATCTTGCTTTTTTAAATCAAGAAAATGAAACTGCACTTCATTTGGCGAAACAGGCAATATCCTTGGATAAGGACAATCCGGATGCCTACAAATGTGCAGGCAATGCCTGTATGTCCCTTGAGCGCTATGATGAGGCGATTAAAAATTATGAGACGGCTGTTAAATACGACCCGGGCAACGGTAATCGTTACTATGATTTAGGCTTTGCGCTTGCTACCAATGAAAAATTGGCGGATGCGCTTAAAAATCTGGTAAAAGCGGAGGAGCTTGGGTGTATTCCGGAAAATCTTGTTCAACTATATAACCTGCTTGGAATTATCTGTTTTGACATTGGCAGATATGATGATGCACTTATTAACCTGAGCAAGGCGGAGCTGCTTACCGGAGTAAATCTGGATATCCTCCAGCGCAAAGTGATTATCTATGGCATTAAAGGGGATATTCGCAATGGTCTGCAGACCGCCAATCAGATAAAGCTGGTTGCACCATCTGAATACCTTGGCTATAAGCTTGCATTTAAATTGCTGATTCAGGCGAAGCGACTTGATGCTGCCGGGACGGAACTTGAAAAAGCGGCAAGATTTGCAGTGCCGACAATGGATTTCTATTTTGACCAGATGATGCTTGAACTTGAGAAATATCAGTTGGATAACCAATGTGGATACCTTTGAGACAGCCGAGAAAACAGTGCTGGAAACCTACATACGGGAGACCACAAAGCTTGTAAATCTGACAATCAACGGGGAATTGATCCAGACGACAGCTGACCATCCGTTCTATGTGAAGGAAGAGGGATTTCTTCCCGCTGGAAAGCTTTACATCGGAGATAAGCTGCTTGACCCGAAGGGAAATGTGCTGATTGTTGAAGATTTTAAATTTGAGAATACGGATAAGCCGGTTATGGTTTATAATTTTCAGGTTGAAGATTTCCATACTTATTATGTGGGAAATAGTGGGATTTTGGTGCATAATGCGCACTATGTAGGAGAGAAGGGGATACAAACCAATTCTACAACTACCTGGAAAAATGGGAAAACAGAGAGAATTGATGTAGAAAATGGTGCACCCGGAAACAGAGATGGTAATATACATTATCATGATTCAAATAACAAAAAGTATTACTATGATATTGCGACAAATACTTTTGTCAGTGAAAAAACAGGTGGTCCAGCTCCAAACGCAGTACAAAAGTTGCTTAATAATGAAAAATTTAAGAAGGTAATAATAAAGGCTCTTAAAATATTAGATGAATAATATGCTAAATATCAATGATAAAATGAAAAAAGTAATTTTGGACGGAAGTAATCTTAATCTTGAAAAAAGGTATTTAGCCTTTTTAAATGAGATTATCAGCAAGACAAAAAGAGTAGGAGACTGTGTTATATATGATGGCGAAGGAATTAGTGAATCAGATATTAATTGGGAAAAAGTTTTTAAATATGTTGGAGATTTTACAGGGTACGAAGTGGGGTGTAATGAATTTCGATTAGAAAAAAGCGAATGTGATGTATCTCAATGCCAAAAGCTTGCACAGGATATGCATGATATGTTGCAGGATAAATACAAAGAAAAGCAATTTGTCGTATATGTATATATAAATGACGGAAATATAGATATGCGGTTTCATACATACAGAATAGCAGACGGCTTTTGGTTAAAGGAAGATTTGAATGGGTACGATAATCCTGTTCTTTGGCTCATGTAATAGAAGGCGCAATAAGGGAGTGGATGGAGGTACTTTATTAAAAATCGGCAAAACTTTTAGAATTGATTTTGATATGCGAATAGTTTCAGGGGGAAATCCGTTGGGTTTGACCAATTTTTTGCATACACATTTGCCGGGTATAACAGGGAGCGTTCCATATCTTCTGATTTCACAGGGGCATATTCCGCTTGGACTATATATTTCGGGATTATTAGGAGCCATATTTAATAAAAGCAGAGAGGACAGGGTGAATTGAAGAATAAAAACGAAGTCATTCGTACCTATGGTTGTGGAAAACCCAAATCAAATCAAATCATACAATTATTAAATCTATTTCATGCAGAAAAATTAGTGATTGAGATTTCTAATATAGGCAAGAATAGTGTTTTTAGCAAAAGTATACAGGAGAAAAAGAATGTATTGTTTACGGAAACCGCCGGAAAATGGATGAGTATTGTTATGTTTGGGCATTTTGATGAGAATTTTGTAAACATATTAGATGAAATGATTGATGCTCATCCAAAGGACATTATATTTTACCTTACAGATTTGTCGTTAGAAGAGGTATTAAGTTATTGTTATACATGGGCTGTTCGTAAGGTGCGTACGAAGTATTCGTTTTGTAAATGTGACTTTGCAATTATGCTGGATGAAAGTGCATTCATGATTCATTATGATGCTAAAGTATTTGAACAATCATATATTATGTTAAAGATGAATGAAATATTTAAGAATATGGATGTACTTAACCTTATAAAACGAAAAGAACCTTTCCGGCAAAATGGGGATTCTTGGTGGCAAAAATTTCGACAAAAGCTTTTCAATAATAAAAATGAAGTCACTCGAACTTATGGTTATGGAAAACCCAGATCAAATGATATCATACAATTACTAAAGCTATTTCATGCGGAAAAATTAGTGATTGAGATTTCCGATGTTAGTATGAATAGCACTTTCGGAAAAGGCATACAGGAGAAAAAGAATGTATTGTTTACGGAAACCGCCGGAAAATGGATGAGTATTGTTATGTTTGGGCATTTTGATGAGAATTTTGTAAACATATTAGATGAAATGATTGATGCTCATCCAAAGGACATTATATTTTACCTTACAGATTTGTCGTTAGAAGAGGTATTAAGTTATTGTTATACATGGGCTGTTCGTAAGGTGCGTACGAAGTATTCGTTTTGTAAATGTGACTTTGCAATTATGCTGGATGAAAGTGTATTCATGATTCATTATGATTCTGAAGAATTTAAACAATCGGATCTCATATTAAAAATAGATGAAATATTTAAGAATTCTAATATGCTTGACTCCCTGGAGAGAAAACATTAAAAAATTTCTCTTAGGTTAGAAAGAGAGGAAAATTCATGGCAAGGGGATTTAAAATATGCAAAATGAAATAATCGGGAATTCGTATAAGTATATTTGAATTGTGCTTAGCCCTTTGGAGTACCAGAAAGCATAAGATAAGTCTGCTTCCAGACGATAAAGAACAATATGGCAACATATAGTAGCAGCATCCTGCTCGTGGAGTGGTTAATAGGAACACTTTTCCGAAAAGGGAGTAAAAAAATATCAGAAACCTCTTGACAGTTTTTTCCCTGAGGTATATGATATAGAAAATTAAATAAGCGAATAAGAAACCGTAGATGTGGAGATAACGCTTGTATATGCACTTACAGAGAGACCGGAGGCTGAGAAAGGTCAGAGACGCAGGCAGGCAAATGGACCACGGAGGGCACAGGGAAAAGCGGATGCTTAGTATTCTGTGACGTCAGGCACGCGTTAGCTGCCGGGGATATGTTAGTATCCTATAAGGGCACGCAGTATGCGTGAAGCAAGGTGGCACCGCGAGATGACTGAATCGGCATCCCGTCCTTGACAGTAGACAATCTGTCAGGACGGGATTTTTTATATCACTAGGAAATTGCGACAGTGTAAACCATTTATCGTCGCTGCCGAGCGACGATTTCTTATGTTGTTAAGAAAAGGAGGAGCTTATGAAAGTCAGACCGGATTTGGAAGAATGTAAAAAATTGGCAGGAACCGACTCTTACGGAGTGATCCCCATCAGTACAGAACTTTATGCGGATACCCTTACTCCTATTGAGGTGCTTCACATTTTAAAAAATGTGAGCCGGCATGTTTATCTGCTGGAAAGTGCGGAGGCGGATAAAAAATGGGGAAGGTATTCTTTTCTGGGGTATGACCCGCTACTGGAAATTACCTGTTATAACGGGGAGACGACTTTAAAGTCCGCCATGACTACGGGAGCGGTGAAGGAAGATGTGCGAAGCTGTATCCGAAACATTATCAGAGAGAACAAAAGCCCGAAGATAGAGTATCTGCCCTCTTTTACCGGTGGCTTGGTGGGTTATTTCTCTTACGATTACATTAAGTACAGCGAGCCCACTTTAAAGCTGGACGCAAAGGACGAGGAGGGTTTTCAGGATGTGAACCTGATGTTGTTTCACAAAGTGATTGCTTTTGACCATTACAGGCAGAAAATTCTTTTGATCATTAATGTCAAAACGGAGGACTTGGAGGAAAATTATCATAAGGCAGTCTTGGAATTGGATAATATGAGGCTCTTGCTGCAAAAGAGAGAAAAGGCGCCCCATGTTCCCTTAAAGTTGAAAACGGATTTTACTCCGCTCTTTGGAGAGGAAGAATACTGCACTATGGTGGAGAGGGCAAAGCACTATATTAGGAAAGGGGATATCTTTCAGGTAGTGCTGTCCAACCGTCTGGAGGCGTCCATGGAAGGAAGCCTGCTGGATGCTTACAGGGTGCTCCGTACAACAAATCCTTCGCCCTATATGTTTTACTTTTCGGGGACGGACGGGGAGATTGCGGGAGCGAGCCCGGAGACTCTGGTGAAATTGGAACAGGGCAGACTGTATACTTTTCCGCTGGCAGGCACCAGACCGAGGGGAGCTACCGAGGAGGAAGATATTGCTTTGGAAAAGGAGCTTCTGGCGGACGAAAAGGAATTGGCGGAGCACAATATGCTGGTGGACCTGGGAAGAAATGACATCGGCAAAATCAGTGAAATCGGCAGTGTGAAAGTGGAGCAGTATATGTCCATAGAAAGATACTCCCATGTAATGCACATCGGTTCCACTGTGGCAGGGAATATCAGAAAAGACAAAGACGCCTTGGATGCGGTGGACGCCATTCTCCCGGCCGGAACGCTTTCCGGAGCGCCGAAGCTGAGAGCCTGCGAAATTATCAATGAATTGGAAAATAATAAACGGGGCATATACGGGGGAGCCATCGGATATATTTCCTTTACGGAAAGTCTGGATGTCTGTATAGCAATCCGGCTTGCCTTTTCCAAAAACGGAAAAATATTTGTCCGTTCCGGAGCGGGAATCGTGGCGGACAGTGTTCCCGAGAAAGAGTACAGGGAGTGCATACAGAAAGCGGCAGCCGTGATGACGGCAGTTCATTTGGCACAGGAGGGATTGGACGCATGATACTTTTAATTGATAATTATGACAGTTTTTCGTACAATGTGTACCAGCTTGCGGGTTCCGTAAATCCGGACATCAAGGTTATCAGAAATGATGAAATGACCATAGAACAGATAGAGGCTCTTGCCCCCTCTCATATTATTATTTCACCGGGGCCCGGCAGACCTGCGGATGCAGGCATATGCGAGGAGGTAGTGGTGCATTTCGCGGGAAAGATTCCTATTTTGGGAATCTGTCTTGGGCATCAGGCAATCTGTGAAGCGTTCGGAGCCACGATAACCTATGCGAAACAACTGATGCACGGTAAGCAATCCGTGGCGCAATTGGATATGAACTGTGGGATTTTTAAAGGGATGAACAGGGAAATCACGGTGGCGAGATATCATTCCCTGGCAGCCGAGCCGGACAGCATTCCCAAGGAATTGAGGGTGACTGCCGGAACAAAGGACGGCGAAGTCATGGCGGTGGAACATAGCAAATTCCCGGTGTTTGGGGTGCAGTTTCATCCGGAGTCCGTGCTTACGCCGGAGGGCAAAAAGATCATGGAAAATTTTTTAACGATAAATAATTTACAAAAGGAGAAAAAGAAAATGGTAATCAGTGAAGCAATTTCCAAATTGGTAAAAAAAGAAGATATCGGTTATGAGATGTCAAAGGCTGTTATGAATGAGATTATGAGCGGCGAAGCGGATGATATACAAAAGAGCGCTTATCTGACGGCGCTTGCCATAAAGGGAGAGACCATTGAAGAAATCACGGGTTCGGCGGAAGTGATGAGAAGTCACGGACTGAAGCTGCACACGGATGGGGACACTCTGGAAATCGTGGGAACGGGAGGAGACGGTTCCAATTCCTTTAATATTTCCACTACGGCTTCTTTAGTGATTGCGGCGGCAGGCGTTCCCGTTACAAAGCATGGCAATCGGGCGGCAAGCTCCAAATCCGGCGCTGCGGACTGTCTGGAGAATCTGGGCGTGGACATTTCTCTGGAGCCGGAAAAAAACGAAAAGGTGTTAAAAGAGACGGGCATCTGCTTCCTCTTTGCGCAGAAGTACCATGCCGCAATGCGGTTTGTGGGACCTGTCCGCAAAGCTTTGGGCATCCGCACTATTTTCAATATTCTCGGTCCTTTGGCAAATCCGGCAAGTCCTTCTTTACAGATTATGGGAGTGTATGATGAGAGTATGCTGGAACCTATGGCAAAAGTGCTTTCCAATCTGGGAATCAAGCGTGGCATGGTGGTTTACGGGCAGGATAAGTTAGATGAGATATCCGCAAGCGCTCCTACCAGCATCTGTGAGATTGACAACGGCAGTTTTAAGCGTTATGTGATTACACCGGAAGAGTTCGGCATGACAAGATGTAAAAAAGAGGATCTGGTAGGGGGAACTCCCAAGGAAAATGCCGAGATTACCAAGGCGGTTTTAAAGGGCGAGAAAGGCGCAAAAAGGGATGCCACCGTTTTGAATGCGGGTGCGGCGCTCTATATAGCAGGCAAGGCGGAAAGCATTGCAGACGGCGTAAAGCTGGCGCAGGAAATCATTGACAGCGGAAAAGCCCTTGAAAAACTTGCGCAGTTTGTGGAATGCACCAATCATTAAACTAAAAACGCGTAAACCACGGAAAGGAGCGGCACATATGATTTTGGA
Organism: Lachnoclostridium sp.; assembly: GCA_023664665.1. GTDB lineage: Bacteria > Bacillota > Clostridia > Lachnospirales > Lachnospiraceae > Acetatifactor. The sequence goes on from JAMPEY010000034.1 coordinate 23,870, forward strand.
TGAGATTGCAGCGTCCACAAAGAAGAGGCTCGAAGCGCAGAAAACAAAAAAATCTTTGGATGAAATAAAGTCGCAGGCTTTTGCCATGGAAAGGCATACGGGATTTCCCTTTGAGAAAGCTCTGGCAAAAGAGGGCATGAGTTTTATCTGTGAGGTCAAGAAAGCATCTCCTTCAAAGGGAGTGATCGCGGAGCATTTTCCCTATGTGGAAATTGCAAAAGAATATGAAAAAGCCGGTGCGGATGCCATATCCGTGCTGACGGAACCCTCTTATTTTCAAGGAAGCAACGATTATCTGGCTGCCATTAGAAAGGAAGTGAAAATTCCGCTGCTGCGGAAGGATTTTACAGTGGATCCTTATATGATTTATGAGGCAAAGGTAATAGGGGCTGACGCCATTTTACTGATCTGTGCGATTTTATCGGAGGAACAGTTGAAGGAATATATACAGCTGGCGGATGAATTGGGACTGTCCGCACTGGTGGAAGCCCATGACGAGCAGGAGCTTAAGACGGCGGAGAATGCCGGAGCGCGGATTATCGGCGTCAATAACCGCAATCTGAAGGACTTTACCGTAGATATCAATAACTCGGTGAGACTGCGGAATCTCGTGTCCAAGGATATTCTGTTTGTGTCGGAGAGCGGAATGAAGACAAGGGAAGATATTAAAAGGCTGGAAGAAAACGGCACCGACGGAGTCTTAATCGGAGAAACCCTGATGCGCAGCGATGACAAGGCGGCGCTGCTTAAGGCGCTCATGGAGGATTAGTATGAAGATCAAGATTTGCGGTTTATTCCGTCCGGAAGATATGGAATATGTCAATCAGGTGAAGCCCGATTATATCGGATTTGTATTCTATGAAAAAAGCAGCCGATATGTCACGGCAGAACAGGCAAAGGCTCTTCGGGAAAAACTAAGGGACGATATCAAGGTTGTGGGTGTATTCTTAAATGCGCCTATGGAAGAAGTGATTTCTCTTTTGCGGGAGGGCATTATCGATATGGCACAGCTTCACGGAGACGAGACGGAGGAGGATATTTTGTATGTGAAAGCGGTTACGGCAAAGCCCGTTATCAAGGCGGTGAAAGTGCGGGAGCGCTTTGAAGTGGAAGCGTGGCTGGATTCCGCAGCGGATTATCTTTTGTTTGACAGCGGCGCGGGAAGCGGAAAAACATTTGATTGGAGCATATTGGACGGAATTGACAGGGACTTTTTTCTGGCGGGGGGCTTACGGGCGGACAATCTTCCCGAAGCCGTGAAATTGCAGCCTTTTGCCGTTGACTTAAGCTCCGGCGTGGAGACGGAGGGTGTCAAAGATTTTGCAAAGATAAAGGCGGCGGTGGAGTTGATAAGGAATTATGAAAATGATGGGAAAGGATGAAAAGGATGAGCAGAGGACGATATGGGATTTACGGAGGTCAGTATATTTCAGAGACCTTAATGAATGAACTGCTGAAATTGGAAGAGGCTTATGAGCATTACAAAAATGACCCTGAATTTAATCGGGAGCTTACAAAGCTTTTTAATGAGTATGGCGGCAGACCTTCCCTTTTGTATTATGCGGAGAAGATGACAAAGGATTTGGGCGGAGCCAAAATTTACCTAAAGAGAGAGGATTTGAACCACACCGGTTCCCACAAAATCAATAATGTGCTGGGACAGGCTCTGCTTGCAAAGAAAATGGGCAAGACAAGGCTGATTGCGGAGACCGGGGCGGGACAGCACGGCGTGGCGACCGCAACGGCGGCAGCATTTCTCGACATGGAATGTGAAGTATTCATGGGCAAGGAGGATACGGACAGACAGGCATTAAATGTGTACCGTATGGAGCTTTTGGGGGCAAAGGTACATACCGTGACCACAGGAACCCAGACCCTTAAGGATGCGGTAAATGACGCTATGAGAGAATGGAGTAACCGGGTATCGGATACCCATTATTGCCTTGGCTCCGTGATGGGTCCCCATCCTTTTCCCATGATTGTCCGGGATTTTCAGAGCGTAATCAGCAAAGAGGCAAGGCAGCAGATACTTGAGGTAGAAGGAAAACTTCCGGCGGCGGTGATTGCCTGCGTGGGCGGCGGAAGTAATTCCATGGGAATGTTTTATCATTTTATCGATGACAAGGATGTGGAGCTGATTGGCTGTGAGGCAGCGGGAAAAGGCGTAGATACTGCGCTTCATGCGGCAACCATTGCCAAAGGCAGCATCGGAATTTTCCACGGAATGAAATCCTATTTTTGCCAGGATGAATATGGTCAGATTGCGCCGGTTTATTCCATTTCCGCCGGGCTTGACTATCCCGGTATAGGACCGGAACATGCCTATCTGCATGATATCGGCAGGGCAGAGTATGTGCCGGTAACAGATGATGAAGCGGTGGAGGCTTTTGAGTACCTTTCCAAGATGGAGGGGATTATTCCGGCAATCGAAAGCGCCCATGCCGTTGCGCAGGCAAAGAAGATTGCAGGAAATTACAGCCCGGACCGGAGCATTATCATCTGCATATCGGGACGGGGAGATAAAGATGTTGCGGCGATTGCAAGATACAGGGGGGTGAATATCCATGACTAATCAGTTGGACAAAGTATTCGACACACCGAATAAAAAGGCGTTTATCGCTTTTCTTACCGCAGGAGATCCGGATGCCGAGAGCACGGTAAAATTCATTCTGGAGATGGAGAGAGCAGGAGCGGATTTAATTGAGATAGGGCTTCCCTTTTCCGACCCTACGGCTGAGGGAGTGGTGATTCAGGAGGCGAATATCCGGGCTTTAAAAGGCGGAATGACCACCGACAAAGCTTTTGAAATCGTGCGGAAAGTAAGAGAACAGTCTCAGATTCCACTCGCCTTTATGACCTATGTAAATCCGGTGTTCCACTATGGGTATGACAGGTTTTTTGCAAGATGTGAGGAGCTTAAGGTGGACGGTATCATTATTCCGGACCTTCCCTATGAGGAAAAGAAGGAAGTGGAAGAGCCGGCGGCCGCCCATAATGTGGCGTTAATTTCCATGATTGCGCCTACCTCCGAGAGCCGCATACAAAAGATTGCCTCCGAGGCGGAAGGATTTATCTATGTGGTCAGTTCCATGGGGGTAACCGGGGTGCGCAGTGAGATTAAGACGGATGTGGGCGCTATGGTGGAAAGCATCCGTGCCGTAACCAAGGTTCCCTGCGCCATCGGCTTTGGCATCAGCACTCCGGAGCAGGCAAAGAAGATGGCGGGACTTTCCGACGGCGCCATTGTGGGAAGCGCCATTGTCAAGCTGATTGCAAAACATGGCAGGGATGCGGCTCCCCATATTTATGAATATGTGAAAAGTATGAAAGAAGCTGTGGCGGAATAAGAAATCCTCCGGTCTTTTGTACGGACGAATGACCGGTTCCCTATTGTATTGCGATAGATTATAATATTCTGTAAGGAACCGGAAAAGCATCCGTACAAATATCGGAGGAAAGGGTGAAAGGGGTTTGAAAGACAAGATACAAAATACGCCAAAGACAGAGTGTGCCGGAGATTTTTCCGCCAACGATTCTTTTATTAAAGAGGCGGTTAAAAAGTATATGTTTCCTTCCGTTGCGGCTTTGGTGGGAACCACGGCCGTGACGACGGCAAACAGTATGATTGCGGGAAATGATATCGGCGCGGATGCGCTGGCAGCCCTGAATATGGACAATCCCATATATCTGGCATTTGCCACATTGGGGTCGCTTATCAATGTGGGAGCCGCTTCCAATGCTTCCGTCTGTATCGGGAAAAATAAGATAAACAGGGCAAATTCCTATGTCAGCCTTGCGCTTGTGCTGACCCTTGTGTTTTCTGCGCTGCTTACCGCGGCGGGGCTTTTGTGTTTTCCCATGCTGATAAAGGCGTTGGGGGCAACAGAGCGTATGAAGCCCTATGTGTGGGAATACGGAAAGATTTTGCTGTGTGGAGGCACGGCATTTTCTTTTATGTATTATCCTTTTCATTTTTTGAAAACAGACGGACGGCCAAGACAGGGAACTTATATGTTCCTTGTGATGCTGGCGGCGGATTTGGCGCTCTGCGCGATTTTTCAGGGGAAATGGCATATGGGAATAAAGGGAATTGCAACAGCCTTTGTGCTAAGTACCCTGATAGGGGATGTTTACGGAATTTTGGCTTTATTTTGCGGCGAGTCGGAACTTGTTCTCGGAAAAACGGAAGATATATGGAAAAGTACGATGGAGACAATCAAAACGGGAAGTTCTGTGGCGCTGAACAATCTCTGCGGTATTTTTAAAGGGATTGCCTTGAATTCCATTATTTTTAAGGGACTGTCCGACGAGGGACTGATAGTGTTCGCGATAATCGGGACGGTGAATCAATTTTCCGGCGCGGTGATATCGGGGATTGCCCAGACGGTTACGCCGCTTATCGGCGTTTTTTACGGCGAGATGGATAATCTCAGCATAAAGACGGTGATAAAGGAAGCCTTGGACAAAGGAATCAAAGGGGCGCTTGCCATGACGGCGTTTCTCTGCCTTTTTGCCGGGCGGATAGGGGCGGTTCTGGGAGTCAGAAATCTGACTTCCGTAAATATGGCGGTGATATTGTTTTCTTTTAGTATTTTGCCGGGATTGTTGAATCAGATTTACATTTTTTATTATTTCACCACGGAAAAAATTGCCATGGCAAACGGGTTTACTTTTTTGAAGGGATTCGCCGTTGTCGTGCCCACGGCATGGATTCTTTCCTGCTGTAAGGAACCGCGGTTATTATGGCTTTCTTTTGTCGTTGCCGAGTCTGTAACCCTGCTTGTCATGTGGGGTGTGGCAAAGAAAAAGCGTGGTGTAAATCCCTGCTTACAGGGTATGCTTTTGTTGGACAAGCGCTATGAAGAGGATGGTAAATATCTGGCGTTTTCCGTAAAAAATACACCTGTGGAAGCCTCGAAAGCCGCCGCGAAGATTTTTGATTTCTGTAAGGAAAAGGGCATTTCCTCTAAGACTACCATGACCATGAGTCTTGCCGTGGAGGAGATGCTTTTGATTATATTTGAGCATTGTCTTGGGGAGAGGAGTGGGCAATATGCGGATGTGCGCATTATGATGGCAGAAGAGAAAATCATTCTTTATATGAGATGCGCGGGCAGTTTATTTGACCCTATTGACTATTACCGAAGAAAGAAGACGGAGGCGGTGAGAAACGGACGAATACTTACGGATGACAGCCTCGGAATCGAAATGATCATCAAGCAGGCAAAAGAGGTACGGTTCCGGCGTACCTTCGGAACGAACAATCTGACGATACTGATTTGAGGAGCAAAAAATATTGACAAAATAATCCGGCTGCGCCTATATTAAATTTAAGGCAATATAAGGTTTGCAAGCCAAGAAATTTTCAAATATTGTTGGTATGAGTGCTAAAGCACGCAGGAGGTATAACGATGAAACAGAAGAGGACGATCATTCCGGTTGCAGCGGCTGTGATATCGGCATTCCTTCTCGGAGGATGCGCCCCGGCGCATGCTCAAGGCGGGGAGAACGGTGTGGAGAATGCGGGAATTGCAGATTCTACAGGTGCGGCTGAAAGTTTGGAACCGTTGGGGGAAAAGGAGACGGAGCGTCTGAATGAGCCGGATAATCTTATATTGAACGAGTGGTATGAGTATGAATATGACAGCTTCGGGAACCGAACAAAACAGATAGAGTACGATTCGGAGGGAAATGTGAAAAGGCGGTACGGATATGAATATGACGGTTCCGGAAACCTGACGAAGCAGATAGCGTACAGTTCGGAGGGGAGCGTTGAGCAGTGGAATGGGTATGAATATGACGAGTCCGGGAACCTGACAAAACGGACAGCATACAATCCTGACGGAAGTGTTTTTAACAAGTATGAGTATGCATATGACAGTTTCGGAAATATGACAAAACAGGTAATGTACAATTCTGACGAAAGTGTCAGTTTTAGGGAAGAATATGGGAATGAATACGACAAATCCGGGAATTTGATAAAACGGACAGTATACAATCAGGAAGGGGATGTTAATTGGAGGGAAGAGTATGCATATGACGGTTTTGGGAAGCTGACGAAACAGGAAGTGTATTATCTGGGAGGTTATCACTGGATCGGATATGAATATGACAGTTCCGGGAATCTGATAAAACAGGCAAAATACGATTCGGACGGAAGCGTTGAAAGCCGGCAGGAGTATGAATACGACAAATCCGGGAAGCTGGCGAAGCAGGCAAAATACAATTCGGACGGAAGTGTCGAAAGTTGGAACGAGTATGAATACGATGAGTCCGGAAACCTGACGAAAGAAAGTCTATTCAAGTAATATACAAAACAAAAGAGGAAAAGGAATGTTAATTAATTTTTTTGAGTTAAAATTTTTGGTACTAGAATATAAGAGTAAAGAGCTTAAATAAAGATGGAAAAAAGAGTTTTCAATCATTAGGATTCCTCTGAAAGATGCTGCGGGTCTTCCGGTATGTCGTTTTTTGCCGGACAGACCCGACAATAGTTTTTGGGTAATGTTTTGATAAAAAAGAAAAGTAGTAATTTCAGAACTGAAATTTAGAAATAAAAATCCGGTAGTGGTTATTCTTCTGCTTTGCTTTCCAATGCAGACAAAATCTGTAAGCGGAGCTCTTCGGGGAAATCTTCGCAGATCTGCTCTACTTGAGAGAGCATTTCCCGTCTGGCTTTTGCTTCACCTTCGGCAAGACCTTCCGTTTTTCCTTCGGCAAACCCGTCCTTGTGTTCATTCTGCAGCAGTTCTTCAAACAGCATATAACGGCCT
>JAMPEY010000035.1 GCA_023664665.1 Lachnoclostridium sp.
ACCTGAGACAGCTTTATCAGAATAGCACATCTCTTCCTTGGTGTCAACAGGTTTTCTCGACTTTTTTCAAAAACTTTTTTCTACAAAAAGTATTAAGAAAATCGAGGAATGTATTGAGTATAACACCCCCATTTTCAAATGTCAACACTCAAATTGATTTTTTTGCAAAATTTTCTACAATTTCATTTGCAACAAAAAAGCCCCTAAAACAAGGGCTTTTTGATTAGTTAATATTCTGTTTACTTGAATATTTACTGTATATTGCGCTAAATAAGTCGAATTGTATATGCATTTGCATCATTTTTTATCTGTAGAGAGACAGAGGTAATAGTATCCTCCATATCAGGATTAATCTCCAACAGCAGAACAAGTTCTTTACTTTCCCCCGGCTGCAAGTCTTCCTTATATACAGACATATCATTTGGCAGCATTGTTACCAGCGCAGTCCTTGTATAATTGCCGTTAAGCGTGATTTTAAAGACAGGGGACATTGCGTTTAAATCAATCTGCTGCACCGACTGAGACTGATTGCTCACCTGATATTTCAATATGAAAAGACTCTTTCCTTCTGCCGCATCTAAAGTAAAATGCCCGTCTTCCTGCCCCGGCTCCTGATAACTTGTACCGGTTTCTATTCCCTGATAAGTAAAGCTGATACCCTCCGGCAATCCGAAAAATGCTTCTATGCTGTTTACATTATTCATGGTATTATCTATCACCGGCGTATCCGCCACAGGTCCCATGCCCCCCTGTTCCTGACTTTCCGCAGGCTCTTGTGTCTTTGGCGGCTCCTTTTCAACCACCTTTGACAAATCAACCAATCTGCTCCTATGGTTCGCATCATACTTTAACAACACAAATGCCGCATATTCTCCCACCGCCTGTTCTTCTTCTACGGACATATTGGGAATCACACTGCTGCATCCCGCAAGGGCAAAAGATGTCGCCAGCACGGCCGCCATGCCCTTTACTAAATGATTAAATCCGTTTTTCATATGCTTTCTCTGCTCCTTCATCTCTATTGTCCTGCAAATCTTTCTTGCTCCATCGTCATTTCCTGTGTCACATTCAGCTCCGGTTCTGCAATCGTTTCCTGTACCATATATGGCTCTTGCCCTGCGATTGCTTCTTCCATTATGACTGTTTCCTGCCTCACACCTATCTCTTCCGCATCTGTTTCCTGAACAACGATCCTTTCCTTTTTCGCCGATGTCTCTTGCTCCTTCAACTGTTCTGCCGCAGCCGAAACCTCCTGTCCGACAAAACTATTTTGCCGTTTATTCTCGGCATCACTTCTCTTCTTTTCTAATATAATATATATTCCGGCAATAATCAAGGCAATTACACCTACTATAAAGAAAAGAATTGTCTTTTGCAATATGGGCGCCTCCACAAAATCATACACCCCAATCTTCACGCACACCAAAAGTGACAGCGCCAATCCGTAAATTCTGATATTCTTCTGATTTTTTGCAAAACCGATTCCCACACAAATCAGCGCAACCACCATAAGCAGAATACTGCCTACAATAGGCTCCCCTGTGCGGAAGACATATGACATATAAGAAAGAAAAATAGCAAGAATCATGTTTTTCCCCTTAAATCCCATTTGATACTTATCTTCCAATGTCACTATAATGGTAGCAAGTCCAAATACCAGCATACACAAATAGGTAAGATACGCCCCCTGATAAACAGGATGGTATAACACTAAAAAGCAATATGCCTCTCCTATCAACATTAGTATATTATAAACTAATATTCTTTTATCCTTCCATCGGTTAACATTATTAAACAGTAAAATTCCCACAAAGAAAAGCCCTGCTGCCGCCGGAAGCCTCAGTTGAGAAGGAACCACCTGATACGCAAACACTGCCAGCGCCAAAGTTAAAACCACTTCCTGATAAGTTTTCCATTGGCTCAGAAGCAGGATGCCAAACAGCACTCCCACCACTAACAGGATTGCCTCATAGGCCCCTGCGGTTCCCCTTGCAGCGGACACACAGACAGACAGGCAGACATAGGTTGTCAGAATGGCATCACTGACCTTCAATTCCCTTATTTTTTTCAAGCAGAAAAGTTTGGAAATCAATAACAAGACCACCAATGCAATCTGCTCCGGCAGATATGCATATCTGATAAGATAACCCTTAGTTCCTGCAAAAATAACCCATATCACAAAGTTCAAATAATAACAGATTGCCCACTTTTCCGGACATTTTTTTATGGCAAGCACAATAAAATTAAGAAGCCCGCATGCGCTTAAAACAGCCGCCGCCATACATGCCGCAATAATAATCTCTTTGTATGCCCCTGCCTCGATCCGACTGATTCCATAATAAATATCCCTTGCCAAAAATGCCGTCCGCAGTGACAGAATATAAGCGCTGATACCGTAAAATACCAAAATCAAAACATTGTTTCCGCCACACTTTTTCTGATACAAAACCTGTACCGTTAAAAGCAGATACATAACCATTGTCGCGCCTGCCAAAAAGAGAAACACAAAATTGAGATTCATTACGCCGCAATATTTTGCCCTGACCAGAAACGCCAGTGCAAAAACAGCATTGACACACATATGAACACAGTTGACGGCTGTACATCCCTTACGAAGCGGCAGCGCAATACACAGAACACTCATCAGAAAAACCATGCCCGATACCACCAGGAATTCTATGTCGGTAATGCCCTCCTGAATCGTAAAAAAACACAAATATCCCGCTATCATACCAATAATCCGATATGTCAGGGAATCCCTCTTTTTGCTTAACAGCACTACCATGGCGGTAATAATCATTGTCACCGTCAAGGTGGTCCACAGGTTAAAATTATGCAGCACCAGAAAGTTTATCACAGTGGAAAGATACATTCCGCCAATACCTATCGCCGAAAGTACACTGCCCAGCTTAGGCAGTCTGCGATATACCACAAGCTCCGAAAATACCAGCAGCGCAATGCAGATTACACACAATCCGATTCCCTTTGCCAAGCCATTCATATAATTCATGCCCAGCAAAACCAAATCCGTCAGAATAAATGCGGCTCCGATAACACCCAAAATCGTCGCTCCGATGATAAACTCCAAATTATCTTTCCCTGCGGGCTTTCGGGCATTATTCTGTGACGGTTGCACCTGTCGCACCGGTAATGGTTCCCGCTGCACCGGCTGCTGTCCTTGCGGCTGCGGCAACTGCTCTTGCTGCACCGGCTGCTGTCCTTGCGGCTGTGGCAACTGCTCTTGCTGCACCGGCATTTGCGCCTGTATCCGCATCCGCTCTTCATATCGCTTACAATTCCCATCCAGCTCTTCCTGCAGCAAATCCACCTGATATTTAGAAGCACATAATCGGTTTTTTAAGTTTTTCAGATAATCCGTAAATTCACTGTCACGGGATTCCAAAATCAATCCCTCTATCTGATATTCCAGATTTTCTATTCTTCCAAGCGAACTTTTTTCCGCTTCCATGTTACTTTCCTCTCTTTTGTTTGCGCCATATGTATAGTTTTATTTTACCATAATTCCTCTCATTCGGCTACCGTAACTTTTTCAGGTTCGGAATGACCGCCTCCAATTCAAACCAGAACAATACGCCGTTTTCACAATTTTCTACTCCGAAACTCTGGTTCATGGATTCCATAATCGCCTTCACAATGGACAGTCCCACGCCGCTTCCGCCATATTCTCTGGTGCGCGCCTTATCCACCTTATAAAATTTCTCCCAGATATGTTCTATTGCCTCCTCCGGAATCGGTTCTCCCGTATTAAAGACGCTTATCCGCACTTTAGCGTTTTCCTTTTCCAGCCTTACCTCAATCAATTTTTCTCCCTCGCAGTGATTCACCGCATTGGAAAAATAATTCATGAAAACTTCTTCCGTCTTAAATTCATCCGCCCATACAAAAACAGGTCCGTCATTTTCCATTTTCACGCTGATGCCGTTTTGCTTTGCCAAAATTTCCGCAGACTGTATATAATTGTGTATCAAAGCCGCCACATCAAAGCGCTCCATGCTGACCACATCATTACCAAACTCCAATTGGTTCAAAGTCATCAATTTCTTGACCATAATATTCATCTTGGAAGCCTCGTCCATAATGACCTCACAGTAAAATTCCCTGCTCTCCGGATCCTCATTGACACTTTCCTGCAAACCCTCCGCATATCCCATAATCAAGGCAATAGGTGTTTTCAGCTCATGGGAGACATTGGACAAAAATTCTTTTCGCATTTCGTCTATCTGCTCTTTTTTCTCAATATCCTTCTTTAATTCGTTGTTTGCCGTCTTGAGCTCCGAGATGGATTTCTCCAGACCGGCGGATAATCTATTGATATTCTCTCCAAGCAGATCTATCTCGTTATGAGCCCTTGCCTGATATTTTGCCTCAAAATCCAAATGTACCATGCGCTCGGAAATCCTGTTCAACACCAAAATCGGTTTTGTAATTTTGAAAGATACTATCCAGATAATGATTCCTCCGGCTATCGTCCCCACAATTCCCACATAAGCAAAAAACCGATTGGCAAGCTTTGCGCTTTCCCGGATACTTTCAATAGGCGTACACATAATAAAGGAAATCCCCGAGTTTAAGCTTCCGAACATTTCCAAATATTCGCTTCCCTGTGTACCCCTGCGTTGAATGCAGTAATCCTCACCCTGTTCCACAACGGATACATTTTCCGAATAAAGACCGAAAATATATCCCAAAAGCCGGCTTTCCAATTCAATACCGCCGTTCTGGGATACATATTTCGTCTGTGAATTGGCGTCAATAATGCAGACTGTAATATTGTAATGATTGCAGACCTTCCCCAGCTTCTCCTTAAAAACCTCCGAACCGTAACTGTCGTCGTTTGCCGCCTCGCTGATTGTTTCATAGGCATCAAAAATAATCTGTGTTTTGCTGCGGATATAATAACGCTCCAAAAACACATGATTGATCATCAGGCATAAAAATATAATGCCTGCCATAAGTCCGATAAAAATAAGCGCAAACTGTCTCCTTATGGAAGGTTTCATTACTTTTCTTCCTCCAATTTATAACCCATACCCCAGATTGTCTTTATCATTTCTCCGCCCTTTTCTCCCAGCTTGCTCCGAAGCTTCTTCACATGCGTGTCAATGGTGCGGGCGTCCCCAAAATAATCATAATTCCAGACATTATTTAAAATCTTTTCTCTGGAAAGCGCAATTCCTTTGTTTTCCATAAAATAGACCAGAAGTTCAAATTCTTTATAACTCAGGTCAACATTTTTTCCGTCAATCATTACCCTGTGCGCCGCCTTGTCCACCTGAATGCATCCGCAGGCAAGAATTTCATTTTTCTCAAATTGATTGGTGCGGCGCAGAATTGCCTCAATTCGCGCCACTAATATCTTGGGGCTGAAAGGCTTGGAAATATACTCATCCACTCCCAGCTCAAAACCCTGCAGCTCGTCCCGCTCATCCGACCTTGCCGTCAGCATAATGATGGGCACTTTTGAACGCTCCCTGATTTCCCTGCATACCTGCCAGCCATCCATCTTGGGCATCATTACATCCAGAACAATTAAGGCGATATCCTTCTCCTGAAAGAAAATATCCACAGCCTGTTCGCCGTTTTCCGCTTCCAGAACCTCAAAACTCCTCTTCACCAAAAAATCCTTTACCAGCTTTCGCATTCTGCTTTCGTCATCCACCACAAGCACCTTCAATTTCTCCATGGTCATCCGCCTCCTGCCGGTCAATCGTTTTTATCAGCTTAACACACAATTATGTCAAATCTGTGAAAACCAATCCTAATATTATCACAAACTTCCACAAAAATGTACATATGTAATATTTTTTTAATATTTTAGTAATATTTTCTTCCAAAATACTTGATTATTTTTCCATTTAATAATACAATAAAGTATGTAACTTTTTGTTAACAAAGAAATATTTTATATAATACACAGAAACGAGGACTTTATGAAAGACCGATTCGTCCATACCGCATGCATCTGCATTCTGACCGTCTGCTTATGCTGTGTTATCATAAATGCAAAAGAACCGGCAGCCTTACAGGCGGCGGCAAACACTCCAAAAATAGCGGAAACCGAAAATAAGAATCTGAAGATAGAACCCATCATCATGGCGGGCATCCAAGGTTCCGAGCCTCAATCAGAACTTCTTTTGTGCGGAGGCGTTCAGGAATTTGTTAACCGATTGGAACCCATTGTTGCCCTTCCCGAAAAGGAAAGCGAATATGCCGACTTTGCCATCGCCAATGTGTCCCGCTATGTCAATGTTCGTAAGGAACCCAACACGGACAGTGAAATTGTGGGCAAAATTTATAACGGCGCTGTTGCCCATGTACTGTCTGCCGCCGGCGAAGACAATGATTGGTTTCAAATGATATCCGGCAATGTGGAAGGATATATCAAAGCGGAATACTTTTTCTATGGTGAGGAAGCCGCTGCCGTAATCGATGATTATGTGACGCGCTATGCCGTAGTACAAGCCAGCCGCTTAAATGTGCGTAAAGAGCCGGATATCAATTCAAAACGAATCGGATTTATCAATAACGGCGAGCGGGTTAAGCTTCTGGAAAATCAGGGAGAATGGCTGAAAGTACAGTATGCGGGCGATTCCACCGGTTATGTCGCAGCGGAATATGTTATGATTGTAGAAGAATTTGTTTATGCCAAAACGCTGGAAGAGGAAGCCGCCGAACTTGCCGCGAAAAAAGCGCAGGAAGCCAGAAAGCAAGTATCGGAACAGCAGGCAGCGGAAAATACCGCCATAACCGTTACGCCGCCGGCTCAAAGCTATTCTTCCAACGAGGAGCTCAGAAGCCAGATTATAGAATACTCCATGCAGTTTGTGGGAAATAAATATGTACACGGCGGGCAGACCTTGTCCGGAGGAACGGACTGCTCCGGCTTTACCAGCTTGATTTATGCACAGTTCGGCTATTCCTTAAGCCGCACACCCGGCGGACAGTTGTCCGGCGCGGGAAGAAGCGTTGATTACAGCAATGCACAGCCGGGAGACATCATCTGCTACGGCTCCGGCCAAACCTGTACCCATGTGGCGCTTTATCTGGGAGACGGTCAGATTATTCATTCCGCCAATCCCCGCAAAGGCGTTGTAACGCAAGCGGCAGGCTTTGATACCATTATCGGAGTAAAAAGCGTGGTGGATTAATAACCTCTACTATTCCGAAGCCAAAATATCTTCTCTGGTTAAGACCATGTCACCAAAGGTATTTTGGCTTTGTTCTTTCAAATCCTCAAGCCTGATAACCACACCCTCCTCATAGCTTTGGATGCCATGGCGTTTTGCCATTTCCTCCGTATACTCCTCCAAGAGATACACATTTTCCAGACGGAAAGAAGCCTGCTTGTATTGACATACCATGGGCAGCACTCCCGTCCTGTCTTCCGCAATGGTCACTCCCTCCTCGGACACATGGAATGTGACCCATGCCATTCCCTCCAGCATACTCTCCGCCTGCTTTTGCAGGGAAACATAATTTCCAAGGGAATAATAGCAAAGAGCCTTGTTTCCGTTTTCCGCCACAATCCATTCCACCGGCTGGGGCACATGGGGATGGGTTCCGATAATCAAATCCGCTCCCGCCTCTGTCATTTCCTCCGCAAATATGCGCTGATACTTGGATGGCTCGCTTTGATACTCCGTCCCCCAATGCGGAAATACAATCACCACATCCGCCATTGTCTTGGCCTCTTTGATATCCTCCAGCACATCCGGATTTAACTTTGTGAAATCCAAGGCGCCTGTCTTCTTGTTATAATCGCACAATATATTTAAATGCCCTCGCAAAGATGCCGGAACGCTCCCCAGATTCGGTCCGTAGGTATAATTCAATATGGCAAAGGAAATGTCGCCTGCCCGAAACAGCGGGATTTCCGAATAGGTTTCCTCTTTTGATATCCCTGTCATCAAAACCTCCGGATGCTGCTCCCAGTAGGAAGCGCAGTGCAAAATTCCCTCGATTCCCTGATCCGCGGCATGATTGGTGGCATGCAGCACAATATTAAAGCCGGCGGCCACAATGGCGTCCCCCACCTGTGTAGGAGAGTTAAATTTGGGATATCCCTGACTGCCCAACTCGTTTCCGCCAAAAATCGTTTCCTGATTGATTACCTTGATATCCGCCTTTGCCAAGAAATCCGAGATGTTCTGAAACAAAAAGGAAAAATCATAACTCCCGTCGCTTTGGAGCCCTGTTTTGATAATTCCCGGATGAAGCAGATTATCCCCCACAGCCATCAAGGTGATATCATATTCTTCAAAAACCGGTTCCTCCGGTATATCCGGCGGTGCGGTTTCTATTTTCTCCCCGGCAAATTCACTTACGCCCTGCCCGGAATTTTCCTTCCACACCTCTTCCGATGCTATTTTTTTCGTCCCATCCACCGCTTTCTGCCAGATATCCGACGGCGAAATGTCCAGATATACCATAACACACACTATGATAATCACCAGCGGGAGAAGCATCCCAAACACTAACTTCTTCTTTGTCATAAAACTCTCCATTCTGCCTTACTCTTCTTATGCTTTTCGCTTCTCAAATTCCTTCTGGAATTCCTGCAAGTCCTGTCCCTTGAGGGCTCGCTCCAAAAGAGCCGGGAGCATCTGCGGATTGCAGGCAAAACAGGGAATCCCCATGGATGCAATGCTCTGCGCCATATTGGCATCATAATAGGGTCTTCCTCCGTCCGCAAGGGCAAGCAGGCACACCACGGTCACGCCGGATTCCTTCATTTCTTCCAGCCTGCGCCGAAATGCCGCCCTGTTGCCGCCCTCCTCCAAATCCGAAATCAGGAAAAACAAGGTTTTGGCAGGATTCTCGATAAACTGCTCACAGTATGCTATGGATTGGTTGATATCCGTGCCGCCTCCCAGCTGGAAGCCAAACAGTAAATCCACCGGGTCATCGCTTTTTTCCGTTAAATCCACGATATTCGTGTCAAACGCCACAATTCTGGTGGTAAGGCTTGACATGCTTGCCAAAATGCAGCTGATAATAGAAGAATAAATCACGGATTCCCCCATGGAGCCGCTTTGGTCGATATCCAGAATCACCGTCCACTTATTGGCTGCCGTGGTGCTGGTTCTGTCAAAAAAGTAAAAATGCTCCGGCACGATAGTACGCAGTTCCTTATTATAATGCTTTAAATTCCTCGAAATCGTGGTCTTATAATCCAGCGCCGCCGCAGAAGGAATGGGGGAATGCTTCCTGCGGTTAATCGCCGCCGTCACCGCCCTGCGGATATCCTGTTCCAGCAGGCGGTTAATCTCTTCCACGATTTTCTGTATAAAAGCCCTGACACTCTCCTTGGAACGCTTGGGAATCTGCTCCTTTAAAAGAAGGATAGTGGAAGCAAGATTTATGTCAGGCTCTAAATTCTCCAAAAGCTCCGGCTCAAAGATAAGCTGCTTTAAGCCGCATCTGTTCATGGCATCCCCCTGAATCACCGTAACTAAATCCTTGTCAAACAGGCTTCTCACATCCCCAAGCCACTTGCTGATTTGCGGGTTGGAGGGTCCATATCCTGCACCGCGCCCGCCTGCGCCGCTTCCAAAGCCGCCGTTTGCCGTGTTGTTATATATGGCGGCAAGCGCCTGGTCCATCAAATCCTGCTCTCTGGTAAGCGCTGTGCCTCCCATGCTGCCGAACCTTTCCTGACTCTCCTGCCCTAATATCAGCCGCCACCTCTGCATATGCTCCTCTTGATTCATCTTTCCTCTCATTCCGCCGCACAAGCGGCATTTTAATCAGTGGGAACTTTGGGATGCGCAGCATCACAAAGTCCGAGATTGAAAATTTTTAATTTTCAATCTTATACCCCCATATACCGCTGGCTTCTGCCGGCGATGCAAACAATCCCACGGAACCTACCCGGTTCCGAGAAGAATGCCTGCCCAAAGCGAACTTGTTCGCTTGGCATTCTTCAGTGTGAAGCTTGAAATCACTTAGTGAGGTACTTTCGAGCTTAGTGATTTCCTTCACACTTCCCATTTCCGCCCCTCCAGCCTGTGTGCAAGCAACGCGAAATTTTTATGGCTTTTCCATATCTTTGCAATCTTTGTGTCATTCGCATAGAGAAGGATAAACGAATCGTTATCCTCCACCCTCGTAATCTCCCTCATGGAATATTTTTTGACCCTGCCCCAGGCATTCCGCACAGAAATATCCTGATAAGTAACCGTAACCTTACGCATCATAACACAAATAAAATCCCATGTCCACATGACAAAAAACAGCATCATTACTGCATAATATATCGGATAATAAGGATCCTGCCTAAATTCTTCCCATGCAAAAATTCCTGTTATCAAAAGACCGATTCCAATCAGTTCGCAGACAAACGCCCGCACTTTATCCGCCTTGGTTTCCGTTATGGAAAATTCCTCCTGATAGGCATTAAGCTCCAGCCCGCCTTCCTTTAAGAAACCCTTCTCTAAGCCGATTTCCGCCTCAAAATGCCTGACCAGATAATCAAAATGACTCATGCCCTCGTCCACATCAAAAAGCTTTTTCTCATTATGATAGGCAATCAGCTGCATTCTGGCGCCCCCGCTCCGCGTGAGCCTGTCAATATAGCGCACCTTGGTAATCTCATAAAAGAAAATCTCCTTGGGGCGCAGGGGAAAACGATATATGGTCAATTTATCTTCCTCCACCCGGATTTCCCAAAGCATGGTTACGATACATAAAAACTGTGGCCAAAAACAGAAAAAGGCAACAAAAACCACTACTGCCATGTCGGAAGCCAACAGTGCCATCATCACAGTAAGACCATAGAAAAATACAGCTCCTATCATTCCCAATATAAAATAAAAAGGAGAAAAGCGCATAACATAAGGAAATTTTATATATACCTCCCCTGATGCATCCGCAGCCAAAACCATGCCCTCCAGCTTAAATCTGCATTTGGAAAGCTTCTTTTGTTTCCACATCCATGCCATAAGAACCGGCAGAAAAATAATACAGCCCGCTGCCAGACAAAATAATACCCTATAAATCAAAATCAAATCCCTCCAGACTCTCCACCAGCTTTTGTTCTTCCCCGCTTAAGGTCTGATTCAGTGCCTCGCTTACCTGTCCGCCGTTTAAGTTCCAGATTTCTCCCAGATTCTCGGCAATCTCATCCTTTTCCATCGCCGAAAAATCCGCAAAAGCACGGCGCAGGAACACAAGCGCCCTCTTAAACTCTTCCTCGGTAAGCCCGTCCAGATACTCGTCCAGACTCTCCCACAGGGACAATCTGGCAATGAGCGCATAGCGGTTTTTCATGGCAAGCCCCTCAAACCATCCTGCCCCCAAATCTGCAGGCACTCCCTTAGAAAGCCTGCGGCTTACCTCCAAGCGAAGCTTCTCGTTATCCACAAGCCCCCGCTCAAGCAGTACCGCCATGGCAAAACCGGAAAGCTTTGTGTTTAAGTCATCCCTTCCTACAGTTTCTTCCAATGCTTCCAGCCATGCGCTGCTATCCAGAAAATCGTGGGCGAGGGCTGCCGCGTTCAACATTTCGATTGCCGTAACCATTTCTTTGCTGGCGGCATCATCGCAGATGCACGCCCCCGGCAGAATCAGGCATGCCCTGTAAAAAAGCTGCTGTAAAATAGGCTCCAAGGGCGCAGCATCCAGCTTGCGGATGCTTCCATACTGCACCACCACGGAAAGCCTGTGAGCCGTCACTGCCAGCTCCTCCAAGGAAGCGGCATCCACAGCCATCGCCTGCAGGGCATTTGTTGCATATTGGACTGCCGAAGCCATGCCGCAGGTAAAAGCATCCTCAATCACCTTGGCGATTTCGCCCATATTAGGGGCGTTTTCCACCCTTTCCTTCATACAAAAGGATGCCGCCTGCGCTACCGTATCGCCTTTTAAGGCGGCTTCCACCAGCTCAATCTCCGCCTCCGGACTCCAGCGCGCCACCCAATGCTCCGCCCATGTGGCATTCTCCTGCTTTACCGCCTCCTGCTTTGCAAAGGATATGCCTAACACCCTTAGCTGATGCAGGAAAAAGGAACGGTTTAAATCTAAAAATGCGGATTTTTGCGTAGAAACATTTCTGTTTTCCCGAAGATCAAGGGGCAAATCCTGCGCCGTGATATCACGGTATTTTTCCAGCTTAAGCTCCTTTAATTTTCTATAAAAATCCTCCTGAATGCTAGTGCGGCTGACTCCCTCCGGCAAAGCCCCTATCATGGTGCCGATTTCCGTATCCGCCGCCGCTAAGCTTATGGCCGCGAAGCTCCCACCGCCCAGACAGGTCACTGCCGCATCACGCAAATCTCTTAACGCCGGGATTTTTCCGCCCCGGATTGCCGCCAGAGAATTTGCCAGCCGTACCGCTTCGATTACCTCTGCGGAAGATACCGGATTTCCATGCTCTCTTTGGTACACGGCAATCCTTGATAGATAAGCATCCGCCGTATATGCGAAATCCTTTTTCTGCAGGGCATTCCACAAAAGATGATAATATGCCGGAGCTTTATTTCCGGCGCCATAGCCTGCTCTGGAAGAGAGCCTGTAATAAGAATAGGGCATCAGGGTATGGCTGGCTTCCACCTTCGGCAGGGATACATATTCTTCCTCCGTCATGGGCAGGGCTTCCTCGTCCATAAGACCTGCCACATGGTATGCCCCTGTAACCACCACGATTTCCCCGGGGGCAAAGCCTTCCTCCACGGCATTTTGTATCTGCCTGCGCATAAAGGCTTCCCGCACTAAAATTTCCGGAAAATCCTCGTCATTCCCGGCATTTATCTGTCTTAAATTTTCACCAAAAAGACCTGCTCCCCTGTGATACCCTGATGCATCGCTCGTATGCTCCAAGGTTCTCTCCCAGAAGGTTTCGTGTCCGTCCTCCCCCGCCTGTCTATCCAAAAGCTCATAGGCGCTCATGCGCCCCTCTTCCCCTTCCGTGCTCTTTCTCTCGGCAGGCAGCGCCAAAAATACATCGGAAGGCAGATCCATAAAACGGCACTCCACGCCCCGTTCTTTGCACCAGCAGATTGCCTGATACTCCGGCGAATACTCCGCGAAAGGGTACAATATGGTATGTATGGGCGCTTCCTTTGTATAAGCCATAATCGCAATGGGCGCCTTGGTTTCCGGTCGGGTGATGTCGCCTATCTGGTCGTTTAAGTCACTTGGTCCCTCCACCAGCACAAGCCGGGGCTTTTTTTCCTCTAAAAACTGCCGTAAATGCCATGCCCCCGCCGGGGACAGATGGCGGATCCCAAAAATATGTGGATGCTGCATCATCATTTTCCATCCTGACAATTAATTCTTTAGTGTGAAGCTTAGAAGTTCTCTTCACACTATTATACTCTGAGTTACAACATTTCCCTGCAGGCCTTATACAGCCCGCTCCAATGGGATCCCCTCTTTTTCATGACATTTTCCAGATATTCCTTCCATGCCACGCTGTCTTTTTCATCGTCCTTGATGACCGCTCCCTGCAGTCCTGCGGCAAGGTCCTCGTCCGTGATGCGCCCGCTGCCGAAGCTTCCGGCTAACGCCATGCTGTTGCAGAGCAGGGAAATCGCTTCCGCTGTGGATAATACACCTGTAGTAGTCTTTACCTTCTGGCTCTTATCATATGTTTCGCCGTTTCTTAATTCTCTGAAAATAGTACACACTTTTTCGACCACTTCCGCCTCCGGCAGGGATGCATTCAAATCCAAGCCCTCGGAAAGCTGTACCACTCTGGTACGGACAATTTCCATCTCCGCCTCCAAATCGCCGGGAGTGGGAAGCACTACAATATTAAAACGCCTCTTCAATGCCGCCGACATCTCATTTACGCCTTTATCTCTGGTGTTTGCGGTGGCGATTACGGAAAATCCCTTCTTAGCAGGCATCTCCACCCCAAGCTCCGGCACGGAAATTCTCTTTTCCGATAAAATGGATATCAGCGCATCCTGCACCTCGGAAGCGCATCTGGAAATCTCCTCCAGCCTTGCAATCGTCCCCGTTTCCATGGCATGAAAAACAGGGCTTTTTAACATTGCCTCCGGCGAGGGGCCATTTGCTATCAGCATGGCATAATTCCAAGAATAGCGAATCTGCTCCTCCGTGGTTCCCGCGGTTCCCTGAATCACCTTAGTGGAATCCCCGTTGATGGCGGCAGTTAAATGCTCCGACAGCCAGCTTTTTGCCGTACCGGGCTCTCCGATAAGCAGTAACGCCCTGTCTGTAACTAATGTGGCAATGGCAATCTCCACAAGCCTTTCATGCCCGATATATTTGGGGGTAATCTCCATATTTCCGACCTTTCCGCCGCAGATATAGGTGCGGACGGAGCGGGGGGACATTCGCCATCCCGTGGGAATCGGGTCCTTCTCCGCTGCAATCAGTGCATCCAACTCTTTCTGAAATAACTGCTCCGCAGGCAGCCTCTGTAATTGCTGTTCCATTTTTGATTCCTTTCTGCATACTAATCTATCTAGGTTTTATCTCTTCCATAAATTCCTGCATTTTTTCATCGTTCCAGCTGCTGCTTCGCACCTTGAGCTGTCCCTTTTTATACAGCTCGTATATTGCCTGCGCCTCATTATATCTGTCCGCATCGCTTCCCGGAAGTATCCTGATATAGTCGGGAATCTCAGTCACATAAAACTGCTGCCTTTTCTTGAAATACGAAACCGCAAGCCCCTCACATTTGGAATATTTACAGCGGTTTAAAAAGTTTATGTAAGGCCGATTATGTATTACGGATGCGGCGGCTAACGCCTGTTTATAAAAATGATCCCCTAATTTCTGGCAGCAGGCTTCATCCGAAGCATCTATGCAGCTTCCTAATATCATGTCAACGGTGGTATCGCTGCAGCTTATAAGGATATCCATAAAACGCCCCTTTACCTCCTGCTTTATGGAATGTTCTATCTTGGGCAGAGGCTCGCCGGAAGGATGCCTGTAACAATGATTGGAAAAGCTGTACTTATACTCCTTTTTTCTCTCGTCAAACTTAAGCCCGTCCAAGCCTCTCGCCAATAAAGGATATAGCACTTCGTCCCTTCCGCTCCACACAAGCTTCTTTACCGTAAGCTGCTCCTCCAGCCAATCGCAAATATCATCCCTTGTCAAAAGCATTGCCATGACAGCCGCCGGAAAATAGTCCTTTTGCTTATCCCCCTCCGCTTCATACAGCTTTATGGCAAGCTCACAAAGCTCTTTCTGTGGATTTATATAGAGTGCCTGATGCAGCAGGCAGGGAATGCTTTCATCAAAAGAATGAAGTAAGACAGGAACCCGGCTCGCATCATAGGCTGGACCGCTGCTTCTTAAGTCCCTATTAATCTCAAACCGCGGAAGATTTCCCTTCCATCCCAATAAATTACCTATTTTTATCCTCTCAAATTCTTCCTCCATCTCTTCCGCCATCGTGATTGCTTCGCAGATTTCCGGACCGCTTTTGCCAGGCAGCGCCAGTAATGCAGCTTCCAGCAAATCCGCCTGTTCTTTTGTCATGCCGTTTTCGGCGCTCTTTGCCGCTTTCCCAGCCTCCGCCCACTGCGTAAGCTGCTCTTTTAAGATTTCCGCCACAAAACGGGAAGCCCACTTTGTTTCCACATAAACCAGATAACCCAGCGCTTCCGTGGGACTTTTTTTGTAATATTCCCGAAATGCCGCCTCCGCCTTTTCATCCTCCATGCAGGCAAGGGCATAATAAGCCATTTTCTTGGCGTTTCCCTTTTCGGTTTTCACTAACTCCAAAAGCAAATCTGTGTTGACAGGGCTGTAGCGCAAGGCATAAATTAAGCTCTGGCGCACCTCTTTTTCCGCCTCGGAAAGCGCATTTACATAAAATGCATTGGACTTCGTTTCGCCGTTTATGACATCTGTGTCAATAGCTTCCATAACCTGAATACGGCGGACCATTTCCTTTTTCCCCTTGGGGTCAAAGCCTTTCTGCAATAAGGGCAGGATTTCCGCTCCCTCTTCCTTAAGCCATCCTGCCACAAGGTCTGCAAGCTCCCCATAGGAAGCGCCTAAAGCCTGTACCATTGCCGCTTTCACACGGTAATCCGAAAAAAGCTCCGGATGTCTTTCATGGGTGTCCACCACATAGCCGTAATGCCCGCTGCCGGAGCTTAACAGGGCATCCAACAGGGATTTTAATACCGAATAAGGGGCATTAATCACCACACTGCCCCCTGCATTTTCCTTTTCTAAAATGGGCTCCACATCCCCCTCTACAGATACCGCTCCCTGAGTGCACAATACGGCATCCACTAAGGTAATGGCATCTAACAGCGCGCCTTCCTTGTCCGCCTGCTCCGGCTGCAAAAGCTCCTTCACAAGCTGGCCGATTTTACCAAATACGGGGGAAGCCGATTCCAGCGGCGCAAAAGCTTCCACTGCCCGCTTTAGCCTGAAGTCCTCTGAAAGCAGGTTCGTCCCTGCAAGCATTGCGGCACGAAGCCTTGCCCTAAGTTCATATAACGGTGAAATATCCATTTTTAATATCCATGTTCCTTTCTTAGTATTTAAGAATAGATATTTGTGAAACTCAGACACATTCAAGAAAAAGCTGAGAAAGGGACTCCTCAGCTTTTTTATGTAAGCACTCAGCTCATTACAATATCATATACCGTGTCGGCGCCTTCCAGCCACGGCTCCACATTAAAGTCCCAAGGAATGCGGTAAGGTCCATCCGGCATAGCGCAGAGCTTTTGATAAATTTCCCGGCGCTCTGCCACCGCCTCTTCATCCTCACACCACTGTGCATAGCCCTTTAAATATGCCTGGCAAAGCTCATCCCAGCTGTTATAGTTTTTCTGCATCACCTTTGCCGCCACTGCGGAACAATTCAGTAAAATCTCACGGGTAAAGTATCCTGCCACATACCCCATGCCCGCAAGCTGGGTGGCGCGGCAGTAATCCCATGCATCACTCTCTTTTTCAAAGTGGTCTCTTACACGAAGAAGCTGCACAATCATGATCAACAGCTCATCACCGCTTTTAATTCCCCAATCTCTTTTTAATGACCTGCGCAGCAAAGCGGCATCCGAACGGTTCTTTTGAAAGCCGCCAATCAGCTTCCAATTTCCTTCCGCGTAGTCCGCCCAGATTGCATAAGTGTCCGTACACCACCGCTCCATATCATTTACTACATCCGTAGTCTCCGTATCCGTTTCTTTTTTTCCAAAACCAAACAATCCCATGACTCTTTTTCCTCCGTTTTTATCTGCCGGTTTCCACGCAGCTTCTGCATCTACTTCTGCCTTGGCTCCTGCCATCTGCTCCTGCAGTTTGCTTCGGCAGTTTTCTCACTGTGTCTATCTTACATCATCTATCAGGTAAATTCAATCCCTTTCTGCTGCCAGCTCACTTCTATTGTCTGCTTGTCCATTTCCACCCTAATCAGCCGGACCATCCTCCGCCTGCTTTTCTCATTCAGGCATCTGCGAAACTCCATTTTTCATACGCCGAATCAGGTCACAAATATTGATTGCATAAGCATTACATATTCCACAAGCAGTCAACGCAAGAGCGCGCCAGCAATGGAATATGCAAACTTCACCTAATACAGCAGCCTCACCACATCTGTCTGTGTCACTATGCTTAAGGGCTGCAGCTTTAAACGCCTTTCCTGTGAATCGTAATAAAAAGCCCCTAACAGCACTTGGTTTCGCAGCAATCCCTTATCCGGCAGCAGACCAAGTCTCTCTATTGTGGATTCCATTCCCGGCGCATCCCCCAAAACAATGCTCTCTCCTGCCTGTGTCTGCAGCACAAATCCATCCTTTGTCCTTCCCAATTTTTCAAAGGAAATCAGCCTTACATACATGGGGTCTGCAAGGGCATTTTTTAGGATATTCTTGGCATTTTTCGCCTCGGTTCCAAGCGAATCTGAAGCAAACTCACGAAGCTTTTCCAAGTCAGCCGGCTCCGCCTTGCGAATCTGTGCGCCGTCCCAGCGGATGCGCAGATTCCCCTCACCGGGATAACATGCTGCCATGCCGATATGCGCCACTCCGAATACCGTATCCTCCTGCTTCACATATTTCAGTGCCTTAATGGGTCGGTAATTATACGCAGCAAAGATTTCCCCTGTAGCCAAATCCGCCCAATATCCCGTATCTATGTACTCTTTTCTCGCCTCGTCATAAACCACCCAGAAAGAAAGCTGCATCAAATCAACATCCGCCCTGCCTTTTCCCAAAGCCTCCAGCTCCGCAAGCTTCCAGATGCCTCCAAGTTCCTCATAGAGCTCGCTGTCATCCTGCTCCACTTCTCCTGAATCCACTTTATCCGAGAGGTATTTTTGTGACTTTTTGATTAAAGCCCACAGCTTTTCCAGAATATCAATAGCCGCTTCATAATGACTTTCGTCCCCGTCTTTTTGAAAAGCTGCTATCTCCAGAATCAAGCCGTTTAACAAGCGCTGCGGTCCCGGCAGATAATAGTCCCCCAGCTGCTTGGACAGCTGTTCATAAGTTTTTAAGACCGCTCCTCCCATGGTGCCAAGGCCTGCCTTCATAAGGTCCTGAACCAGCTTTGCAGCAAGTTCTAAGCCCTCCAGCTGCTTTTTAATCTTTTTGGTCTTAGCCGCCTTGGCGCTCTTTGCTGCCGATGCCTTTTTCTTTGCTAAAGCCTCGGCATCCTCTGTACTCTGTCCCTCTGATGCATGAGCCGCCCCATTTCCTCCGGCGGCTTTCGCATCCCTTGCCTGCTTCTTCTCCCGTTTTTTTATGATATCTTCCGGAATTTCACAAATACCGAAAGATTTCCCCGCAAGGATTTCATAGAGGAGCGCCAGTCCATGCTTACAAGGAAACTGTCTGCTGGGGCAGGAACACCGGCAGAGGGGCTTGTCAGGTTCCATAAAATCCACTGTGGTAATATAATTGCTTTTTCCGCTTCCGGTACACTCTCCCAGATAAAAAGTGTCATCCGCCGAGCGTTCCAGCCGCACAAATCCGCCTTTTTTAGATATCTTGGCAGCATTTGCCACTGCCGCTGCATTCGGCGCCATCGCCTGAATCTGTTGTTCTGTAATCTGCTGCATAAAACCCTCCTGTCACATAAAATGAAACTTCTTCTCTCCTAGGGAGCCTCTTCACTGCCATTGGACTGCTTTTTGCTTCCAAACACCCCTGCCAGCCCGAATGCCCCCAGCATGGCAAACCATGGCATATGATTATAAAGCTGCCTGTTGTTTGCTTCCCATATCATTAAAAACAATATCAGACCAAAAATTGTCAATTGGGTTACAAACTCCACTTTGGGCGGCGTTTTCCCTTTTTTCAGCCTGCCCAGCATAAAAATACAGGACAGTGCCCCAAGTATTAATATCGCATAGAAATACCCTGTAGTCAGCATAGCTGTATAACCCGCTGCCGGTGTCCAATCATTCATATTAAAAAACTTATAAGCAAAGTTTACCGGCTCATCATGAAAATCCGTCAGTCCGAAATGACCCGATGCAAAATTATACCTCGCTTTTTCCACAAGCCGCTTTGGAGACAAACTCTCCCCCATATTCTCCTTGATATATGCCCTTGCCATCTCCCTCTTAGCATCCTTGCCCGGCGTGTCAATGCATACCGCAGCAAACACATTATTGTCAATAAAGCTGCCATTGCCCGCTATACCAAGAGCCAGCCAATATTCCAGAGGAGCCCCTAATTCCTCCTCCATCTCCTGACTCGGGGACAGCTGCCACAAACATTCTACGCCTGCATAAATGATTAAAAATCCGGCTGATACCAATAAAACCAGCTTTTTCCACTCTTTCCAATGAGATGCTGCGATAGCAGTCAACAGTACCGCCAGCATGGATATGGCAACAGTGGCTTTTATGGCAAATCCAATCCCCCAGACCAGTCCTGCATACCAATAATACCGATTTTTTCTTTTTTCTGCAGCCCTCTTTGCCAGCAGACATGCCCACACGCCAAAGCAGATGCTCATGGCATCCGTATAAAAAAACTGCGCACCGCCCCAGCAGGGAATAAAACCCACAAATAAAATCAGCCCGGCCCAAGGAAGTGCAGCACTCTTATCCGCATTGGACAGCAGTTGATAAACACATCTACCCCCCCGCATGTCAGCAATACACTAAAAAGCAATATCAAATAAAAAGGATCCTGAAATCCTAATAAACCGCTCAACTTGGCAAGGCCAGACAATATTACAAAAAGAAAATAATTATTTTTCCATATAGCAAAATACCACCATGTCACCTCTCTACCCTCATTGTAATCCATAACTGCATTCCACACCATATGATAATCATGAGAAGGAACATTTCTGACCAGACAGGAAAAGGCATAAAGCCCCATTCCCCAAAGAATACAGAATGCCGGAAGCAGAACTCTTTCATGTTTCTCCAGCAGCTTTTCCCACTTTTTAAGCGCACAGAATAAAACCATCAGGCAAACCAACCATACTGCCGTAACAAAGCCTGCCTTGTACCATGCAATATGATATTGCGTTCCGGTAAGGGAAATCAGAATAATCAAACAGAGCACTGTTAAAAAGCCTGCTTCAAATATACTATATAAAATATTTTGTTTCTTCATCCGCATTCTCCAAGTCTGCCGTTTTTTCAAGCATACCATTTTCAACAGCAGATTTCAATGATTCATTGCGCCGGCGGCACTACTTCCTTCCAAACACTCCTGCCAGCCCCAATGCCCCTATCATGGCAAGCCATGGCATATGATTATAAAGCTGCCTGTTATTTGCTTCCCATATCATCAAAAACAATATCAGACCGAATACGGTTAACTGAGCAGTCAGCTCCGTCATATGAGGAGCCTGTCCTCTCTTAATGCCTCGCAGGACAAGGCAACAGGATACTGCTCCCAACACCAATATCGCATAAAAATATCCTGTGGTCAGCATGGCAACATAACCGCCGTAAGTTCCCCAATCATTAAAGAAATCATATCCGCGCCCCGCCGGGTCATCATGGAAATCAATCAATCCGAACAAACCTGTTGCAAAATTATATCTGATTTTTCTTTTCCAATGCCCCGGTGAAAAGAGTTCCTGCTCTTTTATATATGCCCGTGCCAGCTCCCGCTTGGCTTCTTTTCCTACGGTGCCGATACAGGCGTCCGCAAACTCTGAATTGTCAAGATAACTTCCGTCGCCGGCGCTTCCCAATGCCAGCCAGTATTCCAAAGGAGCTGCCAGCTCATCCTCCATTTCATGACCCGGCGATAGCTGCCATAAACACTCTACCCCTCCCGACACCATCAAAAATCCAACCATAACCGCCAAAAATACCCTGAGCCATTCCTTCCATTTCACCGCTGTCAACAAAATCAACAGCACAGCCAGCATGGAAATCGCGCTGGTTGCCTTGATGGCATATCCGACTCCCCATAACAGCCCGGCATACAGATAATTTCTGCCCGGACCTTTCTTCCGTAAAGCTCTCTCCACCAACAAACAAGCCCATATTCCGAAACAGATGCTCATTGCGTCTGTGTAAAAATTCTGCGTGCCTCCCCATAACGGAATAAAACCCACAACCAAAAGAAGCCCTGTCCATCTCAGCATAACGCTTTGATTTGTGTCTGCCAGCAACAGATAAATACAAATGCCTCCCCATACTGCCATCCCTACGCTAAACAGCAATATCAGATAAAAGGGGTCATGAATCCCCAATAAATTGCCAAACTTCATCAAATTTCCCAATATCAAAAAAAGGAAATAATTATTTTTCCAGGTAGCAAAATACCACCACTCTACATCTTTGCCTGCCGCATAATTCGCAGCCGCAGTATACACTGCGTCATAATCCTGAGAAGGTGTATTTCTGATAAAACAGGAAAAGGCATATAACATAACTCCCCATAAAAAACAAAATGCCGGAAACAAAATTTTTTCATGCTTTTCCAGCCACTTTTCCAGCTTTTTTAACACAACCCCCACAACTGCCAGACAAACCAGCCATACCGTCATAACAAACACTTCCTTGTACCACGCGATGTGATACTGGACTTCCATAAGGGAAATTACAACAATCAAGCAAAGCGTTGCCAAAAAAAACGCTTCAAATATACTGTATAAAATATTTTGTTTCTTCATCTACTATCTCCAAGTTTGCCGTTTTTTCAAGCATACCATTTTCAGCAGCCAATTTCAATGATTCATTACACTCCAGAGAGTGAAATTTTCTGAATTTAGAAGGAATTCATACAAAATGAAAAAGGTGTCAAGCCTTAAAATTCGATAAAGACTTCACACCTTAACTTCATAACATCCATAAAATATAGCCTTCCTCCTACAGCAACAGCCTAAAAAACCAGTGAATCCTCTTTGTATGAATTTGCAAAAATATGTTCATAGTACAAAGGATCAAACATTAAGAAAAGCGCTTCTTTACTCAAATCACGATACAAAAGAGAATACTCTATCTCACGAGTATAACTATCAACCAAATCCTCCCCATGATTAAAAAAGTCCGAATTATACTCTTCTAAAAGTGTTACAATAATATGTAATGCAATTTTCTCATTTATACGCGAAGCCAACCTTACTACATCTTCCTCATCCCCCGGCAACACATCTATCCAAAACGGATGCCGCTTAAGCAGCCAAAATATCAGAAGCCCACTAAGGGTCTTATACTCGTTTGGTTTCATACCTTCGTGAAAAACGCTAAAATAAAGAAATCTCATATCAATTCTTGTAATAACATCTTCCATCGCTAAGGGATTCATTTTTATTCTTGCAATATCTATTTCATAGGTTTTGCAAAAATCTTCTACTACTGCCTCAATCTGATTCATCATTGCTTTTATGAATTCAGGTGAAGGTTTTTGGTAATGAAGCGCATTATCATTCCACCTATTTGGAAATTCCATAGATTCATCTCCTATATATTTTCTTCATCATGTTCCTTTTCTTCTCATCCTTCAATATTTTTTCCCCTCCCCGTATGCAAGGTTCCAAAAATTCATTTGCATTAATAGGCGAATTTTTATCACAGGACACCGGATTCATGGAGAGCTGTCGGTCTATTTCTTCAATTGAAATTCCAAAAATCATTTTTTTCTCCTTAGACATTAACACTTTCCCCCCTTTCATTTACTATCAGATTAGTATATTTCTTACAGATTTCTTGCATGTTTACAAACTTATTCAGCAAGTCATAAATCGAGCTATCAATCAAAAAATTTTGGGACTGGTCTATTGTTGACAGAAGTTTATTATAATCCGCGAGAAGCAATATATACCGCACTAACCTGTCAATTGTCAAAGTAATATTCATATTGCTTAATTCTTTTATAAATCCATCATTTACACAATAATCTAATTCTCTTATTTTTTCTATCTTCAATGACAACAACAATTCTTTTACCTGATTATAGGAATAATACTTTTCTGCTTTTCCATTCAAAAGTACATCACAATACTCTCGCAATGATTCCTCTGTAATAGTTTCATTCAACAAAGCCCGATATGCTTTTTTGCTTAAATTCCCATTTTTACTGTCATAATATTTAACAATCTCATCCATTTTGTTATCAATCAGTTCCAAACTCCCCGCCAGAAGATTCGTTTCCCTTTTAACACCTTTCTCGCCAACATCATCTCCATTGCCCTTGTATAACCTATCATGAAATACTTGCGCCCATGCATCCTGCAAAATGGTTCTTACCTGTATCTCACATTTTATCCCCCTTAAGTGTGCATACTGCTGCTCATTGGTATCAATTGTTATCACATAATGAATTGATAAATAGCCAACCTTATCCTCGCCAAGTAAATCTATTTTATTTTCACTGTCATCATATAATATACTGTTCGCAAAAAGCTGCTCAATCGCATCTGTAATAGTTTTCATTTCGGATGCCAGATAAACAATTATTCTTACACCGGCAAAATCCATTATCTGAGTTTGAGGATCAATATATTTTAAAGAGTATTTCCCATTTTTCTCTATCATTTTTTTAGCTTTTCTGTATGAGCTATCTATAGTTTTCGCCCGCGCACAAGAATTTGCGACCTCGCACTTCTGCTCCTGTAAATATGTCATTATCTTCCCATGAACATAATTTGCCGCCTCTTCATATCTTCTTTTATTTTTAATATACCATTGTTTAAAATTTTCTATTCTGATACTTTCGGTCTCTGTCATTGCTTACATCACCTCTTTTCCAATGTGTTGCACTTCCGAATTTTCTTTATCATAACACAAATAAAAAAGCATATCAATCCTGACTTTGCCTCTAATTCGTTTTCTTAACTCCTTTTCCGCTCTGCTCCTGTATTACTATTTTGGAGAGAGGAACACTATAAATCAACAGAGTATTATTTCAAGAACAACTCCACTCCCTGAAATATAACACCAATAGAAGGAATTAATACGGATAATATAAATATTATTTTATTTGTCGCTGTAGTATAAATTACATTTTGTTTTATGATATCATTTCTTTTCGATATCAACGCTTCTCTCTTTTCAAATATTGCTTCCTTTACAATTTTGTCATTTAAATCCGCAATCAAACAATCTTTTTTCTTTTTCATAAATGAAAATAACTCCTGTAAAGGCAAAAATGCCATAAAAACCAATGAAGTGACTATCAAAATTAAAATAAGAGATGACATATCATCATAAAATATATTATAAACTTGATATTTTCCTGCCTCCTTGTCGTTGAATATAAATAAAAATGAACCTATAATATAAAACAAACCATAAGAAAAGGTAGTGACTACGATATTTACCGCACTCAATATACTGATATTTTTATTGAAATCTTCCTCAACATAAACCAGATGTCCATATTCTACTGTTTTATAAACAATAAATCCACTAAGCAACGCCATACCTAACAAGGATAATGACTGATACCATGTAACCCCTAAAAACAAACAATAATAGATTCGCCCAAAGTCATCTAAAGAATGTATCCAATATGCACAATTATTTGATTTTGCTGCATCATAAAAGAAATACCCTGCTGCTACTGCTATACCAAACAGCACAAGTCCTATGATAATCAACAACAAAGGATACTTCTTTTTTGAGGCTTTTGCCATCTCATCAAAAAGTTCCTTATCCATACCCTTTTCAATAAACTCTTCTAATTTTATGGGATAATATCCCGAAAGGAAATATGAGAGAAAATACAACAATGTCAACCCCAGACTATTACTTAAATCATTAAAATAGGTAAACTTATCCAGCGGAGTATATAATCCTCCGCTGCAAATTAAATTGAATATATTAATCGAAAAAACAATGACCGGAATAACACAGTATAAGTACTTATGTGATAAAGATTTTGATGATCTGCTACAAAGCTTTGTTGCAACATTTGTTTTCCTGAAAGTATGAAACCAATATATTAAATTGCTTATCGTTTTTACCCCTTTATCCATAGTGAAAAACCCCTTTAATAACACTTTAATTTATTATAACAGATTATTTCTATAATAAAAAGAGGTAAAATCCTAATTTGTTATTTTCCTTGACTCCCCTCCCCACCCATGTTACTATCTTCTTAGGATTCCTCTGGGATTGGAGGAACTTATGCAACTAAAGACACAAAAGAAAGCCACACGGTGTTCCTCAGCACCAAGGGACGCAACGCAGGGGCAGTGCCGGTTCAGTTGGTCAACTTCTTAAAATACGCTGCTGCGGGACTGAATGAGAGTACGGCGGATTTCGGGGATGCATTCGTGGCGAGACTGCAACAATCGGTAAGGGCGACCAAAGCTGACAGGGAGATAGGAGGCCGTTATATGCTGTTTGAAGAACTGCTGCAGAATGAACACAAGGA
This sequence comes from Lachnoclostridium sp., assembly GCA_023664665.1. Taxonomy (GTDB): domain Bacteria; phylum Bacillota; class Clostridia; order Lachnospirales; family Lachnospiraceae; genus Acetatifactor. The sequence continues at coordinate 25,764 of JAMPEY010000035.1, forward strand.
AGGATTTGCTGAAGGCGAGGCAAAAGGCAGGCTGGAAATGCACAAGGAAATACTCTCGCAAGTAGAGCAAATCTGCGAAGGTTTTCCCGAAGAGATACGCTTACAGATTTTATCTGCGTTGGAAAGCAAAGCGTAAGAATGACCCACCACCGGATTTTTATTTCTAAATTTCTGTTCTAAAGTTACTACTTTTCTTTTTTATCAAAACATCACCCTTAAACTATTGTCGGGTCTGCCCGGCAGTTCAAAGGCCTACCGGACGACCCATAATATCTTTCAGAGGAATCCTATTACTCTTTGATGAGATCAATGTCAGTAAGATTTACGCCGGAAACATTTAATAATGCCTTAATTATCAAATACTCCTTTTTTAATTCAGCATATGTTTCGGTTGCATTCTCCTTTTTGGCCAACTGCATATATGTTTGAATTTTTTTAAAATCGTCAATAGCTTGTTTGATTACTTCAATACCACTTGGCATACAATCACCCACTTTCCGAAAGTGTAAAATCATATAATAGTTACTGATTTTATTATAACAATCTGTTCCCTAAGTGTAAAGCCTATCTTCTGATTTTGTTCCTCTTGACTTCCCTCCCCTCGCCCGTGTTACTATCTTCTTAGGATTCCTCTGGGATTGGAGGAACTTATGCAACCAAATACACAAAAGAAAGCCACGCAGGAAATGCCTGTGCAGGGAAAAACCGTACAGAAAAGTCCCGCACGCCGCAGAACCCTGCAGGAACTCACCCTGAAGGACAACTTTCTCTTCGCCGCCGTCATGTCCGATCCCGAGAACTGCCGGCAGCTTCTGGAATTGGCACTCGGTCTGGAAATCGACACCGAGAAGAGCATCATCTACCACCCCGAATACAGGGGCGTGCGCCTCGATGTGTACGCAAGGGACGAACACCATACCCGCTTCAATGTGGAGATGCAGATAGCGAAACAGTCTCTGGCAAAACGCGTCCGCTACTACCACTCACAGATGGACATGGAACTGCTGCAGTCCGGCACCCCCTACGAGAGCCTGCCCGACTGCTATGTGCTGTTCATTTGCGACTTTGACCCTTTCGGAGCGGGAAAATACCGCTACACGCTGAGGCATGTCTTCGCAGAGGATGAAAGGCTCCGCTATTCCGACGGCAGCCACACTGTGTTCCTCAGCACCAAGGGGCGCAATGCAGGGGAAGTGCCGGTCCAATTGGTCAACTTCTTAAAATACGCCGCCGCGGGACTGAAGGAAAGCACGACGGATTTCGGGGATGCGTTCGTGGCGAGACTGCAACAATCGGTAAAGGCGATCAAAGCCGACAGGGAGATAGGAGGCCGTTATATGCTGTTTGAAGAACTGCTGCAGAATGAACACAGGGACGGGTTTGCTGAAGGAAAAACAGAAGGGCTTGCCGAAGGTGAAGCAAAGGGGCTTGCCAAAGGCAGACGGGAAATGCTCTCGGAAGTAGAGCAGATCTGCGAAGATTTCCCCGAAGAAATCCGCTTGCAGATTTTGTCTGCGTTGGAAAGCAAAGTGTAAGAATGACCCCGCCGGATTTTTATTTCTAAATTTCTGTTCTGAAGTTACTACTTTTCTTTTTTATCAAAACATTACCCTAAAACTATTGTCGGGTCTGCCCGACAGTCCAAACGGTCTGCCAGACGACCCGCCGCATCTTTCAGAGGAATCCTGATTTTAGCAAAAATACTACCATTCACTCTTCTTATAACAATCCAGCTTTAGGCATTTACATAACTTGCTTCTCCGCTATTTATTACTCTTTAATGAGATCAATGTCAGTAAGATTTACGCCTGAAACATTTAATAATGCCTTAATTATCAGATACTCCTTTTTTAATTCAGCATATGTTTCGGTTGCATTCTCTTTTTTGGCCAACTGCATATATGTTTGAATTTTTTTAAAATCGTCAATAGCTTGTTTGATTACTTCAATACCACTTGGCATACAATCACCCACTTTCCGAAAGTGTAAAATCATATAATAGTTACTGATTTTATTATAACAATCTGTTCCCTAAGTGTAAAGCCTATCTTCTGATTTTGTTCCTCTTGACTTCCCTCCCCTCGCCCGTGTTACTATCTTCTTAGGATTCCTCTGGGATTGGAGGAACTTATGCAACCAAATACACAAAAGAAAGCCACGCAAGGGACGAACACCACACCCGCTTCAATGTGGAGATGCAGATAGCGAATCAGGCGCTGGAAAAACGCGTCCGCTACTACCACTCCCAGATGGACATGGAACTGCTGCTGTCCGGCACCCCTTACGAGACTCTGCCCGACTGCTATGTGCTGTTCATCTGCGACTTTGACCCTTTCGGGGCGGGAAAGTACCGCTACACGCTGAAGCATGTCTTTGCAGAAGATGAAAAGTTCTGCTATTCCGACGGCAGCCACACGGTATTTCTCAGCACAAAGGGACGCAATGCAGGGGAAGTGCCCGTTCCGTTGGTCAACTTCTTAAAATACGCCGCCGCAGGACTGAATGAGAGCACGGCGGATTTCGGGGATGATTTCGTGGCAAAACTGCAACAATCGGTAAGGGCGATCAAAGCCGACAGGGAGATAGGAGGCCGTTATATGCTGTTTGAAGAACTGCTGCAGAATGAACACAAGGACGGATTTGCCGAAGGAAAAGCGGAAGGCAGACGGGAAATGCTCTCACAAGTAGAGCAAATCTGCGAAGGTTTTCCCGAAGAAATCCGCTTGCAGATTTTGTCTGCATTGGAAGGCAAAGCGTAAGAATGACCTACCGCCAGATTTTTATTTCTAAATTTCTGTTCTAAAGTCACTACTCTTCTTTTTTATCAACGCATTACCCTAAAACTATTGTCGGGTCTGCCCGGCAGTCAGTCCGAGCTGACATGCCGGGCGACCCGCCGCATCTTTCAGAGGAATCCTGAATTTAACTGCACTAATTTTTTATAAAAGAATTGTTTCATTAGATGTTTTATGTTTTATCACTATTATTTTCTATTTGGCTTTTAATTATGATTGCTGAATCCATTTTTTCCGGTAACTCGGGCAAATCATCTATTTCTTTCATAATATTGCTTAATAATTTGCAAACAATTATATTTCCAATCTGACTTTTAAAATTCGCAATATTCTTTATCCCTTTTACAATGTTCAAAGCAACAGCGCATCTACCATCTGTTTTAGAATATCTGCGTACTTCAATTTTTATTAATTTTGTAAGTTTTTCATTGTCGTACCTATTTTTATTAAAAATTTTTTCATTATAGTTCTCTTTAACGACATCATTGATTTTTTGTATATACTGTGTTAGTGATTCAATATATTCTTCTGATTCAATAGATTTTTCTCTAAGCGCAGTTAGGCTTTTTTCAAAATTTTCAAATTCTTTTGAATCCCAAAGGTCTTTCAAATTACGGGCAGGAAGTACCGCAAGTCCAAAAACATTGCAGCTAAAACCATATTCTAATTTTTTACAACTTAAATCCAACATCCAATCCTGTTTTCTGGAAGGTTCTATATCGCGAAAAGACATACAATAATCTATATTAAGCAAATTGGGAATATTATAATCATAAGAGGGACGCAGTATTTCCCTGCGTATAAAATTATATTCGGGATGCTTCTTATCAAGTTTAATATCATCTAATAAAATAGATTTTGCTATGCTATATGTAAACATTTCTTTATCAGATAGTCTGTATAAAAAATTTTGAAGTAACCTTTCTCTTTCGGGAGAAATATTATTATCATTTAATTTTTTATTCAATTCTCTTCTACATGTAGAACTAAAATTTAAAAACGCATCATTTTTACTATACTTTTTGATATATCCGCTGGGACAGATCTGGTCTATCCAATTTAAATATTCTTTTCCGGGTTTGTCTACATGATTTTTTTCTTTCAGCTCACTTTCAAATAAATCAGAAAAACTGGTAAAATCATCTCTGGCAGCAACCCTAATATGCCCTTCTTTTATGAGCCATGAAAAATCTGTTGGATATAATAATAAATCTTTATCTTCATTCTTTTTACTAATATAATTTCCTTCTTCCTCGCCGTTATAAATTAATGTTCTGAATGCTCTATTAAGGCTAATGGCAGTATCAGTTACAACAAGTTGTTTTGTAAAACAAAGTGTAGCCATAATGTATGCTCTTAAATAAATAGGTGAAAGAAAAGCGTTATTTTGAATTCCTGCATTAATAATCATTTCATCTTCTGAGTTTATTATAGGATCAAACAGTACAATGTCTTTGTTTTTATTCATATCAAGTTCCCCTTTTATTATTTAAAATATAATTTGTTTTATAAATATCTCATTATATTATACATCGTCATTTCCTATAATTTTAATAAGTATCGGAATCCTGATTCATTTTCCCTTGACTCCCCTCCCCCACCCATGTTACTATCTTCTTAGGATTCCTCTGGGATTGGAGGAACTTATGCAACCAAATACACAAAAGAAAGCCACGCAGGAAATGCCTGTACAGGGAAAAACCGTACAAAAAAGCCCCGCACACCGCAGGACCCTGCAGGAACTTACCCTGAAGGACAACTTTCTCTTCGCCGCCGTCATGTCAGACCCGGAAAACTGCAGGCAGCTTCTGGAACTGGCACTCGGTCTGGAAATAGAGCGAGTGGAAATCGACACAGAGAAAAGCATCCTTTACCATCCTGAATACAGAGGCGTGCGCCTCGATGTGTACGCAAGGGGCGAACACCACACCCGCTTCAATGTGGAGATGCAGATAGCGAATCAGGCGCTAGAAAAACGCGTCCGCTACTACCACTCCCAGATGGACATGGAACTGCTGCTGTCCG
>JAMPEY010000036.1 GCA_023664665.1 Lachnoclostridium sp.
TTGTACCATATTTTTTCAGTAAGGGCTACACCTACATACACCGGATATTTTCTTTGCTTATTTTCCCATTTTTCACTTTACTCACAATTCACACCAACAAATATTACTGTGAGGATATCGGACTGCGGAATGCCCGAATCGGCTTCCGCCAGCAGGAAATGACCCACATCATGGAGAATATTATTTTTAACGAATTGATTATCCGTGGCTGGTCTGTAGATGTGGGTATAGTAACTTCAACTGAAAAAAATGGGAAAGGCAGACCTTCTCAGGTATCAAGAGAGATTGATTTTATTGCAACGCTCGGCGGAAAAAAGGTCTACATTCAGTCCGCCTATGCCCTCGGGACAGAAGAAAAAGCCCTTGCCGAAAATAAACCTTTTTCCCCCATCGGTGACTCGTTTCCAAAAATCATTGTCCGATATGATATCCGCAAACGCTGGTATGATGAAAACGGCATACTGAATATTGGGGTGATTGATTTTTTGCTGGATGATAGGGTTATATAGGTACTCGAATTGTAGAATTTGTTTGACATATTCCATACAATTTTATCTAATACATTAGAGACGGAGCAATCCGCCATCGAAAATATTGTTCGCCTACCGGAAGCGTCTAATAAATGTCCGGCTTGAAAATTACAGCCGTATCGAGAAATTCAAGACTCAAAAGCCTTATGTTAAACGAAGCCACATCTGCTGAATCATAGCAGGTATGGCTTCTCATTTTTACAGTTCTTCAAAGAAACAACAGACCTTTTGTGACTGTGACGAAACTATAAAGCACCTTCAATAGTAATCTGACTTCCATTTTTTGTTTTCCTAACTTTGATCTGCTGCGGAATGTTCTCCATAAGCTCTTCCCTATGGCTGATGATTCCCACCAGCTTGTTACTTCCGGTCAGGTTGCTTAAAATTTCCATCGCACTGTCTATTGATTTCCTGTCTAATGTTCCAAAGCCTTCATCCACAAAAAGCGCATCCATCTGCACACCGCCAAGATTAGACGACACGGTATCGGATAGTCCCAAGGCAAGGCTCAGCGAAGCCTTAAAGCTTTCTCCGCCGGAAAGGTTTCCCACAGGTCTTCTGTGCCCCGTATAATTGTCCAGCACTTCAAGATCAAGGAAATTATTGCTCTGCCTGCTAAGGGAACCCTCTTGACGGTACAATTCATACTGCCCGTCGCTCATCGGCAGCAGCCGCCTGTTTGCAGCGGCAATAATCCCGTCAAATCCCGCAGCCTGTATGTATTGCTCCAATGTAATCTTTCCGTTTTTGGTTGTGCCGCGAACCAACTCATAAAGCCGCTTACAAATTAAATTCTCTTTTTGCGCTTTTTCCAGTTCTTCCCTCCTGCCAAGAATACTCTGTTGTTTCTCTTCATTTGTATGCATTCTGTTTTCGCTGTTATTATAGTTCTTCTTAAGCGAATCCACCTTCGTACTCTGCTCGTCACACACAGCCTTTAGGGTTTGAATGTCTATCATCTGTCGCCCTTTTGCATCCGACTCAGCTTCCGAAAGCTGCTTTCCATTCGTTGCAACAGCCTGCCAATAATCAGCAATCACTTTGTCCGATGCCGTAATATCGCTTTCCTCCACAACATATGCCCGCATTTCCCCTACAGAAGAAAATCCGTTTGCACTGACTTCTTTATCCAATTTCTTTTTTAGAGTTTCTTCTGTTTTTTTCTGCTGCTTCAGATTACCATTCAATGTGTGTAACTCCGTTTTTGCAGCAGTAACCTCCTCATCCGCTTTTTTCTTTTTCTCTTCCGCGTTCGTTATATCAGCTAATATCTTAGTCTTCTTCGTTTCTGCCTGCTCTCTCTCTTTTTCTGCCGTTTTCCAATCCGAAAAGCTCAATTTCTCAAGGGTCTTTAATGTAGCTTTCGTTTCTGTCAGCTCCCGGTTCACTTTTTGCTTGTCGTCATCAAGCTTCTCTTTTCGAGAATTGAGCTTCTCTGTTTCCTCTCCCTGCGCAGTTTCGAGATCGCTTTCAGCCTTTTCGAGGGCCTTACAATCCTTATCAAGAGAATTGCATTTTTTCGTATTCTCCTTTGACATTTTTTCCACTTGCACTTTTGCTTCCTTTATTGACTCAATCAGTTCTTCAAGGGGCTTTCCTTCCATATCCATATCCAGAAGCGGATTTTCTATGCAATCCAATATAGCTGTCCTAAGCTGCCCCTCAAACTCCTCCAATGAGGTCTTTGCTTTTTCTGCATCCATATTTGCATCGTTCTTTTTCTCTTCAAGCTCAGACTCTTTTTCCTGAAGCTTTTTGAACTCATCTTCCGAAACATAAGCTTTTTGCAATTTAGCCGGTTCCGGATGATGCACGGAACCGCACACCGGACATTTTTCTCCTTCGATAAGCTTGCTCGCCAAAATGCCGGCTCTGCTATTCTCAAGAATGCGTTCTGCGCCTTTTCTCTGATCCTCTGCGTTTTTATATCTGCCACGCATCTCTATAAAGGCTTGCTGCTTTTTGGAAAGCGTTTCTTGTCTCTGTGTTCTTTCGGGAATTTGCTCATCTAAAATTGCGTTTAAATCCGTCAAAAGCTCCTTCTCTTTTTCGCTCTCGTTTTTCGCTTTTATCAGCTCTGCCGGTTTATCTTTTAAATCCTTAACCGTCTTATTGAGGTCTTTTATTTTCTCTTTAAGGGACTTCTCACATTCTTTTAAATCTTTTTCGTCCTTCCCAATGGTTTCTTCCAGTTCTTCCAGTTCTTTCCGTTTTCCTTCCAGTTCCTCTTTCTGCTGATATCTCGGTTGCTCATCCTCAATCCTGCGGATTGTCTGTTGTAATCGTTCAACCTCCGGCTCCTGTTTTTTGGCGTCATCCAATGCACCCTGCGCCTGCTCTGCCTCAACCTCGGCAGCCTTTAATTTTGATTCTGCAGCCTTAATCTGCTCTACTGCCCCGGATACCTCTTTACACTTACTATCCCATGCAGTATAAGACGGATTGGCATTTCGCGTTGCTTTCTTTTGTTTCTCCAAAAGCTGCATGATTCCGTCTATTTCCGTCTTCCTTTTTTCAAGCTCCTCTTTTTCCTTTGCAAGCTTATCCCTTTTCTCAAGGAAGCTGTTGTTAATCTGAGCCTGCGCAAGCTTATCGTTATTCTCCTTTAGCTCCGTCTCTGCTCTTTTCAGCTCTGCGTCCATGCGCTTTAATTCTTTTTTGTCCGACACAATCAAGCGTTCCGTTAGGTCTAAGATTTCATCCAAATTCCATGCGCTTTCGGAACGCTCCGCCCTGCTTTTCAAATCCTCCAATTCATCAAAAAGCGCATCGTCTTCCCTTGCGGACACATCCCCGAAATGTTGGATGATACTGTTTTCCGCCTCTTCCTTGCGCTTACCGCTGACATCCATACGGTCTTTTAATTTATCTTCTATCTTTTTATAGCCCTCCGTTAAAAATATGGTGCGCAGTATCGCTGTCCTCTGCTCCGTTTTCGCATTCAACAAATCCCGGAATTCACCCTGCGCAATCATCACAATCTGCTTAAACTGCTTCTCGTCTATGTGCAGCAGATTTTTTATGGCATCATTAACCTGAGTCAATCCCTCTATCGGCGCCTGCCCCTCTTCATACAAAACCGCCTTTTCCTTTTCTGATACCACACCATCGCCACGCTTTTTTTCTCTCTCATAACGCGGCTGCCTCCGGACATGAAACTCACGCCCCTGATGGGAAAAATAAAAGTCCACATAACTGGGAACATCATCTTTGGCGTACTCGCTTCTCAAATTTTTCGTATCCCTATAGGTACCGCTGGCTGTTCCGTATAACGCAAAGCATATGGCATCAAATATCGTAGTTTTCCCTGCGCCGGTATCTCCGGATATCAAAAATAATCCTTTTTCTTCAAAGGTGTCAAACTCTATTGGCGGAAGTTCGCCCGCATAGGGTCCAATTGCGCTTATGATCAGTTTAATCGGTTTCATTGATAACACCCGCCTCCCTTGCCGCCGTCCTCATGACATCCATTTCCTCTTCCGTAATCTCACAGCCATACATCAGTCTGTAAAAATCTCCAATCAATTCCGAGAAAGATTTGTTTTCGGCAATTCTGCTGATATCCACCTGTTCCGTCTCTCTCGTGTGTGAATTGTCATAGTCGATTCGCACTGTATTGGGATATACCTGTTGGAATACTCCCATAGCGTCATTGATAATATCTTCATCTGTCAATGTTGCATAAATAAAACCTTCCGGCGCTTTCACATTCTTTTTATCCAATAATTCTTTCACAGTTCCCTTTATGTGTCTCATATCCCTCATCGGCTTCAAGGGAACAAGCTCTATCTTCACTTTCTCCTCCGCCGATATGGTAATAAGAGGAACCGACTTTTCATTATTCACTTCACTGAGCGAATATTTCAGAGGAGAACCCGAATAGCGGATTTCCTCTCTGCCAACCCTCTGAGGAGAATGAATATGCCCCAATGCCACATAGTCAAAATCATCAAAACAGTCATATCCGATTTTTTCAACCATGCCCACACTCTGCGTTCCAAGACTTTCAGACCCTGCAAGCGCAGGGTCTTCACCCTTTCCCGCGACAAATTGATGCGCCACCAGAATATTTTTATTGTTTTTGTTTATGAGCGTGTTTTTTATAATAGTGCGGACCGCATCATCATAATTATCTATATCCTCATCCGGGAAATAATGTCTGACCTGAGAAGCTTTTACAAACGGAAGCATGTATATGTCAATCTCTGTGTTCCCGTCGGCAAAGCTCTGCTTATGAAGTGTTCCGTCAAAGACGGCCGATATGAATATCTGATTTGATGTAAACAGCTTACTTCCGTAATTCAAGCGGTCATCCGAATCATGGTTTCCACTCACCATAAAGACCTTTATTTCTTTTTGAGCCAGTTGAAACAGAAAATCGTCCAAAAGCTTTGTAGCCGCCTCGCTCGGAACGGATTTATCATACACATCCCCTGCAATCAGTACACAATCCACGGCTTCTTTCTCTGCGATGCCAAGAATTTGACTCAGGATATACTTCTGATCTTCCGTTAAATCAAAATCATTCAGCGCTTTTCCTAAATGCAAATCCCCTAAATGTAAAAATTTCATGCTTATCCCCCCGCATAACGCTTTCAAAAACCGCCCAAGACAAAGAAATTTGTCTTGGGCGCATCTTAATCCTTACTTCCAAAATTTCTTTTTCTTAGTGTCCTTAGCATCCTTAGGGTCTTTGGGATCCTTCCCGTTATTCTCCGCATTCTGCGCGGTTGCGCGCTTTACTGCATTCAGGGAGTCGCCGGTCAGCTCGTCGAACTGTTTGAGCAGTTCCTTTGCCTCGGACTTGAGTTTATCCGGCACCTGTACCACCAAAGTCACATAATGGTCGCCTCTGATGTCCTTATTTCTCCAAGAAGGAACTCCTTTGCCTTTCAGACGCACCTTGGTGTCCGTCTGGGTGCCCGGCTTCACATCGTAAATCACCTTGCCGTCCACCGTATCTATCAGGATTTCACCGCCCAATGCAGCTACCGCAAAGGACAGGGGCACCGTGGAAAAAATGTTCATATCCTGTCTCTGGAAAATAGGGTGTCTGCTTACAATGGCTTCCACTCTGACATCCCCTCTGGGACCGCCGTTCACGCCCGGCTCGCCAAGCCCGGGAAGTGTCACTGCCCTGCCGTTTTCAATACCCGCCGGAATATCTATGGCATAACGCTTTTTCATAGGAATATAGCCTGTGCCGCTGCAGTCGGAACATTTTTCTTTGATTACTTTACCGCTGCCGCCGCAGTTTTGGCAAGTCTGCACTCTGCGGACAATGCCGCCGAAAGGAGAGCGCTGGGTGGTCACCTCCTGCCCCTTGCCTTCGCATTTAGGACAGGTTTCCGGCGTAGTTCCCGGCTTTGCGCCGCTTCCGTTACAGGTTTTACAGGTTTCTTTTACCGTGAGCTCGATTTCCTTCTTGCAGCCGAACACTGCCTCCTCGAAAGTAAGCCTTACGCTGGTATGCAGATTGGCTCCCTTCATAGGTCCGTTACTGCGCCCCCTGCTGCGGCCTCCTCCAAAGAAATCACCGAAGAAGTCACCGAAAAGATCTCCCAAATCCACACCGGAAAAATCCATACCGGAAAAGTCAAAGCCTCCGCCGCCCATGCCATCAAAAGCAGCATGACCAAACTGGTCGTATTTGCTCTTTTTTTCAGGGTCACTGAGCACGGCATATGCCTCCGACGCCTCTTTAAATTTCTTTTCGGCATCCGCATCACCGGGATTCATGTCCGGATGATATTTCTTTGCCAGAGTACGATATGCTTTTTTGATAGCAGCCTCATCTGCATTTTTATCCACACCAAGAACTTCATAATAGTCCCGCTTCTGCTCCGCCATAGTAACAACTCCATTCGTTCATTCTTTTATATGCCCGCCGCAGGCACAAAGCATACCACTGTCAATAAATTGCCAGGTCAATAAATTGACAGGTCAATAAATTGACAATTTTCACACTTCATGGGAAGAATGCCTTCTTTTCAAGGCATTCTTCGATGTGAGACATAGAATTTCTTAGCCTGCGTACTTTGCAGGCTTAGAAATTCTTCTCACATTTAGACCTCGCGGAAATCTGCATCAATCACATCATCTTCCGGAGCAGAGCCGCTTGCCGCACCGGCATTTCCTCCGTTTGAAGCCGCATTGGAGGATGCGCCCTCTGCTGCGCCCGATGCTCCTGCCTGCTGCTGCGCCTGTATATTTTCATACATCTTGGTAAATACGGTCTGTGCGCTGTTGGTCAGCTTTTCCTTTGCCGCTTTCAGCTCATCCAAATCGCTGTCGCTTGCATTGGCAGCATCATCCTTGACTCTGGCGAGAACGCTCTTTACTGCTTCCACATCCGCCTGTACCTGAGTTCTCTCGCTGTCGCTGATCTTGTCGCCCACTTCATTCAAAGCCTTCTCTGTCTGGAATACAAAGGAATCCGCATCATTGACAGTCTCCACTGCTTCCTTTCTCTTCTTATCCTGCGCTTCAAATTCTGCAGCTTCCTTTACAGCCTTCTCAATTTCCGCATCGGACATATTGGAGCCTGCGGTAATGGTAATGTGCTGTTCCTTGCCGGTTCCCAAATCTTTTGCGGAGACATTTACGATACCGTTTACATCAATATCAAAAGTAACCTCTATCTGAGGGATTCCTCTGGGAGCGGGCACAATACCGTCCAGACGGAAGCGTCCCAAGGATTTGTTGTCTCTTGCAAATTCTCTCTCACCCTGTACCACATTGATATCTACTGCTGTCTGATTATCCTCATAGGTGGAGAATACCTGACTGTGGTTTGCGGGAATACGGGTATTTCTCTCAATTAATCTGGTGGCAATACCGCCTGCCGTCTCAATGGACAGGGACAGCGGAGTAACATCCAGAAGCAGGATTTCTGCCGCGCCTGCATCGCCTGCCAGCTTACCGCCTTGAATGGAAGCGCCCACTGCCACACACTCATCGGGATTCAAAGACTTGCTGGGCTCTTTGCCGGTGAGCTGTCTTACCTTTTCCTGTACCGCAGGGATACGGGTGGAACCGCCTACCAGAATAACCTGACCCAAATCCGCATTGGTAAGTCCTGCGTCTCTCATGGCATTCTGCACAGGAATCGCAGTCTTTTCCACCAAATCATGAGTCAGCTCGTCAAATTTCGCACGGGTTAAATCCATATCAAAGTGCTTGGGGCCTTCCGCCGTTGCGGTGATGAAAGGCAGATTGATATTGGTGGTGGTTGCGCTGGACAATTCCTTCTTTGCCTTCTCTGCCGCTTCCTTCAATCTCTGCATTGCAATTTTATCGTTGGACAGGTCTACGCCTTCCGCTTTCTTAAACTCACCAAGCATCCACTGAATCACTTTGTTATCAAAGTCATCGCCGCCCAAATGGGTATCGCCGTTGGTGGCAAGCACGGAGATAATGCCCTCGCCGATTTCAATCAGGGACACATCAAAAGTACCGCCGCCCAAGTCATATACCATGATATTCTGTTCTTTCTCATTGTCAAGACCATAAGCAAGCGCTGCCGCCGTAGGCTCGTTGATGATACGCTTTACTTCCAAGCCTGCAATCTTTCCCGCATCCTTGGTAGCCTGACGCTGGGCATCATTAAAATATGCCGGAACCGTAATAACCGCCTCGGTTACTTTTTCTCCCAGATAGCTCTCCGCATCCGCCTTAAGCTTCTGCAGAATCATAGCGGAAATCTGCTGGGGAGAATATTTCTTGTCATCAATGGTGCGTCCTTTGTCCGTACCCATATCCCTCTTGATGGAAGAAATGGTCTTCTCCGCATTGGTCACTGCCTGACGCTTTGCGGGCTCTCCTACCAGTCTTTCACCGGTTTTGGTAAATGCCACGATGGAAGGTGTCGTTCTTGCGCCTTCCGCATTTGCGATAACAGTGGGCTTTCCGCCCTCCATAACAGCTACGCAGCTATTGGTTGTTCCTAAGTCGATACCGATAATCTTACTCATAATAAAATCCTCCTATTATCCGTTTCCTGTTGATTGTTTTCTATTTCATCCTATGCAGCGCTGTGCTGCATGGGTTAAGCATATAAACTTATATGGTAACCGCTACCATACTATGCCTTACCACTGTACCGTGGTAGGTGTAGCCTTTTTGCAGTTCCTGCGCCACTATGCCGGACTCGTATTCTTCACTTTCCACCTGAGTCACCGCATTGTGAAAGTTCGGGTCAAATTCCTTTCCCACTGCCTCGATAGGCTTCACGCCCAGATTGTCAAGCTCCGTCATAAGCTGGCGGTACACCAGATTCATGCCATCCACAAACGGCTTCTCCTTATCTTCCGCCGCCACCGTATCCAGCCCTCTCTCAAAATTATCCACTATGGGAAGCATCTTTTCGATAATGCTTTTGGCACCCATCTCAAACATCGCCTGTTTTTCTCTCTCCGAGCGGGTTCGGAAATTTTCAAATTCCGCCAGTTGGCGCCTCACCCGGTCTTCCAACTGTTCAATTTTTTCCTTGTAGGCATCCTCTTTCTTATCCTGCTTTGCCTGTTTCTTTGCAGCCCGCTTTTCGGCCCAGCTCATTCCGCCCTGCGTCTCGCCGGCTCCTTCTTCGGAAGATTCCTCCGCATTTTCCTGATTCTCTGCGGATTCGTCATTCTGTATTGCATCTGCGCCCTCTTCCTGCACAACCTCCGCGGAGGCTTCCGTGGAGGCTTCCATTTCCTGCCCGGAAGCAATTTCCTCCGAATCCTTATCCTCGGTTTTGGTCTCCTTTAAATCTTCCTTTTCCTGTTCTGTCATCTTCCATCATTTCCTTTCTCCTCAGCCTTATATATCTCATCCAACTGGTTCTGCAAAGTTTTTAATGTTCCCACCACTTTATCATAGTCCATACGCTTTGGTCCGATAATCCCTATGGTGCCCTTCATTCCTTCGCCCAATTCATAAGTTGCCGTAACTACGCTGCAATCCTTCATGCTCTGCACAGGCGTTTCATCTCCGATATATACCTGAATGCCCGTGTGGTCCTGCCCGGAAGAATTATCCTGCAGCAGTCCGCTGAGCAGCTGCTTTTCTTCAAAAGTATTGATCAATTCGCTGGCTCTCTCCTGATCCGCCAATTCCGGATACCTGAAAATATTGTTGGCTCCGCTGGTATAGATTTCCAAGTCTTCGTCCGCGCGAATCGCTTCCGCCACGGCATCTATCACTCTGCTTACAATGTCGCTGTGAATGCCTGCCTGCTGTTTCATGGCGTCTATCATGCCCAGACTGATTTCTTCTATGGACAGACCGTTTAAATGAGTGTTCAATAAAAGATTCAGCTTCAATAAAATCTCATCCGGCAGCTCCTCCGCCACAGAAAGCATTTTGTTTTTCACCACATTGCCTTCCACCACGATAACCGCCAAAATCTGTTCCGCATCCACCCGGGATAACTGTATGAATTTCAGTTTGTTGCGATGGGTCTGGGGAGCAGAAATCATGGCGGCATACTGGGTATTCTGCGCAAGCACTTTTGCCACTTGCTTAAGCACCATTTCCAGCTTATCCTGCCGCTCTAACAGCATATCCTTCATCTCCACCATCTCCCGCTCCTTGGCCTCCATCAGAGTGTCCACATAGAAGCGGTAGCCCTTGTCGGATGGAATCCTGCCCGCCGAAGTATGGGGCTGTAAAATATACCCCATTTCTTCCAAATCGGCCATTTCGTTCCGGATGGTGGCAGAGCTCAAATTCAAATCCGTATACTTGGAAATGGTTCTGCTGCCCACCGGCTCCCCTGTCTCCAGATAATTGCGGATAATAACCTGCAGAATCTTGGTTTTTCTTTCGTCCATCTGCACCGCCCCCGACTCCTTTCCGAATAATTGGCATCCCGGTTTCGACCTGTTATTAGCACTCACTTGTAAAGAGTGCTAATATCTCCTTAACATAAAATATCATTCTGCTTCCGTATTGTCAACAGATTTTCACAAAAATAATTATAAAATTAATATTAAAAGACTGTTACACCAAAAAATCATGCCAAGTTTTCCTGCTTGGCATGATTCCCATTGTTCACAAAAATACAATTTGTTATGCTGCTGTTAAATGTTAAAATGTCCGGTAAATTCATCGTTCATCACATAATAAGCAACATTCTCTTCAGGCTTAACATACAGCTTAATGCTGTTCAGGGCAGAAACCTTCTGCTTCAGGTCATATTTCCATACATCCTTGGCAATCTTCATCAGTTCATCCTGAGAATAAGATTTTCCACTGTACTGAATATGTAAATCTGTCTGCATCTCTGCTTTCTTTGCAGGTGCCTTCTTTGCGGTTTCTGCTTTCTTTGCAGTGTCAGCCTTCTTTGAGCCGGGCTTTCTTCCCGGAGTCTTCTTTACTGCTGTTTCTTTCTTTGCAGATGCCTCTTCTTTTACTGTCTTAACAGCTTCTGTCTTAACCGGAGTTGCCTGAGTCACTGCTTTAGCTGCTTCCTTAGACGCTTCAGCCTTGGTAGCCGCTACAGGTGTGGTAGCAATTGTTTTCTTTGTTACTGCCATAATGACGTCTCCCTTCTTTTAAACGGACAAACTTTATCTCATTAATATTTTTTACTCGACATTGCATAGTTTAGTCCAAATATTCGAGTTTGTCAACTAAAAAGCGAGAATTTCTTCTGTTTTTTACAAATTTATTATAATTGCACACAAACTTCACCTTTTAAAGCAATTTATTATGTAATATTCCCTTCATAATAAAAATGCCGCCGCTAATTCAACCAAAGCTCCTATTAATATTGCTATATTTTTTGTTGTACTTTGACGATATGCCTTAATTCCTTGCATTATCATAAACTGAACCATTGACATTATAACACAGATTTTATTCATTTTTATGAGCATTAAGCTATAGACACTGACTAATACAATTATCACTGTGACCAGATTCATCATCCTGACATTTGTGACAATAATGTCAGATTCTCCTCTGGTCATTTTCTCATAAAAAGGCCATGTAAGCTTTTCGTAGTCATAGAAAAAAGCGGTCCATGTAATGCCAAATAAAATATACATAAAAATTTCCTGATGAAAAAATCCGCATAAGAGCCCTATGGCATTTAAAATAAGTACCATCGACATATCTTCACAAATCCTTCTTTTCCACAATCCTTAAGCTGATCATATACGAAACTGCCATACAGATCAGATAAACCGCCACAGCAAGAATCACTAAAGGCACTCCCTTGTTCCCTTGAAACCATAACGCAATCTCCTCGCTGTCTATGCCAAATTCCTCTAAGCGTATGAGGGCATTCGCGCCGAGAATTCCTATTGCGGCATAAAACAACAGGGTGATATACCGGCCATGTACCGTGCCGAATGCAAGATGTATGGGAAGCGCCACTGCCAGCATCAGGATGCTCACAGCTAAAAGAATTAATATGGTAAACAGATACTCCGCCCATTCCACGGGTTTGTTCCTTATCACTGTCATAATAATGACTGCCGAAAAACTAATGACAGCACCCATAATTCCCAACAAAATCCCAAGCACATATTTGCCTGCCACATATTCCTTCCGCTCAAAGGGAAGGGTGAATAAAAACAGGGTTCCGTTATTAAAATCATCATAACTGATGGTGTTCACGCTGATAAATACTGCCAGAAAAACCATATAGCCCATGGTCATGGATGCCATTCCCATATAACCAAACCATATGAGAAATGCCAGCATCAGGAGCATCGTGAACCTCTGCACTCTGAATATTATTTTCAAATCCTTCATCAGCAATCCTTTCATAGCAATCATCCTACCTTTCCGTCCCCTGCGAGCCTTGGCTCAAAACCATCAATACAATCAGTTCGTCAATATTTCCTTTTTCAATGGCAATCTCCGGATAATTTTCCAGATAAAATTGCCGCTGCCCTGTCAGGCATCTGTAACCGTAAGTTTCCTGCTTGACCTTTAAAAGATAAGTCTTATCCAGCTTTTTGTATTGTTCCTCGTCCACCTTCAAAATGCCGTACTCTCCTAACAGTGCATCCACATCCTCATGAAAAATAATCTCTCCACCGTGAATCATATACAGTTCGTCACAGATTCCCTCCAAATCGGATGAAATATGGGAGCTGATAAGGATTGCATTTTCTTCCCGCTCTTCCATAAATTCCCGCAGAATCTCAAAGCATTCCCCTCTCGCAATCACATCCATCCCCACAGTAGGTTCATCCAATATCAATAGGGAAGCATCATGGGTAGTCGCAATAATGATTTTTAATTTTGTCTTCATGCCGGTGGAAAACTCTTTTGTCTGCTTATTGAGGGGCAGTTCAAAGCGCTCACACAATTCCAAAAAGCGCTCCTTCTGAAATCTGTCATAAAAACTGTCCAGAATCGGAATCATGTCCTTAATGGTAAAATACTCGCTGAAGCCGGAATCCGGCAGTACCACTCCGATTTTCTGTTTATCCTGCTTCTTAAACTTCCTGCTGTCCGTTTCCAAAATCTCAATGGCTCCGCCATCAAGGGAAATCAATCCCAGAATCAATTTAAAGAGGGTGCTCTTGCCTGCGCCGTTCTGGCCCACGATTCCTGTCACCCTGCCGGACAGTGCTTCCATGGAACATTTCAAATGAAAATTTTTATAATTTTTCACTGCATTTTGAACCTTGACCATAGCTATCATCCTTTCTTATGTCTTCTCCGCTTTTTACTCCTCTTCTAATAAGAGTTCAAATATTTCCTTAAGCTGCCCGTTCTCTAATCCGCACCGTCTGCCTTTTTGAATGGCCTTTTCCAAATCGCTTTCGATTTCTTTTTTCTGTTCTTCCAACAGCAGCTCCTTATTGGCAGCGGCAACATAGGTTCCCTTGCCGTGAACCGTGACAGTGAAACCCTCTTCCTCCAAAATGTCATATGTCTTCTTGACCGTCAGGGCGCTGATATTTAACTCTTTGGACAGAGCGCGGACAGAGGGCAGAACATCGTTTTCCCGCAATTCCCCCTGTATGATCATATTTTTAATCTGCCCCATAATCTGCTCATAAATCGGCACCATGGATGAATTGTTGATAATTATTTTCATAAATATACTCCTATATAGGGTGTGTGCAGGAGAGCTCTTCCCTGCTTCTGATAAACAGTATATAACAGTGCATAACAGATGTCAAGCGTTTTAAGAAAAATATTTCTAAGCAATAATTGACAAACTTCTTTGATTTGATAGAATGCTATTAAAGACGAGTTTTCGACTAAAGGAGCAGGAAAATACCATGCCCACTATCATATCCGTACAGGAAAAGTATATGAAGGAAGCCTTGAAACAGGCAAAGAAAGCCTATGCATTAGGCGAAGTGCCCATAGGATGCATCATTGTACACCAAGGGAAAATTATCGGGCGCGGATATAATCGGCGGAACACCGATAAAAGCACCCTCGCCCACGCGGAGATTACCGCTATCAAAAAAGCCGGCAAAATCATAGGTGACTGGAGGCTGGAAGAATGCACTCTGTATGTGACTTTGGAACCCTGTCAGATGTGCGCCGGCGCAATCGTACAGGCAAGGATTCCCGAGGTGGTGCTGGGCTGCATGAATCCCAAGGCGGGATGCGCAGGCTCCGTCCTAAATATTCTGGAAATGCCGCAGTTCAACCATCAGGTCTGTGTCACCAGAGGCGTTTTGGAACAGGAATGCAGCGAACTGTTAAAGCTTTTCTTTACAGACTTGCGGGAACGGAATAAACGGGAAAAAAAGCAGTAGTCTCTTCTTTTTTGCGTTTATGCCGTCCACTTTTCAAATTCCGCATCGGTACATTTCACAAAATGGGTGCCGTCCACCAGATGGTCGCTTCCCAAATTGTAGTCAATGCCGGAAGTCTTATAATCATAGGATAACGCCGTACGGTTCTTCTCCACCACGGGATTGGGCGCCGGAATCGCGGAAAGCAGGCTCTTGGTGTAAGGATGAACGGGATTGGAAAAAATTTCTTCCGTTGTGCCTGTCTCCAGCAAATGCCCCAGATGAAGCACGCCGATGCGGTCGG
This sequence comes from Lachnoclostridium sp., assembly GCA_023664665.1. Lineage (GTDB taxonomy): Bacteria > Bacillota > Clostridia > Lachnospirales > Lachnospiraceae > Acetatifactor. The sequence goes on from JAMPEY010000036.1 coordinate 14,535, forward strand.
AAATATATTTTACCATGGACAGGTCATGGGCAATAAAAAGATATGCCGCCCCTGTCTCCTGCTGGATATCCTTCATCAGATTGACCACCTGTGCCTGAATGGACACATCCAATGCAGAAATACACTCGTCCGCAATAATCAGCTTAGGATTCATGATCAACGCCCTGGCAATACCCACGCGCTGTCTCTGTCCGCCGGAAAATTGGTGCGGAAAACGGGTGGCATGCTCCGGCGCAAGCCCTACCTTCTGTAAGATTGCCTTTATTTTTTCATCCCGCTCCGCACTGCTTTTATACATATGGTGAATGTCCAAGCCTTCACCGATGATGTTGCCAATCTTTTTCCTTGGATTCAAGGAAGCCATGGGGTCTTGGAAAATCATCTGCATCTGGGTGCGGAGTGTCTGATTCTTCTCTTTATTCAGCCTGCCGCTGATATCCGTGCCGTTAAATACGATTTTCCCGGCTGTGGGGTCATAGAGCCTAATAAGGCTCCTGCCGATGGTGGATTTGCCGGAGCCGGATTCGCCCACCAGACCATAGGTTTCCCCGGGGTAAATCCGAAAGGACACATTTTCCACAGCATGCACGGTAAAGCTGCTGCTGACCCTAAAATACTGTTTTAACCCTTCCACCGTAAGAATCGGTGCTGCATTATAATCAACCGCCATAGTTTTCGGCCTCCTTCTTCATACGATCCAGCCTTGCCCGAAGCTCCGCAGGCATCTCTACCTTGGGCGCCCTTTCGTCCAACAGCCAGGTTGCCGCATAGTGGGTGTCCGTAATTTGGAACATAGGAGGGTCCGCCTTGTCGTCCACCTCCAAAGCATAACGGTTTCTGGGCGCAAAAGCATCTCCTGCCTTTTCATGCAAAAGGTTGGGCGGAGAACCGGGGATGGTATAAAGTCTTTCATCATCCGTATCCAAATCCGGCATTGCGGATAACAGCCCCCATGTGTAAGGATGTCTGGGGTCATAGAAAATCTCGTTGATGGTGCCCTTTTCCACGATTTTGCCGGCGTACATGACATTGACATAATCCGCCACTTTTGCAACCACTCCCAGATCATGAGTGATATAAATAACAGAAATTCCTCTTTCTTTCTGCACCCTGCGAATCAGCTCGATAATCTTTGCCTGAATAGTCACATCCAAAGCCGTGGTAGGTTCATCACAGATTAACAGGTCGGGATTGCACGCCAATGCAATGGCGATAACCACTCTCTGCCTCATACCGCCGGAAAGCTGGTGGGGATAATTTTTCATGCGCTTTTCCGCATCCTCGATCCCTACCTCTTTTAACAGCCCTACCGCCTTATCCCATGCCTCTTTCTTGGGCGTTTTATAATGCCAGATCATACCTTCCATAATCTGTTTCCCAATGGTCATTGTCGGGTCTAAGCTGGTCATAGGGTCCTGAAACACCATACCGATACGCTTGCCGTTGATATGCCTGCGAATCCATTTCTTATCCTTTTGCAGAATGTCAATGGTCTCCGGGCTGCCATCCGCATGATGATAGGAAAATTCGATGGTTCCGTTGGTTACCGTCGCATTGGACGCAAGGATTCCCATTGCCGCTTTCATGGTAACGGACTTGCCGGAACCGGACTCGCCTACGATGGCAACCGTTTCCCCCTTATGCAAATCAATATTCACCCCGCGGATGGCATGAACCTCTCCCGCCGTGGTGCGAAAAGTAATATCAAGGTCTCTTATCTGAAGGATTTTTTCTTCTGACATCTCCTACCTCTTTTCTTCCTCGTTTTTCTGTTTCGCAATTTCAGAAGAATCCGCTTGCGGATTCTTCGCGGAATGACTTAGATCTCCTTCATCTTCGGATCCAGCGCTTCCCTCAGTCCGTCCGCCACCAGGTTAAAGCTTAACATCAAAAGCGCCATCACCACGATGGGCGGTATGATCTGGTACGGATGCGTGGTAAAGCTGTTAAAGCCCTCGGAAATCAGCGAGCCCAGAGAACACTGCGGCACCGGGATTCCCAGACCCACAAAGCTTAAGAAAGCCTCCGTAAAAATAGCCGTAGGAATGGAAAACATCACCTGTGTGATAATGGGACCGATAATATTGGGCAGCACTTCCCTAAAGATGATAAAGAAATGCCCTGCACCCAAAGTCCGGGAAGCCAGCACAAATTCCTGCTCCTTTAATTTCAGCATTTCCGCGCGGGCAATACGGCTCATGCCCACCCACTCCGTCAGCATCAGCGCGCAGATAATCGTAAGCATTCCGGGCTGCAGCACCAAAAGCAGCAAAGTCACAATCACCAGTCTGGGAATACCGTTTGCCACCTCCAAAAATCTCTGCATCACGATATCCACCTTTCCGCCGAAATATCCGGAAATCAAACCGTAACTCATGCCGATTACCATATCGATAATCGCTGCGGCGATAGCGATAATCAGGGAAACTCTTGCGCCTTCCCATGTTCTTGTCCAGATATCACGGCCGAAATTATCGCTTCCGAACCAATACTCTACATCATTCAAACCTTTTTCTATATAATAATTAATGGTTTTTGAACCGGTAGTGGTACTTATGGTCTCACTGCCGTCAAAAATCCCGAATTTTTCCAACGCCTTAATTCTGGGTGCAAAATTTTTCTGACTCAGCTCCTGCCCGGAATAAGTATATGGATTCATACCGGGTCCCACCACCGCCAGAAGCGTGATCACCACTATCAAAACTAATCCGATTACTGCGCTTGCTTTGCGGAAATAACGGATAAATACATCCTTCCAAAAATTCTGCGCCGCATAATTTTCATCAATCTCAATCTCGTTTGCATTATTTTTTAATTTGAAATCAGCATCCACCGGGATATAGGCATCCGCTGTCTTTGAAATATTCACAGTCTTTGCTTTTGTCATAGCCTAATCTCCCTTCTTTGCCAAGCGGATTCTGGGGTCGATGATTCCGTACAGGATGTCCACCACCAGCATGATTCCTATGTACATCGCCGAATAGATAAAACTAAGTGAAATAACCACATTATAATCATTTGACTGAATCGCATTTACTAGAAGACTTCCCACACCGGGAATGGCAAATATCTTTTCCACCACCAGAGAGCCTGTCATCAAATCTACAATCAGGGGAGCCAGCACCGTAACAATAGGAATCAGCGCATTGCGCAGCGCATGGCGGAAAATCAACGCCGAACCGGACAGCCCTTTGCTCTCTGCCAGCAGCATATAGTCGCTGCCCAATACCTCCAGCATCTCGCTCCGTGTAAATCTGGCAATGGATGCCATGGTAAACATGGACAGGGATATGCTGGGCAAAACTCCCGAACCGAAAATATCCTGTTTGGAAAACAGCATGGGGAACCACCCCAATTTAAAACCTAAAGTATAACTTAAAGCAAGTGCAAAAACATAGGAAGGCACCGAAACACCGATAACGGAAATCACGGTGGCAAGGGAGTCCACAATCGTATCATGCTTTAACGCCGCTATCAAACCCAGCAGCAGACCGATGACTGCCCCAATGCATACCGCCGCGCCTCCGATTGCAATGGAAATGGGAAGCCTGCTTTGAATCAACTGTGCGATAGGCGTATTCTTGGAAATCTTATAGCTCACTCCCAAATCGCCTTTCAGCATATTGCCCACATATTTAAAAAACTGTACCACAATCGGCTGATCCAATCCATATTTTGCATACAATGCCTCACGCTGATCCGGATTTAACTTTTCATCATTAAACGGAGAACCGGGCATAAGCTGCATTAATATAAATAAAATCAGCAGAATCGCCAAAAGTGTAAAAATTGATGTGATGACTCTCTTTAATATGTACTTCTTCACCTTGACTCCCATCTCCCGCCTGCGCGGGCGTTCATTTGCCTTTTAGGAAAAATGAGCCGCACCAAAGTTACCCTTAGTGCGGCTGCATATCCTAGTGTGAGATTTAGAACTAGTCTGCCTTTACCGCATTCTTATATACACGATTGAGGGCAACAGGATGGAATTCCACACCTGTAACCTTGGAAGACATCATCTCTGCATTACACTGCGTATAGAGAGGATAAATCACCGCCTCATCCATTACAATCTTCTCTGCATCAAAAAGTCTGTTCCAACGACCCTGCGCATCTGTACAAAGTTTTCCGGTGGTGCACTCAGCAATGATATCATCATACTCCTTGTTGCTCCACAGACCATAGTTATTGTTGTTGTCGGTAATCCACATACCCAGATAGGTCATAGGGTCTGCGTAGTCAGGTCCCCAACGGGTAAGACCCAATTCAAAATTGCCGTCCTGCATATCGATAACTCTCTGCTTCTTGGGCTCAACCACAATATTGATGGTCAGTCCGGGAAGATTCTTCTGCCACTGCTCCTGCAGAACCTGTGCCACTTTCTGGGGCGCATCATCCGCATCCACAATCATGTCCAGCGTAAGTTCCGTAATGCCAAGCTCCTTAAGACCCGCTTCCCAATACTCTACTGCCTTTGCAGTGTCAAATGCGCAGACATCGGAAAACTTTTTCTGGTCAGCCGCAAAGTCGGAACCGTCGGGACCTGTAGCAAACTCAATGGGAACTGCGGTATAAGTAGGAGTGGAACCGTCTTTTAAAACATCCGTTGCAATCGCGTCACGGTCAATGGCATTGGTCATGGCAAGACGGATATTTAAGTTTGCCAGCTCGGGCACCTTATCCATATTGGGACTTACATACCAGAGATAGCCTGCTCCGATTGCCTGAAACTCCGGGTCGTCCTTAACCTGATCCACCTGTTCGCCGTTTACCAGGGTGGTATCCAGCGCGCCGGTCTGATAACTCATCAGCGCCTGCTGGGAGTCTTGAATCACCTGATAATTTAAACCGGACAGCTTTACTCTGTCAGCATCATAATAATCCGGGTTCTTGGTCAAATGGAAAGCCGTTGCCGCGGGCTCATATGCATCCAGAATAAATGCACCGTTGGACAAAACCGTATCCGGACTGGTTGCAAAGGTATCGCCGCAAGAGTTAAAGAACTCCTCGTTTACGGGATAATAGGTAGGGAAATACAAAAGGGACAGGAAATAGCTGACAGGAACATTCAGCTCAACCTTCAATGTCTTGTCGTCCACAGCGGTTACACCAAGCTCACTCTTATCCTTCGTGCCGGCAATAATCTCCGCCGCGTTCTTAATCTGACCGATATCGCTCATCATATAAGAATACTCGGAAGCCACAGCCGGATCTACCGCTCTCTGCCATGCAAACACAAAGTCTGCGGAAGTAACGGGAGTTTTGTTGCTCCAATTTGCATCCTCACGGATGTAAAAAGTGTAGGTCAAACCATCGTCAGACAGCTCATAATGATCGCAAAGCGCATTAATCGTCTTGCCGTCTGCATCCATCTGCATCAGACCGTCAGTGAAGTTTGCGATTACTTCAAAAGAAGTACCGTCCGTTGCTTCCTGAGGATCCAATGATTCCACCGGGGTCTCAAGCATGACATTCATGTCAGAACCTGTCCCGCCGGCAGTTCCTGCATTTGCCCCCCCGGTATTGCCTACAGGAGTGCTGTTGTTATTGGCATTATTGCCGCACCCCGCAAGACCGATTACCATAGCGGAAGCTAATGCCACTGCCAAAATAGCTTTGGTCTTTTTCATAATTACTCCTCCTTGTTTAACGAAATAATGCAAATTGCTTGTATCATTGTATACCGCACCTTTGCATCGGATTCAGTTTACCATATTATCGTGGGAAAAGCAAGCCCTAACTTCGGAAAGTTCATGGAAATTTATGGGAAATCGGCTATTGATGCAAACGCTCAGCCCAATGGTTATGCCATCTGTGGAAGTCAAGCTGTATTTTAAAAATAAGAGCACAGAAAAGAGCCGCCGCCCTACCGGAAACCCGGTGGGCGGCAGCTCCTTTTATCTTTTCATTTATGCGCGATGCATTCTTTCCTTACTGGAGGTTGATCTGCTGGCCCGGAACGATCATGTTTGCATTCTTGATCTGGGGGTTCGCACTAATCAGCTTTTTCAGGGTGATGCCGGCCTTCCCTGCAATGCGGGAGAGGCTGTCACCTTTCTGTACCACATATTTGCCCTTCAGGGCTGCAGGCGCATCCGATACTGCAATGATGTACTCGTCACCGCGGTAGATGGCAAACATTGCCTGACCTTCGGCAGTGATGCGGAAGGAGCCTGAAACTACCATGGAATTGCTCTGCTCGTCATAGTAATACAGGTATGCTGTCTTGCCTGCATTCTCTTTTCCAAGGTTTGTATGTACATGCACCAGGAAAGGATATGCCGACTTATCAGCCATGCTGAATACCTTGCTTGTCTGTGCGGTTGCCAGAACCTGATTAGCCGCACTTGTAGGTATCACATCCCCATGGGACATGTTCATGCTGAAAGATCCCGTTACCTTCTTGATGTCCGTTCCGGTGATGCTCAGGGTGATCCCGTCGCCTCCGTGGAGCGCCAGTGTTTCCTTCTTGCCTGCGATCTTGTTCAGCACGCTTACGGGAACCTCATAACGGTCGCCTGACTGCACATCGATGTTCTGTGCTTTTCCGGACTTCACTGCCGCATCCTCGCGTACTTCCACGGCTGCCCAATCCACTTCCGTGATGTATGATGCTGCGTCGCCGTCCGAGCTGCCGCCTGAAGAACCGCCGCCATAGCTGGGGGAAGTCTCAACCAGTTCAGGTATTACAATCTCTTCGGATTTCTGTACTGCGTCTTCCAGTCTTGCTCCTGCATCTTCCGGAGCTGCTTCGGTCAGCAGTAAGAAATTGCCCATGTTGATGGTTCCGTCTGCATTTCTCGTAATACCACCGTGGATGGCCGCATCCACATCCATATTTGCAAACCACTCGTCGGTCACAGCCTCCTTAGAGGTATTGACAGATTTAGAGCCTGACCAGAAGTAGTTGTCCGCATTCCTTACCTTGCTCTCATCCTGCGTGCCCTTGAACTTAAAGTTCTCGCCTGTTTTGTATGCCGTATCGCCTACAGCCGGCGTCTTGTAAGAGATGATTCCTTTTGCTTCAAAGTCCGTATTCTTGGCATCGTTGGTATAGAATGCCACATTGGCCCCCTCATTGTTGAAGGAGATGGAGTTGTATGCATGGATGTTGGGGCAGGAGTTGGAATCGATGCCCTTTGCCCTGTTTGCAAATGCAAAACTGTTCTCCAGGGTATGGTTGCCGCTCATAGGGATCATGCTGGAACCGCCCATCTTAAAGCCGTTTCCGTTTCCTGCGGTGATCTCGGAGCCGTCCTCCGCAATGTCATATCCGTTCTTGAATGCAAGGGAGTTCTTAATGGTCACGCTGCCGATGGGGCCGCTCTCAATCTTTGCGAACAGGTCCCAGCCGTCATCCGCATTGTATGCTGCAATACATCCGTCAAATACATTGCCGTCAGCTATGGTCAGCTTCGCTGCGAAACCGTCGGCATCCTCATAACCGATGTCTGCATTCAGGTAAGAAGTACAGTTCAGGATCAGGTTGTTGGAAGGCCAATCTTCCCACAAATCGGAACTCTTATACCTTGCAATCTGGAGTCCCGTGTTGCCGTTCCTGTATGTCCTCACATTGTCCACGGTATTGTAGCTTCCGGATACCTGGACGCCTTTTCCTGTGGATCTTGTTACATCAAAGCCCTGCAGATACCAATAGTCGCCTGCAAGGAGCAGTCCTGCGCCTATCTTGTTGAAGTCGAGCACGGGTCTGCTCTTTGCCTCAGGGTCTGCCATCAGGTAGATCTTGGCGTCCGCCGTTCCGTCGATGCCCCTCTCAATGGTCAGGGTCTGGGCTAGGTTATAGGTGCCTTCCATCATCAGGATCCTGTCCCCTGCCTTTGCGTTGTAAAGGGCCGCCTCGATGCTCATGGGCTCGTTTTTGCTTCCGTCGCCGGATGCCGCTACATCAGGCGCTACATAGTATACATTCCTCTCGGATACGCTGTAGTCCACCGTGATGCTGAAATCGATCCCGCTGTATTCGGTCAGTCTCTCATACTTGGAAGGAGCGAAATCAGGATCCGGTAAAACATATCCGTTAATCTTTGTCAGCCTGCTGTTCAGTGCAACATTGAAACGGTACTTGGTGTCCGCTTTCACGGGCATGTTCATTACGATGACTTCCTCATCCTCATCATAACGGATGTTGAGCGTACCATCTACATTTCCGTAGTATACCAGCTCGTAATTAGGGGAGTTGGCAAGCTTTGCGGATTCAAATCCCACCTTGGGGGTCACATAAGTGATGGGTCTCTCCTCCTTGGGTGCATCGTTCTCGGGTGAAACGATGGTAAGCTTCGCATTCTTCACACTGACCTTGATGGTCCTGGATGCATAGAAGCCTACATAAATATTGTTGGGATCCAGCTTGGTCAGCTCGTCTCCGCCCTCATCATCATGGTAGAACTTCTTGGTAGTGGTCACACCGTTCTGGTCGGTATAGCTTAAGAAGTAACCGGTGTTGTTCCTCTGGAGCGTCATGTGGAAGGTAGTCTGTGTTCCGCTGTTCGTGATGGAGTATGCCTTTACCTCATCCGCTGCCTCACCGCTGAAGTTGCCTACGATGTTATAGGTTCCTGCGGGCAGATATTCGTTCCTTGCTTCATCAAAGAATGTGGTTGCCGCTGCAGTCTCCAGGGTATGCATCTTCGTGTTGAATTCGGAAACCGCGGAACCGTCCTCCATGCCGGAGAGGTTCTCGGGGGTAACTCCGGTCTTCTCCTGTGCGCCGATTCCCAGCTTCATGATATATTTGGTTCCTTCATCAGCCACCACCTGGTCCCTGGAATTCCAGTAATACTCTACCTTTGTGCCGGAAAGCATGTAGGAGTTGTTCCAGAATACGGAACCGTCCCCATGGGTTCCCACACGGTCCGCAGCCATCAGGCCGAAGCCTTCCTGACCGTTGTTGATGCCCCACTCGTCCACAGTGATGTCTGCTTCCAGAGTGAAGTTCTCCGTCTCAGGGTCGATGGTTGTATAGTAGAAGGACAGTCCGTCTGTGGAAGCGGGAACTATCTTACCCTTTCCTTTCAGACCCCAGACAGACAGATTGTCTTCGTCATAGGAACCTGAGTAACCGCATTCTTCCTTCTTCGAGCTTACGCCGGAGCCGAATGCACGGAACTGCCAATTCTTCAGTGCAACATTGGTAACTTCCGCCTCAAGAGAATCTCTCTCGGATATATCACCGTTACCCACTGCCTCTACCGCAAAAGTATGCTTGCCTGCGGACAAACCGGTGAAACGATAAAACACTCCCGTTGCCGTAGTTACCAGTTCGCCGTCCAGATATACATTGTAAGACTCTGCCTCAGGCACTGCCTGCCAGCTGAACTTCACATTGCCGGAGCCAAGACTCTCGGCATTCACGATGATAGGCTTTGCCATAGGAAGGATAAAGCCCGTCAGCGTCAGAGTATTGCTTTCTTTTGCCTTCTGTCCGGTGCTCTTCAACATTGCCTTAATCTGGTAGTCGCCGCTCGCCGGAAGACCCGTAATCGTAGCACTGCCTGCCCAATCGTCTACAATGCTTGTCTCTTTCAAAGTCTCAACTTGTTTGATAACTTCGCCGTCCCGTAAAGCCTGAATCACCAGACTGTCAGAGTAAACGCCGCCAACCTGTGCCTTATAGGATACGGTCACAGAGCCTTCATCCGCATCGCCGGGCTTTGCAGCCTTAACATCGGTAAGAATGGGGGCGGATACGGTACTCCAATCCACGGAAGGACGGTAGTCTACAGTGATACCTGTAATTTCAATATTACTGCCGGCTGCATAGAAGTAATAGGTCTCGCCTGCCTCAACCTTATACGCTGCGGTGGCTGCGGTACTGCCTGCATAGGTATCTATTACACCTGACTCAGTGACAAAGAAGATTGTCTTGGTAGCTCTGTAGCTGATTTTCACGCGTCCGTCCTGCGCGGGTGTGATTACCACAGTCGAACCTGCGTTTGTAGGCAACCAATCATCTGCAGTAGGAGTGTTACCTGCTGCGTTTTTAGGATTTGTGCCGCCCTTTACATATCCGTCAGACTTCAAAGGCATATCGCACATAACGGAAATCGCTCCACCAGCATAGGTCTCACCCTTCAGCAATCCTTTTCCGCCATTCTCCAAATCTACGATATATAAGCCGTCCACCTTCTTGCCCAACAACACTTTCAGTTCCGTAGTGTCCTTGGTAGGCGTTATGTTCATTCCGCCATTGAGTTCAACCGTCAAATCCTCATCGGTCGTCATAGTCAAGGTATACTTGGTTCCGATGGTCAATTCTACGGCTGTCTCGGTCAACAAGTTTTTGCTAAAGCTACTGCCGTCGCTGAGTGTCAGCGCCGTCACCTGACTCTTAACTCCATCCGGGTCAAGAATCGTTACCGTTGCGGTAACTACTGTGGATTCCACTGTAATCACCAGCTCGGTCATACCCTCTGCCGCCGTAAACTTCGTCTGGCCGCCTACGGTAGCTTTGGTCTTGGAACCGGATGCGGTCTCCAATGTATACTCCTCGCCAATGGTCAGTTTTACCGCCTGATCCATTGTGAGAGCGATGCTGCTACCGTTTTTCGGCTTCAGGGTAATGGCATTTCCTGCAGCCAATGCAGAACCTGTAGCCAGCTTCGCGGTAGGATTCACATATGCGGAGCCAACCACAAAAGTAACACTCTCGTCTGCTTTGCCGACTTTATAAGTCGTCTTGTCATTAACGGTCACTCTGTAGTCCTCATTTACTGAACCGTCGGAATTCTTCACAACGAGTTCATAAGAGGTTCCGCTGGGCAGTGACATCGCCGTCCCGGCTGTCACATCGGTCAGCGCAGCGCCTTTCTTTAATGCAACTACCCCCCCAGTGGGTAATGTGGTGCCTGTAGCAAGTGAAACGGTGGGGGTTACATTAACCATCTCCGCTGCTGCACCCTTTGTCTCTGTCACGGTAACCGTATAAAGCCTAAAGCCACGATCCGAAGTTGAATTTGCTTTCTCTTCATCAGTCTTCGTGCCATCTTCTTTTGTTCCGGGAATATTTATCGTACCGGGCGACATAATCTGATAGGTTCCTGCCGGTACATCCTCAAAAATTACTGTTGTCTTAGTGGTACCGGTCATGATTGCAACTTCATCACCGTCTTTATTTGCCACTTTGCTGTTATCTGACATATTTACCAATGCCAAATCAGATTTGTTAGTACCGCCAGTGCTTGAATACACTATTGTAACATTTGCCGTGCCCTCTACCGTAAACTCCATGGTAGATTCGCCCAACTTCTGCAGCTCAATGCTCGATGTTGCTCCGTTTTTGTCTAATCTCTGTAAAGTCTTATCATTTCCCTTCAGAGTAAAATAACTCTCTGCATAAGTCGCTCCTGCAGCAATTGGGTCTTTATCCTTCTTGCCTGTAGCGTCTATCGCAGTAGCGTCAAAGACATGGTCTTCTGTGGTAATAACCTGTTGTGCCTCTTCTTCTATAACCGTAACCATATAAAGCCTAAAGCCACGATCCGAAGTTGAATTTGCTTTCTCTTCATCAGTCTTCGTGCCATCTTCTTTTGTTCCGGGAATATTTATCGTACCGGGCGACATAATCTGATAGGTTCCTGCCGGTACATCCTCAAAAATTACTGTTGTCTTAGTGGTACCGGTCATGATTGCAACTTCATCACCGTCTTTATTTGCCACTTTGCTGTTATCTGACATATTTACCAATGCCAAATCAGATTTGTTAGTACCGCCAGTGCTTGAATACACTATTGTAACATTTGCCGTGCCCTCTACCGTAAACTCCATGGTAGATTCGCCCAACTTCTGCAGCTCAATGCTCGATGTTGCTCCGTTTTTGTCTAATCTCTGTAAAGTCTTATCATTTCCCTTCAGAGTAAAATAACTCTCTGCATAAGTCGCTCCTGCAGCAATTGGGTCTTTATCCTTCTTGCCTGTAGCGTCTATCGCAGTAGCGTCAAAGACATGTGAAGTTCCATCCAGTGCTACAATCCCGTCATCCTCACTCTGCAATGCAATTGCATTCTCGTCAACGGGAATCTCACCCACATTTTCAACCTCAGCGGGTGTCGTGACATCGTCCGTTTCCGGTGTCACAGTGGTTGGTTCCACAGTCGCCGTCTCATCCGGAACGGTCGTTTCGCTCGGAACATCCGTTCCGTTCGCAGTGATTGTTTCGTCAATAACCTGATCCACAACCTCGCCGGATACTACGGTTTCTTCTGTTTCACCTTCCAATGTCTCAGCCAAAACGGGGGCTGTGTACAGATTTGCAAGCAGTAATGCCAAAGACATTGTCCCTGCAAACACGCGCTTCCAGCTTGGCTGTTTCATGGATTTTTTTAACATCTTCCTTTTTCCTCCTCCTTGTTTATTTTTTAATCCTTCAAATACAAGAAAAATTTCTATATTCTCATATTGTTAGACTATTTTAAATATAACATTTTTTCCGCCAAAAAGCAATTGTACCCCCCCGAGTTATGATGATTTTGTATACTATTGATAATTTGGGTTCTGCTTTTTTGGACAATCTGCCAAAGAACATTGCAGCCGTCAGGTATGTTCCTCCGGCTTCCCCATGCCTTTTATCCGCGCAAGTTCCTCTCTCAGCCTTGCAATTTCTTCCTCCCGCTTTGTGATCTCTTCTTCCTGCCTCGTGATCTCTTCTTCCTGCCTCGTGATTTTCTGCGACATCCTCATGATTTCATCCGCCATCTTTATGTGCATTCCCACCACCTCCGGATCCTTCTTTACCGTCTCCACCATCCTGTGGATTTCCTGCAGTTCCCTGTTCACCGCGT
>JAMPEY010000037.1 GCA_023664665.1 Lachnoclostridium sp.
TGCTTTCCATGCGTATCCTGTATTTACCTTTACGACGGAGGGGAGAAAAGGCGAAAATCAGGTAATTTCCTTCATGAAGGAAAAAGTGAAATAGCTGAAATATCAAATTCGAATGGAGCTTGGCAATATGGTAAGGAATAAAAAATTCAAAAGCCATAGTGAATTATACAGATGGCGCAAATACGAGAATTACAGGAATATGGCTGATAGCATGGCGATTGAAAAATTACGGATGCAATTTGGCAAAACTTCGGACAACTGTGATTGCAGCCTTCATACAAACTATCCATAAATATGCTTTCCAAACTCATACGCTTCCTGCAAATGCTTCGTCTTATCAATCTGTGGTCTGCCATTGGTATCACCGCATCCGCCAGCGAGTACCATTCCCTTGTCTTTAAATCCAATGTAATTTACGATTGCAAATTGATAATAGGAGACTGCCTGTTCAAATGTCCAGAAAAAATCGTCTGCCGAAGTCATGAGCAGGGCACAGTCTTTGATTGGGTACTTCTCATATCTGCCTAATGGCGGATTAGGGTCTTCCTCTGCAATACAATAAAATCTTTCTATAAATGCTTTGATTCTGGAGGATATAGTCCAGAAATAAAGGGGCGACGCAAACACAATGCAGTCTGCCTCTTTTATCTTGGGAATGAGAGCATTAAAGGAATCCTTTTGTATGCATGGTTTTTTGTAGCGGCACGCGTTGCAGCCGAGGCATCCTTTGACTTCATTTTTTATGAGTGAAATGAGCTCTACAGAATGACCGCATTCTGTTGCATCGGTAATGAAACTGTTAATCAGTTGTGCTGTGTTCCCGTTAGAGCGGCCGCCGCCTTGTATGATGAGGATGTTTTTCATAATAGATTCCTTTCGTGTCGTATTAACTCAGTATCTGCCTAATATTCTACCATATATATTCTTATAATTCTATGAGGAGCCTTAAAAATTTGGCAATTAAAATGCATCACATCACAGAAGTTAGGGAAAAAATAGTTGACAGAATAAGGGGGGTAGTAAAATCAACATAAAAAAGGAATTAGGATTTGGAAAGGAACTAAGAAAAATGAAAAAAGTAAAGTATACTATGAAAAAAATGGGACTCATATTGTGTGCCGCTGTTCTGGTCTTTAGTCTGGTCGCCTGCGGAAACCGGCAGGATTCCGACAATGGCCGTAGGTCGGACAGGTCATCCAAAGAGCGTGATGCAGCCACTGCGTCTGTGCCGACGGAAAAATCCGAACCGACGGAAAAATCCGAACCGGCAGAGACGCCCGCTCCGGCGGAGGAATCTTTGCTAACGGAGAAATTTGCATCGGCAAAGGCGGGCAATGAATTTCAATTTGGCGCCTATGAGCAGGATAACAATCTGTCTAATGGGGCGGAGCCTATTGAATGGGTCGTTCTGGAAAACGACGGCAGCAAATTGTTTGTGGTGAGCAAATATGTGCTGGCAAAGCAAAGCACCAAGCCCGATAAAAGCCTGAGCCACTACCAGGATCAAAATAAATTGACATGGGAAGTGAGTAAGGCGCGCCAATGGCTGAATGACGATTTTTACAATACGGCATTTTCCGAGGAAGAAAAGAATTGTATTTCGGAGTCTACAGTTCGGACGCCTGCCACGGAAGCTACATGGCCGGGAAGGTATGACCAGAAATATAAGACTGATGGCGGACACGATACCAAGGATTTTGTTTTTTTGCTGAGTTACGAAGAGGCGAAAAAGTATTTAATACCTTTAAATATTTTAGGCGCGGAGCCGACGGCTGCTTCCGGTTTGTCAGCGAACAGCGAAACAGGATATAGCAGATGGTCGCTGCGCTCTGCGGCAACACCGACTGACTGGGTGGATGATTATTCCCAAACAAGCGTAGGATATTCGGAATACTTCAGAGCCTGCGGTTCATCCGCAGCCGATGTGAAAGATTTTGCAGCGTTAGGGATGAATAGGCAAGCTTCTTCTGAGGATGGTATGCGTCCCGCCATGTGGATAAAGATTAAATAACGGATGGATTTTTTTATGTCCGCATAAATTCAGGAAGCCGAAATTCCTCATAAAATAAGGGAATTTCGGCCTTTAAGTATAGATAAAAAAAGGCTTGCATGTACCCAGAAAAAAACTTTCCAATTTGTTTGTTTGATGATATAATGTATCTGATTTGGGTATCCGTTGAATTTTGGGGTACTTTAGAACAAAGGGAGATGATTTTTTTGAATACGATCGAGAAGTCATGGCGCAATATACTATATATATTAATTTTGTTGTTAGCGCTTATTTTATTGTTTAGATGGTACTTTGTTTCCAACCGTTCGCAGATTGAAAGCCGTAACATGAATTATGCAATGGATTCCGCCCGGCAGACCGCTCAGGGACTCAGCAATGAGTTTGTCAATGCAGAACGGCGGGTACGCAACTATGCATATTTTTTGAGCGTAGGGCAAAATGCGTCGAAAATGAACGCCAATATGCTGAGAGAGCTGGAAAGAAATGTTGATTTTGATTCGATGCGTTTTATCAATTCCGAAGGTCAGAATATGACTTCAAACGGTGAAATATCCGACAGCGCCGACAGGGATTATTTTGAAGCCGGAATGCAGGGAGAAAGCGGCACTACTATGGTACTCAATTCCAGAGTTACCGGAAGGACTACTATGGTTTTTTATGCTCCGGTGAGGGAAGAAGATAATGTGGTCGGCGTGCTGCTGGGTTTATATCTTGCGGAAGATTATCTGCAGGAGATTTTGAAGACCAGTTATTTCGGCGAGGCGGCCGATGTGTATTTGTGTACCCGGTTCGGAGATGTCATTGCCTCTGCAAATGGGGTAAAGTATGATGAAATGCTGCCGGATGCCCTGCGGGACGGCGGGGTAATTGATGCAAAGACCGCGGAAGGCGTGTGGGCGGTGTTCCGTGGAGAGGCACAGGAGAAGGGATTTATCTGTGATTCGGACAGTCTGACGGACAATCTGTGCGTTATGCCCGTGCCGAATACGGAGTATATTCTGGTGCAGGCTTTTCCCAAGAATGTGACGCAGGACATGATACGGGAAGCAAACCGCAACGGCATGATTCTGCAGATTGTTTTGATTGTATTGTTTGTCATATATATTATTACTTTACTGATGCGCAGCCGACGGACGCGTAAGAAGCTGGAAAACCAGAACGAACAGTTCAGTTATGTGCTTCAGGGCTTGAATATTCTGTTTTCTTCCCGTTATCTCATTGTGGATTTGGAGACGGGGCGTTATTCTTATATGGCGGGAGTGAAACCCTTAAACAGGGATTTGGCCATGGAAGGCGATTATCGGGACATATTGGATGCTCACAGCGCCGATATTGTGGAAGAGGAAGGAAAGAAGGAGTTTTATCATTATTTTGAAATTGATTCCATGATTGAACATTTGGCGAAAAGTGACATCTTTACTTATGAGTGCCATGTGAACCGGCAGGGAAAAGAGGCTTGGGAGCTTCTTATCGCCGTATGCCTGAACCGGGACGAGGAGGGCAAAGCCACAAAGATGCTTTATGTCCGTCAGGATACTACGGAGATGAAGCTTCAGGAGATTCAGGCGAAAAAAGTGCGGGCGACCATGAACCGTAAGGAGAGGCAGTATCGTATTGCGATTACTTCCGCCGCGTTTAATACCTTTGAATTTAACCTGACGCAGGATTTGATCGAGCAGGATATCACTCGTACGGTGGACGGACAGGCGGTATCCCTGTTGGAAAAGGTCGGTTTGTCGGCACCCTGCGCCGCATCGGTATGTTTTGAAAAGTGGAAAGAATTTGTTTTAAAGGAATCCCTTGAAGACTATGAAGCGACAGTCAATCTGCAGAATCTGAAACAGCGTTTTGAACAGGGAGAAGCAGAGGTTACTGTGGATTATTGGGGCGGCGCATCGGATGGACAACCCATGTGCGTCCGTCAGTCCTTTATTATGACCAGAGACGAACAGACAGGAGATATCATGGTCATGGTGGTGTCCAGAGATATTACCGCTCAGGTGCAGAAGCAGAGAGAGCAGACGCAGGCGCTTCAGGATGCATTGTTGCAGGCACAGCATGCCAACAGCGCAAAGACCACATTCCTCTCCAATATGTCCCATGATATCCGTACGCCTATGAATGCGATTATCGGTTTTACTACCATCGCCGTCAGTCATATTGACAACAGGTCTCAGGTGTTAGACTGCCTGCAGAAAGTGCTGTCCTCCAGCAACCATCTGCTCAGTCTGATTAATGATATTCTGGATATGAGCCGTATTGAAAGCGGAAAGCTGCAGATTAAGGAGCAGGAGTGCAATATCTCGGAGCTGACCCACAATCTGGTCAATATCATTCAGCCTCAGGTTAAAGCGAAACAATTGGAATTGTTTATCGATACTTTCGATGTGGCAAACGAGGATGTGATAGCCGACCCGTTGAAACTGAGCCAGATTTTGGTAAATCTGCTGGGTAATGCCGTGAAATATACTCCGGCAGGCGGAACGATAAGCTTGAAGATTCATCAGCAGACTACATTCCACCGGGGTTACGGAGATTATGTTTTTCTTATTAAGGACAATGGCGTCGGAATGACACAGGATTTCGTAGAGCACATATTTGAGCCTTTTGAGAGGGAAGAGAGTGTAACCAGAACAGGTATTGAAGGAACCGGACTGGGCATGGCCATCACGAAAAATATTGTGGAGATGATGGGCGGCACAATTTCGGTGCGCAGCGAAAAAGGTCAGGGCAGTGAGTTTAAGGTGGAGTTGAGCCTGAAACTGCAGGATGTGGAGAAGAATGCGGCGCAAGTCAGGGAACTGGAAGGACTGCGGGCACTGGTGGTAGATGATGACTGCGACAGTTGTGAAAGTGTTACCAAGATGCTTGCGCAGCTGGGTATGCGTTCCGAGTGGACGATTTCCGGCAGGGAGGCAGTCTTTAGGGCAAAGAGCGCCCATAATGAGGGGGATTCTTATCATACTTATATCATTGACTGGCAGATGCCGGATATGAACGGTGTCGAGACTACCAAGAGGATTCGTGCAGCCGTTGGACCGGAAAGCCCCATTATTATTCTGACTGCCTATGATTGGACGGATATAGAAAGTGAAGCTATGGATGCAGGCGTTACCGCTTTCTGCGCGAAGCCTTTGTTTATGTCGGATTTGAAGAATGTCCTGCTGACTGTCAATAATCTGATTGAAAAGGAGGAAATGGCGGCGCCGTGGACAAAAGCGGACTTTGGGGGCAAGCGTATTCTGCTGGTGGAGGATATTGAGCTGAACAGGGAAATTGCAGAGGTCATCCTAAAGGAGAGCGGCTTTTTGGTGGAATCTGCGCCGGACGGCACTGATGCGGTGGAGATGGTAAGTAATTCGGAAGAGGGATATTACGATGCTGTTTTAATGGATGTCCAGATGCCCATTATGGACGGCTATGAGGCAACCCGTACCATCCGCGCCCTGCCCAGAAAGGATGTAGAAACCATTCCCATCATTGCAATGACTGCCAACGCCATGGAGGAAGATAAGGAGACTGCCTTGAAGAGCGGCATGAACGCCCATATAGCCAAACCCATTGATATCGATATACTGTTAAGTGTTTTGAGAAAATATCTATCCTGACAGTAAATGCATTTATTTTTCCGCGGGTATCTTTTTGTCAGAGTTTAAAATGTGGTTGATAAGCCAGCCCAAGAGAAATTCCAATAATTCCTGAAGGTATTCCTGCGGACGCTCTTGGATTTTGTCTGTATCAATGGTTTCCAGCTTTTCGATAAAGGCTTCATGCGCGCGTTTTTGTGCGGCAAGCCCTTCGTAATGAATGGATTCCATGTATTCTTCTTCATCACGAAAGTGCTCTGCGGTATAGGCTTTCAGTTCTTGCAATATATGTATGATCTTATCATAGCCGGAGACAGAGTCATAAGATTTTGCCAACTGATTTGCCCTGCCCACTATGCGGAAGAGTTCTTCGTGTTCCCTGTCTATTAGGTCGATGCCAGTCAGGTATTCTTCCGTAAATTCACAGGGATTTTCTTTTAGCATCCACTCTTCTAAAGGGGGCAGTTTCCCGATCAGAACATCGCTGCTTAAGATGTGGCGGTACAGCCATTTGCCGAGAAAGCTCACAAGTTCCGTGAGAACCTGCTGCTGCTCATCGGATTCGTCAATATTTATCAAATCCAGCATGAGCACTTTTTCACGGAAAAAAGCGTGCTGGGAGCGCTGAAGTATCAATTCGGGGTCCCTTATCTGTATCATATACGCCTCTTCATGGGCAAAATGCTGTTCGGCATAATTGTCCAATTCCGCCAGAAGTTCTTTGAGCTGATGGTAATAATCGCTGTGATAGTTGGTGGTTACCAGAGTATATACCCTGCGGATTAAGTCAAAAAGATATTTATGCTCTAAATCCAACTGTTCAATTCCTATTTTGCAGTCATCCGTAAATTCAAACATTATAAATCATTCCCTTCCGAATTTAATAAAAACTTTTAAAAATTATTATACCACTTGCAAGAAAAAAAGCAAGCAGGGCATAAAAATGAAACGGCGGAGTGGAAAAATGGATTGATTCGGTATCGAGGTAAGAGTATAATAGTGGAGACGGCACATGGACATTTGCATACGGAGGTGTCCCGTGCGGCAGAATGTGAGGAAATGGTATGGCAATCGAAAGAGTAAAGGCATATTTCAGGCAATATGGCATGGAGGAAAAAATTCAGGAATTTGAAGTATCCAGTGCAACGGTTGCACTGGCGGCGGAAGCCCTGCACTGCGAGCCGAAGCGGATAGCCAAAACCCTGTCTTTTCTGGTGGAAGGGCATGGGGTGTTAGTGGTGACGGCGGGAGATGCCAAAATTGACAATCCCAAGTACAAAGCGCAGTTTGGCACAAAAGCAAAAATGCTTTCGCCGCAGGAGGTAGAAACCCTGATCGGTCATGGGGTGGGCGGAGTATGCCCCTTTGCCGTTAACGAGGGCGTGGATGTATATCTGGATGTGTCTTTAAAGCGTTTTGAGACGGTTTTTCCTGCCTGTGGCAGCTCCAACAGCGCCATAGAGCTTACCATTCCGGAGTTGGAACAGTATTCCGGCTATGTAAAATGGGTGGATGTGTGCAAAACATGCGACTAGTTTTCTTGGCTTTATTTAGTACATGTGGTATAATGTCCCCATATTTATTTACAACATAGGAAAGAGGAGATAGGATATGAGCGATTACAGAATAAACACAAAATGCGTACAGGCAGGATATACGCCTAAAAACGGAGAACCCCGCCAGATTCCCATTGTACAGTCGACTACCTTTAAATATGATACCAGCGAGGATATGGGAAAGCTATTTGATTTGGAGGCTTCCGGATATTTTTATTCCCGTCTGCAGAATCCTACCAACGATTATGTGGCGGCAAAAATCGCGGAGCTTGAGGGAGGAAGCGCGGCAATGCTGACTTCTTCCGGGCAGGCCGCCAATTTCTTTGCATTGTTTAATATCTGTGAGTGCGGCAGTCATATCGTGTCCTCTTCTTCTATTTATGGGGGCACTTTCAATCTGATTTCCGTAACGATGAAAAAGATGGGCATAGAGGTCACTGTCGTGTCACCGGACTGCACGGAGGAAGAGCTGGATGCGGCTTTTAAAGATAATACAAGGGCAGTTTTTGGCGAGACCATTGCGAATCCTGCCCTGACAGTGCTTGATATTGAAAAATTTGCCAAAGCGGCGCATAAACACGGCGTTCCTTTAGTGGTGGACAATACCTTTCCCACCCCGGTAAACTGCCGTCCCATTGAGTGGGGAGCGGATATTGTAACCCATTCCACCACCAAATATATGGACGGACACGGCGCTGCTGTGGGAGGTGCCATTGTAGATTCGGGCAAGTTTGACTGGATGGCATATGCGGATAAATTTCCGGGACTCTGTACGCCGGATGAATCCTATCATGGGATTACCTATGCAGAGAAATTTGGTAAGGAAGGGGCGTTTATCACAAAATGTACTTCCCAATTAATGCGTGATCTGGGATGCATTCAGTCGCCCCAGAGCGCATATATTTTAAATCTGGGGCTGGAATCCTTGCATGTTAGAATGCCGCGCCATGTGGAAAACGGGCAGGCAGTGGCGGAATTTTTAGAGAAGCATCCCGCCGTTTCCTATGTAAATTATTCGGGACTTCCCGGCAATAAATATTATGAGCTTGCAAAGAAATACCTGCCCAATGGCGGATGCGGGGTCGTATCTTTTGAATTAGAGGGCGGGAGACAGGCTGCGGAAACCTTTATGAAACGGTTAAAATTAGCTGCCATTGAGACCCATGTGGCGGATGCAAGAACCTGCTGCTTAAATCCGGCAACCTCCACCCACCGGCAGATGACGGAAGAACAGCTTAAGGAAGCAGGCGTACCGGCAGGACTGGTTCGCATGTCCTGTGGGCTTGAGGATAAAGAAGATTTGATTGCGGATCTGGCGCAGGCGCTTGAAGATATTTAAAACAAATACCCTATAAGACAGGAGTAATTTTATGAACCAAAAGCTAAAAGAAAAGATAGTGGAATCCCTTTCCGCGGTTTTACCCATTACCGGCATTGTTTTGATTATCAGTGTGCTTTTGGTTCCGGTGGATTTGGGAGCTATGGTAATGTTTCTGGTGGGAGCGGTGATGCTGGTCATCGGTATGGGATTTTTCCAATTGGGGGCCGAGATATCCATGACACCTTTGGGAGAGGGTGTCGGTGTGCAGATATCCAAGACCCGGAAGATTATCCTTGTAATTTTGATAGGATTTTTCATGGGAGCAATTATCACGCTTTCGGAGCCGGATTTACAGGTGCTTGCCCAGCAGGTGCCGGCGATTCCCAATCTGGTTCTGGTGCTTACGGTGGCTGTGGGCGTGGGTATATTTCTTGCTATTGCAATCCTGAGGATTTTGTTCCAGATAAAGCTTTCCACCATATTGATGGTGCTGTATGCGGTGATTTTGGTTCTTTCTTTCTTTGTTCCCAAAGATTTTGTGGCGGTGGCGTTCGACTCGGGGGGTGTCACTACAGGTCCCATGACGGTTCCTTTTATCATGGCAATGGGCGTGGGTCTTGCATCCGTGCGAAGCGATAAGAATGCGGCAAACGACAGCTTTGGTCTGGTGGCGCTTTCCAGTGTGGGACCGATTCTGGCTGTGCTGATTCTGGGAGGTTTTTACAAGTCGGCAGAGGCGGTCTACGAGATGGCGGAAGTGCCTACGGTGCAGACTACCCGGGATGTTATCTGGACTTTTGGGAAAAATCTGCCCCATTATGTTCAGGAGGTTTTGATTTCCCTTGTGCCTATTGTGGGCGTGTTTGCCTTGTTCCAATGGTTGAGCCGCCGTTTCCGCAGCAGGCAGTTAAAGAGAATTTCCATAGGTCTGATTTATACCTATCTGGGATTGGTATTTTTCCTGTGCGGCGTTAATGTAGGCTTTGCTCCGGTGGGTATTTTATTGGGGCAGGAAATTGCGCAGTTAAAACAAAGCTGGCTTCTGGTGCCCATCGGAATGTTAATCGGATATTATATTGTTAAAGCGGAGCCTGCTATTCAGGTGCTGAATCATCAGGTGGAGGATGTGACGGACGGCGCCATATCGGCGAAGCTGATGAACCGCTGCCTATCCATCGGCGTATCGGTCAGCGTGGGATTGGCAATGCTCCGGGTGCTTACGGGGCTTCCCATCCAATGGATTGTGATACCGGGATATCTTCTTGCGCTTGCGCTTTCCTGCATGGTTCCTAAGCTGTTCGTGGGTATTGCCTTTGACTCCGGCGGAGTGGCCAGCGGACCTATGACCAGTACCTTTTTGCTTCCCTTAAGCATTGGAGCCTGCGAGGCTGTGGAGGGTAACCTGATGACGGATGCTTTTGGCGTAGTGGCGCTTGTTGCACTGACTCCTCTGATTGCAGTACAGATTATGGGGATTCGGTATCAATATAAGCTTAAGAAAGCAGGAACGACGGAAATGGTTCAGCCTGTACCTGTTGCAGCAGTGGATGACATATTCGATTTCGAGGAGGAAAACGGAGATGACAACTAACAGTAAGATGCCGGAATTTCGACTATTATTCCTGATAACAACTCCTAAACTGACGAAAAAGGCAATGGATTTGTTTCAGGAAGAAAATGTGCCGATGCACTGCCAATTTCGGGCACAAGGCACTGCATCCAGCGAAATTATGGGGATGTTAGGCTTGGGAAGCATTGAAAAAACGGTGATGATGAGCATGATGCCCAGAGATTTTGCGGGGGACATACTGAAAAAGCTGCGACAAAGACTTTGTCTGGGATATGCTAACAGCGGAGTGGCATTTACGGTAAATATATCGGGAGGCAATTCCTGGGTTAAATTAGTGGAAAGATTACAGCCGGAAGCGGGCAAAGATTCATCAGAAAGGAAAAGAGCAGAGATGGCGGAGAGCGAATATATCATGATTATGGCAATCGTGAATCAGGGCTACAGCGAGGAGGTTATGGCGGAGGCAAGAAGTGCCGGAGCTACCGGAGGCACCGTATTCCACAGCCGTCAGATGGGAAATGAGGAGGCCATGAAATTTTTTGGAATCAGTGTACAGCAGGAGCGAGAAGTGGTTTTAATTCTTGCCAAAAAGGACATTAAACTGCCCATTATGAAAGCGTTAGGAGAACAGTGCGGCATTCAGAGCGAAGCCCACGGCATTGTTTTGGCCCTGCCGGTGGACGGCGTGGCAGGACTTGAATAGTCTTTCGTTTTATGGGATGATTAACATAATCACAAACTGCATATACTATGGCATACATTTATTATGCAGAAAGGATGATGTGAGTGTTATGAAAGAAGAAAGTTATCCCTTTGTGGTACGCCCCCTGCCCTATGAATATGATGCGCTGACTCCGGTATTGAATGAGGAGACCCTGCGGTTTCATCATGATAAGCATTACAAAACCTATGTGGACAATTTAAACAGTGTTTTGTCGGATTATCCGGAGTTACAGAAAAAGAGTTTAAAGGAGCTTCTGCTGCACCCGGACGAGATTCCCATGCCGGTCAGAACAGCCATTCGCAATAACGGCGGAGGAGTCTATAACCACGAGCTTTATTTTAACAGTATGAGAAGTCCGGCGGGTCAGATGCCGGAAGGGGAGCTTGCCGAAGCCATCCAGCGTGATTTTGGTTCCTACAGGCAGTGGCAGGAGCAGATGAAGCAGGCAGCGGTGTCCAAATTCGGTTCCGGCTGGGCTTGGTTTCTCACGGATAAGGACGGAAATCTCTCCATTGTGCAGACCGCCAATCAGGATATACCGGATATCGGTATCTATACGCCGCTTTTTCTGGTAGATGTGTGGGAGCATGCTTATTATCTCCAATATCAGAACCGCAGAGCCGATTATGTGGAAGGCTGGTTTGACCTGATTAATTGGAGAAAAGCAGAAAAAAGGTATGAAGAAAGAGCATGAATCAGATAAATTACCAGAGAGAACTTGATAAGATATTGGAAGAACTGCATGTGCAGGCAAAGTCCTGCACTGGGCAGGCAAAGTCCTGCACTGGGCAGGGCGCCGAAAACGGGAAGGAGCCAAAAAGGCTTTTTCTGCATAGTTGCTGCGCGCCCTGCAGCAGTTATGTTCTGGAATACCTAAGTCCCTATTTTGAGATTACGGTTTTCTATTATAATCCCAATATCTCCAAATCGGAGGAATACAGGAAGCGGATGGAAGAACAGAAACGCCTGATAAACGCCTATAATGAGGAGAAAAAGGGATATCCCATTCAGATAGTGGAAGGGGATTATGAGCCCGCCCGGTTTTTTGCAATAGCAAAGGGATATGAGGATGTTCCTGAGGGCGGAGAGAGATGTTTTCGGTGTTTTGAGCTGCGCCTTAGGGAGACTGCTTTACGGGCAGCGGCCGGGGGATATGATTATTTTGCTACGACTTTGACTATCAGTCCCCTGAAAAACGCGTCAAAAATTAATGAAATCGGGCAGGCATTGTCACAGGAATACAGTGTTAAATGGCTTCCTTCCGATTTTAAAAAGAAGGATGGGTATAAGCGTTCCATTGAATTGTCGGCGGAGTATGCGCTATACCGCCAGAATTATTGCGGATGTGTGTTTTCCCAAAGGGATGCAAATAATACATAAAGACAGGAGAGAAAAAATGAGTATCAGAATCGGTATTTTAGGTTATGGAAATTTAGGAAAAGGGGTGGAGAGCGCCATCCGGCAGAACCCGGATTTGGAGCTTGCAGCAGTTTTTACCAGAAGAAATCCCGAAGCGGTGAAGGTACGGACATCAGGGGTTCAGGTGCTTGGTGTCAATGAATTAAAGCATATGCAGAGCGAAATTGATGTATTGGTGCTGTGTGGCGGAAGCGCTACGGACTTGCCTGAGCAGACCCCGGAATATGCGGGAATGTACAATGTGGTTGACAGCTTTGACACCCATGCAAGGATTCCGGAGCATTATGCGGCAGTGGACAAGGCAGCCAAGGCGGCAGGCAGGGTAGCGGTTATTTCCTGCGGCTGGGATCCGGGCATGTTTTCCTTAAACCGCCTGTATGCCAATGCCATTCTGCCCAAGGGGCAGGACTATACCTTCTGGGGAAAGGGCGTCAGTCAGGGACATTCCGATGCCATACGGAGAATTGAAGGCGTAAAGGATGCAAGGCAGTATACCATTCCTGTGGAAAGCTCTTTAAATGCGGTAAGAAACGGGGAAAATCCGCAGCTTACCACCAGACAGAAGCACACAAGGGAGTGCTTTGTGGTGGCAAAAGAGGGCGCAGACCTTGCAAAAATCGAGAATGAGATTAAGACCATGCCCAACTATTTTGCGGATTATGACACTACCGTGCATTTTATCACGGAGGAAGAAATGGCAAGGGACCACAGCGGACTTCCCCACGGGGGCTGTGTCATCCGGACAGGCAGCACAGGCATGGATTTGGAGCATAATCATGTGATAGAATACAGTTTAAAGCTGGATTCCAACCCTGAGTTTACGGGTGCGGTGATTGCAGCCTATGCAAGAGCGGCTTACCGCATGAACAAAGAGGGGCAGAGCGGCTGCAAGACAGTATTTGACATTGCTCCGGCTTACCTTTCTGCGCAGAGCGGGGAAGAACTTAGGGCGCATTTGCTGTAAGACAAATACATAGACAGGGCCGCTTGTGCGGCGGAATGAGAGGAATTATGAAAAAGATTTTGGAACTTTTGACGGAGGAAATGGGACAGGCATTTGAGGCGGCAGGCTATGATGCGGCTCTTGGAAAGGTGACGGTTTCCAACCGCCCCGACCTTTGCGAATATCAGTGTAACGGCGCGATGGCAGGAGCAAAGCAGTACCACAAGGCGCCTATTATGATTGCAAATGATGTGGCGGACAAGCTTGCAGGCAGCAAAATCTTTGGAGAGGCAAGTGCAGTGGCGCCGGGATTTTTGAATCTAAAGGTTTCGGAGGGCTTTTTGTTACAGTATTTACAGGGCATGGAGTCCGATGAAAAATATGGGCTGGAGACAGCAAAGCATCCGAAAAAAATCATTCTTGATTACGGCGGGGCAAATGTGGCAAAGCCCCTGCATGTAGGACATCTGCGCACGGCGATTATCGGGGAGAGCGTGAAGAGAATCTGCCGTTATGCAGGGCATGAGGTAATAGGGGATGTACATTTGGGAGATTGGGGGCTGCAGATGGGGCTGGTTATCATGGGATTAAAAGAGCGCCAGCCGGATTTGGTATATTTTGATGAGAACTTTCAGGGAGAATACCCGCAGGAAGCGCCTTTTACCATTTCGGAGCTTGAGGAAATCTATCCGGCAGCCAGCGCAAAATCAAAGGAGGATGCGCAGTATAAGGCGGCGGCAATGGAGGCAACCTTTAAGCTTCAGAGCGGAGTTAAGGGGTACCGCGCCCTGTGGAGACATATTTTAAATGTGTCGGTTGCGGATTTAAAGAAAAATTACGACAGCCTGAATGTGGAATTTGATTTGTGGAAGGGAGAGAGTGATGTCCATGATTTGATTCCGGAAATGGTTGCGTATATGAAGGACGGCGGTTATGCCCATATCAGCGAGGGTGCGTTGGTGGTGGATGTAAAGGAGGAAACGGACACCAAGGAGATGCCCCCCTGCATGATTTTGAAATCGGATGGTGCATCCCTTTACAATACCACGGATTTGGCTACTATTATGGAGCGTATGAAGCTGTATAACCCAGATGAAATCGTTTATGTGGTAGATAAGAGGCAGGAGCTTTATTTTGAGCAGGTATTCCGCTGTGCCCGCAAGACAAAGCTGGTGAAGCCCGACACTGTTTTACGGTTTTTGGGCTTCGGCACTATGAACGGCAAGGACGGAAAGCCCTTTAAAACCAGAGACGGCGGCGTGATGCGTCTGGAGAGTCTGGTATCCGACACCAAGGCGGAAATGTACCGAAAGATTATGGAAGACAGACAAACCAGAGACACAGACGCCAATCAGATGCCGGAAGAGGAAGCGAAACAGGTTGCGGAGATGGTGGCAATTTCCGCACTGAAATATGGGGATTTGTCCAATCAGGCTTCCAAAGATTATGTGTTTGATATCGACAGATTCACCTCTTTTGAAGGAGACACAGGTCCTTATATTCTGTACACCATTGTGCGTATTAAGTCCATTCTGGCAAAGT
Organism: Lachnoclostridium sp.; assembly: GCA_023664665.1. GTDB lineage: Bacteria > Bacillota > Clostridia > Lachnospirales > Lachnospiraceae > Acetatifactor. The sequence continues at coordinate 14,674 of JAMPEY010000037.1, forward strand.
ATAAGGAGCAGGGCGGAAAACTGACAGATGTGTCACTGAAAGAAGCGGACAATGAGGCGCAAAAAGCTCTGATGATGCAGATAGCACAGTTTAACACGATGCTTTCCACTGCCTGCGAAGAGCTTGCACCCCATAAAGTGTGTGCTTATATTTATGACCTTGCCAATGCCTTTAACCATTTTTATCATGAGACCAAGATTTTGAGCGAGGAAGATAGGGCAAGGAAAGAAGGTTTTATTGCGCTTCTTTTGCTGACAAGGGATATTTTGGAAACCTGTATTGATTTGTTGGGCTTTAGCGCGCCGGAAAGGATGTAAAAATCCCGGCGGCAATCCCTTTATCTTGCCAGAACTTCCAATATTTCGGCTATATACATGGTGTGCATATCTTTATCTGCATACCATGTCTTAATGTCCGGCACAAGAAACGAATCTTCGGTTATCTTTGTGGCGGACAGCTTTCTGCACAGCAGGATAAAGTTACCCTCGTCGATAAAAGGAATGGAGAGCTTATAATTCCAAGTAAGCCCCGCATTGTTTACCTTATCTTCATTTCTGCCGGAATGAGAGCCGCAGTAGTTAAGCGCATCTTTGTACTGGCTGCTCAGAAAAGAGATGGAGAAGAAATCATAGGAGTCTATGAACTCCTTGGTATATCTGGAATCTCTGACAAAAATAAACGCGACATTTTTTCCCCAAAGCACACCGACGCCGCCCCAACTGATAGTCATGGTGTTAGCTTTCTGTTTAGAGCCTGCGGAAACTAACGCCCATTCCTTTCCTATCTTTTCAAAGGGATTGATTTCGAGTAATTCAATGGGAAACGGTTGAAATGCATGCATATTAAGCGCTCCTTTCGATATTTTATTCATCGTATCCAAGGATATTATACCTTATCGGGGGGCGAGTTGTAAACAGACGCCTTGACAATTTTACAACCCCACTGTTATAATGTACATAAGGAGGGTTGTACATATGATAGATTTTGAGAAAATCGGCATTTTTGCGGCGGGAATGTGGTTCGGAACAGCAGGAATCAAGCTTTTGACCAGCGAAGAAGCAAAGAAAGTATATGCTTATTGGACAGCGGAAGCCCTTCGGGCAAAAGATTATATTAAGGAGAACGCCGGAGAGGTTTATGAGGAAGCCAGACAGATTAATCGGAAACGCTTTGGCGCCAAGGCTTCCGGCACAGGATTTACAGGCAAATAATAGAACGGAAATATTATCAGGGAGCCGGTCTGCTTGGTTAAGTTGACCGGACTCTTGTGTTATGGCGGCATTTATGCGGTCAATGCGAAAAAATAATACTGACAGGAGGAAATATAATATATGGCAGTTTCGGATTTACAGTTTATGGTAGGACAGAACGAAAATATTTTGTGGCAGGGTAAACCCAACAAAAAATGCTTTATTTTGGAGAGTATTTTTAATCCCATGCTTCCGGTGGCGTTAATCTGGGCATGCCTTGATTTTGGGGTTATGTTTGTGACGGGTCTTACGGCGGGAGGTTCCATGGGTGGCGCTATGCTTGCGGGATTGGGAGTATTTTTCCTCCTTCACCTGATGCCCGTATGGATTTATATAGGCGGCGTTATCTTGAGTTTCCGCAGATACAAAAATACAGAGTATATTATTACGGATAAGGGAATTTATGTTTCGGGGGGAACTTTTTCTTATAATTATGAGATGAAACCCTTTACGGATCTTTCCCATGTGAACATCCACAGAGGAATCTGGGACCAATGGCTGGGTGTGGGGGATGTAGTGACGGTTTGCGACCATCTGAGCTATCAGTCGGGACATAACCATGCATCCGGAGGAATGACTATCTGCGATATCGCTGATTACCAGAAGGTATTTGCGCTGGTGAAGCAGATGCAGACGGATGTTTATGCGGACACCATGTATCCCAACGATTTGAGACCGGGTACGAACAGCGGTTATCGGACCGAATATGTGGGACCGGGGAGAAATCCTTTGTAAAAACTGCAGGAAATCCTTTATTATTTTATAAAACAGCCGATATGTATTATGGATGGATTTTACATAGGCTACGGAGGGCGCGCAAATCAGAAATTCAATATTTTGTGTGCTCTTTTTCTATAGGCAGCTTTTGTCGAAATCTTTTCGGAAACCGATAAAATATGTCGCTTGAACCTTTTTTGGAGAGCGGTGGGGAGAAAGGAGAGATTATGGCATTAGGAGCAGTACGGTCGGGATATGCATCGACGACTTATGCATATCGGCAGACTACCACAATGACAGAAGAATTTTATTCAGTAATTTCTGCCGCGGCGCAGAAGACGGAAGAGAAAAATAACAGTCATGTCACCAAACATACCATGCTTCCATACGGAAATACCAATGTGAGTTATGGCATGAAAGCGCAGTATGCGCCGGAATCCACCGGGGATGCGCAAAGGCAGGATGTCGTGGAGGAAGAAGAGGGAGAGAGAGACTGGCTTAAGTATATCCGGGAAAAATTGGAAGAACTTCGGGTTTTGATCATAAGCGGAAAAGGGGAACAGAGCTACCAAATCGGAAACAGCTCCTTTACCCTGAAGGAATGGAGAAAATTTCTCGCAAGCTTTGATTCCATGGAAGATGCGGCAAGAGAGCTTATGAGGAGGGAGCAGGAAGCCAAAGAGGAAAAAGAGGAAGAAGAGTAATATTTACATCATCAATCCTATCAACTGGTCCCTTTGTACGGCATCATCGGAGCCTTTTATTCTGGATGCCATAGAATCAATCTCCACTTCGCTGGCAGCGGCACGCATCAGCTTTTCCTTGAATTCTTTTCTTTCCTGTTCGGCTTTTTCGGCACGCCTCTCCGCTCTTGCCCGGTTCTGCAGTTTTATGTTATTTTTCATGGAATCCATTATCTGTTCCATATCCGTCATCATAGAATTCATCATGTTTGTTGTCATATTGTAAAGACTCCCTTCAAAAATGTAAGATATCAAATATCTATTGTATATATCGGGCGGAGGGGATATTTTCTTAATAAAATGTATAGGTATCATCTGAAAATAAAGTGGCAAAACAAAATCATATATTTCCTATTGACAAAGTGGGAAATAAGGCGTAATATAATTTTATCGCTTTGAAAGGGGAAGACGATAATAGATGACGCCGGAAGAGATTAGAGCAGTATCGCAGGAATAATGGGAGGTATGAACATGAAAATTTGGAAATGGCGAATGTGTATTTGACATAATAATTAAGATTAAATATAATATTTGTAATAATACGAACGAAAATAGAAAATCAGAAAAGAGGATAAAACAATGAGCAAGTACAAATTTGAAACTTTACAGTTACATGTGGGACAGGAACAGCCGGACCCGGCAACGGACTCCAGAGCAGTACCGATTTATCAGACGACTTCTTATGTATTTAAAAACTCGGCTCATGCGGCAGCCCGTTTTGGGTTGGCGGATGCCGGAAATATTTACGGACGCCTGACCAACTCCACACAGGATGTCTTGGAAAAGAGAATCGCAGCTTTGGAAGGCGGTGTGGCGGCGCTGGCATTGGCATCGGGCGCAGCAGCAATAACATATGTTATCGAAGCTTTGGCAGCGGACGGCGGACATATTGTTGCACAGAAGACCATCTATGGCGGCAGCTACAATCTGCTGGAACACACACTTCCCCATTACGGAATCAGCACCACTTTCGTGGATGCACACAATCCGGAAGAGGTGGAGGGCGCCATCGGTGATGACACAAGGGCAATTTATCTGGAGACCTTGGGCAATCCCAACAGTGATATTCCGGATATTGATGCCATTGCGGAAATTGCCCACAGACACGGTCTGCCCCTTGTGATTGACAACACTTTCGGCACGCCCTATCTGATTCGTCCTATAGAGCATGGAGCTGATATTGTAGTACATTCCGCTACCAAGTTTATCGGCGGACACGGCACTACATTGGGCGGCATTATTGTGGATTCCGGTAAATTTGATTGGAAAGCGAGCGGGAAATACCCTGCCATTGCGGATGCAAACCCGAGCTACCACGGGGTGTCCTTTGTGGATGCAGCGGGAGAGGCAGCTTTTGTAACCTATATCAGAGCAATCCTTTTAAGGGATACCGGAGCTACAATCTCTCCGTTTAATGCCTTTTTGCTGCTGCAAGGTGTGGAGACCTTGTCCCTGCGTCTGGAGCGCCATGCCGAAAATACCAAAAAAGTAGTGGAATATCTGGTGAAGCATCCCAAGGTGGAGCATGTTAACCATCCTTCCCTGACAGACCATCCCGACCACGGGCTGTATGAAAAGTATTTTCCGAATGGCGGAGCGTCCATCTTTACCTTTGAAATCAAAGGAGGGCAGGAGGAAGCCCACAAATTTATTGACAGTTTGCAGATTTTCTCCCTGCTTGCCAATGTGGCGGATGTTAAGAGTCTGGTGATTCACCCGGCGACTACCACTCATTCCCAGCTGACGGAGCAGGAACTTTCCGAACAGGGCATAAAGCCGAATACCATCAGGCTTTCCATTGGTACGGAGCATATTGATGATATCATTGCGGACTTAGAGCATGGCTTTGAGGCAGTGTAAAGAAAAAGTTTACTTTTTCGGGGTTCTGCTTGGAACTTGGGAGAGTGTGTGCCATGGATAAAGCGCAATCAGTGATAAACTTTATAAAAAAAGAAGCCGTATTGTGCATTTCCGGAGCACTTGCTTTCTTATCGGCATTTGCGGTGAAACCTGATAGAGAATACATAGGATACATCAATTTCAGAGTGTTGGGATTACTGTTTTCCCTGATGACAGTGGTGGCAGGACTGAAAAGTCTGGGCGTGTTTGACCGGATTGCCCGAAAATTAACGGCAAAATGCAATAACATGCGTTCTTTAATACTGTTGCTGACGGGATTGTGCTTTTTTTCATCCATGTTCATTACAAATGATGTGGCGCTTATTACTTTTGTGCCGCTGGCAATCAGTGCCCTTATCATGGCGGGCGGGGAGAAGTATATTATCTATACGGTGATTTTACAGACCGTTGCCGCAAATATGGGCAGTATGCTTACGCCCATGGGTAATCCTCAGAATCTTTATCTGGCGGATTTTTATCAAATGACTATGGGAGAGTTTTTCGGAACGACGGCGCCGGTGTGTCTTGTCAGCGGAGTTTTGCTTGCGGTCATGAGCCTGCCCATAAAATCGGTCAAGTATTTGTCGGCGGAAGAAAATTTGCCTGCGGTAAAAGATTTGTCTGTGGAGGAAATCTCCCGCCGGGAGAAGTGGGAATATGGAATTGATAAGAAACTTTTGTGCCTGTATGGGGCGTTGGGTATTCTTGCCGTTCTGTCTGTTTTTCAGGTGGTACACTATCTGATATTAACGGTGATTACAGTTGTTTTGGCGCTTCTTTTTGACAGAAAGGTATTGAAACAGATAGACTGGCTTTTGCTGCTCACATTTGTCATGTTTTTTATCTTTGTGGGAAATGCGGCGAGAATAGAGGCAGTCAAGACTTTTCTGGAAAATATTACGGCAGGCAGGGAACTTTTGGTGGGCGTGGCGGCAAGCCAGATGATCAGTAATGTGCCTGCTGCCGTGATGTTAAGCAATTTTACCCAAAGTGGAAGGGAGCTTCTTTTGGGAGTGGATATCGGAGGCTTGGGCACACCCATTGCCTCCCTTGCAAGTCTTATCAGTTACCGTCTGTATGCAGACAGTAAAGACAGTAAAAAAGGCAGATACATGGCGGAATTTCTGGCGGTTAACTTCGGACTGCTGGGGGTTTTGCTGGTGTTCTGCCTGATTTTTTATGCGTGAGTAATATTTTTAAAATAGGGTAAAGGAGCGGTGTCCCTGTCAAAAACAAAAAATGCCTGCGGAAAGGAATTTAAAAATGTATGAATTAGTACAAATCAGTGAGAAATGCTATTATATTAACTGTCCGGCGAAAATAGGAATTTATGTTGCCGACAGTGGGAAGGTTTATCTGATTGACAGCGGAAACGACAAGGATGCCGGGAGAAAGGTCAGACAGATTCTGGAGCAGAAGGGTTGGCGTCCGGCGGCAATCCTGAATACACACTCCAATGCGGACCATATCGGCGGAAACCGCTATCTGCAGGGGCAGACGGGATGCAAGGTATATTCCGGCGGCATAGAAGCGGCATTTACGAAATTTCCCGTGTTAGAGCCGTCATTTCTGTATGGAGGTTATCCTTGTAAGGATTTAAGGCATAAGTTTCTGATGGCGCAGGAGAGCGAAGTGACGGATTTTTCGGACGAAGATTTTCCAAAAGAGGTGGAAGTGATACCCTTGCCGGGACATTTTTTTGATATGGTTGGATTTCGTATTCCGGACGGGACAGTATTTCTTGCAGATTGTTTAAGCAGCAGGGAAACATTGGAGAAATACGCGGTTTCCTTTATCTATGATGTGGGAGAGTACCTGAAAACATTGGATAAGGTAGAAAATATGGAAGGCACTGTGTTTGTGCCGGCCCATGCGGAGGTCACTGCCGATATCGGGGAACTTGTCCGTTATAACAGAAATAAGGTGCATGAAGTGGAAGAGCGGATTTTAGTTATCTGCAGGGAACCGCTGTGCTTTGAGAAAATTTTGAAGGAAGTGTTTCGGGGTTATGGACTTACCATGAACTTTGAACAGTATGTGCTGGTGGGCAGTACGGTACGCTCGTATCTTTCGTGGCTGAAAGATAGTGGGAAGCTGGGGATTATATTTCAGGATAACATGCTGTTGTGGCAGGCTGTGTAATGCCGATGGAAGTTGGATAGTGCGTGTAGGTGACAAACGGACACAAGTAAACAAAGGGACTTCCTCAATCCTCAAAAGGCTATGACAATAACAGTTATAGTCTTTTTTGTTACGCTAACTACCGCATGAAATGAAAGCATATTCCCCAAAGCAGGGAAATACCCGCCTACACCACTCCGCAATCCAAATCCCCGACAACTAACAGGCAAAAATCAGCACCATAAACAGCCGCTTTCATACATGGCATATCTTTACAGCCATTAAGCGGCATTATGTTTACATTCATTGTTTGGCAGATATATCAATCCTATCAATCAATCTTTGTAAAACAGTAACCAAAACATAACAGGGAGGGCAAAGACCATGAACAGAGAGCAGGAACAACAGCTTGTGGACTATTACAGTGCCACAGACAAATACATCAAGAGTGCGCTACATATGGAATTATGAAACTGTCACGATATGAGCAGGAAACAATCGTCAACTACAATGCAGGAGAACAGACCGCCACCGTCTACACAAGGGATAAAGCGGTTATGAGAAAACTTGACACGCTTGTTGCCGGCTTCCCCGACACATACAGCCTAACAGGGCAGGACGAAGTATCTAAGACATATTCCTTTCCGAAATCCTATGTCAGCTACCGCAAGCCGAGAGCAGTCAGCACAGAGCAGAGGGAACGGGCAAGGCAGATGATGATTGAACGGAACAAGGCAAATGAAGATTAAGCAAAATTTAATGGAATTGTGAATGTGCTTATGGTGAAATAACAGCGTTGGACAATTCAACAAATGGGATGTGTGAGGAGATATGCTAATGGAAATATTGCTTACAGAATTGAAAAAGAAAGATGAAAAAACTGCTATACAGTTTGCAATAAAAGGTATGCACTTTGACTGGTACATGGATAGCAAATTTGCGTTAAATCTATATGGGAGATACTTTTAGTATTTAGAAACATCAAGTGCAACTCAAATCATTGCTGCTTATGTCGACAGCAAATTTATAGGTGTTATTCTTGCAGAGATTAAAGGAGAAAAAACACTCCAACATTCTCTTTGGCGCAAAGCTTATGTCACACTTTTTGAATTTATCCACAAAGTGTTTTTTAAAGACAGCGTTGGGCTTTATGATGAAGTTAATAAACAAATGTTTCAAAATTACTGCAAAACAAACGATCCAGACGGAGAGATTATTTTTCTTGCTGCCGATCCAAATTGTGGAATAAAAGGTGTTGGTACAAAGCTGCTTGCCGAATTGGAAAACAGGGAACGCAACAAAAAAATCTATCTTTATACGGACAACGCCTGCACATATCAATTTTATGAGCATAGAGGATTTGAATGTGTTGGCGAAAGAAATATTACGCTTGAACTTGGACAAAAATCTGTACCATTGATTTGTCGCTTTACAGCAGAGGGAGGCTTGTTATATTGGCAAGCCCCCCTTTGCGGTTTGTGCGTTACAAGATAAATAGCTGCGACGAAAACCCAAAAATACAGAAAAATATTGGGCAAAAAATACAGAAAAATATTGGGCAGAATATTGACGAAAATGAGCGACACTGCTATAATAAAATGATTTGATATACGAGTATCAAATGGGTGGCATGGGCGGAAAGGAAATTTCAAATGATTAGAATCGTTGACGAGGCAGAGTGCAGGAGGTATCGTTCAGACTGTTCGCTTACGCTGAAAAAAGTTTGCTCCAGTCTCAAAGAAAAAGGAATATCCGCCCAATTTGTTTTAATAGGCAGCGGTGCAAGAAACATGGTCACGAGGGATGGGAACGGTCCCTTTGACCTTGACTATAATCTGGAAATTATCAAAGCTCCAGATGAATATTGGAATGACCTTCGGCGTTTGAAGGATACAATCCGCATTTTGCTTGACAAGGCGTCTGGGTTAAAATGTTTTTCTGAATCAAAAGATTCAACCTCCTGCTTGACAGCTTTGTTACACTTTAAAGATGAACCAACGATTGAGTTCAGCTTCGATGTAGCAATTGTTGCCAGAAATCGAAACGGAAACCTATGCAGACTAATTCACAACAAAAATGTCTGGAGATATGGGAACGATCAGTATGTTTGGAATGAAGTTCCCCATTCCCATGATTTGGCTGTGAAAGCGCATCAGCTTAAAGCGGAAGGGCTATGGCTTGAGGTAAGAGAACACTATGTCGAGTTAAAGGAAATGTATTTATCGCGTTGGTGGGATAAAGACCATCCATCTTTTATTGTGTACATTGAGGCCGTCAATAATATTTACGGCAAATATTTTTATTAAAAACAGGAGGGATAAAATAATGGGAAAGCACATCTTTGATTTTGAGGATGGTGATTTTATGTTCACTGTGTCTGATGATATGGCAATGGATTCTGATGGATGTATGATGATGCGGATGGGTGACGGCATGGCGATGGATATGGATTCCGGCGATATTCATATGACCGCTGCTTGGCCTTTAGATGATGAAGATGACTGACTGATGCTCTATTGCGGATTAAATAATGGAAATTTGTGGAGGAAGCAAATATGAAACGACTCCTTGTGTTCCTGCTGACCGTAGTACTTATTTTTAGCAGCGCAGGATGCTCGACCATTCAAAATTCAGACATAGAAAACTCGCAGGAGGTCGGCAGTAGCAGTACGGAGCCTAAAACGGAAAATGTGGAAGCTGATATTATTGATGAGACTGAAATCGCACAGCAGGCATACGATTTGATTGAAAATGCGGAGGATTTATGCAAAGCCGGAATGGGGATTATTTCCGCTGCATGGCATTTTGGAATTTGGAATGCGTCGGAATGTGATGCCAGTACAGTGATGGAACAGTTGTCAGCACAAATTGGATTTGATGTTTCTTTTGTTGAAGAGAATGGAGGCTATACTGCTGACGAACTGGTCAACGGGGATGGTAATTGGGACGGTTGGGAGTTCTGTCTCATGACAGCCGAGAACTGTCTGTCCGCTGTTGGTGTGTATACTTCGGTTGGCGATGCTTTAGACTCTGCACGGGATTTGATTCGGAAAATTCCCGCTGACTATGAGCACTATCAAAATTTAAAGGATTACTATACGAAGGTGGCGGCTTATGTAGCGTATTTTGAAAACATATCTGGTAGCTATAATGATTTGACGGAAGCTATTGCCAAGTATGAAGGTGATATTCAAGTAGTCAAGGAACCGTTGCTTTTTGATTTTGACTGATATGGGCTAATATATAAGTGTTTGGAAACCGAACGCATAGCCAGCCCCGTCAGGGGCTGTTCACGGGGTTTGGGGTACGGTTCCAACAAGCAAAAACGGATTTCCGGCGGACACACCGGAAGTCCGTTTTGAGTATTTGTACCTACAAATACACTGCTTGCCAAGTAGCGCACCCCCGCCTTTTCCGCCAACTTTCGACAAAAAGTTTTCCAAACCTATTGACAGGAACATTTGTTTGTGTTATCATAGCCAAGAACTGAATACTGCACATATTTTTCATGCAGATACATACAAGTAGCGTGTGTCAGAAATCGAAAACCTGTATGCCAAGCTGTATGAGGACTTGACAAG
>JAMPEY010000038.1 GCA_023664665.1 Lachnoclostridium sp.
GTTACGCTTCATACTTTCCTGCTTACATTTTATTATCTTATGGCGGTTATTGCAACAAATTTTTATGAAATTTTTTTGAACTATTAATCGTTCAGCAACACATGTTTTCTCTCAATCATCTCGTCAATTTCTTCAATGTACAAAGCAGGGTCCTTCACATTCTCGCACCGCTCAATCCGCCCGTCCGGGTACACTCTCTTAGTAATCGCGCCCGCCCCCAATGCCACGATGGTCTGCACCTCCTCCATAATAAGAATATTGTAAAGACCATATTTCCCGGGCTTTGCATAGCCTACATTTTCAAAATTTCCGGACATGTTTTTCTGCCGGTACAGATAATAGGGCTTCATTCCCAGGCGTTCGGCGCCCTCTGCCGCAATCTGCATGGTTTCCTCCGTGTTGTTCAACAGAGAAATGCCGTTTTCCTGTATCCATTGATTCATCCGTGAAGCTCTTTTGATTGCCAGAGAATGCACCGTAAGGGAATCCGGCGCAAGGGATACCACCTGATCAATGGTGCGCTGCACATCGAAAGCGTCCTCCCCCGGAAGCCCCAGAATCAAATCCATATTGATATTGTCAAAGCCCGTCTCCCTTGCCATGGCATATGCCTCAAGCACCTGACTGACGCCTGCACGCCTGCCAATCATATCCAAGGTTTCCTGCTTCATGGTCTGGGGATTGACGGAAATTCTTTCCACTCCATGTTTGTACAGGATTTCCAGCTTTTCTTTTGTGATGCTGTCCGCTCTGCCCGCTTCCACCGTAAATTCTTTCACCTGTTCTAAAGGAAACAGCTCTTTTAAAGCGCAAAGCAGCCTGTCCAACTGCCCGGGTTCCAAGGTGGTAGGCGTCCCGCCCCCGATATAGACACTGTCTAATATTTTGTGGCGGCACATTTCCGACACTTTTGTCATTTCCTTTATCAGGCAGTCTATATAAGCATTTACTGTCTTTCTATATGCAGCAATTCCATAGGAGGTAAAGGAACAGTACAGACAGGTAGTAGGGCAAAACGGAATCCCGATGTAAAGACTGTAACCCGTATTATCCTCCGAATCATTATTCAGATGGATTCCCCGCAGGATTTCCCGCTCCCTCTCTGCGATATCAATACTGAGCGCCGCCTTTTTTCTGCTGACAAAATGCTCCTGACACAAAAAGTCCGTGATTTCCTCATGACTCTTTCCTTCATCCAACATCCCGTAAGCAATCTTTGTGGGACGGATTCCCGTCAGATTCCCCCATGGCAGGGATTTTCCCGTATGCTGCTGCAGCGATTTATAAAAAAACGCTTTAAATCCGTCTTTAAAGCGTTTTTCCGTTACTTCGCATATACTCTGCCATTCATAGGAAATCCCTTCCAAATTCATGGACGCTCCATGCTTTGAAAACAGAATCTCAGCCTGAAAACGATTTTCGCATTCCCTCTCCAAGGAGGTGCTCTCCGGAGTGACCACCTTCACATCCTTCTCCGGATAAAACGCTTTTAACAAGGCATGGATATCATATTCAAAATTTGTTTTATTTATCTTAATATAAAAAGTATTTTCCGCCATACCGCCCTCTCCAAGCAACATTTCTCCGTGTGAAAAAGGAAAGCACAATCCGTGAATCCGCACAAATTTTATGCCACAAAAGGATTATATTTCTTCTCATGTCCGATGGTAGTGCTGTCTCCATGTCCGGGATACACTTTCGTTTCCTCCGGCAGAAGAAACAGTTTTTCCCTGATAGAGCGCACCAATGTACCCATGCTCCCCGAGGGAAAATCCGTCCGTCCCACGGATTCCAAAAACAGGGTATCCCCGCAGAGCAAAAAGCCCGCTTCCTCAAAATAATAGCAGCAGCCTCCTTTGGTATGTCCCGGCGTGGCAATCACTTTACAGGTCATTCCGGCTATGGTAATCTCCTCTTGGTCTTTTACATACACATCCGCGGAAAGGCTCACCGGACGATGCATCTGTTCCGAAACATTTTTGTGGGGGTCTGCCAGCAGCTCCCTCTCGTCCTCTCCGGCATAGACCAGAACCTGATCCCGTCCTTCTTCGGCCGCCTTCTCATTGGCTGCTTTCTTTAAATCCTCCACTCCCCAGACATGGTCAAAATGCCCATGCGTAAGCAGAATACCCGCCACATGAAGACCGTTTCTCGCAAGATTCTCATAAATCGATTGCCCATAGTCGGGAGCATCCACCACGATTGCTTCCGATTGGTTTTCCCGATACACAAAATAGCAATTGGTGCTGTACATTCCAAGCACCACACGCCCTATTTTTATTTCTCCCATTAACCCGTAGCCCTTTCTATGTCTAATACGCTCTCTATGCCTCTGATTTTTTCGATAATACGGTTCAATTCTTCCCTGCTTGCAATCTCAAAAGTGGTTTGCAGCGTCGCAAGCCCCTGCCTGTTGGTCTTGGTGTTCATGGAAAGAATATCGATATTCTTTTCTGTAAGCGCTTTGGAAATATCCGCCAAAAGACCGTTTCTGTTATTGGCAAAAATTCTGATTTCCGCCAGATACTTTTCTGAGGGAGCATCCTCCTGCACCTGCCACTCCGCGTCTATCAGCCTTGCTCTGTCCATCTCGGGCAAATCCAAAATATTCAGGCAGTCCGTCCGGTGTATGGAAATGCCTCTTCCTCTGGTGACAAATCCCACAATCTCATCTCCCGGAACCGGTGAACAGCATTTTGAAAAACGCACGGACAAATCCGCAATGCCTCTCACCACAATACCGCTTCTGGGCTTCATCATGGCCGGTCTGCCGCTTTGGGCAGCGCCTGCTTCCGCAATGCTGGCAAGCACCTCCTCGTTGGTAAGCTCCCTGCGGTGTTCCCTGTCATAAAGCTCCTGCAGCTTATTGATCACCTGACCTTCTTTTAAGGCGCCATGCCCGATAGCCGCCAGCACGGCGTCCCAATCGCGGAAACCGTACTTTCGCATCACTTCGTCCAGATATTCCTGCTTCATCAAAACGGACTGATTAATGCTCTTTGTCTTGCAATAACCGGCAAGCAGTTCTCTTCCCTTAATGATATTATCTTCTTTTAGTTCATTCTTGAACCATTGGTTGATTTTATTTTTTGCCTGAGTGCTTTTTACCACATTCAGCCAATCATGGCTGGGACCTTTGGAATTCTGGGAAGTAATGATTTCGATGCGGTCGCCGTTTTTAATCACATAGTCAATCGTCACCAGCTTGCCGTTCACTCTTGCACCCACCATCTTATTGCCCACGGCGGAATGAATACTGTAAGCAAAATCAATGGGGGTGGAGCCTGCCGGAAGATTTTTGACTTCTCCGGTGGGGGTAAAACAGTATACATTGTCGGCAAACAAATCCAAATCATTCTTTAGAAGACTTAGGAATTCCTTGTTATCCGACATATCCCGCTGCCATTCCAGAATCTGGCGCAGCCATACTAGTTTTTCCTCCTCCTGATTGCCCACCTTTTTGCCGTCGGACACTTCCTTATATTTCCAATGGGCCGCAATGCCGTACTCCGCAGCCTTATGCATATCAAAGGTCCGAATCTGTATCTCAAAAGGCTGGCCGTTGGTGCCGATCAGGGTAGTATGCAGGGACTGATACATATTTTCCTTGGGCATGGCTATATAATCCTTGAAACGCCCCGGAATCGGCTTATACATTTCATGGATAACCCCCAATGCCGCATAACAGTCCTTTACCGTGTCCACAATGATACGAACCGCAAACAGGTCGTATATCTGATCCAGCGTCTTGTTCTGGTTCTTCATCTTTTTGTAAATGCTGAAAAAGTGCTTTACCCTGCCGTCCACCTTCGCTTTGATGCCCGCATGGGTAATGTGCTCTTTCACCTCATCCACAATACTCTGTATCAGCTTTTCGCGGACGCCCTTTCTGACGGCAATTTTATCCACCAAATCATAATAGGCATCCGGCTCCAGATATTTTAAGGACAAATCATCCAACTCTACCTTAATCCTGCTGATGCCCAATCTCTGGGCAATGGGACAGTAAATTTCCAGAGTCTCTTTCGCGATACGCTGCTGCCCTTCCTTATTCTGGTATTTCAAAGTACGCATATTGTGAAGGCGGTCCGCCAGCTTAATCAAAATAACCCGGATATCCTTTGCCATGGCGAGAAACATTTTTCTTAAATTTTCCGCCTGCATTTCCAGCTTACTGTCAAAGCCTTCGCCGTCCTCCGACAGGGGGATTTTTTCCAGTTTGGTGACACCGTCCACCAAAAGAGCCACATCCTCGCCAAAATCCCGTACCAAATCCTCCTCGGTCATGGCGGTGTCCTCCACCACATCATGAAGGAGTCCCGCCACGATGGTTTCTTTGTCCATCTCCAGATCCGCCAGAATAATCGCCACATTTAAAGGGTGGACAATATACGGCTCTCCGGAACGGCGAAATTGATTTTTATGGGCTTCATTGGCAATCCGATATGCCCTTTCAATCATGGAAATATCATCGCTGGGGTGATATTTTTGCACACGCTGAACAAGGTCCCGATATAATTCCTCAGGAGCCACAAATTCCTGCAATTTACTTATCTTACCATAGTCGATAATATCTTCCTGTTTTTCTTCTGTCATCAAACCCACTCCAGCCCGATTAGATTATATTCCTATTTTCCCGGATAGCAGATGGCGGATTCCAGACGATAACCCTTCAGGCGGTCCCTTCCGTTCAATCCTGCCAGCTCCATCAATACTACAATGCCTACTACCTCGCCGCCCAGAGATTCGATCAGCTTGACCATTGCCTCCGTAGTGCCTCCGGTAGCAATCAGATCGTCCACAATCAGAACTTTCTGTCCCGGCTTAATGCTGTCCTTATGCATCTCGATAACCGCCTGCCCGTACTCCAGATCATAGGCTATTTCCACCGTCTCGCAGGGAAGCTTTCCCTTCTTGCGGATCAACACAAAGGGCTTATGATTATTGTATGCAATCGGCGTTCCAAAGATAAATCCTCTGGATTCCGGACCTACCACCACATCATAATCCAAGTCTTTGGTCTTCTCCTGCATGGTATCAACCGCAAGCTTCAGTCCGTCCGCATCCTGCAGTACCGATGTCACATCCCGGAATATGATTCCCTCTTTGGGAAAATCAGGGATACTTCTTACATATTCTTCCAATTTTTTCATTTTTTATCCACACCTTTCTTTGATTCTTGACAAGCCGATTTTTCCATAAAATATGTAATGATATCTTTTCTGGTAATAATGCCAATAAAAATACTTCTGTCATCAATCACCGGAACAAGATTTTGATTCTTCGCTTTTTCAAAAAGTTCCTCTATGTCCGTGTCGATACAGACCGCCTTTACCTTTCCGTTCTGCAGAATGTCCCGCACCTTCAGCTGCTCCATGCTCTTCATGGTAATACCCGTCAGCTCGTCATTATGCGCCAGAATGTTCCAGAGAAAATCTCCTTCACTGACCACTCCCACATACCGCTCTTCCGCATCAATCACCGGTATCGCCACATGACCGCTCCTATGCAGTTTTTCAAGCCCCTGCCTGAGCGTCATATGATCCCGCAAAAAAGATACTTCTACCTTAGGCTGTATAAATGATGCAATATTCAACTCACTTTACCTCCTCGCAGCTACTTTCAATGTCAGCCGTATCCTCCATAAAACGCTTGAACTGCCCGGCAAAATAAAAAATAACAACACAATCCGTAATTCCGCTGAATATTAAGCCCGCCCCTATCAACCGAAACAGGATGGACGCCGCTTTAAAAGGATTGGCAATTAACAGAATGCCAAAAATAATATCTATTACCGCAATCACCAAAAGAGCTATCCAATTGCCGGAATTCAGCCTCTTGATATCAATGACATCCTGCAGCTTGGCACAGCCGCTGACCAGAACCATAATTCCCAAAATAACCGGCACCAGAGAAATCATCAGCTCCATTTCATACAACACGATGATTCCCAGAGCAATCCCCATCAGACCGTACAAAAAATCATTGCGGTAATAATTTTCTTTTGCATCCCGGAGCAGATAACAGATCATGGAAACCGCCCCCGCCAGAATCAAAACTCCGGCAATCATATAAGCTAAGGTTTTCTCCATGGTTTCCGGAATCAAAAAAGCCACCACCCCCAGCAGGATATACAGCGCCCCTTTTAAGAGGGCATCCCACTTCAGTTCTTTCAATGCCTTCATCATTTAATCCACCCGCCTTTCCTTGATAAAAGGGCTGATTCCCTCCGGAATAAGCCCTTTTACTTTATATCTTATTTTCTGCCACAGCATTTCTTGTACTTTTTACCGCTGCCACAAGGGCAGGGGTCATTGGGATATATTTTTTTATCCTTTACGACAGTGGTAGAAGATTTCTGTTCTTTATAAAGAGCTTTTCTCGTATCTTCATCAAAAATATCGTTCCATTCTTCCAGATTGTACAGCCAATCGGCTTCCGCCGCCACCATGTTCTTGTACAGAAGCGCCTTGTCAAATCCAAGGTTTACCGGGGTGCCTTCCTCCATCTCCTCAATGGGATTCGGCTCCGTCAGACTGTCATTGATACCGTCCAGAAATCCTGTCATGGTCATAATCGACACTCCGAACTTATCCGCCAGCTCCTTGACCGTCCCCTTCACCGCTTCATCCGGCGTCTTTAAAAGCTGTTCGTAAATCTCCTTTTCCTGTTGGAAATAGTCTGTCCAAAGCTGCTGAAGCTTATCTTTCTCGGCCGTTTCGTTATATGCCGCCGCTCTCCACTGTTCTAACAATGCCATAGCGATACCATCCTTATTGTCATAATTTGAAACCTATCTGCATTTAGTATATAACAGATTATTCTTTTAGACAACAAAAAATTGAAAAAAGAATTGACTTTTTCCGAGTATAATGATAATATCATATTTGTGCGATACAGCGCTTAAATATGCCTATGCAATACATTGCATGCAATACATTACATGCGGAAGTGTCGGAACTGGCAGACGAGCAAGACTAAGGATCTTGTGGTAGCAATACCGTGTGGGTTCAAGTCCCATCTTCCGCATTGGTCACTTTTTAGCTGAAACCCTTAAAATACTAGGGTTTCGGCTTTTTTCTTTTCTGAAAATGGAATGATTTTTTGGTCACTCTGTCAACCAACCATATTTCCAATAGCTTCTTCAACAGCAGCATTTAAACTTTTTCCATGTTCAATCGCATACACCGCAATATTCCGATGAAGTTCAGGGCTGATCCTTACATTAAATGTACCTTTATAAGGATACTCAGGCTCCACATTTCGCTCTTTGCAACCTTCTAAGTATTCATCAATCACTTGTTGAAAATCCTGTTCTAATTCTTTTACAGAGTCGCCCTCATAAGATAACAATGACTTTATTCCAATAACCTTTCCAAAAAGGCAGCTATCTTCTTTTGAATATTCCACTGTACCATTATAATTTTTATACGATAACAGGTTACTCATAACAAACCATCCTTTCTTAATTTCTCTATAATCTGATCCAAAATATATCTTTTTAATATTCCGTTTGGATATGGCTTGTGAAAATTTATCACTTCATTACTTCCTTCTTTTATAAATTTTACTCCCGATCCGGTTCCGCCTTGTTTCAATTCATATCCGAAATATGATAGTAGCGACTTCATTTCATCAAAAGTAAAATCTTTCGGTTCCTTTAATAGTTTATCTACCAATTTATCTTTTTTGCTCATAAGCATTTCTCCCTTACATATAATATACCACTCCATAAGGAAATATGCAACTATTTATAGTTGCACTTCCGATACCTGTCAAAATCCGCTTTCATGTGATAGAAATTCTCTGCCTGATCACTCAGATAAGTACCATGATTCTGCGAATAACATGGCAGCCACATATCCAAGTCCACATCTTCCTTATAGGAATAAACCACCATTGCCAGCAAAGACAGCCTGTTTTCCGCATCCAAAAGTTTAGAACCGTCTTTCACGGATTTGTACAACAAATCATCAAGGGACTCATTGTAAAAATCCATGTCGCCTTCTATGGCTTCAACCCCCATTTCCAAAATATCTGCGATAAATTCTTCCTCTTTTCCCCGCTTATGGGATTTTGTATGCAAAAAATCCAACATCATGTTTTCCAGCATGTCCAGCTTATCGGTAATCACCTGTTTGTCCTTCGTGCTTGCATCTTTGTCAATCTCGTCAAAGAGCAGTCCTTTTTCATTCCTCTGACTGTTCCTTAAATGACTGCCGAATTCTCTGAGAAAATCTGCAAATTTTGCATCTTCGATGCCAAGCTTCGCGAACTTATCAAACAGAGTCAGAAAAATAAACGAATCTTTCCTGTTAAAAATATCCTTGATATCTTTCGTAATGACATTTTCCAGCCTGTGCAGATTGTCGGCAAAAATATCAAACTCCTCGTCCGTGGCATGCCTGTTCAGATACTGAAAGGCAGATTTTGCCTGTGTCTTCCAATTGTCAAAATGATTCATGCACATCATAGTCTCTACAACAATTCTTTCCACAACGCCTTGGTTTTTATCCTTTTCGGAATAATTATTGCACTCCGCAAAAAATCTGCTGTTCAGAATCGTCCTGATCCGACCCGCAAATTTATCAATATAAGTAAATGCTTTCTGGTTCGTATTCATTGCCACATGGTTATTGTAACGCTTGATATATCGGGAAATCACATAGCTGTCACAGCTTTCGTGAATCACCGTCTCAATCTGATATTCGTCAAACCTTTCCTGCAATTCTGCCGGAAGTTTTTCAAATGTTTTGTTTTTGATATTGCAGACCGCATCTTCGTATGTCACATTCCCGCTCTTATCAACAACCCTCTTTTTATAGGCAACCTGTGGATTTTCAACGGCGGAGGTAATCTTATAATTCATATATCGGAATTTGATCAGGGCAGCCGTCCTGCATCCGCCGTCCACAATATGCAATTTGGAGTTTGATTCCTCGCCGAGAATAATCGGAGGAATATAATCGTCCGTGAGAACGGTTGCAATCAGTTCATTGACCTGTTCGTTATTCCACACAAAATTTCTCTGCACATCTGCATTATTATCAATATCGCCCTTTATATTTTTCTTCAAATATCCTTCTAATGTGTAAGTTTGTTTTCTTGGTCTTGCCATTTTTATTTCTCCGATTATTCCTTAGGTTTGTCATTTTAAAATAATATGGAAACATTTCTGTATGAGCGGATTGCAGCATAACACTCGGCATATTGCTTTTCATCAATATGCAGCTTACCCCTGATCTCATTCGGAAGATAGCCTGCCGTATCCAGCATTAATACTTCCTTTTGCAGCTCGGATAATTGATTGAGATAGGATAGCATTTTTTGACTGTATCCGTTATCCTCCTTATCAATGAGCTCTTTCTCAACGGAAAAATCACTGACAAGCATATCGCCCACAGTGCACCCTTCCTTATCTCTGACAGGCATATAAAGCGAAATCGACATTCTGTCCGCTTTCCTCTTCTCCCGGTTCCTCCGTGTCATCTCCGTTTTGATTTTGTTGGACAGACAGGAATACAAAAAACTGTCAAAGGGCTGAGAAGCATCATACCGGCTTATTACATCCGCAAATACTTCGTTCGCCAAAGAATAAAAGTCATCCGCGTCTTTCCCTAAAATCCCTCCAAAGCTTAATAAAATTTTATCCACAATCCTGTGAAGCTTTTTTGCATTATCCGCATAATACATAATTAATATTTGTTCCATTTTCCATACCCCTTTCCTGATTCTGCGCAGGGATTCCCCTGCCCATATTTCTCGAAATCCCTCCCTTCTTCATCCCATCCTTTCTTCATTTCTTCCGCAACCCTCACTTTTCCTGTGCCCTTTATCAATTCACACCGTCTGACGGTTCCTTACAAGGACAAGTATAGAACAAATGTTCTGCTATGTCAATAGTTTTATCGAACAAATGTTTGTTTAATTTTTGCAAAAAACAGCCGGCAAATGGAGAACTATATATTGCAACCGTCACACAACGATAAGGAGGAGGAAAAACATGACATGCAAAACCCAATATGACAAACCGTACCCTGCCCGGTCAGGGAGCATTACTGATTTAGAAGATTTCAGAGAGGAAGGACCAAAATATAAACATATGACATTAGAAGAACTTAGGAAATTAAAGGTAATTTCAAATACCGACGGCAGACCGGCAGCAAATCTTACGGATGAAAAATGGCAGCTTGCATTTAAAATAAGAAAACTGTCCGTCACTCCGCACAATAAAAATATAAAAAAATTAAAAGGGCGGAATGCAGAAGAATCGGGCAAATGGAATCAAGAAACACAGGGCAGCTACCACGGAGAGACAAATTGGCAGGCATATTGCGCATACATAAATGATGTATTAAAGAATATCCGCAACGGGCAGATAGATTATTGCTACTATGTTTATCAGATAATCGACTTGCTGAAATTTCATTTTGACGATTTGAGGACCAAGTATTGCGACGGCTATTGGGAAGTATGGTTAGAAAAATAAAGCGCGATGATAAGGAGGCTTCTAAAATGCTGGATATACAATATCATTTATATTCCGTTGATACCGGACATTTTTACAGTAATCATGAAAAATACTTACACGACATGAACTGTAAGTATCGCAGGGAACGCAACTATCTTCGGAATCGGCTGCCGGAACTGGAAAAGAAGCTGAGACAGCTTGGCTATACGGATGACGGCATCAAAAATTTGAAGCGTCATAAAACCGAGGAAATTGAGAGTGTAAAATCTTCCCAAACCGTCGTCTCAGCCTATTTGCAGTTGACAAAATTAATAAAGCACAAAAGAGAAAAAGCAAAGCAATCCAAAGAACAACTGCTTGCCCTTCTGGCCAATAAGGCGGCTCAAAACGAATTGACGGGCGGCAGGGATCATATCCGTTCTATAAAAGAAGACAGCTTAAATGATACCAATGTAATATCCGTTTTTGACTCCGCTCTCAGCAGAACCATCGGCATCAGGCAGGATGAATTTACGGAAGCCTTAATCGTGGTACAGGTCTATTACTTTGATGTATTCAAAGATATTTCTTTTTACGGATTTATGTATAAAGGCGAAAAATATAAATATTTCACTTCTTCGGCAGGGCAAATCCGCAAAAAGAAAGCTGTATTTATCAAAGAAAGGGTATGGAATCAAATCGAAAAGACGATTATGTGCGGTCTGACCATTGATAAAATCAATGCAAAAGGCGGAAATAATGTCAATAAACATTTAGCTTATATGGCTTTAACCAATTCCGCCACCGATGAATGGCCCGGATTTGACATTGATAAATCCATTGTCATTGACGATTTTGAAACAAATGTGTACGGAACCTTTGATTTTGTGGACGAAACCGATTATTCCGTTACCAGAAAAACAGATTTTGTACCGCTCCCACACACGGACGGAGCCGGTATGGTATTGCCTGCCGTATCAGCCAAAAACTTTATGTTCCGTGCGCCATGGGTCAAAGGCCTGTTGGGCGTATTTGATTTCAGGAAGTTTGTTGAGGTAAACCGCTGCTCTCCCGTCATTACCGACATATACGGTAAAGAACACAATATTATGGAAGAAGATATTCGGATTATCTTCACAAAATCCCAATTCAAAATGTGGAAGTATTATGATTCCTGGGATGAATATAAGGATAATTTCAAAAAATATCATTGCCGTGCCGGCAAATGCAATACGGAAGAAGACCGAATCGGGAATGCAAAAATCAATTACCAAATGCTGCAGACCCTCACGGATATTACGGATGAAGAAATCGATTTACTGACCCAGAAATCGGCGGAAGGAATCAGCAATGTCTGTAATTCAAAAGAAACCATGCTGGATATCCTTGGGGTAACGCCATATAACACGCATATGACGCCTTTTCAGAAAGCAGTTAAATTATATCCCGTTTTGTTAACCGATACCTATGCCAAGGATGTTCTCCGGGAAGTGAAAGATAGCTTATTGAAAAAATACCGCAGCGGCAAACTGGAAATCAACGGTAAATATACTTTTCTTTTACCGGATTTTTATGCCGCCTGTGAATATTGCTTCGGTCATATAGATAACCCCGCCGGACTGTTAGCGGATAAAGAAGTATTTTGCCGGCTGTTTTGGCAATATGATAAATTGGACTGCCTGAGGAGTCCTCATTTATATAAGGAACATGCCATTCGGTTTAATACTGCCAATGACGCTTATGCAAATGGGGAGCGTGCCAAAAAAATCCGGGAATGGTTTGTTACCGACGGCATCTATGCAAGCACGCACGATTTGATCAGCAAGATTCTCATGTACGATGTTGACGGAGATAAAGCCCTTGTAGTTGCCGACAAAGACTTTGTAAGAATTGCCGAGCGTAATATGGAGGGAGTCGTACCGCTCTATTATCATATGCAAAAGGCAGCCCCCACGGAATTAAACAACAAAACCATATATGCCGGTCTTAATGCTGCCTTTACCCATGGGAATATCGGCGTTTACAGCAACAATATTTCCAAGATTTGGAACAGCGACATTTTTGTCAACGGAACAGGGGAAGAAAAAGCGAAAGCAGCCGATGTGGTCAAGCTACTGTGCATGGAAAACAATTTCTGTATCGACGCCGCCAAAACATTATATATGCCGAAGCGCCCGGAATGGTTTTCGCCCGTTGTATCCGAATTTACAAAGGTAAAACTGCCTGCTTTCTTTGAATATGCAAAAGATAAAGAAAAGACACAGGTTCAAAAACGCAATCAAAGCTTTGTCAATAAGATATATGACAGAATCCCCAACAAACCCATCAATACCAGAGGGCTGAAACTAGGGCAGATAGATTATCAAATGCTGATGGCTCATCCAAAGACGATATGCAGCAGGGAAGTGTCCGATTTATACGACAGGTTAAACAGACAGTACCGTTACACGGTCACTATGAAGGACGACTCCGATGATAACCTACACTATGCTGCCTGTAAAATCAGGGAAGCATTCGGTAAATTAGGATATTCCGATGAAACGCTTGCGGATATGCTGGTAGAATATCTATACGGCCGGGGAAAACGGTATAAACAATTACTATGGTTCTGCTATGGCCAATATGTCGTTCAGCACATCGAGAAAAACCTAAAAGACAGAAACGAGTATAAAAACACCAAATATATACAATGTACGGATTGCGGCGAATGGTTTGAGGTTTTTGCCACCGACGGAATGACATGCAGATGTAACGGCTGTTTGGCAATCTATAAAAGGAACAGGGACCGGATCAGGAAACAAAAATACAGGATGTCCCACGGGGTTGGCTAGTTGAAAATAGTCCACTATGCATGGGTCAAATAAAATCATCCCAAATAAAATCATCCATATGCAGTGGACTTTTATTTGTGTCTATAAGGGAAGCAACATGATAGGTTTGCAAAAACGGATTCCATACAGAAACGGAGGCGGAACGGTCACTTGATACTGACACAGGACAATTTAATAAAGCAGATAGCAGAGAAAGGAGAGATAAATGCAGTAACGGTCCGAAATGTATTGAAGTCGGCGGAGAATATCATTTTCGACTACTTATCTTCCACTGCTCCAACCGAAAATAAATCGGTAAAATTATTGGATGGTTTAACCTTGGAGTGCAATTATGTTCCGGAAAAAGAAATGCATACATATGATGACATCGTCTGTAAACCCAGAATTTGGGCAAAAGCGAAAATCACCAGATATTATAACAGAAAATTGAATAGGTACTTTGAAAAATAGTCTGATAACCAAAGAAGGGGTAAATGCAATGAACACAAAATTCAGTAAGGCCTTTTTCGTTTCCGGAAACGATTTTAAACTTACTCCTTCCATTACCCTTTACCATCCTACCGTCGGGGATGTTTTATCGATAGATAAGTCATCGTCTCCCGATGACGCGTATTGGACTTATGTCCGGCTCTTACTTGCGGACCCCTATTCCAACATGGTCATGCTGGACGATATGGGGAAGAACTATATGGAAGTGTCTCCTTATGAGGTGTTCGTTTTACAGTGGGACAACTGTAGCATGAATTACCGGGAAAACAAATCTGTATATGATATCCTCGGAGTAAACCCAACGGACAATATTTCCGATGCGCTATCCTTTTTCATGAAGGACAACCACCGCTTCACCAAAGATATCGATGAGAACGGCAATGTGTCCTTTTACGACAGGGATAATCCATCCTGTCAAATAGATAAAGAAGTATTTGAATATTTATACGAGTGGGTAAAATCCATCAACCACATTGATGATTCGGGAAGAATAAATCCTGCCGACGAAAACGCCAGACGCGTGCTGATTGAAGATATGCGCGATGAAATGAAAAAGCGTAAAAGAAGAAAAAAGCAAGACGGCGATAACTCCGATTTTCTCGGAAATATCATGTCAGCAGCCTGTTTTTGCGGTAACGGTTTCATTACGCCATTCAATATCAGTCATTGCAAAATATACTGGTTGAACGAATCCCTCTCGATAAATAACCGTAAAACCTATGCCGAGCATGTATTGGACGGAATCTATCATGGCACCATCAGCTCTAAAACCAT
Source organism: Lachnoclostridium sp. (assembly GCA_023664665.1). GTDB lineage: Bacteria > Bacillota > Clostridia > Lachnospirales > Lachnospiraceae > Acetatifactor. The sequence continues at coordinate 14,545 of JAMPEY010000038.1, forward strand.
AAACAAAAAGGAACTGAATTGGATGGTGTGAAATCCCACACTACTATTTTGAGCCGCCGAGGGCGGCAGAATGGAGATTAATATGAAATACGCTTTTAAGAAAACAAGACGAATCATTATCAACGATCTGGCTACCAAGAAACACAAAGTAACCCTCAACGATTTGAAGAACCTGAAAATTAACGGCTCTCAGGATGTTGTGTACGCCGAGGGTGCCAACGGCGCAAAGCTTGCCGCTTTTGATGTCAATAAGGTTGCAAGCATCACCGCAGAAAACGGCTCCATCGATGAAGGTTATCTTTCCTTACAGGTAGGCTCCGATGTGGTTAAGGTGACAAACGGCTCCTCCGTTCTGATCAGGGAGGAATTTGAAGTTAAGGACGGTGATACTTCCGTAACTTTATCCTACAAGGCAACCGGAGCAGCCGGTAATGAAGTCAATTACATTTACAAGGCAGACAGCAACGGACTGCCGGGTGACGCCTACACGCAGAATGCCGATGTATCCGCTTCCGAGTTTACCTACACCCCCGACACCAAGACGATTACCTTACCTACCGGCGCTTTTAAGGCAGGAGATACTGTCATCATCGATTATTACCCCATGTTCTCCGAATACGAGGAAATCGCAAATGATGCCAATAAGTTCTCCATGACCGGCGAAGTGATTGTAGACGCTTGGTTTACCGATATCTGCACCGAGGTTGACGTTCCTTTGCAGTTGTATCTGCCCAAGGGTAAAATTTCCGGAACAATCGACCTTTCTGTTGGCGATCAGGCGGCGGTACAGGGTATTGAAATCGAATCCCTTACCAAGGCATGCGACGGCGAAAATAAGAACCTCTGGGTACTCAGAAAATACGACATGTCTAACGCCCAGGTATAATCTAATGAGGTGATGATTTGAGTAAACCAAATACAAAATGCCGGGTATGCGGTAAAGAATATTTTTGCTGTGCCGACAGTAAAAAAATCCATTCCTGGAGAACTATGGCATGCTCCCCCGAATGTTTTCGGGAATATATGAACCGCATCGAAAAATCAAGGCCTGTGATTCCCAAAATACCATAATAAGGAATTCAGGCATTGTACAAAGATTGACCTGTGGGGATACACACTGTTTTTCATGTGTATCCCCTATTTTTTATGACAATACAATTCGGATATTGCTCCATGATTATCAGCAATATTCGGGAAAGGAAATAAAATGAGTTATACCAACAGCTCTCTCGTATCTTATACAAAAATCAGTCCTAACAGGACATCCCCCAGAAATCATGTGATTGACACCATCACGATTCACTGTATGGCGGGAAATCTGTCCGTGGAAGGATGCGGTAATGTCTTTGCACCGACTGCAAGACAGGCAAGTTCTAATTACGGCATCGGCTCGGATGGCAGAATCGCATTATATGTCAATGAATCCGACAGAAGCTGGTGTTCCTCCGACAGGGCAAACGACCACCGGGCGGTTACGATTGAAGTGGCAAACGACGGCGGCGCACCCGACTGGCATGTATCGGATAAAGCAATGGCAAGCTTAATTGAACTTGTTGCTGATATCTGCAAAAGAAATCATATCAGGAAGTTGGTCTGGAGTACCGACAAAAACGACAGGGTAAATCATTTAAACGGATGTAATATGACGGTACACAGGGATTTTGCGGCAAAAGCATGTCCCGGAAATTATTTATACGGTATGCATCCGTATATTGCTGACGAGGTCAATAAAAAATTAGGGAACGATACAACTTCCGGCGCTTATCAGGTAAAGCTTCTGGAAGACCTCAATATCCGCAAATTTCCCAATGGCACAATCGTAAAAGTAAACGGTGCAAAAAAAGGCATCATTTATACCATTGTTGAAACAGTTGGAAACTGGGGGCGTTTAAAATCGGGCGCCGGATGGATCAGCGTGTCAGATAAATATGTAAGGAAGGTATAAAAATTATGAATACTATGAACATTACTATATTTTTCATTTTACTGTCTGCCTTTTCCGTTATCAGCGGCTTAGTGACAGAGGGTATTAAAAACCTTGCAGCCGACAAGGCTAATATGCCTTATAACCTTATTGCGCTTATTACCGCTATTCTTGTGGGCGGCGGAGGAACTGCCGTATATTATCAGCTTAACGCCATTCCCTTTACCACCAATAATGTTATTTGTGCGGTTATGATGGGTCTGGCAAGCGGTCTTTGCTCAATGGTGGGATTTGATAAAGTGAAACAGGCAATCAGTCAGATTTCAAATAACAAGGAATAAAGGCGGACTACAGGAAATGGCTGAAATCGTAGAATTAACAAGAATCAATTTTTCATCTGTGTTCATTGCTGTCTTTGTGATTCTTACCAGCGTAAAATCAATTACTTCCCTTTTTGAGTGGATAATCGGGAAATTGGGCTTAGAAACCAGAGGAATGCAAAAACAGCGCGAAGAACATAATTTACTCATCAAGACATCCGGCGATCTGTCAAGGCTTCAGGAACAACATAACGAATCGGTCAGGCAATCTATCAGGCATGATGAGATGATCAAGTCTGACCTTTTGTCCCTGACCAATATGGTAAATGACATTGCCAATACGCTAAAAGATATGCAGTCCAAAGAAAACGAAACAAAAATCAAAGAAATTAAGAGCAGTTTAATTCGTTATTATAATAAATATAAAGAGATTGGCAAATGGTCAAAACTGGAGAAGGACGCATTCTGGGATTTATTCGATGATTACGAAAAGCGCGGCGGCGACGGCTATATCCACAGCATTGTAGAGCCGGCAATGCGGGAACTGGAGGAAATTGATTAGGAATCGAAAGTTGGGGTTGCAAATAAATGCAAACGGGACTATAATAACTTATAAGAGATGCGCTCCGTAGAGCAACGGTTCGCCTCAGTTATAAGTTACATATCAAAAAAGCAACCTACTACTTTGGCGAGCGGCGGTTGCTTTTTTGATGTCTAAATCTATCTACCAAATCAATTGCTCTAACAATAGTACTTATTACAGTAACTATCATTCCGGCAATTTTGAGAATCGTTTCCAACATCTCAAAGATATATCCTCTTTTGTATTTTCCACTAAATCACCTCCGCTGATTCTGGAAGTTCTCGTATGTAATCATACGGCAAGAGACGAACCGCTTACCCGTTTGGGAGCGCATAAGTATTATAATATATATGAAATATTCGCAAGCGTAATTTCGACTAAAATAAAACTAAAACAGGAAGGAATATAAAATATGATTACATTATTGAGATGGATGCTTTTAAAACAGAAAGAAATCAAATGGAAACTTGCCTTTTGGCAGTTTGTGGATAAACAGATAACGGAACTCATTAAGAATCCGGAAGATTTTGAGAAGAAAGTCATGGAAGAGCAGTTTTGATACACAAAAATAAAAAGGAGGCAACAACACATATGGACAAAAACGATTTCCTGATACAGCTCCAGGCTGTACTGGACAGCGCAAAATCTAAAAAGAACATCAATGCGGACATAAAGAAGCTCCAGGGCAGCCTTGACGGTTTAAAGCTCCGGACGGACATTTCCCCCGATACGGACGCCCTGAACGGCACACTGAAGGAGACGGAAAAAACCATGACCGCTTCCGGGAAGTTCGGGACTTTCCTGAAGGACCAGCTCTCACAGGCGGCACAGGGCTTTAAACAGTGGCTTTCCGCAGGCTCCGCGGTCAACCTGTTCCTCTCCGGGGCAAAAAATGCCGTCTCCGAGCTAAAACAGATGAACGGCATGCTGGCCGACATCAGCAAGGCTGCCGGCCACCTGACCAAAACGGACCTGTCCGCCCTCAGCCGTTCCGCATTCGATACGGCGGGCAGGTACGGCAGGAGGGCACCGGATTACCTTTCCTCCGTCCTCGGTATGTACCGCGCCGGGTATGGCAATGTGGGGGAAATGGCGGAACTGAGCCTCCTCGCGCAGGCTGCCGGGGACATGGACGCCGGGCTGGCGGAAAGCTACCTCACCGCCACGGATGCGGCATACCGGCTCAGGGGCAGCATTGCGGAACTGAACGCCGTGCTGGACGGGCAGAACCATATCGCCAGCCGCAACGCCCTCTCCATGGGGGAGCTTGCCTCCGCGACGGCGGCTGCGGCTTCCCATTCCGCGGAATCCGGCGTTTCCATCGACAGGGCTTCCGCCGCCATGGCTGCCATGATGGCAGTCACCCACCAGGGTGGAAACGCCGCTGCAAACGCTTTCCAAAACATCCTCATGCATCTCAGGCAGATACAGGGCGAAGCCGGGGACGGGGAGATCATTGACGCGGAATCGCTGAGAAGGTGCGAGCAGGCATGTGAAGCCCTTGGGGTGTCCTTGAAGGAAGTCAGGGCGGGAACCCTCTCCCTTCGCGACCCCATGCAGGTCCTGGAGGAATTATCCAATGCCTATACCGCTCTGGAAGAGTCGGATCCCCGCAGGGCTGGCCTGACCGGCGCGTTCGGCGGCGGGGACAGCGGGTTAAGGGCGCTCCTGGAAAACTGGAGCCTCTACGAAAAAATGCTGGATGATTATGCCTCCGGGGGCGGCTCCGCAATGGAAGCGGCGGCGAAATCCGCAGACGACTGGGAAGGCTCCGTCAACAGGCTCGGCAATACCTTCGCCAAGGTCATGGGCAATCTGGTGCATTCCGACGCCGTCACCACCGCCGCGGATGCACTGAACGGCCTGCTGTCCCCAGTGGACGCCGTTACTGCAAAGCTCGGTCCCCTGGGGGCCGTCGGACTCGCTGCGGGACTTTCCGCAGGGGTCAGGAACACTGGTAAACGCCGTATGAGTGTACGGATTTCATGAACTGTTTTTTGTTTTGGACATGCCCCTTATGACGGAGATACCCGTATCAACGCCAGAAGTGTGTGGGCCCGGTCAGCCCACAGTGTTCCCTAAAACAAACCGTAATTGGGGGCTGCTATCCCCCAGTGCTGGGAAGCTTTTTTATAGAGAATATATAGTGGTCACACACTACAGCGGAACCGGAAACGGTAAATGCGAATGTGCTCCGAAAGGATGCCAGCAATGGCAGGAAAAGTCAAAAGCATGCCACGGCATGCATGTGGCCAGTCATATGGCGAAAGCCTAAGTGAAGGTCTTGTGGAAACAGACTAAACCTCCGATCAGCAGCGGAAACCCTAAGTCTGATGATTCAGATATGGAAGTGTTCACAGAGTGTAAACGGTTTTGAGCCGCAGGGCTTGTAAGAGGCACTCGATACCAGGAAGGATACCTGCCCGTGACCGGGTACAAACCAGAAGAGTGATACTGCTCTCCTGCTTCCCATAGCAGCTGTGCCATCACAGCGGGAAACAGGATAACGAAAGGATTTCTCCTAGCCGGAAATTGTGGAGATTTAAACGGAGACATTAGTGTACTTCTATTCCTAGATATCCAAATATAAGAAAGGCGAAAGAACGCTGACTAAAAATCTGACTGGCAGTTATTGCAATGCCACTGTTTGCTGTTTCTACTGATACTGAACAGGCCAAACACAGCCGTATGGACCGCTTTGGATGTAGTTGAAATCTTTTTTACATTAGTGGCATGACAATAAGGGCATTCGACACCAAATTTGTTGCCTTTGTCCCTACCTTCCAATATTGCTTTGCCATGCTCTAATGCAGCGTTTTGTTTTTCAAAATCATTAATGTGTTGTTTTACTTTTTTTTCTCTGGAATCAAATAGATTCTGGTCAAATTCTGGGGAGATTCTAATATATTCATTTATAAAATTTTCTTTCGAATCTTCATTGATTGAATATTCAGAACTTAAAAATTGTTCGGGTATAGGAAACACAACACTATTGCAATAATCGCATATTTTTTCATCTTTATCAAGTAAAAACAATATTATTCTTCCACATTTTTTACAGTAACAAAGCATTATAAATTTTCTCCTTGTCTTTATTATGTTGTACATTTTATCATATTTTTCTATATATTACAAGCAATCTCCACAATTGCTTATACATGTTTCCACAACATGTAGCTAATAGGTATCCACAACCTACAATAAATCATAGTATGATATTCAAAACATTTGACAGTAAACTTGATAAATGGACTTCTAAAATAGGTATATTCGGGAAATCATTTAATGAACTTGGAACTGCTGTAAATAATGCGTTTAAATCGGTTATTAATAATCTTGATAACTTTGATGAAGATGCAGGATTCTGGAGTAGTTTAAAAGATAATCTGTTTCCTAAAAAAGAAGATATAAAAAATCAATTAGTTGATGTAATGCCAGAAATAAATACAAATAATATTTCTGATACAATTGAAAAAATTAAGGTAATGACTTCTGATGTATCAGAAAACAAAAGCACATGGCAAAACCTATTTGATACACTTCCAGAAAGCGAAAAACATTTGGCTCAACTTGGACAACAGCTAGAAGGTCAAATAATTACAGAAGAAAATTTAGTAAAAGCCAACCAGCAAGCCCGCACCTCCGCCATCTCTCACAACGAAGCAATCAAGGCACAGACACTATCCGCAAAAGCCGGCAAAGCAGCCCTTCAGGCACTTGCCACTGCAGGGAATATGTTGGCAGGCCTGATAATCACAAAAGGAATCGAGCTAATTGTTAAAGGTTTTGATAACTGGATTCACAGGATAGAAAAAGCAAACGGGGCCATTGAAGACACGCGTTCCAAATATGAAGAAGCGAAATCAGAAATTGAATCCATGAATTCGGAATTGGCAATGACAAATCAGAAAATAGCCGAGTTAGAGTCAAAAGGCGTACTGTCTTTTACTGATAAATCAGAATTAGAAAGACTGCGCCAGCAAAATGATGAGTTAGAAAGAAGCATAACACTTCAGGAGAAAAAGAAAGCCATTGCAGCAAGCGAAACAGTAAATGGGATTCAACAAAACAAAAAAGACTTGTTCGATGATTTTGATAATGCGTATCAGAATTTTAATTATTACAAAAGGGAATATGAAGATACGGACAAAACAGGCAGAAAGGGCATGGAAATCGGCGAAGTCACGCCCGAAAATTATGAGACAACAATGAGGACCATGGAATCCTTGCTGCTGTCCAGCGAAAAAAAGCTGTTAGGGAAAATTGAAATCTTTGAAAGTTATAAAGAAGATATCATCAACAAATATAATACCGATGATTTTTCACAATACAGCGCTTCCGATAAAAAACTATATGAAGATATCATACAACAGTTACAGAATGCATATCATGCTGTTTATTCCGATTCTGAATATAATAAAATTGTAATCGAACCAATATTCAGGAAAGATAAATTTAAGGATTTGTATGATCAACTGATAAAATATTTCATATCAGGAGGAAGCACAGACCTGTCGGCATTGGAAGAAAAGTTCGGAAGCGATATCATTACATCACTTTACAATGCCTGTAATAATGTCGGTGTTGATTTTAACAAGCTGGTTCAGGATATCTATGAAAATTCACAGCATAATCTTGATAAGATTGCTCCGGTTGTAAAAGTACCAAGAGGTGCGTTTGAAGCAAAACAGAACCTGGTTTCAAAAAATATCAGGGATTTTATCGAAAATGACCTTTCAGAAGAAGACAGAACCCTGCTTTTATATGCAGAAATTCCAGAAGACCGGAAATTTGGCACTATCAGTGATGTAAAAGAGTTTATTGGTTCATTAAAAAACACCATAGATGATACTTCCATTTCCTTTTCCGACATCTTTGCCCTTGAAGACGCAGAAGGAAAACTCAATACCCTTGGCAGGCTAAACGATGAGCTTAACACCATCCAGTCAGCATACCAAAACCTGAGCGGCGCCATAGATGCCTACTCTTCTGCCGGTTACATCACCATAGACCAGTTCCGGTCCATTGTGGAACAGGGCGCAGATTTCCTTGATTACCTGACCCTTGAAGAAGGACAGCTTGGCGTGAACGAACAGGCGATGTACGCCCTTGCGGAATCCCGGATTGCTGAAATGAAGGCACAGATGCTTCAGGGGATTACAGATAATGTGTCGAAAATCAAGCAGGAAGGCGATGAAGCAGCTTATCTTACATCAACCAACTATGAACTGAAAGAAAGTTATGATGCCCTTGCATATGCAAAACTTTACGCATGGAGAACCGACGCATTGGCAAGCGGGTTGTCACAGGGCACCGTTGACAGGGTCATGAAGAAAGCTGAGGATGATATCGCAAAAATCAATGCACTGGCTGCAGGGATTGATGTTAATACCCTTGGTGGAATATCCAAATCCGCCACCTCCGCCGCCCAGTCCATGACCGACCTCCTCGATAAGGAACTGAATGTTTTGGACAAAAAGATGGAAGCCGGATATACGGACTTCAGGGACTACATCCGCGACAGGCTCGCCCTGATTGAGGATTACTACAGCAAAGGCAGGATTTCCGCGGATGAATACTACTCCCACCTGGAAAAACATTACAGTCAGGAACTCTCCTACAGGGACAGGGCCATCAGCGCCGTAACCCGGAGGCTCGATAAAGAGATAGACAGCCTCGAAAAGCAGAAGGACGCGGTCGAGGACAGCTACCGGATACAGATTGACGCCCTCGAGCAGCAGAAAACCCTGCTGGAAGATGCCAACAGGGAAAGACAGAGGCAGATCGACCTCCAGAAAGCCCTGTATGAACTGGAAAGGGCCAAGAACCAGAGAACCGCACTGGTGTACAGTGAGTCCGGGGGAATGCGCTATGAAAGCGACTCCCAGGCAATCCGTGACGCGGAGGACGAGGCCGCAAATGTAAGGTATGAAATCCAAGTCTCCGAAATCGAAAAGGGCATCACAAAGCTGGAAGAAGCCCGTGACGCCCAGACCGGAGCCATTGACGACATGATCGATAAGCTCCAAGATTATAAGGAACAATGGAGCAATATCACTTCTACTTACGAGGAAGAACAGGAAGACCTGTTCGCCGCACAGCTCCTCGGACAGGAATGGGAACGGGACATCCTCGACATGCGTCTGGACAAGCTGAACAGCTTCAAGGATGATTACATCTCCATCCAGCAGGCGATGGTGGATGCCGCCCATCAGGCATCACTTGCCATGGACAGTGCAGACAATGTAACGATCGGGGATTCTTCCAGAGGCAGCCTGTCCCATGACAGGGACGGCGGTTACGAAGTCATAGACGAAAGCACCGCCACAAGGGTAGGAGCGATATACCATACCAGAGAAGATGCCGATGCTGCCGCGGAAAAGCTGAACAAAGCCGCGGCAGCCTTGAACGGCATGGATACCGACGGGGACGGGCAGGAATGGAAGAAGGCATTCGGCAACAGCAACATCCCCGGCTACTATGTCAGCAGGTACCATGCAGGCCTGAAACAGGGGCCCGTGGGGAAGCACAGCTTTGATGAAGACTTTAAGCTGGTACAGAAAACAGGACTTGGGGAAAAGGAAGTCCCCGCAATCCTCAGAGAGGGGGAAGCCGTTGCGACCCCGGAACAGGTGGGCAGCCTTGCAGACGCCCTGAGGGCATCCCGCCCCGTGGAACGCCCCTACTGCGCCCTTGAACGGGAGAAGTGGGAAAAATGCCTTGCCGCGCTGGGGCCCAAGGCAGACGATATCCTGCCGTTCCTGAGCATGGCGCCTTATGACCTGAGCGAAATGATCGGCATGGACAGATATGCCAAGCAGGTAAACACCATAAACAACATAAAGCAGAGCCAGCCTAATATCAATGTCGGCGGCATCCACATTACCTGTCCCGGCATTACAAGTCAGGAAGTGGTAAAACAGGTTGGCGTTGAACTGGAAAACCGGTTCCGCGGTTTGTCCCTTGACGCTTTGCAACTGAGCACGATGAGATGATCTTGAACGGATGGAGATACCGCACCCTGAAACACGGTGCGGTTCATCACATCCAAACACTTACACAGACACAGCACCTTTATACAACATAGATGTGCTGTTTGTGTGTATCATTTACATGCGCAACATCCATTAACTTATTTTGAGAAAGAAAAGTTGTTTATAAAATTATTGATGGGATATCCCCCAATAAAAATTTGATAGATAATTTGATGTATCTGTGATATGCTTATACCTAAGGAAAACCGAAAGGAGGATTTGCTATGTATACAGAAAAAGATAGAAAAGAAGATTTT